>NZ_JBNJSO010000004.1:0-461223 GCF_050113815.1 Pantoea sp. FN0307 | reverse complement strand
GTATCACGAGGCGGCCTTCACCTACCGCCGCTTTCGTCACCGAGTCCGCGCGGCCGCTGCTGTTCAGCCCCGCCAGCATCCCGTTCGCCAGGTTTCCGGCAAACTGACTGCCAATGCTGCCCCCGGTGCTGAGGCCCACGCTCTGATGCTGCGTCTTATAGTCTGCGTGATTATGAATGTCGCTGAAGCCCAGCGTGCCGGTGTCGAGCCGGTTTTTATCCTCCTGCGCCGTCGAGGCCATCACCGCCCCGTCCAGCTGCGTGTGCTGGCCGGTGAGGATATCAAAGCCGCCTTTCCCGGCAAAGACACCCGTCTGCTCCGCCACGCTCTGCCAGTTGCTGTGCATGTTGTCACGGCTCAGGTTCACGCTGGCCGAGACGGTCATTGAGCCAAAGGTAAAGCTGCCGCCCGCGCTGGCGCTCCGCTGTTTGCTGTCGTAACGGTCACCGTCCTGCTCTGAGGCCAGCGTCAGATTGCGCCCGGTCTCCACCTTCACGCTGTCGCCACGCACCTGCGCACCCCGCAGCGTGGTATCGCGTCCGGCCTTCAGGCTCAGCGCCTCGCCCGCCTCCAGCACGCTCTCTGTATGGGTCACACCGTTGCCGTTCTCCCGGCCCCGACTGCCGTTCACGCTGGCCGACACGCTGATGCCCCAGCCGCCGGATCCCGCCGTCAGACCCACACCGAGACTGCCGCCCTGGCTGCTGTTTTTTCCGTCGGTGCGCTCCGTGTTCTCTGCCGACAGCAGGCTCATATCATTCCTCGCCGTCAGCGCCATATCACCGCCCGCCTTCAGCTGGCTGCCCTGCACGCGGATATCGCCCCGGCTCTTCGCGTCTTCTCCCGTGGCGGTTATTTTCATGTGGCCGCCCGCGCCCAGCGTGCTGCCCTGCGCCTGGTGGCTTTCGGTGCGGGTTTCGCTTTTCGACGACTGGCTGCCATAGGAGAGGCTGATGCCCACCGTCTCCGTCGCGCCCTGCTCTGCGCCTTTATCTCCTGGTGCCAGGCCCGCCGCGCTGTTTCCGGCGTTCGCCGCGTCGGTACTGGCCCCATCCATCTGGTACGCCTGTAAGCCCTGGACGCCGGTCAGCGCCATTTTTGTCGCCTGCAGAGCCTTCAGGCGGTCATCGCCACTCTCCTGCAGGGCGTGCGCCATTTGTGTCATGGAATTGAGCGCCGAACCCACCGTGCCGGAGAGGGCCAGCGTCAGCCCGCTCTGCTTCTGTTCGGTTTTTGTCAGCGCCGTGTGGCTGTTTTCCGCCGCGCTTACCGCGACATCGCTGCCACTCAGCGTCAGATCTTTGCCGGCGATAACATCGCTGCCGTGTACCTTAAGTTGATTATTCGCGCTGAGGATCACGCTGCCGTCGCTGCTGCCGACCGCACTGCCTTTGCTGAACGTGCCGGTCGCGTCGGTGGTGCTTTTCTGCGATGCTTTTCCGATGGTGAAGCCGATACCACCGGTCCCCATCAGGCCCGATGTTTTCTCCTCACGCTGATGATTTTCCTCGCGGAATTCTGCGGCGGTGGTTACATGCAGATCACGCCCCGCCACCAGACCAACATCCTGCGTCCCCGTGACGTTGCTGCCCGTGACGGCAATATCCCGCCCCGCCTGCAGCTGTATGCTCTCCCCGCTGAAGGTGGTGCTGATCCCCTGACGATCGCGCAGTGCATCATGGGTTTCCAGGCTGCTGCGCGACAGCAGCCCGCTGCTGCTCTGTTTACTGTGTTCGGTCAGGTCAGTCACGCTGTTGCCCGTGTTCAGCGCAATATCACGCCCGGCAGCGGCACTCAGCGCGCCGTCCACCATGACGTCAGCCGCGTGGGTACGGATGTCGCGTCCGGCGCTGAGCTGCAGATCCCCGGCGGTGGTAATACGCGTTCCCACATCCGTCTGCTGCGTGAGGCGGCGATAGTTGTCGCTTCCCCAGCTATCGTTCTCGCTGTGGCGGGTTGTCAGGGTGTCCAGCGTCAGATCGTTACCTGCCTCGAGCCGGGTGGTGCCGCTTTTCCCGGCATTGCCGAGGTCGCTGGCCGTAAGCGTGATGTTGTTCAGCGCGCTCAGCGTCAGCGCGCCGTCCGGCGCCTGTACATAAATACCCGCCGGGCGATCCATCCAGCGATCGGCACCCTCACCGCGCAGCGTCGCCTGGCTGGTAATATCGCGTCCGGCCAGCAGTGAAACTCGCTTATCGCCGCCAATCGTACCACCTGTATTGATAATATCCTGGCGAGCGGTGAGGCTGACCTGATTGCCACCGATATAGCCGCTGTTAGCCAGCGTCTGCGCAGTGAGCTGCGTCACCTCACGCCCGTGAATGGTGCCGCTGTTGGTCATATCCCGCTGAACATCAAAAGCTACGTCGCCGCCGCCGAGCAACGCGCCGTCGCCGGTCAGATCGCCCTCTTTCACTTTCGCATAGACCTGCGGCACCAGCACAGTCTGCTGCGTACCGTCCGGCAGCGTCACCTTGTGATTAACCAGCCAGACGATGTCGCTGGTCAGCAGCGCCATCTGCGCAGGCGTCAGCGCCACGCCCGGTTCAAGCTGATATCTTTCACCAAAAGCCACGCCGTTATTCATCAGTCCACGGAATTGCTCCTCGTCGCTGTGATAGCCGCTGATATAGCGATTGCCGGTAAGCTGAACGATCTGATCCCGCACCAGGCGCTGTTCATAATAGCCGTCCCCCAACCGCTTGAGGGTCTGGCTGCCGTCCGCTGACAGGGCGTTCTGCATATAGTCGCTGCCCAGCCAGGTCTTCTGATTAACAAAGCGCGGATCGGTTTCCACCAGATAGTGGCTGTCGCTGGCGGGCTGTAGTGCGAACAGGCTGTTATCTGGCAGGTGGATGTTCGGTGAAATAGTGCGGATAACCGGCCTGATGGATTGCCCGTCCGCCACGGTAGCTGGCAGCGTCAGGGAAAACTGCTCTCCCGCGGGTAATACCAGGGGGCGATCTTTGATGCTGTCCAGCGTGGCGGCGCTGCTGTGACGCGGCGAATTTATCACCGGTGAGGTGGCCGGTTCGTTATGGGTCGGCAACGCTACCGCCATTGCCGTCTGCGGCATGTTAACCGCACTGACAGCGCCAGCCTGAGTAGCCACCCCCTGTTGTTGCCGGTTACCGGTCTGGTAACCCGTACCCTGCGCGGTGGTATTCGCCTGCCATGACAGGGTATTAAGATCGATAGTTTGCGTAACTGCCGCCGGGCGATAGTTGCTGGTGCTTTTGCCCTGCGAAGTTTTGGTACCGCCTAATTTCCTTTTCTTTTTTTTGGCATACCAACGTCTTACGGTTCCGTTATCGGTTGTGACGCGCGTTCCTTTAGTGGCCTGATTATCCAGTTCGCCTATCTGACCACCCAGCGTGGCTCCAGCCAGAATTTGACTGTCATGGTTAGCCAGACGATCGGCGGTAAAGAACATATTCCCGCCCGACAGAATTTTGCCCGGATCGCTCTCTTTGACCTGCGTTTCCTGGACAACACGCTGGTAGCTGTATTCATAGAATTCACTGCCGCTGGTACCGTCCGGCATAATGGCTTTGTGAACTCCATACTTGTTTTTATGGCTGGTATCCACTTTTCCCCAGTCGAAACGATCGGCGTGCCCTTTTAATGCCGCCTCGTGATGCCGGGCGTTCTCGGTTGTTACCGTTGTGGTCGTCAGCTGGTTGTTGGAATTGTTTACCTCCGCCATCGCGATAGAGGCATTCCGTCCCGCCTCGATAGTCGCGCCAGCGTTATTAAGCTGCTCTCCCTGCCCGGTGGCGTGATAATGGTTATCCAGCTGCCTGCCGAACTGCATATCTCCCGCACTGTAAATAAGGGCGTGATGACGATTGTTGATGGTGCCGGCAGCGATATCAAAACGCTCGCGCGCGGCGATAACGGCCGCTTTGCCATTTTCACTGAGGTTATTCAGTATGCTGACCGCCATGGCGATATGATCGCCATAAATACGTCCCGTGCCGGTATTATTCAGTACGTTTGCCACCAGATGTGTCAGCGCGCCATCGATCAGTCCGGTATTGTTCAGGTTGTTAGCGGCTTTTACGTGCGTGTCCTGGGCGCTGATCTCGCCCGTCGCTCTGTTGTCGATATTGCGTGCACTGAGAAAAAGCGCCTGCTGAGCGCCGATGGTGCTCTCGTTGGCCACGTCACCTTTTGCCGTGAGTTGCAGCGTACCGTTGGCTTTCACGTCAGCCACATTATGGAAGTCCCCGTTGAGGGTTATGCCCAGATTGCCCTTTGACAGTACCTGCCCATCTCCGCTCAGAGAAGCGGCTCTGATCTGCCCCTCTTTATCAACAATCAACGTTCCCTGGCGGTTGTTGATCTTCAGCGTCTGGCCTTGAGCTGCGTCCTGAACGATTAGCCTCGCTGCGGATGAGATAAGACCATTGACGTTTTCCAGCTCCTGCTGCACGGTCAGTTCCAGTTGATCGGCTGCCCGCAGTGCGCCCTGGCTGTTGTCCAGCTTATTCGTCTGTAGCGTCAGCGCTGCTCCCTCAATGCCTTTACCGTCCAGCCCCGTGTCACGGTTTATTAGCCAGGGCGTGATGATATCCAGCCCCTGACCGCCATGTATGAATCCACCGCTATTATCAAGCTGCTGAGCAAGAACAAGGCGTCCTGTACCGATACTTTGTACTTGCCCCGACTGGTTATCAAGCTGACCCGCCGTCAGTGTCAGCGTGTCCGCAGAAAGCAGCCTGCCGCCCTGGTTGAGCAGCCGGTTCGCGCCGGGGTTCAGCGTCAGATCTTTTCCACTCTGAATCTGCCCCTGTTGGTTATCCAGCAATCCGCTCCCGATATGGGCATCTCCCGATGCGGCAATCAGGCCACGCTGATTAACGAGCCTTTGCCCCGCGGTATCGATCGCAACATCACCCGCCGACTGCAGTTTACCGTCAGTGTTATCCACAGCCTGACCGTTAAAGGTCAGCCCACCGTTGCCCGCCACCTGCCCCAGGACATTATTCAATTTATCCGCTGTCAGTATGGCCCGGTTTCCGGCTGCGATAAAACCGCCCTGATTGTTAATGTCCGCGCTGTGCAAATCAAGATTATTCAGCGCGACAATGCCGCGCTGGTCACCGCTCTGGGTATTGATCAGCGTGTGACCTTGCGTATCAAGCGTCAGATCGCTTCCCGCCTGCAGCAGCCCGCCCTGGTTTTGCATCTCGCCCACCGTCAGCGTCAGCGATCCGGTGCCGCTGGCCAGCGTACCCGCACGGTTGTTAACGTTACCCCCGGTAATGTCGGCCGCGCGCTGACCGGTAAGCCGACCATTTTGATTATCGATTTCTCCCGCATGGATTATCAGCCTGTCACCGCCGATCAGCCGTCCATCCCGGTTGGCCAGGAGGTTGCCATGCGTATCCAACTGGAGCTCCTGAGCAGAGGCAATTTCTCCTGCGCGATTATTCAGCGTACCGCTATTCAGTTGCAGGATGCCCAGAGCACCCAGTTTTCCCTGCTGGTTATCAAAAGCCTGTTGATGGGTATCGATAATGACGTTCTGCCCAAAGATTGCGCCACGGTCGCCGCTGATTTGTCCAGTCGATAGCTGTAGATCGCCACCGGCTATAATACCGCCGGTATCGCCGCTATCGGTATTGATCAACTTCGCGCCTTGCGTATCAAGAGAGAGCTGGCCCCCCGCCTGCAGCAAACCACGCCCGTTATCCAGGCGGTCGGTCACCAACGTCAGCGCCTTATCTGCAGCCAGGATGCCGTCGCTATTGGCCAGCGTACCGCTGTTCAGCTGCATATCCCCCGCTGAGGCCAGCATGCCCGCATCATTATTCAGTTCGCCGCTAGTCAGGATGACATCACCGCCCGCAATAATGCCGCCTTCCGGCCCGCTTTGTTGATTAATCAGGGCCTCGCCGTGGGTATTAAGCTGCATCTCCCCCTCAGCCTGAATACGTCCGGCCTGGTTATTAAACCTGCCGCTGTCCAGCTGTAAGCCCCCTTGCGAGCTGAGCACCCCTTCCTGATGATTAAACGCATGCTGTTGCGTATCGATAACAACATTTCGTCCCTGGATGACCCCTTTACTGCCTTCAATCTGACCGGTTTTCAGGCGCACATCCCCCCGCGCCACAATACCGCCCCGCTCGCCGCTATCCGTATTGTTCAGCGTCTCACCACGGGTATCGAGCGTCAATTTTTCTGCCGACTGTAGCAGGCCGCGCTGGTTATTTAGCGCGCCGGTATCAAGGGTAAGCGCCTGTTCTGAAAGCACCGTGCCATCGGTATTCGTTAGATTGCCACTGGTGAGATGTACAGCATCGGACGCAGCGATCAAGCCACGACGGTTATCAATAGCACCGCTGGTGACGGAGAGCGTGCCGCCGCTCAGAATGCCCGCCTTGCCGCTCTCCGCGTTGACCAGCATCTGACCCTGGGTATCTATCAGCAAATCCTTACCGGACTGAATAAGGCCTGTGGTGTTATCTACCTTACCACCTGTGAAATTCAGGTTCTGTTGCGCCACCAGCTTACCGCTGGCGTTAGTTAACTCGCCCTGCTGTGTATTCACGGCCAGATCGCCGCCCAGCAATATACCGTCACGGTTATTCAGGCCCTGACTCTGAGCCGTCAACTGCCGCGCAGCCTCAATACGTCCCTGGGTATTATCAATCTTCTCCTGGGTCGTCAGACGGGCCTCTCCGTGTGTTGCGGCAACCAGACCTTGCTGGTTTTGCAGCGTGGCGGCGGATAGTTGCAGGTTATTGCCCGCCAGCAGCTTGC
Source organism: Pantoea sp. FN0307 (assembly GCF_050113815.1). Lineage (NCBI taxonomy): Bacteria > Pseudomonadati > Pseudomonadota > Gammaproteobacteria > Enterobacterales > Erwiniaceae > Pantoea > Pantoea sp. FN0307. The sequence goes on along the minus strand of NZ_JBNJSO010000004.1, from coordinate 454,455 downwards.
CCTGAGCATTGTTCAGATCGCGGCGGGCATGCAGTTGCAGATCGCCTTTGTCCGCCGCCAGCAGCGTGCCACGGCGGTTATTCAGGTTGCCTGACGTCACATTCAGGCTGCCGCCGCTTTCAATACGTCCATTTTGGTTATCCACTGCGTCGGAAAGCGCAAGAACCATCTCTCCTGTGCCCCGCTGACTGAGCAGACCCTGATGGTGATCAAGCGTCTTCCCGGTCAAGGTTAGCGACTCTGCCTGTGTCTGTCCGTGGGATAAATCGAGATGGTCGCCTTTTATGGTCATTGCGCCAGCCGATAATAGGTTGCCCTGCGCGCCCTCAAGCTGACCAGCGTTAACCGTTAATCTCCCGTTGCCCGCCAGCTGTATACTGCCCTGCTGGTTATTTAAGCGCTCTGTATCAAGCGTGAGGGCATGCCCGTTGCCGGCGATCAACCCGCTGCGGTTTTCAATGTCTTGCGCCTGAAGGTGCGTATCACCTTCGTTAACGATCGTTCCCTGATTGTTAAGCAATGATCCGGTATTCAGGATCAGCGTCTCACGATTTTGCTGGCGCAGCAGGCCGCCCTCGTTATCAATATTTTTTGCCGTAACGCTGAGGCTGTCCGAAGCGATCTTGCCTTTCTTATTGGTCAGTTGGGTAGCCGCCTGCACGCGAAAATTTTTCCCCGTTAGCGTGGCAGCCGAGGTGGTAATATCTCCCTGCGTAGAAGTCAGCGCAATATTTCCCGCTGTTGTCTGGCTTCCGCTCAGATCGACCCTGGCTCCCTGAACCAAAATTCCATCACGCGCCAGGTTTTGCCCCTGCGCTTGCAGCTCTCCCTGACTGGTGAGCACCAGATTTCCCGGCTGCGTCAGAGCGCCGCTGTTGTCAACGCCTGCCGCCAACGTTCCTTCGCTGCTACTTTTAATACCCTGTGCTGTGAGTCTGTTATTTCCTGCAGCAATAATCGTCCCGCTGTTATGCAGTGTCCCTTCTGAAGTTAACGTGACATCCTGCTGTGAGCCTATCTTTCCGCTGTTGTGTTGATCGCCCTGGCTGGCGATATGCAGCGCGTCATGGCTGTGCAGCGTGCCGCTGTTCTCCAGCTTGCCATCAAGGGTCAGGCGAAGCTCGCCTACACTTGCACCCAGTTCCCCTGCGTTGCGAACCCCAACGCCCTGCTCAGTGCCGGTCAGGGTAATCTTGTTGGCGTACATGCCGCCAAGCGCTGCCACATCAAGCGCATAAGCAGGCTGGCTGGTGGCATCAGACGCTTTTACGCGGGTCACGCGCCCCTCTGCCGACACCTCATTTCGACCGGTTACGACGTTCAGCTCGCCGGCATGCAATTTAGCATTCACCGTCACCGACTGCGCAATAATCTGGGTATAGTCTGCTGCCGTATCTCGTAAGCCTTTCCCTTCAATATTGATGCGACCGCCGTTGACGTCGAAGCCCTTCAACTGCCCGTTTTCCATTACCGGCTGCCCGGTGGTCAAAGTATTGCGGCTGGCATTGATAAAGCCGCAGCCGTTGCAGGTAATACCAGAGGGATTAGCGATCACTACCGCCGCACGTTTCCCGGCGACCTCAATAAAACCGTTAAGCTGGCTTGGGTTACGGCTGTTCACTTCATTGAGAATGACGCTGGCTTCCTGCTTTGCCAGCCAGGGGTTGGCCGCAACCATGCCGCCCAGTTTGGTTTGGACATTTTTATGGCTGTTATTGAGAATAGCGCCGCGCTTATCGACATCAAGCTGGCTGTATTGGTTGCGCGAAACGCCGTGGCTGTTCGGCGTCTGGATATTGATCTGCGGCAGGCCATTGGCCGTTGACACAACCGTGGGCTGCTGATTTCCGGGCGCACGGCTATCCGCGACAATATTGGCCTGCGTGGGCAGGCTGACCACGCCTGCTGCAAACCACAGAGCGTAACAGAGCGGGTTAATGCGCACCTGCACTTCTGGCATTCTGCGCTGACGGCTGCGGGCAAAGCGGGTATAACCTCCGCGGGCGATGTCGGGCACCACCATCAATATCCCACGAACTTTATTAAAAATAATGCGATAGCAAAGTTTATTCATAATACGCACAGTCCATTGTCAGACAAGATACCCGGTGAGCAGGTTTTCAATAATTCCAGTTCAGGCTAAAGCCGTACGTAACCGGATTGGTTTTAAATCCCTCTGGCTTAGAGAGGGGGATACCGGCAAAAAAGTCATAGCTGATGTTGGCCGGTGCGATCCCGCCGCGTAAGCCTGCTACGCCACCCGCCAGATGGCCGCCGGGCAATCCGCCCTGCGTGGCACGATTGCCGCCAACCTCGCCATAGTCTGCTCCCAGATAAAACTCCTGTGCCGGAACCGGCGTTTGCCAGGCCAGCGTGTTTTGTAGCGTCCAACCCCGGCTGGCGCTCAGGGTTCTTTCACCGTCGAATCCGCGTACCGTCCATCGGTTGCCGATGGCGAATTCATCCTGCGGCGTTAATGGCGTATTGCTCATCTGACGACGATATTGGATGTTGTAACTGAAATTTTGGTTGCCCAGCGAAAAGGGCGTGGTCAGTGCCGCCTGCCAGGTAAGGATTTTCGAGAGCGCGGTGGCCCAGGTATCATCCTCATAGCTTTCTTCCCACGCAGGTAGCGCGCCAAACCAACGAGTTCCACGCTGATAGCTCACCCCCGCGTCCAGCGTCGCCGGGCCAAGGTAGTGCCGATGCGTCAGCCCCAACCGCCATGCGCTTGTACGACGCTGTTGGCTGGCGATTTCAGTGTTATTAATGAAATTTTGCGACGCTTTAACCAGTACATCGTAGCTGGCGGTCGTTTTGGAAGTGGCATTACGGTGCAGTACCCGACTGACCTGCAGATCCAGCAAGCGGCTTTTGCCGGCATACAGCACATCCAGATTGTTGTATCCGGCTACTGTCTGATGGTAATCGTAGTCACTGGCGGTTATCCCGAATTGCCAATAGCCGAACGGCACCGAGTAATGACCAGAAAGATTTTTGCTGCTTTTCCTGCCAGCGAATCTCAGGTCACGGCTGGCAGTGAAATAGAGTAAATCGCTTAACGAGGTGGGATTATCCAGCGCCAGCATTACGCCGCTCTGATAGCGCCCTGTGTTTTCCGTACCAGAATCATCCAGCCAGAACCCCAGGCGCCAGAATCGCTGCTGTTTACGTTCAATGATAATGTCGCTTTCACCCGCTTTGGCGCCAGGGCGTAACGTCATATGCGCCTCCACGCTCGGCAGACGCTGCAAATTTTCCAACCCCTGTTCAATATCCCGCAAATCGAGCAGCGCGCCAGCGTGCGCCGGCATGGTGGGGTAAAGACTGGCATACTGCGCAGAGGATGACGTTAGCGTCACGTTGCGCACTTTACCGGCCACTATCAGCAGCTTAAGCTCCCCAGCGCGCAAATCCTGCTGCGGCGCCAGTACACGCGTTGTCACCCAGCCGTGGTTGATTAGTCGGTTTTGCAGCGTCCCCATCAGCTGATTGATGCCCTGCACACCCAGGCAGTGGCCAGTCGCCCGATCGGCAAGCCGTTGCAGGGGAACCCAGTGAGGTAACGTTTCTTTTCCAGAGAGCGTAACCTGTTTAATGGTAAAACAAGGCGTTTCGTCCGGGAAAACCAGGCGCGAAGGCACGGGTACGGGCTTAGACAGGCGAATATCAGGCGCTTGCGGCATCAATTGTTGTTGGCGGGCTTTTTGCTGTTCTTGCTGATGCTGTATTTGTTCGTCACCCGGCGCGGCCTGAACGACGCCAACAAACAAAGTAACAAGCGCAGCGACAGATGGCGCTGATACGCGTATTTTTTTCTGGCCCTGCATATTAATTCCGGCGGCGTAAAGAGTAAACAAATAGGTATGAAACGCTATTATGCACCCTGATAAAAACAGAAAATAGAATATACGCTTTATTTACGCAGGCTGTTTATGAAATGTTTATAAACAGCATTTCTGGGTACGCGAAATAATGTTATTTAGATCCGGGGACAGGAAAATATAAATTATATCTATTTTAATTATCAGGCAGCGCGCGGAGTTTTAAATTACCTTAAGGCAAATAAAAATAATATAACACTGATTATTTTTAATTATAATCACCCTGTTTAATTAATCAGCATCAATAAATAAGTGCCACATACTCTCCCGTATGTTCCTTTACCTCTGTCCGCAAATTTCGTAACGGCATCATATTATTCTTTCAATTAAATAAAGCGGAGGTTAGCGCGAATACAGCATGTCTGTTGGCGAAAAGAACCGTTATCGGAAGCAGGTAAGTTGATGATACCAACTCAGCGATAAAACTGAAAACGAGCCTCATCACAATAATGAGGCTCGTTATGCAGGTGTGGCCTGTCAGCTCTGGTTGTTGCCCGTACCCAGCCGAAATGCTGTCAGAGCTTATGCCTGATTGCCGTTGCTGTTAAGGATGAGCTGCCCGTTCCGATCCAGCGGAATGCGGGTGCCGGGATCGTTTTCCATACGGATTTTTCCCTGCTGATCGCCAATTTTATAGGTGACGTCATAGCCCAGCATTTTATCCTGCTTATCGTAGACCGTTTTGCAACGCTGTTCAGTGGTGGTGTAAGTATCACGATCCTGCAGACTGCCCTGAACCTGATTACCGGCATAGCCGCCTGCCAGCGCGCCCGCTACTGTTGCCACATCCTTACCGCGCCCGCCGCCAAACTGGTGACCCAGTACCCCGCCAGCCACCGCGCCCAGTACTGAGCCAGCGATACGATTCTCATCCTGTACCGCCCGACGATGGGTAAGCGTCACGTTACGGCACTCCTGCCGTGGGTTCTTGATCGTTTCCTTGATGGGCGTTGCGGAAATAACCTGTGCGTATTGGGGAGCCGGATTAAACACATTCATACTGGCAACGGCAGCCACGCCCAGAGCAGCAACCACACCAATACCCATACCCGCTATCATTGATTTATTCACAGGAAAACCTCCTGACTATGTTACCGCGCAATCCTGCTGCTGCCGGTTCCCTGGCAGTAAGCCCTACTCGGCGTGCGCGACTCGCCGTGGTAATTGATAAAAATTGTGCAGATGCAGACGAAAACCAGCAATCAGATAAAGGGAGGAAAAGCGCTAAAGCCGGATAAACAAAGGCTTTTCAGAGAGTTCTTAGCCACCAGCGCGTTGCCCATAACAATGTTGCCCCTCCCTTTTTTACTTTAACGCCACGCCGGTCACATAAATATTTCACGCCCGCCCGGTTCGTGATTTACGGGCCCGGGAAATTTCTGTCCCGTTGAGGAAACAAAATTTTCTAAATCAATCTTTGCTATGTCGGTAAGCCAGAAAACAGAGGAATTCACTATGGACAATCGCGGATCAAACATCATATCCACGGCTCCGCTTCGTCAGACCAGCGCAGCGATCGTAGCCTTACCGGTTACGACACGCGTTTGCTGGCGGAGTAAGTACCGATGCTGGCTGTCAGCGCTGAATTTGGCTCGATTCCTGATATGGCTACGCCGCTGCGCGCTTTTGCCGAAGAGGTTACCGGAATTTTGGTGCCGCACTGCGGCCATTTTTTACCGGAAGAGCAGCCGCAGGCCGTTGCCAGCGAGCTAAGCGCATTTTTTATTTAACGCAGTATCAGGAAAGAGGCAGCCCGTGTTGAAGCACAGGCTGCCTTAGCTGCGGGAAATTAATGCAGCTTCAGGCGTGGACGGATCACCCGGTTGATGCTGCCCACCAGCATCATCAGACCGGTTTTAAAGTAGCCGTGCAGCGCAATCTGGTGCATACGATAAAGCGAGATGTAGACGAAACGCGCGATACGTCCTTCCACCATCATTGAACCACGCATCAGGTTACCCATCAGGCTGCCTACAGTACTGAACCGGGAGAGCGAAACCAGCGAGCCGTGATCTTTATAAACATAAGGCTTCAGCGGCTGCTGACGCATTTGCGCCAGGATATTTTCCAGCGCCTTCGAAGCCATCTGATGTGCCGACTGCGCACGCGGCGGCACAAATCCGCCGGACGGCAGCGCGCAGGAGGCGCAGTCGCCGATGGCGTAGATATCGTCATCCAGCGTGGTTTGCAGCGTCTCTTTCACCACCAGCTGATTAATACGGTTGGTTTCCAGTCCGCCGATATCTTTCATAAAATCTGGCGCTTTGATGCCCGCTGCCCAGACCATCAGATCCGCTTCGATAAAGTCGCCGCTTTTGGTATGCAGGCCATGTTTATCCGCGCTGGTGACCATGGTTTGCGTCAGCACCTGCACACCCAGTTTGGTCAGTTCCTGATGCGCCGCTGCAGAAATGCGTGCCGGCAGCGCTGGCAGAATGCGTTCGCCCGCTTCGACCAGCGTAACGTTCAGCACTTGATTATCCAGCCCTTTGTAGCCGTAACTGTGCAGCTGTTTAACTGCGTTATGCAGCTCAGCGGAAAGCTCAACGCCCGTTGCGCCGCCGCCAACAATCGCAATATTGATTTTCCCCTGCCGGTCGGCATTGGCGGAATACTTCAGGAACAGGTTAAGCATTTCATTATGGAAACGCTGCGCCTGATGCGGGTTATCGAGGAAGATGCAGTGATCTTTCACGCCCGGCGTACCGAAATCATTCGAGGTGCTGCCCAGCGCCATAACCAGCGTGTCGTAAGGCACTTCACGCGCCGGGACCAGCACTTCGCCCTGCGCATCACGAATTTCCGCCAGCTGTAGCCGCTTGTTTTCCCGATCGATATCGGTGAGCGACCCCAGCTGGAACTGGAAGTGGTGATTACGCGCATGGGCCAGGTAGCTGAGCGCATCGATACCTTCATCCAGCGATCCGGTTGCCACTTCATGCAGCAGCGGTTTCCATAAATGACTATGGTTGCGATCGACCAGCGTAATTTCCGCTTTCTGACGGCGACCCAGCTTGTGCCCCAGCTGCGTTGCCAGCTCCAGACCACCGGCTCCCCCACCAACGATAACAATTTTTTTCAACGGTGTAGTCAAAATGACCCCCTTAAAATGTAAACCAAAAGTTAACCAAAGGTTAACAAAAACCTTAGTTAACATAGGGTTGCGAAGTTAAATCGCGAGCTGGAGTCAGAATAACATGGCGGGGTAAGTTGGTCATACCAAATTTGATACAGATCAATTTTACTGCAATAAGTCGGATTATTGCCCATAAAAAAAGCGGGCGATTGTCGGGCAATCATCCCGCTAAACAGGCATTAGCCGAGAGTTTTAAACGCTTTAATACGCTGTAAGTGGGGAGAAAGGCTGGGGAATTTATGCGGCTGCTTTTCATCCCAGACAATTTCATACCAGGGTTGCAGCGCCTCTGCCGTGCGTTGGTTGTCAAGGATACCGTCGTGGCGCGAAAGCAGCGTCAGGCAGCGGTCGCGGTTTTTCTCGCGGAAATTACTTACGCACTTGGTAGCAATATCAAGATACTCTTCCGGCCGATCGATTTTGCCCGCCATGTTTTCCTGCGGCCAAAGATTAGGGTTAACCATCACCTGGCGAATATCACATAAAAAACCAATGCGCTCAGCCCAGAAGGCTCCCAGACCGACGCCGCAAATCAGTGGCCGTTCATCGACATTCAGCATCAGCATCTTATCGGTCTCTTTCAGCAGATGCTGCATATCATGTTTCGGATGGCGTGTGCTGTAGCTCAGCAGCCGCACATCAGGATCGATAAACTGCAGCTGCAAAACTTTTTCATGGTTACCCGGACTAGTGGAATCGAAACCGTGCAGATAAATAATCATGGCTATCCTCACCGTTACTTAGCCTGCCGGGTTTCCTGTTAGTTACCCGACGCCTTGTGCTCCAGCCAGCGCGCCTGTAATGCGCTCAGCTGTTGGCTGGCGCGTTGCCAACGCGCAGAATCAAGCAACTGCTGGCGGTTAAATGTTCCACGATGATACAGGCGGCTAACCTGCTCTGCTTTGATCGGCGGCAGGTTATCCAGCACGCTAACCGCGCCTTTACGATCGTTGCACACCAGAATCATATCGCAGCCAGCATCCAGCGAGGCGCGCGCGCGCTCCGCGTAGCTGCCCATAATCGCCGCTCCCTCCATCGATAAATCGTCAGAGAAGATAATGCCGTTAAAGCCCAGTTCAGTACGCAGTACCTGCTTCAGCCAGTATGAAGAGCCGCTGGCCGGGCGCGGGTCTACCTGCGCGTAGATAACGTGCGCCGGCATAATCGCGTCCAGCGCGTTCTCATCAATCAACTGCTGAAAAATGGCCATGTCGTGCTGGCGGATAGTGGCCTTATCGCGCTCATCGCGCGGCGTCTCTTTATGTGAGTCAGCGGTGACGGCGCCATGACCGGGAAAGTGTTTGCCGGTGGTTTTCATGCCAGCTTCGTGCATACCCGCAATAAAACAGCGCGCCACACGCAACGCAATAGCGGGATCTTCATGGAAAGCGCGGTCACCAATCGCGGCGCTGACATGTCCAATATCCAGTACCGGCGCAAAGCTGATATCGATATCCATTGCCATCATCTCCGCCGCCATTAGCCAGCCCGCCTCCTGTGCCAGCGTGTCCGCCTGCTCCGGGCTGTTCAGCGCGGCAAAGGACTGCATGGCCGGTAGGTTGGTAAAGCCGTCACGAAAGCGCTGCACCCGCCCGCCTTCCTGATCGACCGCGACCACCAGCCGCGCATGAGATGCGGTGCGGATCTGACGCACCAGTTCACTCAGTTGAGCGGGATCGTGATAGTTACGCGCGAATAAAATCAGCCCGCCCACCAGCGGGTGCGCCAGAATTTCGCGCTCTTCGGCGTCCAGCTCATAGCTTGCCACGTCCAACATTACCGGACCGGGTATCGACATGATGATTCCTCCTGTAAAAACTGGCGCACATCATAGCCGGAATGCAGAAACAGCGCGCTAAATTTGTCGCCAGGCGGCAATGGCCCGTTGATGCAGCGCCGAATCGCCACTCTGCTCCCAGCGCAGCTGATACCAGCTGGCCATCAACAGATGTAGCCAGGGCTGCCAAAGCCTGACCTGCCGCTTAAGCGCCCTGAGATCCAGACGATTACTGCAGGCATAATCAGCCAGAAGCGTCGCGCGTTGCGCAGCGTTCAGCCCGTTGCCGCTGATGATAGCAGCCAGTTCCAGCGCTATATCGCCATCGGCGGCATACTCCCAGTCAATCAGCCGCAAGCCGTCGGGATGGGCCAGCAGGTTGCCCGGATGGATATCCATATGCAGCAGTCCCAGCCGCAGCGGCAGCGGTTCTCCCTGACGCGCCAGCTGACGTAGTCGTCGCAGCCAGCGCGGATTGCGTTGACGGCACTGCTGCCAATAGTGGTGCAATAATGGCAGCAGCTGTAGCCGATAACCGCTAAGCGGCTGATGATGCAACCGTGTTAACAGCGTAACCAGTTCAGACTGACGAGCCAGAAATTCCCCTTCCGCCAGCGTCTCGCCCGGCAGCCACTCCAGCAGCAGCCAGCGCCGATCGATCGCCAGCGCATGGGGCGCCAGTCCGCTGGCGGTTAAACCCCGTAGCAAATGCCATTCACGTCGGCGAGAGATAAAAGGGATCGGCTGATGTGGGATTCGGCGCGCCAGCCAGCATTGCTGGCCGCATACCACTTTTCCGGATAGCCCGGTAAGGCCGTTTAGCGGATAAAAATAACCGGCAGACGAAGCTACCGGTTGGAGGCGTTCAATCAGCGCCTGCAGGGCGGTATCAATGCTGGACGCTGCCATTTCCTGACCAGATGATTTCACCGGTTTGCACCAGCATCAGCTGCATCTGCAGTTCAGGCGCTTTTATGTCGCCCCGCGCATTACTGTAAAGCACATACTGCGCGCCAACGTAGCGCGCCAGGCCGATCGCTTTGCTACGTGAATTCAGGCTGTCTTCAGGCGATAGCCCCAGCGTTTGCCTTGCCTGCATCAGCTGCTGCTGGGTAACCAGCGTAAAGGTATTATTGCTTGCCAGGGCATTTTGCAGCGCCGCTGTTGCTTTCGCGGTTTGCAGGCTGCCATTGGTGCTGTTCTTGATCCGATCCACCAGCAATACGCTGCCGGGCGTGATGCCCTGGGCCTGTAGCATCTGCGCCACCAGCGGCTGTACGCTGGCATCCCAGTTTATGGTTTTTAGCTTCGGCGGTTGCGGCACCGTTTCGCCCGGCTGCGGACTGGTAATCGGCGGCGGCTGTACCACAACCGGCGGCGTCGATGGCTGCACGGGTTCCACCGGTGCCGGTGGTTGTTGCTGTTGATTATTAATACAGCCCGCCAAAACGAATGCCAGCAGCATAACGCCGGAGAGTTTTAAACGCCTGAACACAGTATTTCCCCTTACAAATAAATATAGAGACGAACTTTACTGGCCATCAGATTGCCCATCTGCGAACTGATTTCAACCCGCTGATTTGCGGGAACCACCAGCGTACGGGGCGCTTCAAAAGGCTGGATTTCCAGGCCTTTATCATCATACCAGTAGAAACGATAGTACACGGTAACCGGCGTATCTTGCTGATTCTCCAGCGTGCTTACCGCCCGCTGTTGTCCGGCCTGCTCAGAAAGGGTGGGCTTGCTGGGCAAAATTCCCGCCGAGAGCACGGACGATTCCATAATCAGCGATTGTGACGTATCAATCACCGGTTTATCGCTGCTACAGGCAGTTAGCGTCAGTACCAGCGACAAACTGGTTAGTAAAGCGCGCATGATGGCGTTCCGCACGTTAATTAAAGGCTTAGCATCGGCCCCAGTGGGCAACCACCGACCAGGTGCATATGGATATGATAAACTTCCTGGCCGCCATGACGATTGCAGTTAACAATCAGTCGGTAACCATCCTCAGCAATGCCTTCCTTTTTAGCGATTTTTGCCGCCACGGTGAACATACGTCCCATGGCCTGCTCATGTGCTTCGCTGACATTGTTAGCGGTCGGGATTAAAATATTCGGCACAATCAATACATGGGTTGGCGCTTTGGGAGAAATATCCCGAAAAGCCGTTACCAGTTCATCCTGATAAACAATATCGGCCGGAATTTCACGACGAATAATTTTACTGAAAATAGTTTCTTCAGCCATGATGCATATCCTTAGCAGAGACGTAAGCATGGAGTATGAGCGAGAATTTCGTTTTCTTTCAACCTTCCTGCTGTTTTTCTTTTGTTTCACCTGCCGTAGTGCCACTTTTTTGTACAGACCTGACAGGCGGGCCGATTTTTTGTGCGGCCTTTCGCATTCTCACAGGCTTCTCCTGACAAAAATAAAACACCGTTTTATAAATTAGAGGCAGGGCAGGTTTTCCTTTGTTTTTTTGCCACTCAATGCCTTTTCTTAACTAAAACGCGAAGGTTTGCCCTCTCCCGCCATTCTACCTTCTGGGGTAATCCGTCTGAGCTGTCGGAATCCGTGCGTTTTTTAATGGTTATGACGAGGAGATTAACAATGCCAGTGCGTAAAATTGGTTTACGGCATTACCTGGCTTATGGATCGGGCGACTTCCTGGGTGCCGGCACTACAGCCCTGACAGCAGCGTGGCTGCTCTATTTCTATACCACTTTCTGTGGCCTGACGCCGATTGAAGCAACCTTTATCTTTGCTATGGCGCGCGTGCTGGATGCAGTGGTCAGCCCGCTGATGGGCTTCCTTACCGATAACTTTGGCTCTACCCGACTCGGCAAGCGCTTTGGACGCCGCAAATTCTTTATTCTGCTCGGCATTCCCTGCGTATTCAGCTATAGCCTGATGTGGGTCGGCGATATGAGTTACCTCTACTACCTGCTGACCTATCTGCTGTTTGATATTGTCTACACCATGATTCTGGTGCCTTATGAAACGCTGGTTCCGGAAATGACCGACGATTTCAAAAAGAAAACCAAGTTTTCCGGCGCACGTATCGCACTGGCGCAGCTTTCCGCTATTCTGGCCGCTTTCCTGCCGGGCGTGCTGATCAATCACTTCGGCAAAGATAACGCCGTCTCCTTCTTTTATGCCAGCCTGGTATTTTCGGTGATTTGCGCCATTGTGCTGACGCTGGTGTGGTTTTTCACCTGGGAACGCGCACCAGAAGATTTTTCTGAAGAGTCACGCCGCGCTGAGGCGGAAAAACAGCAGCTGACGCTGGCACAAAGCCTGAAGCGTCTGTATGTCGAACTGGCCTCTACCCTTCGCATCCGTATTTTCCGCCAGCATCTGGGCATGTACCTCGGCGGCTATATTGCACAGGATGTGTTTAATGCAGTCTTTACCTGGTATGTGGTTTTCGTGCTGATGCAGAGCGCGCAGATCGCTTCCAACCTGATGGGTACGATGGCCATTCTGCAATTTATCGCTGTGATGGGCATGATCCCGCTCTGTATTCGCCTTGGACCCGCCCCTTCCTATCGTCTGGTTGTGACGCTGTTTGGTCTGAGCGCCCTCTCTTATGCGGGGCTCTGGTATACCGGCATGAACGATAACATGACGCTGCTGGTGCTGATCTCTGCGCTGGCGGGCCTGGGTCGCGGTGGCATCAACTATGTGCCGTGGAATATCTACACCTACATCGCGGATGTTGACGAGGTGATCACCGGCCAGCGTCGCGAAGGGATTTTCGCCGGCATCATGACGTTAACGCGTAAGGCTTCGCAGGCTGGCGCGGTGATGCTGGTGGGGATTGTCTTACAGCTTTCCGGCTTCGTTTCCGGTCAGGCTAATCAGAGCGATAACGTTCAGCACACCATTCTGTTGATTCTGAGCGTGGGTACGCTGTGCGTACTGGCGATCGGCTTCTTTATCTCTCTGCGCTTTCGCCTGAATCTGCAGACACATTCAGTACTGCGAGAAGAGACCCAAAAAATGCGCCAGGCAGGACGTCCGGTGCCAGAGAGCCTGACGCCTGCAGCGCGTGCGACGGTGGAAACGCTGGCCGGAATGCCTTATGAAAACCTTTGGGGCAACAACAACATAGGCTTTCTTAATCGCCATAAATCCCCGGCACCGCCGCTACGGCCTGCTCAGGCTGTGGGCGTGGTGCAACCACATACGTTAAAACGATAGGATCTGAATGATGACGGTATTTCCTGTAAAGCATAGCGCTCTGCTGCGTCAGCCTGAATTTCTGGTGCCGCGTCCCGAACTGGTAACGCTGATTGAAAAGCTAACCGACAACCTGGTGGCAATCACTGATCAGAGCGGCGAGTTTCTGTTGCGTCTGGACGATGGCCGGGTGATCGATACCAAAGGCTGGGCCGGCTGGGAATGGACACACGGCATCGGGCTGTATGGTATGTATCACTACTATCAGCAAACGGGCGACACAAAAACGCTGGCGATTATTGATGACTGGTTCCGTGAGCGGCTGGCAGAAGGCACGCCAACCAAAAACGTCAATACCGTTTGCCCGCTGTTAACCCTCGCTTATCGCTATGAAGAGACGCGCAATCCTGCGCTGCTGCCGGTGCTGGAGCGTTGGGCTGAATGGGTGATGTATGAAATGCCGCGTACGGAACAGGGCGGCCTGCAGCATATTGTTTATAACAATGAGAATCATCAGCAGCTGTGGGACGATACGCTGATGATGAGTGTGTTGCCGCTGGCGAAGATCGGCAAGCTGCTCAACCGCCCGGAATATGTTGAGGAAGCAAGCTATCAATTTTTATTGCATGTGCAATATCTGATGGATCGCGAAACTGGCCTGTGGTTCCACGGCTGGACCTTTGAAGGCCGCCACAATTTTGCCAAAGCGCGCTGGGCGCGTGGTAATAGCTGGCTCACCATCGTCATCCCGGAGTTTATTGAACTGATGGCATGGCCGGAACAGCACGCCACGCGCCGTTTCCTGCAGCAGGTCCTGGAAAGCCAGGTGGCGGCGCTGCGCCAGTGGCAGCATGAAAGCGGCCTGTGGCATACCCTGCTGGACGATCGTGACAGCTATCTGGAAGCGTCCGCCACTGCTGGCTTCGCCTACGGTATATTAAAGGCAGTGCGTAAGCGTTATCTGTCGCGTGACTATCTGCCAATGGCGGAACAGGCGGTAAAAGGCGTGATGCAGCATATCAACAGCGATGGCGAGCTGACGCAGGTCTCTTTCGGCACCGCAATGGGCAGCGATCTCGACTATTACCGCCAGATACCGCTGACCTCTATGCCCTATGGTCAGGCGATGGCCCTGCTCTGCCTGACAGAATATCTGCGCGTTTATCTTTAAATTCCTGATTAACCAGCGGCCCCGTACGGGGTCGCTCTTCGCTACTTTTCCCTTTCCCGCCTAACGCTGCCGCATTCACAGCCAGCGCAGCCTGCCCTGCTCTCACCTGAAAAAACCAACGTTACGCTTATCAGTAACGCTGTTCATTATTTACACAGATTCTGTTGAGGCATATTATCATTTTGTGACTCAGGAGCGTGACACAAGGAAGGTATCACTATGTCTGCATTACCGTTTCCCTGCCGAATATTTGAAACACAAAAAAGAATGGACGACTATAGCGCCGAAGATATGCGCTACGGCGATCTTACCGAATCGCAGTTAAAAAATGATTTTCACCTGCATGATGTTTCCACCCGCATTGATCCGTACACCCTGACGGAAATTACCCCGCTCAGGCAGCCGCATTCACGATTTTATGGCTCCCGGGGCGCAGGCGCAAAACATTCCGTTGCCGAGTGCGCCGCTATTCTTTTTGATGAAATGCGCCATCTGTCGCAGGCTTTTGCCATTTATGGCCCTTACAAATATCTTATCGAAGAGATGATTACCATATGCAGCAGGGTGAAGGTGCGCCGTTCAGCAGTGAATATCTGAATAGCGCGCTGCGAATGCATATTATGAATGATGAATCATCCGAAAACAGTACACGTCTGCGATTGCAGGAAGTATTGAGCGGTTATATAACACTGAATAAGGGCTATTACCCTGCAGAAAAAGCAGAAGAATTAAAAAAGCCGTTTCAAAAAGTAAACTACCAAAATTTGACCGGTTTCAGGATAATATCAACGATATGGGCATAACCGTACATGATACCTGGGCCACACATATCACTATTGAATCTATTCATGTTAATGCTAGCTATTACCGGGCTGCAGTGAATTATAAAATACAGGATCATTTTGGTCTGGATGCTCACGACATATTAAACGCGAAGTTTAACCTGTTTCGCTTCTTCCGCATCTGGTTTGTGCTGCAACGATACCATCGTTTTGGTTTCAAACCTTTTATAACCCATCTTAACGCTACAATTGAAATCAACGGAGAGATAAAAAAATGATAAAAAACAAAAAAATCACTTGGCCAGTATTAGCTATTACAGCAGTAATTTTGAGTTATATACTCTGGCTTAACCTACGCCCGGTAAATATTATTGCAGTTCATTATGACGGGCATTACAGTGATGTGCTGGTAGACAATTTCCCTGTCACCGCGCGGGGAAAGATAAGCTGGTGGCTGGAAAACAGAGATATTCTTAAGCAGCGTTACGGCATTCCAAAAATATCCTCTTACGGCAGCTATAGCATCGTTTTCTGGTACTTCGGCGACGGCTATATGGAAGAAGGGAAGTATGACAGGCTCTGCTTCAGAGAGATGAAAACAGAAAAAAACTGTATAGAAAAGGATAAAGCATTCACGGTTAGCGATGGCGGCAATAGCGGCCTCTATTTCCTGGCAAACGAAGGTTATTACCAGTTAACCGATAGCGGAAAGATAGTAAAGCGACCTTCCCATTAAATGAAATTTATTACTCTCTTTTTTTCCAGTAAAGCGCAAAAGTTCGCACTTGCAGAAAGTATCAGACCCCGTGTAACAAGAGCCGCCGCTAACAAAGGCGAGGTATCTCATGGAGCCCAGGAGCGTGAACCGGGCATAACAGCAAAGGAAATGTATGGAAAGCATATTTTTAAAAATAGACGGTATTAGCGGTGAGGCAAAGGATGCCGCTCATCAGGGCTGGATTGATGTAAGGAGCTATTCCTGGGGAGTAAGAAGAAACGAAGGCAGAGGGCCAGGAAAAGCCTGCTATCGTAATCTGGCAGCCCACTGTTATATCGATAAAGCTACCTCAGGCGCACTATTATTTGCCTCAAACGGCAACCTGATTAAAAAGGTACAGCTTTCGCTCTGTAAAGCGGGTGACGGAATGATCGAATCGTGCCGGGTAACCCTGGAAAATGTTATTATCTCTGAGGTTAATTTCGAAAACATTAATCGGGTCATGTATGAATTTCAGGCAGACAAGGTGAAGTTCCAGTACTGGGAGCAGACCGCTGCTGGAATTAAAGGTGCGGAAAGCCGTATGGGCTGGGATATTAAAAACTCCTCATCCTGTTTCTGATGGTGAATGGTGGCTCAGCCATTAATCACAGCCATAAAAAAACGAGCCGAAGCCGCTTTTATCCGGTTTTCGCGGTGGGTTGGTATTGACAAAATGACATATGGAAAAAAGATCATACAAGGAGTTGCCAGTGACTGCTTTACGCTTTCCCTGCCGGATATTTGAAACACAAAAAAGAATGGACGACTATAGCGCCGAAGATATGCGCTACGGCGATCTTACCGAATCGCAGTTAAAAAATGATTTTCACCTGCATGATGTTTCCACCCGCATTGATCCATATACCCTGACGGAAATTACCCCGCTCAGGCAGCCGCATTCGCGATTTTATGGCTCCCGGGGCGCAGGCGCAAAACATTCCGTTGCCGAGTGCGCCGCTATTCTTTTTGATGAAATGCGCCATCTGTCGCAGGCTTTTGCCATTTATGGCCCTTACAAATATCTTATCGAAGAGATGATTACCCATATGCAGCAGGGTGAAGGTGCGCCGTTCAGCAGTTTGTCACTGGATAGCGCACTGAAATTGCAGATTATTAATGATTTTTCAGAGGAAAACAGCACGCGCATGCTATTACAAAATATTCTTAACCGAAACATAGACTGGGATAAAGGTTTTTTCCCAACGTCAAACAGAGAGAAGTTAAAAGAAGCCATACTTTCCGGTAAGCTGCCTAAGTTTGACAGAATTCAGGATACTATTAACGGTCTGGGAATTACCGTACATGACACCTGGGCGACCTACATCACTATTAAATCCCTTTATATCCACAGTAACCACTATCGTGCTCAAGTTAATTATAAAGTACAGGATCATTTTGGTCTGGACGCCAACGATATTTTAAATGATAAATTTAATCTTTTCCGATTCTTTCGCATCTGGTTTGTACTGCAGCGATACAACCGCTTCGGCTTTCGACCTTTTATAACCGAGATGGACGCTACAATAAATATCAATGGGATACGTAATGAAAGTGTCAGGTAAAAAGGTGCAATGGGCAATATACATCATCATTACATTATTATGTTTTTTTCTCTGGCGCACTCTTCGTCCAGTGAAAATCATAGCAGTTCATAACAGAAGCAGCGGATTTAGCGACGTACTGGTTGATCATTTCCCTTTGACCGTAAGCGGGAAAATAGCCTGGTGGCAGGAAAACAAAGAGATGCTCAAAAGCCGCTACGGCATACCAGCCCCCGCATTCACCGAAAATTTCAGCATCACCTTCTGGTTATTCGGCGATGGTTACATGGAACCCGATGAAGATGAAAGGCTGTGCTTTACCGACATGAAACCCCAAAAAAAATGCATCGAAAAGAATAAGACTTTTACCGTTGACTACAGTAAAAATACCGGGCTTTTCTTTACAACCTATGCGGGTTATCACCGCATAAATGACAAAGGCGAAATTGTAAAAATGAATTTTAATTAAAAATCATTGCAACTGCCTGTCCCATACAAAGCCTTTGTATGGAAGACACATTCACAGACGCAACGTAGCACTCAGGAAAATAAGGAATCATATGGAAAGCGTATTTCTTAAAATAGCAGGCTTAACCGGTGAATCGCAGGATGCCGCTCATCAGGGCTGGATCAATGTAAAAAGTTACTCCTGGGGCGTTCACAGAAACGGCAACGTCGCCGGGCCAGCTGCATCGCGCTATAAAAATCTGACGGTTCACTGCCCTATAGATAAAGCGACCGCAGCGGTGCTGCTGTTTGCGTCTAATGGCAACCGCATAAAGGCAATCCAGCTTTCGTTCTGTAAAGCGGGCAACGGCATGATTGAGTCCTGCCGGCTGACGCTGGAAAACGTGATTGTCATCGATGCGAATTTAGATCATATCTCTGAGGCCGCGTATGCGTTTCAGGCAGACAAGGTGAAGTTCCAGTACTGGGAGCAGACCGCTGCTGGAATTAAAGGTGCGGAAAGCCGCATGGGCTGGGATATTAAAAATTCCTCATCCTGTTTCTGATAGCGGGCGGATATGCAGCAGCTTCGATCTGACAGGCCGCGATAAAGCCCGCCATAGTCCTTAAACGTAAAAAGGCGAGCCGAAGCTCGCCTTTGCTGTGCGCATCAGTGATTAACTGTTGCGAATATAGTCATCCATCTCGGTTTTCAGGTTATCCGACTTAGTGCCGAAGATAGCCTGTACGCCAGAACCTGCCACTACCACACCGGCAGCGCCCAGTTTTTTCAGGCCAGCCTGGTCCACTTTGGATACGTCGGCCACGCTCACGCGCAGACGGGTAATACAGGCATCCAGGTTCGTGATGTTCTCTTTACCACCGAACGCGGTAACCAGGTTTGCCGCCATTTCGTTGGCTGTACCGGTTGACTGCTCAGTCGTGGTTTCTTCACGGCCCGGCGTTTTCAGGTTCAGCTTGGCGATCAGCACGCGGAAAATGGTGTAGTAAACCAGACCGTAGATGATACCCACAATCGGGAACAGCCAGATTTTGCTGCTGTTGCCGCTCAGCACGATAAAGTCGATCAGACCGTGCGAGAAGCTGGTGCCGTCACGCATGCCAAGCAGGATACAGATCGGGAAGGCCAGGCCTGCCAGAATAGCGTGGATTGCATAGAGAATCGGTGCCACGAACATGAACGAGAACTCGATCGGCTCGGTGATACCGGTCAGGAACGAGGTCAGCGCTGCGGAGATCATGATACCGCCCACTTTCGCACGGTTCTCTGGTTTTGCAGAGTGCCAGATAGCGATAGCGGCTGCCGGCAGACCATACATTTTGAACAGGAAGCCGCCAGAAAGTTTGCCCGCAGTCGGGTCGCCTGCCATATAGCGAGGAATATCACCATGGAAGACCTGTCCTGCGGCGTTGGTGAATTCACCAATCTGCATCTGGAAAGGAACGTTCCAGATATGATGCAGGCCAAACGGCACCAGAGAACGCTCAATCAAACCGTACAGACCAAAGGCCACAACCGGGTTCTGATAGGCCGCCCACTGGGAGAATTCCTGAATCGCGCTGCCAATTGGCGGCCAGATAAAGGAAAGGATAACGCCCAGGATAATCGCCGCCATACCAGAAATAATCGGTACGAAACGTTTACCGGCAAAGAAGCCCAGATATTCAGGCAGTTTGATGCGGTAGAAGCGGTTAAACATGTAGGCGGCGATAGAACCGGCAATGATGCCGCCCAGTACCCCGGTATCCGCCAGGTGTTTAGCGGCAATTTCTTCTGCCGGTAAATGCAGCACCAGCGGTGCGACAACCGCCATGGTTTTCACCATGATGCCGTAAGCAACCACAGCCGCCAGCGCCGAAACGCCGTCGTTATTGGTAAAGCCTAATGCCACACCAATAGCAAAGATCAACGGCATGTTAGCGAACACCGAGCCGCCCGCTTCCGCCATCACATGTGAAACTACGGCAGGCAACCAGGAAAAGTTTGCCGAACCGACACCCAATAAAATACCGGCGATCGGCAGAACCGACACCGGTAGCATGAGCGATTTACCGACCTTTTGCAGGTTTGCAAATGCGTTCTTAAACATATTGTGGAACTCCTGAGTATGAGTGCTTTTAATCGCGTGGTACGCGTGGCAAAAGAGGGAGGATCTTCTGCCTTTGGAGCTTGTTAAGGCTCTCTGGATTTATTACGAAGAGTAAAATAAATCTGTTCAGTTTTGTTTGATACCTGTCACGTTTCGCCCATCAGGCGGCTAACATTTAGGATATTTTTTATTGTTTTGCCAACTTTTGTACAGAAAAAATCGTCAGTGCAGCGTTTTTGGCGCTGCACTTTACGATCTTAACGGATTAATTACGAGCTCTAAAAAAAAGTCATGCAGGCGTATCGGTCAACCGTGAAAGCGGAACATGAAACAGGTCAGAAAAGTTTTGCGTAGTGGCCTGAGCCAGCGTTTCTAAATCAACCCCTTTAAGCACGGCCATATACTCCGCTACATCGCGGGTAAAGGCAGGCTGGTTCTCTTTTCCGCGATGCGGCACGGGCGCAAGATAGGGTGAATCGGTCTCCACCAGCAAGCGATCCAGCGGAACATAGCGTGCAGCTTCGCGTAACGCTTCTGCATTGCGAAAGGTAACGATGCCGGAAAACGAGATGTAAAAGCCCATATCCAGTAGCTTAGCTGCGGTTTCACGATCCTCGGTAAAGCAGTGCAGTACGCCACTACACTCCTCTGCCCCTTCTTCCCGCAGAATCGCCAGCGTATCTTCCCGCGCATCGCGTGTATGTACGATAATGGGTTTGTTCAGTTGGCGGCCCACGCGAATATGCTCACGGAAAGAAGCCTGCTGACGCGCCCTGGTTTCCGGCTGATAGTGGTAATCCAGCCCGGTTTCGCCCATGGCAATAACGCGAGGATCGTCAGCCAGCTGCGCCAGCTCAGCGAAATCCCATTCCTCTTGCTGATTCAAAGGATGTACGCCGCAGGACCAGGCAACATTCGGGCGGTCACCCAGCAGTTGCGCCATGGCTTTGAACCCTGGCAACGTGGTAGCAACCGCCAGCATAAATTTGACATCGCGCGCGGCAGCTTTCGCCAGCACATCATCCACGTCTTTATGCAATGTCTCATAATTCAGACCATCAAGATGGCAGTGTGAATCAACTAAAAACATAACAACTCTCTTGGTTAATCAGCCAGCGATGTCGCCGCTGGTCTGAGTAAGGTTTCCCAGTTTAATAACTGTTCGGTTAGCAATAATTCCCGGTTGACCGCAACAATATGCATCAGGCGTTCCCGACACAGCAGCCATTGACGCAGGCTTTTATCCAGCGCGGCGGCCGGTAGACGCTGTGCCAGTTGAGTAATCAGCGCGGGTTGATCGACATTGGCGATAAACTGGTCGCCGCTGTGTTGCCATTTCAGCGCATCCGTCAGCAGTGAAGCCAGCCAGCTAATTCTTTCGGCGACATTATCATGATTGAGCTGCGGCAACAGCGTAAGCACATCGCCTGTCAGAGCGCTGGCCAGCGTAGCGCACAGCGTCTGACGCTGTTCCCAGCTTTGCTTATTAAGCAGCGCCAGCGCGGCAGCAGGTGCGCCGCTGCTGAGGCGGAGCGCAGTTAGCATCGCTTCATGAGAACCCGCATTTTGCTTTTGTAACCACGCAAGGCTGTGCGCCTCGTCAGGCGGTGCCAGATGCAGCTTCAGACAACGGCTGCGTAGCGTAGGCAACAGCCTTGACGGCTCTGCACTGCTCAAAAAAAACCAGCTGTTCTGCGGCGGCTCTTCCAGCGTTTTCAACAGGGCGTTAGCGGCTGCCTCAGTGAGCTGTCCGGCATCGGGTAGCCACACTACTTTTGCGCCGCCCTGCTGAGCATGGTGATACAGCGTCTCGTTCACATCGCGTACTGCATCAATCCCCAACGCGCTTTTCCCTTTTTCCGCCGTCAGTGGATGCCAGTCAGGATGGGTACCCGCCATCATTAACTGGCAACCGTGACAGTGACCGCAGCTTTTTTGTCCATCGCGTCGTTGGCATAACAGCCAGCGGCTTACTGCCCAGATTAGCGCAGCGTCGCCCATACCCGGCAATGCCTGTACCAGCACAGCATGGTGCGCCCGCCCAGCCTGATGCTGAGCTATAAGCTGACGATAAACAGGATTAAGCCACGGATACCAGTTCATTATTTTTGCTCCGCCAGCCAGGCTTGCAGAATAGCTTTAAGTGACGTTGTCACTTGTTCCAGCGACTGGCTGGCATCAATGGTTTTAATGGAATCATCGCAGGCTGCCAGGGCCTGATAACGCTCACGGGTGCGCATAAAGAAATTCAGCGACTCCTGTTCAATACGATCGAGTTCGCCGCGTGCGCGTGCACGCTGTAAACCGATTTCCGGCGTAACATCCAGGTAGAGCGTTAAGTGAGGACGAAAGTCGCCCAGCACCGCATCGCGCAGCGTCTGCATCAACTGTTGGTCGATACCGCGTCCGCCGCCCTGATACGCCTGTGAAGAGAGATCGTGGCGATCGCCCACCACCCAGGCACCACGCGCCAGCGCTGGTTTGATTACCGTCTCCACCAGCTGTACACGGGCGGCATACAGCATCAGCAGTTCGGCTTTATCGGTTATCTTTTCTCCTTCCAGCCCCTGCTTAATAAGATCGCGCAGCTGCTCTGCCAGCGGGGTACCGCCCGGCTCACGGGTAAAGACGATATCGGTAATGCCCTGCTCGTGCAGCTGTTCAACAATGCAGTCGCGTGCGGTGGTTTTCCCGGCACCCTCCAGCCCTTCAATCACAATAAACTTAGCGTTCATTTTTTTCCTTCATGGTCGTGCGCCATGCCTGCACGGCCCGATTATGGCTGGCCAGGTTGGTGGTAAAGGTATGCCCGCCCTTACCGTCGGCGACAAAATAGAGATAATTGCTTTTTACCGGATGGGCAGCGGCTTCAAGCGAGGCTTTACCCGGCAAGGCGATGGGTCCCGGCGGCAGGCCGTTGATGGTATAGGTGTTATAAGCCGTCGGCGCCTCCAGATCTTTACGCGTCAGGGTGCCATTATACTTCTCGCCCATCCCGTAAATCACCGTGGGATCGGTTTGCAAACGCATACCCACCCGCAGGCGGTTAATAAATACCGAGGCGACCTTTGTTCGTTCATTGCTGACCGCCGTCTCTTTTTCAATGATAGAGGCCATGGTCACTAACTCATTGGGCGTTTTATAAGGCAAATCAGGCATACGGTTCTGCCAGATTTTTGCCACTTCCTCTTTCATGCGCTGATGCGCGCGTTTCAGTAACGCGACGTCGCTGGTATTGGCGGTATAGAGCCAGGTATCCGGCCAGAGCCAGCCCTCCAGGTTTTCACCCTCTTTCAGCCCCAGCGCCGCTGCGACCGTTTCTGGCCGGTCATCTTTCAACGTATGTTTGATCCAGGGCGAGCTACGTAACGCCTGCAGAACATCCTGCAGACGTGTGCCTTCGGTAAAGCGTACCGGGAACTGCGCCTCTTTGCCGCTGGCCAACAGCGCCAGCAGCTGACGCACATTCATGCCAGCGTCCAGGCGATAGGTGCCCGCCTTGAATTTTGCCAGTTCCGGCTCCAGCTTCAGCAGCACACCAAACCACGGTGACGGCGTAATGATATGCTGGCTTTCCAGCTGCGCTTCAAGAGCAAGGCGGCCCGTACCGGCCGGCAGCGTGAATATTTTTTCCTGGCTAATGGTTAATGGCGACGCAGCAAACTGACGCACCTGCCAGTAACAAACAGCAGCAGCGGCAGCTAACAGCAGCGCCACAGCAGCCAAAATTTTTATTTTTCGGGTCATGATTAATCCAATATTAACAATCTGGCAGCAGTCGTTGATAAAGCGTACGGGATTGATAGTGCCAGCTATCAATCTGCCTTACTGGCAGTAACGGCATCAGAGCGTTAGAGATAAAAACCTCATCCGCATCCGCCAGCGTCTGCGGCTCTTCCCGCACCACCTGACAGACATAACCGTGCTGCCGCGCCAGCGCAATGATGCGCCGACGCATAATCCCGTCAACGCCTGCGCCGCTAACAGCGGGCGTATAGAGCTGATTTCTTTTGCGCCAGAATAAATTAGCCGCACAGCATTCCACCAGCTTGCCCTCAGTGTCAAGCACCAGCGCCTCATCAGCACCGCTCTGCTCAAGCTGTGTGCGGATCAGCACCTGCTCCAGCCGGTTAAGATGTTTGATTCCGGCAAGCTGAGGGTTAATGCCAAGGCGCACCGGGCTGGTCATCAGGCGAACGCCGCTTTCACTCAGTGCGGCATAATGTCCCGGCGCGGCAAACAGCATAATGATACGTACCGGTTGATGGCATCCGGTACCGCTATAGCCTCGCCCGCCTGAGCCACGTGACAGAATGACCTTCAGAACGCCGTCGTCCTGCTGCCAGCTGGCTGCAGCGATCTCCATCTCCTGTTTTAACCCAGGCCAGTCAACGTCGCGGATCATTAGTACAGAAGCCGCTTCCTGCAGGCGCTGAAGATGTGCCTCCAGCCAGGCTATTTTGCCCTGTTGCAGACGCGCGGTGGTAAAACAGCCATCGCCGTAGTGTAAGGCGCGATCGCTGACCGCTATCTGCTGCTGCTGCTCGCCGTTAATCCAAATCATTTGCTCACTCGTTTGCTGAAGCTGCCAACTTAAGCTTACCGCTATGACGCTCAGGTTACAGCCCTGAGCCGTTCAGAATAGTCCAGATGTAAAAAAGGCCCGCAAAGCGGGCCTTAAATAGCAATGATATCGTTAAACGCGACGGAAGATCAGCGATCCGTTGGTACCGCCGAAACCGAAGGAGTTACACAGCGCATATTCCAGCCCCTTAACCTGACGTGCGGTATGAGGAACGAAATCGAGATCGCAGCCTTCATCCGGGTTATCAAGGTTAATGGTCGGTGGAATCGCCTGGTCGCGTAGCGCAAGAATCGAGTAAATAGATTCTACCGCGCCTGCTGCACCCAGCAGGTGACCCGTCATTGACTTGGTCGAGCTGACCATCACGCTGGAGGCCGCTGCGCCAAACACTGACTTAACCGCCTGCGCTTCGGCCTTATCGCCAGCCGGCGTTGAGGTTCCGTGAGCGTTAACGTAGCCAACCTGCTCTGGCGTCAGCTGCGCATCTTTCAGCGCATTGATCATCGCCAGTGCAGCACCAGCACCATCTTCCGGCGGAGAAGTCATATGGTAAGCATCGCTGCTCATACCAAAGCCAACCAGCTCGGCATAGATTTTCGCGCCGCGCTTTTTAGCATGCTCATACTCTTCCAGCATGATAATGCCTGCGCCATCACCCAACACAAAACCATCGCGATCTTTATCCCACGGACGGCTGGCCGCCTGCGGATTATCGTTACGCGTGGAGAGTGCGCGCGCCGCGCCAAAGCCGCCTACGCCCAAAGGCGTACTGGCTTTTTCCGCACCGCCAGCCAGCATCGCATCCGCGTCGCCGTAGGCAATCATACGAGCCGCATGGCCGATGTTATGCACGCCTGTTGTACAGGCGGTCGCAACGGAAATGCTTGGCCCACGCAGACCATACATAATGGTCAGGTGACCGGCCACCATATTAACGATGGTAGAAGGCACAAAGAACGGACTGATTTTACGCGGGCCGCCTTTTACCAGCGACGCGTGGTTTTCCTCAATCAGCCCTAACCCGCCAATGCCTGAACCGATAGCAGCGCCGATGCGAGTCGCGTTTTCTTCGGTAACAACCAGGCCGGAATCCTGCATGGCCTGTACGCCAGCGACAATTCCATATTGAATGAAGGCATCCATCTTGCGCTGTTCTTTGCGCGAGATGATCTCTTCACAGTTAAAATCCTTTACTAAGCCAGCAAAACGCGTTGCGTAGGCACTAGTATCGAAATGGTCGATCAGGCTGATGCCACTCTGCCCGGCAAGGAGAGCACTCCAGGTTGACTCTACGGTATTGCCGACAGGAGACAACATGCCAAGACCGGTCACAACTACACGACGCTTAGACACGTTCGTCCTCCAGGGAGGGAAAGATTGACACTATGTGGGACGGATAAAAACTCAGGCGGTCGAGTGACCGCCTGATGGTAGTTCATTAGGCCTGATGGCTATTGATGTAATCAATGGCAGCCTGAACGGTAGTGATCTTCTCAGCTTCTTCGTCCGGAATCTCAGTATCAAACTCTTCTTCCAGAGCCATTACCAGCTCAACGGTATCAAGAGAATCAGCGCCAAGATCTTCAACGAAAGATTTTTCGTTGGTGACTTCTTCCTGCTTAACGCCAAGCTGCTCGGAGATGATTTTCTTAACGCGTTCTTCGATAGTGCTCATACTATTAAATTTCCTATCAAAACTCGCTTTCGCGATGGTTTTCGTAGTGTATAAAAAGTTGGAAAAGATGCAACTCAATCCCGGCTGGTCCAACCACGATTTCACGCTATTTTGCGGCTATTACCGCAATTAACGCAAATAATTTTCGTAATTATCAGACCATGTACATTCCGCCATTGACATGCAGCGTCTCACCAGTGATGTACGCTGCCTCGTCAGAGGCTAAAAATGCAACGGCATTGGCGATTTCCTGCGCGTCGCCAAGACGACCTGCAGGAACTTCGGCCAGGATGCCAGCGCGCTGATCTTCGCTCAACGCACGCGTCATGTCGGTTTCAATGAAACCAGGAGCCACGACGTTAACGGTAATACCACGTGACGCAACTTCGCGCGCCAGTGACTTGCTGAAGCCGATCAAACCCGCTTTTGCTGCCGCGTAGTTTGCCTGGCCTGCATTACCCATGGTACCAACAACGGAACCGATGGTAATGATACGGCCCACACGTTTTTTCATCATGGCACGCATTACCGCTTTAGATAAGCGGAAAACGGAGGTCAGATTGGTATCCACAATGGATTGCCACTCTTCATCCTTCATGCGCATCAGGAGATTATCACGCGTAATGCCAGCATTATTGACTAAAATATCCACCTCGCCAAATTCGGCACGGATATTTTCCAGTACGCTTTCAATTGACGCGGGATCGGTAACGTTCAGCAGAAAGCCTTTACCGCTCTCTCCCAGGTAAGCGCTGATCGCATCTGCGCCGCTCTGGCTGGTTGCCGTGCCGATCACTTTCGCACCGCGTGCCACCAGCGTTTCCGCAATAGCGCGACCAATACCACGACTGGCACCGGTTACCAGGGCAATTTTTCCTTCGAAGCTCATTTTTATCCTCTGTTATTGTTCAAGCGCCGCTGCCAGGCTGGCGGGATCATTTACCGCCGAGGCTGTCAGGGTGTCAACAATACGTTTCGTCAGGCCCGTCAGGACTTTACCCGGACCGACTTCCAGCAGCGAGGTCACGCCCTGCGCCGCCATAAATTCTACGCATTCCGTCCAGCGTACCGGGCTGTAGAGCTGACGTACCAGCGCGCTGCGAATCGCTTCTGGCGAGGTTTCGCATTTTACATCAACATTATTAACTACCGGTAAGGCTGGCGCGTTAAAAGTCATATTTTCCAGCGCAACCGCCAGTTTATCTGCGGCAGGCTTCATCAGCGCACAGTGAGACGGCACACTTACCGGCAGCGGCAGCGCACGTTTCGCGCCAGCAGCTTTACAGGCTGCGCCCGCACGTTCAACCGCGTCTTTGTGTCCAGCAATCACAACCTGGCCCGGCGAGTTAAAGTTTACCGGCGATACCACTTCTCCCTGCGCAGCCTCTTCACAGGCCTGCTGGATAGCGGCATCATCAAGGCCGATAATCGCCTGCATCGCGCCGGTACCGGCCGGTACCGCTTCCTGCATCAGTTTCCCACGCAGCTCAACCAGTTTGATCGCTTCGGCAAAATCCAGCACACCTGCGCATACCAGCGCAGAATATTCGCCCAGACTGTGACCAGCCATCATCGCAGGCGTTTTACCGCCCTTCTGCTGCCACAGGCGAAACAGCGCAACCGAGGCAGCCAGCAGCGCAGGCTGCGTTTGCCAGGTTTTGTTTAATTCTTCCGCTGGCCCCTGCTGCGTCAGTTGCCAAAGATCGTAACCCAACGCGTCGGAAGCCTCTTTAAAGGTTGCTTCGACAATCGGGTTGTCCGCTGCCAGCTCAGCCAGCATGCCAACGGTTTGCGAACCCTGACCTGGGAAAACCATTGCAAATTGCGTCATCTTTTGTTCCTTCGATTAAAAACGAACCAGAGCCGAGCCCCAGGTGAATCCACCACCAAAGGCCTCCAGCAGAACCAACTGGCCCGGCTTAATACGTCCATCGCGCACCGCTTCATCCAGCGCAGCCGGTACGGAAGCAGCAGAAGTATTGCCATGACGGTCAAGCGTAACGACAACTTTATCCATGCCCATACCCAGCTTTTTCGCGGTGGCATTAATAATCCGCAGGTTAGCCTGATGCGGCACCAGCCAGTCGATTTCAGCGCGTTCAAGGTTATTGGCCGCCAGCGTCTCATCAACGATATGCGCCAGTTCGGTTACCGCGACTTTGAACACTTCATTACCGGACATGGTGAGATAAGCCGGTTGATCCTGCTGCGCACGGTTATGATAAGGCAGCGTCAGCAACTGACCGTAACGGCCATCGGCATGCAGATGAGTAGAAATAATGCCAGGTTCTTCGCTGGCGGAAAGCACGACGGCGCCTGCGCCATCGCCAAACAGAATAATGGTGCCGCGATCGTTGGGATCGAGCGTGCGCGCCAGCACATCCGCGCCAATCACCAGCGCATGTTTTACCGCGCCGTTTTTAATGTATTGGTCGGCAACGCTCAGCCCATAGGTAAAGCCGGCACAGGCGGCGGCCAGATCGAAAGCCGCGCAGTCTTTGATCTCCAGCATATTCTGGATCATACAGGCTGAGCTGGGGAATGCATGGCTGCCTGACGTGGTGGCAACGATAATCAGTCCGATATCGTCTTTACTAACGCCAGCCATTTCCAGCGCGCGCTCAGCGGCCTGAAACCCCATCGTCGCAACGGTTTCATCAGGCGCGGCAATACGTCGCTCACGAATGCCGGTACGAGTGACAATCCACTCATCCGACGTATCCACCATTTTTTCCAGATCGGCGTTAGTCCGCACCTGAGCAGGCAGATAGCTGCCCGTACCGATAATTTTGGTATACATGTCCGCTCAATCACTCCTGGCTAATACAGCCTTTAGGCGCGCGGCAATCCGCTCCGGGACTTGCCGCCGCACCGCCTGCTCTGCCTGTTCAATTGCTGCGGCAAAAGCACGTTGATTTGCTGCACCGTGGCTCTTGATAACCAAGCCTCGCAATCCTAACAGACAGGCGCCATTGTACTGGTCGGGGTTTAAATGACCGAAACGCTTAGCCAGCCGTTTTTTAATCCAGCGCTCCAGCAGTTTCATCCACCACGCCCGTTTTTTGCCTTCGCCAGATGATTTCAACAGCGAAAGAAACATCCTTACCACGCCTTCCAGGGTTTTCAGCGTGACATTGCCCACGAAACCGTCGCAAACCAGCACATCAGTTTTGCCTGTCAGCAGATCGTTGCCTTCAAGGTAGCCGATATAATTAATTTGCGGCGATGCCCTGAGCTGCTCCGCCGCTTCACGAATCGAATTCAGCCCTTTGGTTTCTTCCTGGCCGATATTCAGCAATGCCACACGCGGTTTTTCAATGGCTAAGACTTCTTCCGCCATCACCGCACCCATAATGGCAAACTGCACCAGCATGGCACTGTCAGATTCAACGTTAGCGCCTAAATCCAGCACTACCGTGTTACCGCCTGGCTGATTCGGCAACACGGTAGTTAACGCCGGGCGCTCAATGCCGTCCAGCGGTTTTAATAACAGTTTTGCCAGCCCCATTAAGGCACCGGTATTCCCGGCGCTAATGCAAGCCCGCGCCTTTCCCTCTTTGACCAACTCAAGCGCGATGCGCATAGAGCTACCGCGACTGTGGCGGATAGCCTGAGAAGGTTTGGCATCACTGGCGATAACCGATTCGGCAGGGATAACCTGCAGACGCCGTTGTACAGCGGAATCAGCTTTAGCAAGTAATGGCGTGATAGCGGCGGGATCGCCGATCAGAAGAAGCTGTAATTGCGAATGTAAGGCCAGTGCCTGCAAAGCTGCAGGCACTGTCACGCAGGGACCGAAGTCCCCGCCCATAGCATCGATGGCCAGGGTCAAACGTGTCAAAGTATCGCCTTGCGTTGCCGCAAGTATTACTTAACGATGACCTTGCGACCGCGGTAGTAGCCATCCGCAGTGATGTGGTGACGCAGATGAGTTTCGCCAGAAACTTTATCTACGGACAGAGTGGAAGTGGTCAGCGCATCGTGAGAACGACGCATGCCACGTTTGGAACGGGTTGGTTTATTCTGTTGTACGGCCATGGACCTTACTCCTATTACTTACGCTTTAAACTGGCTAATACGGCGAATGGGTTTGGTTTCTCCGCCTCTTCAGGCAGTTTGCCAAAGACCATGTCCGCGTCGGACACTTCACAGTGTTCAGAATCATGCACCGGAACTACAGGCAGGGCGAGGATAATTTCATCTTCAACCACCGCCAGCAGATCGATCTCACCGAAGTCGTTGACTTCGATCGGCTCGTAGGCTTCCGGCAACGCATCAGCCTGCGCATCATCTGCGACGGGACTGAAGCAATACGTTACGTGAACCTGATGTGCAAATGGCTTGTTGCAGCGCTGGCAGCTCAGCGTGACGCTAACGTCAGCGGTTCCTTTCAGAACAGCCAGACGCTGGTTATCAACGGCAAACGACATAACGCATTGTACATCACTGTCCACACTAACAACGGTATCGGCTACGCGCTCCACCTGTTGAGGCGTATAGACGCCCGCATAATCAAGGCGTTTTTGAGCGGCGCGAACCGGATCGATTGTCAGGGGTAATTTTACCTTTTGCATAGGGCGCGCATATTAACTTTGTAACGACAGAGAGTCAAAGAAAAAGGCTGTTTAACAGCATCTTTCACTTGGTATTCGCATCCAATGCGGCGGACAGTTTAAAATGTCTGCATCCGATTCGCTATATTTTAACTGAAAAAATATGACACAGCTGATTTTAGCTTCAACCTCTCCCTTTCGTCAGGCGCTGTTAAATAAACTCGGCCTCTCTTTTATTACCGCTGCGCCGGAGGTGGATGAGACGCCGCTGCCGGATGAAAAGGCGCCGCAGCTGGTAGAACGGCTGGCGCAGGCCAAGGCCCAGGCGCTGGCGGCGCATTATCCGCACGGCTGGATTATTGGCTCCGATCAGGTTTGCGTACTGGAAGGCAAAATAACCGGCAAGCCGCATACGGTAGAAAATGCACGCGCGCAGTTACGCGCCGCCAGCGGAAAAGTTATTACCTTTTATACCGGACTGGCGCTTTATTGCGCTGAGAAGAAGCACCTGCTCTCTCTTTATGAAACATTCCATGTCGGTTTCCGCTCATTAAGCGAAGCAGAAATTCATGCTTATGTGGCCATTGAGCAGCCGTTACAGTGTGCCGGCAGTTTTAAAAGCGAAGGGTTAGGTATTACATTATTCGATCGGCTGGAAGGACGCGATCCTAATACGCTGGTGGGACTGCCGCTGATCGCACTGTGCGATATGCTGCGTGAGGTGGGGATCAATCCTTTAACCACGGGGCGCTAAACAGCGAATGCGATAGCCTGATGCGACGCGCCGCATCAGGTTTTCTTATATAAAGACGTTACGACGGTTTACGCAACACCGCCAGGCATTGTTTCAGTTCATCATCCAGCGGCGCTTCAATGCGCATTCTGTCGCCGCTGTGGGGATGATTAAAGCTGAGCGCCGCTGCATGCAGGAACAGACGACGCAGGCCGGTAGCGCTTAACTGCTTATCAAACTCCCGCTCGCCATAGCGATCGTCAAAGGCGATGGGGTGACCGGCATGCAGGGTATGAACACGAATCTGATGCGTACGGCCGGTTACCGGGCTGGCTTTCACCAGCGTAGCGAACGTATAGCGCTCCTCTACCTTAAAGCGCGTCTCAGAGGGTTTCCCTTCGCTGCTCACGCGGACAATACGTTCACCGCTCTGCAGAATATTTTTCAGCAGCGGCGCCTGCACCGTTTTTATATGCGAAGGCCACTGCCCGCGCACCAATGCCAGATAATCCTTCTGCATGCCTTTTTCACGCAGCTGCTCATGCAGCGAACGCAGCGCGGAGCGCCTTTTCGCCACCAGCAGCACGCCAGAAGTATCGCGGTCAAGACGATGCACAAGTTCAAGGAAGCGAGCTTCCGGGCGCAGCGCGCGCAGCCCTTCGATCACGCCGAAGCTTAAGCCGCTGCCGCCATGCACCGCCGTACCGGATGGTTTATTCAGTATCAGAATGTATTCATCTTCATAAAGAATCGCATCCTTCAGGCTGGCTACGCGCTCAAGCTTCGGCGAAATAGCGGCTTCCTCGCGCTCTGCCACGCGTACCGGCGGAATGCGAACCTCATCCCCGGCCTGCAGTTTATATTCAGGCTTGATGCGTTTTTTATTCACGCGCACTTCGCCCTTACGCAAAATGCGATAAATCATGCTTTTCGGCACGCCTTTAAGCTGCGTGCGCAAAAAATTGTCGATGCGCTGTCCCGCTTCTTCAGCGGAAATGGCGACGATTTGTACCGATGGCGTATTCATATTCATGGGCGGCGATTCTAATGAGTGGCGGATAATAGCGCCACTTCTTTTTCTGTGCTTAACTGACAACGTACCGCCAATTTTGCGGTCTGTTTCATACTTTTCCACAGTGCTGGTGAAAAAGCCTGCAAAATGAATGCGTAATGCTGCAAGAAAGTTTATCAGTAATGAAAAGTCACCTTGCTATAACAAGGTTAGCAATGGAATAATGGCCCGGTCTCCTGAGCGCCTACCGTCAGGAAACCATAAATAGCGAATTAAGAAATTTTGCCGGATAGCACATACACGCAGCAATGGCGTAAGACGTATTGTGAAATCAGGCATTTAGCGGGCTGCGGGTTGCAGCCTGGACGATAAGACGGGATTGACTCTCTCTGGTAAATTCAGTGGCGGTTCCCTCATCCGAGCGCTGTTTTTCCTTATAAAAACAGGCTACCGAGATTTTTGCGCCCCTTGAGCGACCGACAACCGTGAGGTTGACGATGAAGCGATAAGACACGGGGCCGTCGGTTATTCTTCGTCCAGTGTTACTTAGCCCGCAGCTTAGTCACTCACGTAAGAATAACGAGTACGTTACGATGAAAAGAATGTTAATAAACGCAACTCAACAGGAGGAGTTGCGTGTCGCCTTAGTAGATGGACAACGTCTGTACGACCTGGATATTGAAAGCCCCGGACACGAACAGAAAAAGGCGAATATCTATAAAGGCAAGATCACCCGCATTGAGCCAAGTCTGGAAGCAGCATTTGTTGATTACGGCGCTGAACGACACGGTTTCCTTCCGCTTAAAGAGATTTCCCGCGAATATTTCCCTGCCAGTTACAACGCTCATGGCCGCCCCAATATCAAAGATGTATTGCGCGAAGGTCAGGAAGTCATTGTTCAGATCGATAAAGAAGAGCGCGGCAACAAAGGCGCGGCTCTGACTACCTTTATCAGCCTGGCAGGCAGCTATCTGGTGCTGATGCCGAATAACCCACGCGCAGGCGGCATTTCACGCCGTATTGAAGGCGATGACCGCACCGAGCTGAAAGAAGCGCTTTCGTCGCTTGAGCTGCCGGACGGCATGGGCTTAATCGTGCGTACCGCAGGCGTGGGCAAATCAGCCGAAGCGCTGCAGTGGGATCTGAGCTTCCGTCTGAAGCACTGGGAAGCGATCAAAAAAGCGGCGGAAAATCGTCCGGCACCCTTCCTGATCCATCAGGAAAGCAATGTGATTGTTCGCGCCTTCCGCGACTACCTGCGCCCTGACATCGGCGAAATCCTGATTGATAACCCGAAAGTCCTCGATCTGGCGCGTCAGCATATCGCCGCCCTTGGTCGTCCTGATTTCAGCAGCAAAATCAAACTGTATACTGGTGAGATTCCGCTGTTCAGCCATTACCAGATTGAATCCCAGATCGAATCGGCCTTCCAGCGTGAAGTGCGTCTGCCTTCCGGCGGCTCGATTGTG
Source organism: Pantoea sp. FN0307 (assembly GCF_050113815.1). Taxonomy (NCBI): domain Bacteria; kingdom Pseudomonadati; phylum Pseudomonadota; class Gammaproteobacteria; order Enterobacterales; family Erwiniaceae; genus Pantoea; species Pantoea sp. FN0307. The sequence continues at coordinate 420,638 of NZ_JBNJSO010000004.1, read as the reverse complement.
ATCGACAGCACTGAAGCGCTGACCGCGATCGATATCAACTCAGCACGCGCCACGCGCGGCGGCGATATCGAAGAGACAGCGTTTAACACCAATCTTGAAGCTGCCGACGAAATTGCGCGTCAGCTGCGCCTGCGCGACCTTGGCGGCCTGATCGTTATCGACTTTATCGATATGACGCCGGTGCGCCATCAGCGTGCAGTAGAAAACCGTCTGCGCGAGTCCGTTCGTCAGGATCGCGCCCGTATCCAGATCAGTCATATCTCCCGCTTCGGCCTGCTGGAGATGTCGCGTCAGCGTCTTAGCCCATCGCTGGGCGAATCGAGCCATCATGTTTGCCCGCGCTGTAGCGGAACCGGCACCGTTCGTGATAACGAATCGCTGTCGCTCTCTATTCTGCGTCTGATTGAAGAAGAAGCGCTGAAAGAGAACACCAAAGAAGTGCACGCCATTGTACCGGTGCCGATCGCCTCTTATCTGCTGAACGAAAAACGCGACGCCGTTAACGCCATTGAAAAACGTCAGGGCGGCGTGCGTGCGATTATCGTTCCGAACGATCAGATGCAGACGCCGCACTACTCGGTACTGCGCGTACGCAGCGGTGAAGAGACACAAACGCTCAGCTATCACCTGCCGAAACTGCATGAAGCTGAGATGGCGCTGCCCTCTGAAAATGAGCAGGCTGAACGTCGTCGTCCTGAGCAGCCTGCACTGGCCGCCTTTGTGATGCCTGATGCACCGCCTGCCCCGCAGGAAACCGCCGTTGAAAGCAATAAACCTGCTCAGCCCGCCGCGCCGCAGCAGGCCGCAGCGGAGCCTGCTGCGTCGACCGGTATTATCGGACGCCTGTTTGGCGGCCTGAAAAAGCTGTTTGCCTCTGAGCCGGCTGCGCCAGCCACAGCCGAGCAGCCGCAGCAGGATAAAGCTGCTGATGATGAGTCTGAACCAACCCAGCAGCGTGAACGCCGTCAGGGCAACAACCGCCGCAACAACAACAATAACCGCCGCGATCGTAACCGTGACCGCAACGGGGAAAACGCCCCGCAGCAGGCGCGCGATAATCGTGAAACCCGTGAAGAACCGCGTCGTAACAACAAACGCCAGCAGGCCAATGCTGAAGTGCGTGAAGAGACGCAAAACACACTGACTGACGAAGCACGCGCGCAACGTGAAGAGCAGCAGCAGCAGCGTCGTGAGCAGCGTGCCGAACGTCAGCGTCGCCGTCAGGAAGAGCGTCGTCAGCAGCAGGAAGCCGCCAAAGCCGCCGCTCAGCAAGAGCAGCAGCCGGTAGCCAGCGTCGTTGAAGAGAGCGAAGAAAACCCGGCGGAAGAGCGCGTGCAGGTCATGCCGCGTCGTAAGCCGCGTCAGCTGGCGCAGAAAGTGCGCGTGGTCAGCGCTGAAACAGTGTCGGAAACGCAGCCTGCCGTTGATGAAGTGAAAGCGGCTCCAGCAGAGACGCCACAGTTCGAAGCCGCCGCACCAGAAGCGCAGACGCAGCCTGAAGATCAGCAGGAAGAGCAGGAGAACCGCGATAACGGCAATATGCCGCGCCGCTCACGCCGCTCTCCGCGTCATCTGCGCGTCAGCGGTCAGCGCCGTCGCCGTTACCGCGATGAGCGTTATCCAACGCAGTCTCCGATGCCTATCGCCTGTGCTGCTGCCTCGCCGGAAATGGCTTCAGGTAAAGTTTGGGTTCGCTATCCGGTCGCGCAGGCCAGCCAGGAGACCGTTCAGGCAGCTGATGTGCAGCATGAAACGCCGGACTACAGCCGCGTTGAAACCGCTGCCGCCGTTGCTTTGCCAGTTGCCGCTAGCGAAGCCGCCGTTGAGACCTCTTCCGCTCAGCCGACAGAAGCTGAACAGCAAACGGCGCAGGATGCAGTACATGAAGCGCCGCAGCAGTTTGATGCGCCGATAACGCCGGTTGATACGCATGACACTTCAGCTATTGAAGTGCCGGTAAATGAAGAGCCTTCTGTGATTCCGGCCGCTGCTGAAGCACGTGCCGCTCAGGTTGCCGCTCAGGCGCAGCCGGCAGACGACGTGGTTAACGCGTCAGTAGAAGCCGCTGAGCCAGAAGCTGCGCCGGTGGAAACCGCAGCAGCAGAAGTCGCTCAGGCAGCATCGGTGCCGGTTGAAAGCGCGCAGCAGAACGTTGAAGCCACGCCGTCCGTAACGGATGAGCAGCAGGCCAGCGCCAGCGACGTTAGCGCTGATACGGCGGCCCAGGTCGAGCAGGTGCTGAATGCGCCAGCAATCGAGCCGGAAGAGGTATTACCGGTTCGCGAACCGCATGCGCCGGTTCCGGCTCGTGATCAAGCGCCTGCAGCCAGTCAGTCCTTGCTGGCCGGTAAATACCATGCCAGCGCGCCGATGACGAAAGCACCGGCTCCGGCATGGCAGCCAGAAGCGCCGCGTCATAGCGACTGGGTACGTCCGCCCTTCCAGTTTGAAGGCAAAGGCGCAGCCGGTGGCCACAGCGCGACACATCAGGCAACGGCTCCGGCCACCAAGCCCTGATTGCGCTTAATAAGCTCTCTCAACCCCGGCTCAGGCCGGGGTTTTTTATGGCTTAGGCAGACGCAATCCTGTTCCATGCCGGGCGTCAGCCCGCTGCTGGCCTCTGGTTCCACTACCGTTAGCTATCCGCTGCTGCTACCTGTTTATCCAAGGCTACCGTCAGACTGCCCGCTGCTGCTGCCGACCTAACTGCTACCGTCTGGTTATCCGCAGCTGGCTGCCCTGCTTCGCCCCGCTTCACTGCATTCCGCCCATTATTGTTAAATCAGGCTCACCGTTTTCAGAGCAAAAAAAACCCGTCAGCGACGATAAGCCATCGGTGACGGGTAAAAACGAACGCGCCCGGTTTAAGCACGCCCAAAACTAAAGTTTTATCTATTCATCTGAAACAGAGACATCTGTGACATATCGCTGAAGGTCTTATAAGAAGCCTGTAGCGCCTGCTGCTGCATGGTATATGTTGAAATTGCGCTGGTATAATCCACGTTTACCAGTGCGCTCATTCTTACTTCCTGCAGCGTGCTGCGATCGTCGCCCAGGCTATCCAGTTTTTCCAGCTCATCAAGCTGCGTACCCAGTTCTGAGCGCACCGCCAGCACGTTGTTCAGTGAGTTACTCAGGCCACGCGTGGTTTTGTCCAGCGCCTCTTTAGAAAGCGCTTTCGTGGCATCATCCGTGTTCTGAATCGGCTGTTTCAGCGCGTTGATGGCGATATCCAGCGTCTCAAAAATATTTGTTTCGCTTGCTGACCCATCCGGCTCTTTTACCGCGTTGCTGGTGATAGACATAAACACCTGCGCACCGGTATGGCTGGTGGTCATGGTACGGCTGGCATCCACTTTCTGCGTGATCGCATCGGTGCCACCGTTGTAAACAATGCTGCCGTTGGCATCTTCGGTAAAGGGCGCGCTGCCGCTGTTGTAACCAGCAAAAATATAGCGTCCATTGCCGTCGGTGCTGTTCGCCAGGTTGAGTAGCTGAGCGCGAAGCCCTTCCAGCTGCGTCGCGTAAGAGGCACGGTCATCATCAGAAAGCGAACCATTGCCTGCAGAAATAACTACCGACTGTGCATTCATTACTGCATCGGTAACGTTTTGCAGCGTACTTTCTTCCAGCGACACGCTTTGCGTCGCGAAATCACGCGCCAGCTTGTACTGCTTGTTCTCGGCCTGCGCCTGGGAAAGCACGACCGCTTGCGCGGCGGCCAGCGGATCGTCCGACGGGTTAATAACCCGCTTGCCGGTAGAGAGCTGCTCGCCCGCTTTCAGCCAGCTTGACTGGGCATTGGTTACGCCACGAGTCTGCTGGTCATACATCATGCTGGTACTGAGTCGCATGGTGGTTATTCCTTCATCAATTCAATTAGCCACGGATGCTGATTAAGGCATCGAAAATTGCTGATGCTGTCTGCAGAACCTGCGCATTCGCCATGTAATATTGCTGATAGCGCTGCAGGTTCACGTACTCTTCATCAAGGTTAACGCCTGATACCGACTGCTGACGGCTGGTGAGCTGATTCACCACGTTGGTCTGCGTCTCGCTGGTGGTTTTCAGCGTATTGGTTTTGTTACCAATATCACTCACCAGGCTGGCATAGCCCTGAGCCAGCGTGGCGTTGCCGTTGACCAGGTTTTTGCTCTGCAGGTCCAGCAGCTTCTGCGCATTACGGTTATCGCTTTTACCACCCGCAGCGCCTGCGGCGGCAACCTGTGCCTCATTGGTGACTACGACATCCATATTCACAATCGCATTGCTGACCGGCTTGACGATAAAGTTGTCATTGGCAGCAGGCGTGCCGGACGGCGTAACCTGCAAACCGTCGAAATTAAGCTGGCCGTTAGCGTCCAGTGACGCGCTGACGCTGGTATTGTCAGAGAGACGCTTAACGTTCCAGTTGCTGCCGTCCCAGCTCACTTTATAATCTGTTGCCTGCGCTTTGCTGGTGTCGCTCCAGCTGGCGGTCAGCGTGACGCCGGAAGCGTTTTTGCTGTTGCCGACCACGGTCGGGCCGCCGATTGCAAAGAAATCAGTACCGGCGTTGCCTTCACTGTCGAAGCCCGCTTTATGCTGCGTGTTAAAGTTATCGGCGAAGTTCAGCGCCAGCTGATTCAGTTTATTGCGCGCCGAATCGAGATCTTCGGTACGGAACTTCAGCAGACCGCCTAATGAGCCAGTGCTTACCAGGCTTTCAGGGATCTCGACGTTGCCGGCGGTTTTATCCACATAGCCAATGGTGGTGCGGGTCGGATCGTTGCTGGCGGTCATGGCCACCAGCTGACGCGTATCCGCGCCGTTAACCAGCGCCAGGCCGTTAGACATAGAAACGATATAGCTGCCATCCTGTTTCGAGACGCTTACGCCTACCAGGTCGTTCAGTTTATTGACCAGCGCGTCACGCTGATCCAACAAAGTGTTAGGATCGGCACCGGCACCTGCCGCCTGCAGTTTGCCAATCTGGGTATTCAGGCCAGCAATCTGGCTGGCATAGCTGTTAATCTGCGCCACGGAAGAGGAGATGCTGGTGTTAATGCTGGCATCCATATTCCGCAGATATTGATCGGTAACCTTAAACTGGTTAACCAGACCTTCCGCCTTGCCCAGCAGGGTCTGACGCGCTGAAGGGTCATTCGCGTTGCTCACCACGTTCTGAACGTTGGTAAAAAAATCCGAGAGCGTGGTAGAGAGGCTGTTCGATGATGAAGAGAGCAAGTCATCGATGTTAGAGATCTGATTGTACTGGGTAGTTATACCGCTGTTTTGCGCCGAGGCGCTGCGCAGCTGCCCGGTAATAAACTCATCATATTCGCGGTGAACGCTGCTGATTGTTACGCCATTACCGTAATAGTTGCCGCCGTTCAGGGTACTGGGCAGCGAGTTCAGTACCGCCGTCTGACGTGAATAACCCGCCACATTATAATTGCTGATGTTGCTGCTGGTGGTATTCAGCGCAGCCTGCGCCGCGCTCAGCCCGCTCATTGCGGAGTTAATTAAGCTGGACATGTCGGTTCCTTTTTGCGCCGGTACGCACCGGGCGGCATTCAACGAATCGGGTGCCGCAAGCGTAACGGGACGCTTTCTGGCCTGTTTTGGTTATCGGCGTGCTTAAGTGAAACTTGAGTAAAAAATCAGAACAGATCGCCTAGCTCATTGCCGTAAGCTTTAGCGACTTTTTCACCCAGGTCTTTGAACTGCTGAATCATACCGACCAGTTTTTTGGCATATTTCGGATCGGTCGCGTAGCCCGCAGCCTGCAGCGCATGCGCGCCCTCTTCCGCCGTCTTTGCCGTCGTGACTTTGGCATAGCGCGAATTCTTACTCAGCAGGTTGGCGTAGTCCGCTAATGCATCGATATAGGAGTCATAGACGCGGAACGCCGCCTTCACTTTTTTCGCCACGCCGTTTTCATATTCGGTGGTGGTGATTTCCGTGGTCTTGCCTTGCCAGCTGCCGGTGGCCTTAATGCCGAACAGGTTGTAGCTCGGCTTGCCATCTTCGGTCAGGATCTGGCGTTTCCCCCAGCCCGATTCCAGCGCCGCCTGGGCAAGGATCAGCTGATGGGGAATGCCGGTCTGCTGGCTGGCAAGCTGCGCCGGCTGCGTGAGTTTGGCAATAAAGTCGCTGCTGTCGCCGCTCAGCGGCGCGACAGCCGTGGGCTGCGGCAGTTTTGGCATGGCGCGCTGCACCATTTGCGCCATCTGCGTCTGCATCTGCTCCATCTGGCGCGGCAGCAACGTATTAATAACCACTGAACGATCGAGCGGCATCGGTACGGTGCCCGCACGCTCGTCCGGTGCCTGGGCTGGCATCATCTGTTTTACGATAACGTCTGCCAGCCCCAGCCCTTTATTCCCCATCTCCTGCGCAATCTGCTGGTCGTACATAGAGGTGAACATGCGTGTCTGTTCGGTGCTGAGCAGACCGTCCTGCGGCAGCGCCTGTCGCATGCTCTTCAGCATCATCTGTACAAACATGCCCTCTACCTGCTTCGCCACCTGCAACGCCTGTCCTTGCGGATCGTTGCCTGCCTGACGTTTCAGACTATTAAGCGCCTGGCTGTCATAAGCCGCGCTCATTACAGATTGCGTATCATTCATCAGATAATTTCCAGTTTGGCGCGCAGACAGCCGGCGCTCTGCATTGACTGAAGGATCGACATCAGGTCCATCGGCGTTGCACCAAGCGCGTTCAGCGCACGCACCACGCTATTCAGGTTGGCGCTGGCGTTAACACGCTGCAGCGCGCCGCCTTCCTGACGCATATCGATCTGGGTTTGCGGCGTGACCACGGTTTGACCGCCGGCCAGCGGCGTATCCGGCTGGTTAACGTTTTGCTGCTGATTGATCGTTACCGACAGGTTGCCCTGCGCTACCGCACACGAGCTGAGCGTCACTTCGCGGTTCATCACCACCGAACCGGTGCGCGAGTTGATGATCACTTTTGCATCCTGAATCGGTACGGAAACATCGATATTCTGAATATCCGCCAGCAGACGCACCTGGGAACTGTTGTTCATTGGCATGCGTACCTGAACGGTACGGGCATCCAGCGCCTGTGCCGAGCCGTAGCCGCGTCCGTTAATGGCATCGCTGATGCGCTGCGCCATGCTGAAATCTTCTTCGTTCAGCTGCAGATTGATGGTGCCCTGCGTCCCGAAGTTGCTCTGCATTTCGCGTTCAATGGTCGCGCCGCCGGTAATGCGTCCGCCGTTGAGTTGGTTAACCTGAACGCTGGCACCGCCCGCCGCTGCGCCTGCACCGCCAACCAGGATATTCCCCTGCGCCAGCGCGTAAACCTGGTTATCGACGCCTTTCAGCGGCGTCATAATCAGCGTGCCGCCGCGCAGGCTTTTGGCGTTACCCAGCGAGGAAACCACCACGTCAATCTGCTGTCCCTGACGACCAAAGGCTGGCAGGTTGGCGGTCACCATGACCGCCGCCACGTTTTTCAGCTGCATATTGGTGCCGGCGGGTACGGTAATGCCCAGCTGTGACAGCATGTTGTTCAGCGACTGGGTAGTAAACGGCGTTTGCGCCGTCTGGTCACCGGTGCCATCCAGCCCAACCACCAGACCATAGCCGATCAGCTGGTTGTCACGAACGCCCTGGATCGTGGTGAGATCGCGGATGCGATCGGCGCTTGCCAGCGTGCTGATGCTCAGCAGCAGCAGAGAGAGCGCCATATGAATAATGCGTAACTGTGACATAAAAGCCTCTTACATCGGTGAGATGTTCAGGAAGAAGCGCTGCAGCCAACCCATGTTCTGCGCTTCATTGATATAACCGTTACCGACATATTCGATACGGGCATCTGCCACCTGCGTGGAGACCACGCTATTGTTGCCGCTGATGGTGCGCGGGTTGACCACGCCAGAGAAGCGAATAAATTCGGTGCCCTGGTTAATCTCAATCTGTTTCTCACCGACCACATTCAGGTTGCCGTTGGGCAGTACCTGATTCACGGTAACGGTAATCGTACCGGTAAAGGTGTTATTGGCCGAAGCACCTCCTTTCCCGGCAAAATCATTTTTCCCTGCGCCGCTCATTGTGGTTTTATCGCCGCCCAGCAGGCCTTCAAGGGCGCGCGGCACAGCGGTGAGGCCAAGGCTGGCGCTGCCGTCGCGGCTGGCGTTAGCTGAAGAGCTTTTGCTGGCGCTGACGTTTTCCTGCAATACGATAGTCAGGGTGTCGCCGATATTGCGCGGACGACGATCCTCAAACAGAGGCTGATAGCCGTAGTTCATCGGCATCACCCCCTGGAAAATAGAGCCGTTAACCACGGGCGGCGAAGCGGGCATCGGCTGAGCCGTTGTCGGGCCGGTGACCAGCGGTGTACGGGGAACAAGGGCGCAACCGTTAAGAGTCATCAGCATCGCTGCGATAACCCAATGTCCAGGCTTTAAAGTGAATTGCTTCGCCACGACGTGTATACCTTTCTGCATTATTTAACTTGATTTGGCGGAGCCGAAACTCCGCCTGTCCGCGACTAAGCGCGCTTACTGCCCTTATACCTGCGTCAGTTTCTGCAACATCTGATCGGAGGTAGTAATAGCTTTACTGTTGATTTCATAAGCGCGTTGCGTCTGGATCATGCTGACCAGCTCTTCCGCCACGTTGACGTTAGAGGTTTCAACATAACCCTGATACAGCAGGCCGGCGCCGTTCAGGCCAGGCGTGCTGTCGGTAGGTGCGCCGGAAGCCTGAGTTTCCTTGTAGAGGTTTTCACCCATGCTTTCGAGGCCGGTATCATTCATAAAGGTGCTCAGCGTCAGCTGCCCCACCTGTACCGGCTGCGCCTGACCCTGTTGGGTCACGCTCACCACGCCGTCACGCCCGATAGTGATGCTCAGGGAGTTAGCGGGAATGGTGATGCCGGGCTGTACCGGGAAACCCGCATTGGTTACCAGCTGGCCGTTCTGATCGACCTGGAACGAGCCGTCACGGGTATACGCTGCGGTGCCATCCGGCATCTGCACCTGGAAAAAGCCCTGTCCGTTAATCGCCACATCTTTCGAGTTGTCGGTTTTAGACAGGTTGCCCTGGGTGTGCAGACGTTCGGTGGAAACCGGACGTACACCGGTACCGATCTGCAGGCCAGACGGCAGCGTGGTTTGCTCAGAAGACTGAGCGCCCGGCTGACGCATGGTCTGATACATCAAATCTTCAAATACCGCACGTGAACGTTTAAAGCCGTTGGTGCTGACGTTTGCCAGGTTGTTGGAAATGACGTCCATATTGGTTTGCTGGGCGTCAAGACCGGTTTTGGCGATCCATAAGGAACTGATCATGCTGTTTTCCTCTTGCCTTAGCTGGTCATATTGAGCAGCTGGTTGGCGCGTTGTTCGTTTTCATCGACGCTGGAGATGACTTTCATCTGCATCTCGAAGCGGCGGGCGTTGGCAATCATGTCAACCATGGTTTCGACCGGGTTTACGTTACTGCCTTCCAGCACCCCGGGCATCACCTGCACCGTCGGGTCGTTTTGCAGTACCGCGCCGCGCTGGGCCTGTGCCGTCGCATTCAGACGAAACAGTCCGTCATCACCACGTATCACTTCCTGCCCCGTCGCCTTCACCAGCTTTAAACGCCCCAGCTGTACCGTCGCGTTGGGCTCATCGCCCGGATTCAACGCGGTAATGGTACCGTCAGCCGCAATCGTGATTTCTGCCGCCTGAGGCACCGCTATCGGGCCGCCGTCACCCATCACCGGGCGACCCTGAATGGTCAACTCGCCGGTGGGGCTAATCTGCATATTGCCGTTGCGGGTATAAGCTTCAGTGCCATCTGCCGTTTGTACCGCCAGCCAGCCATTTTGCTGTACCGCAACGTCAAGCGAGCGCTGCGTATAATTGAGCGTACCCGGCGTCATATCGGAACCTGGCGTCGAGGCGGTAACCAGCGTACGCGTCGGCAGCGTTAAGCCTTCTACCGGCACCGCGCGCAGCGCATGAAGCTGGGCACGAAAGCCCGGCGTTGAGGCGTTAGCCAGGTTGCTGGCCGTAACCGCCTGCATATTGAGCGTCTGGCTTGCCGCGCCCATGGCGGTATAAATAGCGTGATCCATAGCGCTCTCCCGTCAGCCGTATTAACGCAGGTTAACCAGCGTGTTAAGGATCTGATCCTGTGTTTTGATGGTCTGCGCGTTCGACTGATAGTTACGCTGCGCCACAATCATGTTTACCAGCTCTTTACTCAGATCGACGTTAGAAGACTCCAGTGCGCCTGCGGTCAGGGTACCGAGGTTACCGGTGCCTGCCAGGCCTACCAGCGGCTGGCCAGAAGAGGCTGTGGAGGACCAGACGTTGTTGCCTTCAGATTTCAGGCCTTCGGCGTTAGCGAAGTTCGCCAGAACGATCTGTCCCAGTACCTGCGTTTTTTCGTTGGAGTAGTTACCTACTACCGTGCCGTCTCCATTAATCTGGTAGCTCACCAGGTCGCCCGGCTTGTAACCATCCTGCGTCGGGTTACCGAAGGTATTAGCGCCGGTGTTCTGCTGCATGCTACCGGTAAGGTCCAGCGCAAAGGTCTGTGCGTTAGAGCCGTTCAGGGCGCCCATAGAGATGGTCTGGTCGGTAGCTGAGGTCAACACGCCGTTGGCGTTAAAGCTCATAGTAAACGGCGCAGTAGTGGTGCCGCTGCTGGAGTCGATCGGGTGTACGCTCCAGCTGTTATCCGCCGTTTTCACGAAGTACAGATCGATGATGTGCGTGTTACCCAGTGAATCAAAGGTGGTCATTGAAGACTTGGCGTTGTAGCTGGTAGCGTCGGTGCTATCGAAATTCGCATCAACTTTAGTGCCGTCAGATGAATTCAGGTTTGCAACCAGCGAACCCGTGGTGGTTGCGCGTGCGGTCATCTGCGTGGTCGGTACGCTGAGCGCTACCGGGTTAGCGCCGGTCTGCACGGTCGGCGGGGTGCCCGCTACCGGATAGCCGGTCAGCTTCATGCCCTGCATGTTGACGATGTTGCGGTTCTCATCCAGCGTGAACTGGCCGTTACGGCTGTAGTAAATCGCGCCGCTGTCATTCGCCATGCGGAAAAAGCCCTGCTGGCTGATAGCCACATCAAGACCACGGCTGGTGGTGGTGGTAGTGCCGTCGTTAAAGTCCTGAATCACGCCCGCAACTTTTACACCCATGCCCACTTTGGAACCGGCATACATGTCGGCAAAAGAGACGGTGCTGGATTTAAAGCCCGCAGTCGCAGAGTTGGAAATGTTGTTGCCGATAACGTCGAGGTTACTGGAGGCCGCGTTTAAACCGCTGACCGCTTGTGAAAAGCCCATGTGTTACTCCTGAATAAATGAGTGTCGAATCAGAGAATCTGACGAATTTTATCGAGCGTGGAAGTGCCCATCGTCCCGAGGTCGAGTATTGCCCCGCTGGAATCGGTGGTCACACCGTTCACTAAGGCGTAATTCAGTGGCTGCGCCACCAGTTGCTCCGTCCCGTTGCTGGCGGCAATGGTGACGTTATATTTGCCATCCGGTGCAGTGGTGCCATCCGTTAAGGTGCCATTCCACGCAAAGGTATGAACGCCAGCGGTCAGGCCGCCAAGATCGATCGTACGCATCACTTTGCCGCTGCCGTCGGTAATGGTGGCGGTCGTGGAGGTTGACGCACGTGTCAGTTCTACGCCAAACGGCGTGGTCTCGCCTTTCCCGGTCAGGATCTGGCTGCCCGGCACCATAACGCCATGGCCGATCAGGGTAGAAGCCTGTACTGACTGGTTGCTGTTGAGCTGACCAGAAATCGAACCCAGCGTGGTGTTCAGTTTCTCAATACCGCTCACGGTATTGATCTGCGCCAGCTGCGTGGTCAGTTCGTTGTTTTCCATTGGATTGGTGGGATCCTGGTTTTTTAACTGCGCCACCAGCAATGTCAAAAAGTTACTCTGTAGATCGGTTGCGCTGCTGCTGCCCGATGCGCCAGTGGTACTGGTCAATACACTGGGATCGATCCTTTCATTTACGCCAACGGCTAAGCCCATGGTTATTCTCCGTTATTGACCAATGGTCAGGGTTTTCATCATCATTGACTTGACGGTGTTCAGCACTTCAACGTTCGCCTGATAGCTGCGCGACGCCGCCATGCTGTTTACCGTCTCGCTGACCACGTCGACATTAGGCATCTTGACGTAGCCCTTGGCGTCCGCCAGCGGATTGCCCGGATCGAATACCAGCTTCGCCGGACTTTGATCTTCCACGACCTGCGCAACGCGCACGCCGCCGGTAGCCTGTCCCGGAGCGGCATCCACCTGGAATACCACCTGTTTAGCGACATAAGGCTGACCGTCAGGACCGGTAACGCTGTCGGCGTTAGCCAGGTTACTGGCGGCCACGTTTAAACGCTGTGACTGTGCAGCCATCGCCGAACCGGCGATATCAAAAATATTAAGCAGTGCCATCGGTTATTGTCCCTGCAGCACGTTCATCATGCCTTTAATCTGGCTACTGATAAGCGTGAGGTCGGTTTGGTATTTCAGGCTGTTATCTGCAAACTGCGTACGCTCACGGTCCATATCGACCGTGTTGCCATCCATCGACGGCTGATCGGGAATGCGATACAGCAGGTCCATTGATGGCGGCGTCGCGGTTTGCGCAGGAATGTGGCGTGCCGACGTCACCGCCAGCGACAGGCCAGAGCCCTGCGCCCGCCCTTTCTCCAGCGCGCGGTTAAGCTCGCTGGCAAAATCGATATCGCGGGCCTGGTAGCCTGGCGTATCAGCGTTAGCGATGTTGGATGCCAGGATTTCCTGACGCTGAGCCCGCAGATTGAGCGCTTCGGTGCCGAATTGCAGAGCTGCATCCAGTTTGTCGAGCATGCTTTCCTCCGGAAGTGAAATTTTGAGTTGTCAGCATAATCGGGCGCTGCAAAAGCTATCGCTGGAATAGCGCTAAAAAGCATCGCTATTTTTTGCCTTGAAAAGTTGCGCGCACGGGTAGAATCAGCCCCATGAGTCAGGACGGGGATAAACATGATGCGGATAGTGACGTGGTGGCTGGGTGCGATGCTGACCTTACTGGTAATGCCGGTACGGGCAGACGATCTTAGCGCTCAGCTTAACCAGTTCTTTAAAACGCGCGATCCGCTGCATGCCGCCGGAATGAATGTAGTGGTACGCACTCCGCAACAGCAATGGCCCACATGCGCCGCGCCGCAGCTTAGCCTGCCGGGCAACAGCCGCTTGTGGGGAAACATGAGCGTGGCGGCGACCTGTGACCGGGAGCGGCGTTTTCTGCAGGTAGAAGTACAGGTAACCGGCGACTATGTGGTCGCCAGTCGCCAAATCCCACGCGGCACCGCGTTAACGCCCGATGATTTCAGGATCAAGCAGGGCCGGCTTGATACCCTGCCCGCACGGGCGGTGCTGGATCCTCAACAAATAACAGAAGCCATAAGCGTCCGCGATATTTCACCGGGTCAGCCGTTAACGCTCTCAATGGTGCGCCAGGCCTGGCGTGTGAAGGCCGGCCAGCCGGTGATCGTTATCGCTCAGGGCGACGGTTTTAACATTAGTAGCGAAGGACGTGCGCTGAATAACGCCACGGCGATGCAACGGGTTCGGGTGCGCATGGGAAATGGGCAAATAGTGAGTGGCAACGTGAGTGCGGATGGGAATATTCTTATATCTCTATAAACTGCTAAAGATGAGTGTTGAGTTGCCGATAGTGGGATCAACATACATTGTACTCTTTGCCTCTCAGGCTGCCCTAACGCCTGAACCTACTGGAGCCAGATTATGAGCATCGACAAAACTAAAGCTACGCAGCCTGTCAGCACTGTTCAGCCACGTGAAACCAATGATAACAGCGGCGCTGCAAAGGCTCGTCAGACCTCCAGCCCGGCAACGCCAGCCAGCGCAGCGCAGGTTAGCCTGAGCGGCGCACAGTCTCAGCTGATGACCTCGGACGGAAAAGATATTAATACTGCCCGCGTTGAGCAACTGAAAACCGCCATTCGCAATGGCGAACTGAAAATGGATACCGGCAAAATCGCCGATGCCCTGATTCAGGAAGCGAAATCTTATTTACAGGATAAATAACCGCTATGAATAGCCTGATTACCGCGCTGGATAAAATGCAGGAAGTGCTTGGTTCGCTGAGCACAATAATGAAGGAAGAAAACGAGCAGCTCTCTGCCGGCCTCATTAACAGCAGCCTGCTACAGCGTATTACCGAGGATAAAAGTTCACTGCTGACCACGCTGAACTATCTTGACGGTATCCGGCGGGAATCAGAAAAGCAGTACCGTATTCAGGCGCCCTATCGCGCTCAGCCGGAGCTGGCTCGTCGCTGGCAGGCGATTGAGCAGCGCACCCGTCAGCTACGCGACAACAATACCCATAACGGGATGCTGTTAAATAAGCAGATGGACTATAACGATAAGGCACTGGCACTGCTAAAACCGCATCAGACTCAGGCCTTTTACGGTCCGGATGGTCAGGCGACGTCAGGCGGCTTTAACTCGCGGCGGGTTTAAGGCCACCGCACTTAACCCGCCGGATTTGCTGCCGGCGGGTTTAAGGCCACCCTACTTAACCCACCGGATTTGCTGCCGGCGGGTTTCGTCTGTCTGTTATCAGGCTACCGAGCGGCGTGCGAAGTCTTTCGGTCGGAATCCTAACAGGCCCAGCACCACAAAATAAGCGCCGCCGCCCACAGCGCAGATCGCTGCCAGACGGGCTAGCCGATACGGCATACCGCCCATATCCCAGGCAGGCATCACCATCATCATGCCAGTCAGCACACCCGCCATCACCACTACCGCCAGAATCAGACGCAGTAAAAATCCTGTCCAGCCCGGCTGCGGCTGAAAAATTTGCTGCTTACGCAGTTGCCAGTAAAGCAGCGCACCGTTCAGACAGGCTCCCAGCCCAATCGAGAGCGCCAGCCCGGCATGTTTCAGCGGCCCGATAAAGGCCAGGTTCATCAACTGCGTCATAATCAGCGTCACGATAGCGATTTTGACTGGCGTCTTAATGTCCTGACGGGAGTAAAAACCGGGTGCCAGTACCTTAACCACGATCAGCCCCATCAGTCCGACCGAATAGGCGATCAGCGCCCGCTGCGTCATGGCGGCGTCAAAAGCGGAAAACTTCCCATACTGAAACAGCGCCACGGTGAGCGGGCCAGACAGAATCCCCAGCGCTACCGCGCTCGGCAGTGCCAGCAGAAAACAGAGACGCAGCCCCCAGTCCATCAGACGCGAATATTCCGCCTGATTGCCGCTGGCGAAGCTGCGCGACAGCGACGGCAGTAAAATCGTGCCTAACGCCACGCCCAGTACGCCAGAAGGAAACTCCATCAGACGGTCGGCATAGTACATCCAGGAGACAGAGCCAGAGACCAGAAAGGAGGCAAAAATTGTATTGATAATCAGCGAGATCTGGCTAACGGAAACCCCGAGAATAGCCGGGCCCATTTGGCGCAGCACGCGCCAGACGCCCGCATCTTTGAAGTTCAGACGCGGCAGTACCAGCATGCCAATTTTCTTCAGGTGCGGCAGCTGATAGCCAAGCTGAAGCACGCCGCCGACCACCACCGCCCAGGCCAGCGCCAGCACCGGCGGGTTAAAATGGGGCGCGCCAAACAGCGCGAAGCCGATCATACTGATATTTAACAGCGTGGGCGCAAAGGCCGGTACCGAAAAACGGTTCCAGGTATTCAGAATCGCCCCCACCAGCGAAGCGAGCGAAATCAGGAAAATATAGGGAAAAGTGATGCGCAGCAGGCTACTGGTCAGCGCAAACTTATCGGCAGTATCGGCAAAGCCTGGCGCGGTGATCATAATCACCCAGGGGGCGGCAAGCATGCCCAGAAAGGTGATTAACGCCAGCGCCAGCGTTAACAGGCCTGAGATATATGCGACGAAAACACGCGTCGCCTCTTCCCCCTGCTTGCTTTTATATTCCGCCAGGATCGGCACAAAAGCCTGAGAAAACGCGCCTTCGGCAAAAATACGGCGCAGCAAGTTGGGAAGTTTAAAGGCGACGAAAAAGGCATCGGTAGCCATCCCGGCGCCGAATACTCTTGCCACGATCGCATCACGGGCAAAGCCCAGCACGCGGGAAAACAGCGTCATTGAGCTGACCGCTGCCAGGGATTTCAACAAATTCATGGTTAACTGCGCATCCTGAATATTCAATCCGGTTAACAGACAATAGCGGACCGACAGCGGTCGATCCGGCGGTTAGTCTACCGATACGCAGCGAAATAACCACAAAGGATTGTTACTGCAGGTTATTCCCGCTCAAGGTCACGCCAGATTTTTTCCACGATACGCTGGGCTTTCAGCGCCTGCTCGCCGCTGGTTTCCGGCATTGTCTGATTTTGCACGCAGGCAATAAAGTGGCGGGCCGCGCCATCGAAACCGCGTTGAACCTGAGTGGTTTGCCAGGCGGGAACCGCTTCTGTTAGCGTTTGACCATTGTGCTCATATCGCCATTCGCGCATCTCATCCAGCTGCCAGACGCCGCCATCAGCAATTGCCGAGACCGATTCGCGCTGCGTCCCGGCACGCCGGTGCATACTGGTGGTGATCTGCGCATTGCCCACGCTAAAATGATGCTCGCCGTAGAGCATCTCTCCCGCCTCGGTGGTCTGAATATAGCCGTGACGCAAGGTGACTTTCCCTTCCACCAGCCACAGTGCGGTATCCACCACGTGCAGATAATCATCCAGCAGCGTAAAACGCAGATCGTGCGGCCCGACGCTGTCGCTGCGATGTTTCTCCATGCGGATGGAGGCGGGCTGCTGTAAGGCCGCTTTAAGCTGCTGATAGCGCGGGGCAAAACGTCGGTTAAAGCCTACCATCAGCTTGCGCCCGCGTTTATGCGCCAGCTCCACCAGCGCCTCAGCCTCGCTCAGGGTTTCCGCCAGCGGTTTATCCACGCAAACATCCACGCCCTGCTCCAGCAGCGTTCGCACCACCTGATAATGACTGGCGGTGCTGCTGTGAACAAATACCGCATCACAGTCGGCGGCCAGCGCGTCAAGCTGTGAATAGCAGCGCATCCGCCAGCTGTCGCAAATTAGCTGCGCTTTCTGTTGGTTAGGCGAAAAACCGCCCATCAGCGTCCAGCTGTCGGCATGCGCCAGCACCGGCAGCCAGGCTTTTTGCGCAATACCGCCTAATCCCACCACTCCAATCTTTACTGTCATCACAGACTCCCGCGCCGCGGTCTCTGGCGGTGCATAAAGTGAAAAATCGACGCTTAGCCACGCCGCTCCGGCGTCCACTCCTGACTGGTGAGCGCGGTCAGCACATGATCTTGCCAGCGGCCATTAATAAGCAGGTAATCTTTCGCATAGCCTTCTTTCTCAAACCCGAGCCGCGCCAGCAGGTTGCCGCTGCGCTGGTTGTGCGGCATGTAGTTCGCCATAATACGATGCATCCGCTGCTGTCGCTGCATATAGCGAATCGCCGTCTGCAGCGCTTCGAACATCATGCCCTGTCCCTGCCATTTTTCACCAAGCGAATAACCGAGATAGCAGGCGTGAAACGAGCCGCGCAACACGTTGCTAAAGTTAGCCACGCCGCGCACTTCCTTCTCTTCAGGATCCATCACGATAAAATAGAAGGCGCTGCCCTGCTTATGCATATCGGTAATCAACCCAAGACGCGCCTGCCAGCCAGAAGGATAGCAGTGGCTCTCATCACGGACCGGCTCCCAGGGTTTAAGGAAAGCACGGTTTTCCGTGTAATAATCAGCCAGTCGCCATGCATCGCGTTCATGAACAAGGCGGACCACCAACCGAGCGGTGGTCAGACGCACTTTCGGTGCGGCGGAACGGTAGCCAAACATCTCTTCTCCTGAAAGCCATGGCTGATAAACAAAATTTATTGATGCCTGTCGCGCTAAAAATCAACGCAGCCCGATTATTAACAGCGACGCCGCTGCCCGGCCCCGATTAGCGCCGGTAAAACTGCGTGGCGATAATGCCGCGGCAGGCATCATTACTCCGCTGAAATTACAGCACATTTTGCCAAAGATCGATAAAAAAATATCATTCTGCACTTGCTGTTAAATTAAACAGTTAACGCGCAAAATAATATCCCTAAAAAGTAATTATATTTAGCATCGCTAAGGAAACAGCATGGCTGGAGTTGCGCGCGCCCGACGTCTTGGTCGGGTTTTTCTGTTGGTAGATAACATGCTGGTGGTGCTGGGATTCTTTGTGGTGTTCCCGTTGATCTCAATCCGCTTCGTTGATCAGCTGGGCTGGGCGGCGATGATCGTCGGGATCGCGCTGGGTTTGCGCCAGCTGGTGCAGCAGGGACTGGGCGTATTTGGCGGCGCGATTGCCGATCGCTTCGGTGCCAAGCCGATGATTATCAGCGGCATGTTGCTGCGTGCGGCTGGTTTTGCTGCAATGGCGGTGGCACACGAGCCGTGGGTATTGTGGTTTTCCTGTCTGCTTTCCGGCATTGGCGGCACGCTGTTCGATCCGCCGCGTACCGCGCTGGTGGTGAAGCTGATTCGTCCCGAGGCGCGTGGCCGTTTCTTTTCGCTGTTGATGATGCAGGACAGCGCTGGCGCAGTGCTGGGCGCGCTGATTGGCAGCTGGCTGCTGGCGTGGGATTTCCGCCTGGTTTGCTGGGTGGGCGCGCTGGTTTTTGTACTGGCCGCGCTGTTTAACGCGCTGCTGCTGCCAGCCTGGCGTATTTCTACCGTGCCTACCCCGCTGCGCGAAGGACTGGGACGGGTGCTGAAAGATCGCCGTTTTTGCACCTATGTGCTGACCTTAACCGGCTATTACATTCTGGCGGTTCAGGTCATGCTGATGCTGCCGATTATGGTAAACCAGATTGCCGGAACCGCCAGTGCGGTCAAATGGATGTATGCCATTGAGGCTGCGCTGTCGCTGTCGCTGCTTTATCCGATTGCCCGCTGGAGCGAAAAGCGCTTTCGTCTGGAGCACCGTTTAATGGCAGGCCTGTTGCTGATGACGCTGAGCCTGCTGCCGATTGGCCTGACCGATTCCTTACAGCAGCTGTTTATTTTGATCTGCCTGTTCTATATCGGGGCAATTATTGCCGAGCCGGCGCGTGAAACCCTGAGCGCGGAGCTGGCCAGTTCACGGGCGCGCGGCAGCTATCTTGGCTTTAGTCGCCTGGGTCTGGCGCTGGGCGGCGCGCTGGGTTATACCGGCGGCGGCTGGATGTTTGATACCGGACGCGAGCTGGATTTACCGGAGCTGCCGTGGCTGATGCTGGGCTGCACCGGCGCAATTACCCTGCTGGCGCTGTGGTGGCAATTTCAGCCGCGCGCCGCAGCGCCCGCCATATTGCGTGGCGGCTAACATGCCGCTGCGGTTTGCCCTTCCCGGGGATCTCTTCCATACTTTTTAAGCATATTCAAATAATTGCTGACGGCAGCCTGCTGTTGGCAATATGAGTAAGGAGAGATGCGGTGAAACTCTATATTTACGATCATTGTCCGTTTTGCGTTAAAGCACGCATGATTTTTGGTCTGAAAAATCTGCCGGTAGAACTGGTGATAATGCTTAACGATGATGAGGAGACACCAACCCGTTTGATTGGTCAGAAAATGGCGCCGATTCTGCAAAAAGAGGATGGCAGCTGCATGCCGGAGAGCCTTGATATTGTGCGCTATGTCGATCAGCTGGATGGCGAACCGCTACTGACCGGTAAAACCAATCCCGCTATTAACGACTGGCTGCGCAACGTGGGCAGCTATGTGAATAAGCTGCTACTGCCGCGCGTTGCTGAAGGCGCGTTTGCCGAGTTCGCCACGCCGCAGGCACGCAGCTATTTCAAAAATAAAAAGGAAGCCAATATTGGCGACTTTGCTGAATTAAAACAGCATGCAAACGGGCTGATCAAGAAGATCTCTAACGATATGCGCGATCTCGATAAGCTGATCGTGAAGCCGAACGCCGTTAACGGCGAACTGAGCCTGGATGATATTAATCTGTTTCCTCTGCTGCGTTCGCTGACGCTAATAGCGGGTATTAACTGGCCCAGCCGGGTTGCGGAGTATCGCGATAATATGGCCAAGCAGACGCAGGTCAATTTGTTGAGTTCGGTTGCGGGTTAATTTTTTAAGGGCGGCGTTTCGCCGCCTGCTGCCCTTCTTCCCGCGTTTTACCTTTCTTTTCCTGTTTTCCTGGTGACTCACGAGGGTGATTGCGGCAAGCTTAGCCTCCTGAAAAGGAGACTTTCTCCGCATTACTTTCGAGGATTGTCATGAACAAGGCGTTTTTGGCGCTCTGCGCCCTTGTGCTGGCCGGTCTGTTGACCGCCTGTAATCAGCTTACCCAGTACACAATTTCCGAGCAGGAGATCAATCAGGCTCTGCAGAAACATAATAATTATCAGAAAGACATTGGCGTGTCCGGACTGGTTAACGCCCATATCGTGCTGAATAACCTCAGCAGCCAGATTGGCCGCGAGGAAGCCGGTAAGGTGACGCTTTCCGGCAATGCGAAAGTGAATATCACTTCGCTGCTGGGGCCGCAGCAGGCGGATATGCAGCTGAAGATGAAGGCTCAGCCATTCTTTGATAAACAGAAAGGCGCGATTTTTCTGAAGGATCTGGAGATCGTGGAGGCCAACGTGCAGCCGGAAAAAATGCAGCCGATCCTGCATACCCTCACCCCCTATCTTAACCAGTCGCTGAAAAGCTATTTCGATCGCGAACCGGCTTATCTTCTGAGCGAAAATCGCAGCAAAGCGGAAGCGATGGCAAAAAAACTGGCGAAAGGAATTGAGGTAAAACCGGGTGAGCTGGTGATCCCTTTTATCGACTGACCACGGCCGCCCGCGCTGTTTTTTGCGGCGCGGGCTATTTACCTTTAATCGCTTTGCGATTCCAGGCTATCCGGGCGTGATGGGCTGCATTCCTGCCGCAAGACAGCGGACGCGCTGGCGCTATTTGCACCACTTCTCCTGTTTCTCCAGACTTTTTTCGCGCGGCCGACATAAAGCAAGTGCAATCGGTTGCCTTTATCCTTATGCTTGATACCCGGCTAAAAACTGCCTTGATTTCCCACCGCCGGAGCCTAATTCATGACTGCACAACCTCAGCAACTGATCATTCGCCGCCCTGACGACTGGCATATCCATCTGCGTGACGATGAGATGCTGCGCGCCGTATTGCCTTTTACCAGCGCCGTGTGCGGCCGTGCCATTGTGATGCCTAATCTGGTGCCGCCCGTCACCAGCGTGGAGGCGGCAAGCGCCTATCGCGCACGTATTCTGGCCGCGTTGCCGGAAGGACATGCTTTCCAGCCGTTAATGACCTGCTACCTTACCGATTCGCTTCAGCCTGATGAGGTGGAAAAAGGCTTTAAGGCTGGCGTATTTACCGCAGCCAAGCTTTATCCCGCTCACGCCACCACCAACTCCAGTCATGGCGTAACCAGTATTGACGCTATCGCCACGGTGCTGGAGCGTATGCAACGCATCGGCATGCCGCTGCTTATTCATGGCGAAGTGACCGATGCGCATATCGATATTTTCGATCGCGAGGCGCGCTTTATCGAAACGGTTATGGAGCCGCTGCGTCAGCGCTACCCTGAACTGAAAGTGGTGTTTGAACATATCACCACCAAAGAAGCCGCACAGTATGTCGAGGCGGGCAATGACCTGCTGGCTGCGACAATCACGCCACAGCATTTGATGTTTAACCGTAACCATATGCTGGTGGGCGGCGTGCGCCCGCATCTCTATTGCCTGCCGATCCTGAAGCGCAATGTCCATCAGGAGGCGCTGCGCAAGGTCATCGCCAGCGGTAATCGTCGCTTCTTCCTCGGCACCGATACCGCACCGCATTTACGTCATCGCAAAGAGGCCAGCTGTGGCTGCGCCGGGGTGTTTAATGCGCCGACCGCGCTGCCCGCTTACGCTACGGTTTTTGAAGAGATGGATGCGCTACAGCATTTTGAAGCCTTCTGTTCGGAAAACGGCCCGAACTTTTACGGTCTGCCGCTGAATGAAGGAACGATTCGCCTGGTGCGTGAACCCTGGACTGTCGACGAAAGCATTGCGGCGGCGGGCGATACGCTGGTGCCTTTCCTCGCCGGTGAAACCCTGAACTGGCGCATTGCCTGATGATCCCCTGCGGCTGATGTTTCGCCATCAGCCGCTTCTGTGATTCCCTGCATTTTTTCATCGACGTCCTGCTCGCTTTTCGTTGCTTTGCTACCGTGTTGACTGTATAAATAGCCAGTACTCACAGCGGAGGCAGATATGCGTGTTGAAGTAACCATAGCGAAAACCACTCAGCTCCCTGCCGGCGCTATCGATGCGCTGACGCAGGAACTGTCAAAACGAATCGATAAAGAATTTCCGGAAATGACCAACCATATTTCGGTGCGCTACGCCAGCGCCAATAACCTGACCGTGATGGGCAGTGGTAAAGATGCCAAAGATCGTGTGACCGAGATCCTGCAGGAAACCTGGGAGAGCGCCGACGACTGGTTTATCACTGACTAACTTTCTTTTTGTGCCGTTGTTTGCCGGATATCGCCATCCGGCTTTTTTTTATCTTTACCACCTCGCCGCCCTTCCAACGCGGTTATAGACTGTTGTAAGCCGATGACATATTCTGGCGTCCGTCATGACTTACAGGAGGTGTTAACCATGACCGCTGATAAACCTGAAGAGGCGATGACCTTTGGTGAACTGCTGGCGTTAATTGGTGAACAGCAGCGTCGTCTTACCGTGTTGGAAAACGCATTTTCCTATCTTGCCTTTTGTCTGGACGATAAATCTAATCAGTTATTGATTCATAGCCTGCGGCTGGAAGCGCAAAACCAAAATCATGATGAGGGAATGCAGCAGCATTTTGCTCGTCTTGCGGCTGAGCTGGAAAAACGTCACGCCCCGGTTAAAATTCAACCCGACACCACTCTTTGATTTTTATAAACTCCTGCATTATGCAGGAGTTCTTTTCCTGCTAAGAATAATCAGAATTCTGTTCAAATATTATTCGCCGTAGATTAATTACGCTATTCGAGCATTTTTCGTGCCGCTTAAATCTGTAACACTGTTATAATCACTCTGCTCTGTGAAAAAAAGCCGCATTGAAACCTCAAATAATCACTTCGTTCTACGAGTAATAAGGGGGTTATAATGGACAGTAATAAAGAGATTATTCAGACACATCCCCTCGTTGGATGGGATATCAGTACCGTGGACTCGTATGATGCGATGATGATTCGTCTGCATTCGCTTTCATCTAATGAGCAACAGCCTGATGAAGCCGACGTAGGGCCGACTTACTGGCTGACTACGGACGTTGCCAGACAGTTTATCTCCATTCTGGAAGCAGGTATCGCTAAAATAGAAGCCAGCGAAATCCTTGCCCGAGACTACAAAAAGCATTAACCAGTAACGTTGGTTAACCAGGCACCCTGCGGGGTGCCTTTTTATTATCTGCACGCTTTTGCTATGCTGCTAAGCCTTCGCAGCATCAGGAGAAGTTGGCTAATGGTTTATGATCTTATCGTTATTGGCAGTGGTTCCGTCGGGGCCGCTGCAGGCTGGTACGCGACGCGTGCCGGGCTCAAGGTGCTGATGATTGACAGCGCGCACCCGCCCCATCAGGAAGGCAGCCACCACGGCGCGACGCGTCTGATTCGTCACGCCTATGGCGAGGGCGCTCGCTATGTTCCACTGGTTTTGCGCGCTCAGCAATTGTGGGATGAGCTGGAGCAGCAGAGCGGTGAACGGATTATGCACCGCAGCGGCATCATTAACCTTTCTCCTGCCGGCTCGCCGTTTATTAACAACGTGATAGAAAGCGCACGCCAGTTTCAGCTGGAGATTGAAGTATTATCGCCAGAGCAGATACGCCAACGCTGGCCAGATATTGCGATACCGGAAGGCTACACAGGCGTTTTTGAACCGCGCTCCGGCTATCTGAAATCAGAGGTGGCGATTCGCAGCTGGATTCGCCTGGCGCGCGAAGCGGGCTGCGCTCAGCTGTTTAACTGTGGGGTATCCGCCCTCGCCCGCGAAGATGAGCTGCAGCGCGTGACCACGGCTGACGGCGACTACTATGGCCGCAAACTGTTACTCAGCGTCGGCACCGCCGTTAAGCAGTTCTGTCCTGATGTACCGGTTACGCCAGTACGCAAAGTGTTTGCCTGGTATCAGGCCGACGGGCGCTACAGCGAAAATAATAAGTTTCCCGGCTTCACCGTGGAAATGGCCGATGGCAGCCAGTATTACGGCTTTCCCGCAGATAATAACGAGCTAAAAATAGGCCGACATGATGGTGGTCAGCCAATGCAGAGCGCACAGGATCGCAAACCTTTTGGCGCTTATGCCAGCGATGGCAACGAGGTTTTTAATTTCCTCCGCCGCTTCTTGCCAGGCGTAGGGGTTTGTTTGCACGGTGCCGCCTGCGCTTATGATAATTCTCCCGACGAAGATTTTATTATCGATACGCTGCCGGAAGATAATAATCGCATGATAATAACCGGGCTCAGCGGCCACGGTTTTAAATTCGCCAGCGTATTAGGTGAAATAGCCAGCGCCTTTGCCAGCAATAAATCATGTGAATTTGATTTATCGCCGTTTTCTTTGTCCCGTTTTAAATAAAACAGTAAAGGCACAATAAAATTGTGCCTTATTATTTCTGCGATAATTATTATCGCTTTGATTGTTTAATATTCCCCGTTCGGCTTTGCCGCTAATTATTGCATCGCCCTGTTCTCTTTTTGGCGACGCAGCTTGAGTTTTTTCACCAGTTTTACCGCTTCCGCTTCTGAACCCACCGCCGGCGCTGAACCATGCAGCGGCTTACGCGCCGTTTCGCGCATAAAGAATACGGTAATCAAGCCGATAACCCCCGCTCCCATCAGGTAATAAGCTGGCATCAGCAGATTCTGGAATTTATCCACCAGCCAGGCGGTCATCAGCGGCGTGGTGCCGCCAAACAGCGATACGGAAATATTAAAACCGATAGCCAACGCACTATAGCGCACATCGGTGGCAAACAGCGCTGGCAGCGCCGAAGGCATGGTGCCGCTAAAGCAGCTATGCAGCACGCCAAGGATCATCAGGCCAATGAAAACAAATACCAGGTTGCCGGTCGCCACCAGCATCAGGCAGGGAATGGAGAATACCAGCAGCCCCACCGCGCCCAGCGCAATCACCGGACGACGTCCCAGGCGATCGTTCCAGTGCCCCCAGAACAGCGTGAGCGGCATCATAACAAACATTACCACCAGCACCAGCATCAGGCCGCTTAGCTCGCTCAGACCCAGCACGCCGGTGAGATAGCTGGGCATATAAGAGGTCAGCATATAGTTGGAGACATTAAACAGCAGTACCAGACCAATACATTTCAGCATCTGTGCCCGATATTTACGCAGCATTTGCCACAGGGTTAGCCGTGGTTTGCTGTGTTCCAGCGCTTCCTGTTTTTCCACATGCTTCTGAAACGCCGGTGTCTCTTCCAGCTTCAGACGAATATAAAGGCCAAACAGTCCCAGCGGTGCAGCAATGAAGAAAGGAATACGCCAGCCCCAGATAAGTAGCTGATCGGCAGAGAGCAGCGCCGTCAGCGCGGTGACCAGCCCCGCGCCCAACAGATACCCGCCCAGCGTGCCGAATTCCAGCCAGCTTCCCATAAAGCCGCGACGTTTGTCGGTTGAGTATTCAGCAATAAAGGTCGCCGCGCCGCCATATTCACCGCCGGTGGAAAAACCTTGCACCAGTCGCGCCAGCAGCAGCAGTAACGGTGCAGCAATACCGATGCTGTTATAGCCGGGGATCAGTCCAATACAAAAGGTTCCGATTGCCATCATGATCATGGTGATGGCCAGGACTTTTTGCCGACCAATACGATCGCCCAGCGGGCCGAAAAAGAGCCCGCCAATGGGACGCACCAGAAAAGCGGCGGCGAAAGCGCCAAAGGTGGCAATCAGCTGTGCGGCCGGACTGCCGCCGGGGAAGAACACTTTACCAATGGTAACAGCCAGATAGCTGTATACGCCAAAGTCAAACCACTCCATGGCGTTGCCGAGCGCGGCTGCGCCCACAGCGCGTTTCAGCATGGCATTATCGACAATGGTAATATCATCGACGGTAAGTTCTTGTTGGCTTTTTTTCTGCCAGAAATGTTTTTTAGATGAGCCTGTAGCGACGTTCATATCGTTTCCTCACGGATTACGCGATGACGGTAGGCAGCACCATAGCTTTCATAGCCAGCAGCGGCTGATGGTAAGGAAAGCTATAACGCAGCATGAATACACTCAAAAGAATGAGAGCTGC
The DNA here is from genome assembly GCF_050113815.1 of Pantoea sp. FN0307. Lineage (NCBI taxonomy): Bacteria > Pseudomonadati > Pseudomonadota > Gammaproteobacteria > Enterobacterales > Erwiniaceae > Pantoea > Pantoea sp. FN0307. Next base: position 394,375 of record NZ_JBNJSO010000004.1, on the reverse strand, counting down.
ATCACGTTTATTGACACAGATTTACTTTATCGATTGTAAAGGCAAAATGCAAATTTGATGAAATATTAAACTACCAGTAGTGCTTAAGTTGGTACGGGATCTCATACTTTCGCCAGATAATAGTTTTTATGACCATAAAAACAGAATGGATATGACCATAAAAACAGAAGGGATTTTCAGCTCAGCGCCGTATAAAAACGGCAAAACCGAGTGACCGACCAGATATTATAAAAAAGTTAATTTTTATCTCCATGCTGCGCACAGGCACCTGCTAAACGCAGTCGCCGCATTGACAAAAACTGACTAAATACCAACAAAAGTCGATATTTGATTCAAATTTATTGAAATTATTATTCTTAACAGACGCCTTTTTTCATGGTTATTACCTGGCTGACCGACAGGCTGGCTTACACATTATTTTACTAACGTTATGCTTGTTTTAGTGCCAGAACGCTTCCCCAATCTCTCGCTGAAAAAATCATTTTGCTAAGGCCACCGCCTTTTCAGGCGATAAAACTGATAATAACCACCTTTAAACAATCAATTAATTTGAAAAAAATTAAAAAGGCAGAGTAGTCAGCGCTTTTTTGTTGATTTTCTGTTTCAGCTTGTACAGTCTCATGTCAAAACATTGAGCAGAGATATGGCAATGGCATGGAAAAATAGCGGCGACGGATATGGTCATTTTAGCTTATTGCTCCACTGGCTGGTGGCACTGGCCGTGTACGGCATGTTCGCGCTGGGTTTGTGGATGGTTTCGCTGGGCTACTACGACACCTGGTATCATAAGGCGCCGGAACTGCATAAAAGCATCGGCATGGTGCTGTTTGCCGTCATGATTTTACGGGTGATCTGGCGCTTTGTTTCTCCGCCCCCTGCTCCGCTCGCCAGCTACTCTCCGCTGGTGCGCTATTCTGCCGTAGCGGTCCACCTGTTGCTCTATTTATTGCTGTTTGCCATTTTTATCAGCGGCTATCTGATATCAACTGCAGAAGGCAAACCCATCGACGTCTTCGGCGTGTTGCCTGTTCCGGCTACCTTTAGCGGCTACGGCGCGCAGGCCGATCTGGCGGGCGATATTCACCTGTGGCTGGCCTGGCTGGTAGTGGTTATATCACTGCTGCACGGACTGGCTGCATTAAAGCATCACTTTATCGATCGCGATATTACCCTGAAACGCATGCTGGGCTACCGCATCACTTCATCTGTTAAAACGGAGAAATAATATGTTGAAAAAAACGCTTTGCGCGCTGACCGCAGCTACGCTGCTGCTGGGTGCTCAGGCTGCCACCGCGGCGGAATATAAAATTGATAAAGAGGGGCAGCACGCCTTTATTCAGTTCCGCATTAAGCACTTAGGCTACAGCTGGCTGTACGGCACCTTTAAGGATTTTGACGGCGGCTTTAACTTTGATGAGAAAAACCCTGCGGCTGATAAAGTAAACGTAACGATTAATACCAGCAGCGTTGATACCAACCATGCTGAACGCGATAAGCATCTGCGCAGCGCCGATTTTCTCAACGTCAGCAAATTCCCGCAGGCAACCTTTGTTTCTACCGGCGTGAAAAAGGATGGCGACGAACTGGATATTACCGGCAATCTGACGCTGAACGGCGTAACCAAACCGATTACGCTGGAAGCGAAACTGCTGGGCCAGGGCGACGATCCCTGGGGCGGCTACCGGGCTGGCTTTGAGGCGGAAGGCAAACTGGCACTGAAGGATTTTAATATCACTAAAGACCTTGGTCCGGCCTCGCAGGAGGTTGAGCTGATCATCTCCGTGGAAGGCGTGCGCCAGAAGTAGGCCATACAGACTCTAACAGGCTAACGCTAAACTCAAGGCGCGGGGGTGTCTCGGCAGAAGAGTAAGCGTCCCGCGGCCTGGGATGGCGCGGGCGCATATTAACCTTTACGATCTCCCCCGAGCATTTTTTTGCAATTTCCCTGATCGAGAGTGTTTTCCCTTCTTCCAGGCAGCGGTTATTTGTTATCGGTCGGTGCCGGGATCGTCAGCGTGGCAGTTAACAGGCCGCGCGATTTATTAAAGATCTTGTTGCTGGTTTCACGTCCGGCGCGACGAGCGCGCTGCTCTTCTGGCGGCAAGGCCGCTTCTTCCATGCACATCGGGCTGCAGCAATGCTGAAACTTCTCGGCGCAGGATGGGCACTGAATAAACAGCAGATGGCAACCATCGTTCACGCAGTTAACGTGCGTATCGCACGGCGCGCCGCACTGATGGCAATGAGCAATCACATCATCTGAAATGCGTTCGCCCATGCGTTCGTCAAAGACAAAGTTTTTGCCTTTGAAACGCACCGGCAGGCCCTGCTCGCGCGCACGGCGCGCATATTCAATAATGCCGCCTTCAACGTGATAAACCTGTTCGAAACCGTTATGCAGCATCCAGGCGCTGGCTTTTTCACAGCGGATCCCGCCGGTGCAGTACATAACAATCTTTTTGTCTTTCTTATCCTGCAGCATCTCTACCGCCATCGGCAGCTGATCGCGGAAAGTATCGGCAGGAATTTCCAGCGCCTTGTCAAAATGCCCCACTTCATATTCATAGTGGTTGCGCATATCGACAAACACCGCATCGGGATCATCCAGCATAGCGTTGACTTCATCCGCTTTCAGATACGCACCCACCTGACTGGCATCGAAACTTTCATCCTCAATGCCGTCAGCGACGATGCGATCGCGCACCTTCAGCCGCAGCACCCAGAACGATTTGCCGTCATCATCCAGCGCGATATTCATGCGCAGATTATTCAGCGCCGGATCAAAGCCGTATAGCGTTTGCTGCATGCGCGCATAGAGGCTGGCCGGCACGCTGACCTGCGCGTTGATCCCTTCATGGGCCACGTAGATACGTCCAAAAACTTTCAGCTCGGTCAGCGCAAGATAAAGCGCATCACGAAACGCTTTGGGATCGGCGATATGAAAATATTTATAAAAAGAGACTGTAGTGCGCGGCTCGGTTTCGGCCAGCATGCGCGCTTTCAGCTCTTTGTTTGAAACAAGGTTATGTAACACTGGCATGGTGTTCTTTCCCGGTAGTGAGCTCTTTTTTGCGGGCGACATCATACCTGATTTAACAGTGAAGCAAAGCTTTGCAGCATTTTTTCCACATTTGACGATCCCTCCTTACCGCACATACTGACAATTAACCGCTCTGCCAATTGAGATAAGCCGTGTTATACCATTAGCGACCTTACTATCACTCAGGTGATAACAGATGGAGAAAAACATGAGTCAGCTTTTTACGCCGCTGCAGTTGGGCAAATTATCGCTCAGCAATCGTATTATCATTGCGCCGATGTGTCAGTATTCGGCAGAACAGGGCAAAGCGACACCCTGGCATCGCATTCATCTGGGACATTTATCCCTCTCCGGCGCCGGACTGCTGATTATCGAAGCCACCGCCATTGAACCCGCCGGGCGCATTACGCCGCAGGATCTCGGCCTGTGGAATGATGAAACGGAGCAGGCGCTGGCGGAAACCATCAATGATGTAAAACGCCATGCAACCATGCCGCTGGGGATCCAGCTGGGCCACGCCGGGCGCAAGGCCTCCTGCGACGTTCCCTGGCGCGGCGGCGGCTTTTTAACGCCGCAGCAGGGCGGCTGGCAAACCTCCGCCCCTTCAGCACTGCCCTACAGCGAAAAAGACGGCACCCCACTGGCGCTGACAAAAGCCCGCATCGACGAGATCAAACAGGCCTTTATCGACAGTGCCATTCGCGCCGATCGGCTGGGCTTTGAGCTGGTAGAAATCCATGCCGCGCATGGTTATCTGCTGCATCAGTTCCTTTCACCTTTATCCAACCAGCGTGACGATGAATATGGTGGTTCACTGGAAAATCGCATGCGCCTGGTGCTGGAAATTTTTGATGAGGTGCGCCGTGTCTTCCCGCGTGATAAGGCGGTTGGTGTGCGTATTTCCGCCTCTGACTGGGTAGAAGGCGGCTGGGATGAAGCGCAATCCATTGCGCTGAGCAAGGCGCTGGAAGCTGCCGGCTGTGACTATATTCATGTTTCCAGCGGCGGTCTGTCGCCCCAGCAGCAGATCAGCGTTGGCCCGAACTATCAGGTGCCTTTCGCCGCAGGAATTAAAGCAGCCCTGACCACCATGCCGGTGATTGCCGTAGGATTGATTACCGAACCGCAGCAGGCGGAAGCGGTGCTGGTCAACGGTGAAGCCGATGCTGTCGCCCTGGCCCGCGCCATGCTTTACGATCCACGCTGGCCGTGGCACGCCGCCGCCGAACTGGGCGAAAAAGTGCAGGCGCCGCCTCAATACTGGCGCTGCGAGCCGCACGAAGTGAAAGGGTTGTTTAATCTTTAAATGCTTTCCGGCAGCGCAGTGAATGCGCTGCCGGACATCCTGGTTTCAGCAATAAGTAAAAAAGTGGCACAATACACCCTTCAAATTGGACACTGCGGCGTTTTTTACCCGCCGCAACGAATAACTGGAAGAACATGACTCAGTTGCCTCAATTTTCACGCGATCTGCTTCATCCGCGTTACTGGTTCCTCTGGCTTGGTATTGGCCTGCTTTATTTGGTGGTGTTGTTGCCCTACCCGGTGCTTTACCATCTCGGTTGTGGTTTAGGTCGTCTTTCGATGCGCGTGATGAAACGACGCGCGGCGATCGCCCAACGTAACATTGAGCTCTGCTTTCCTCAAATGCCGCCCGCCGAGCGCGATGCGCTGCTGAAGCGCAATTTTGAGTCGGTCGGCATGGGTTTTCTGGAGACCGGCATCGCCTGGTTCTGGCCGGACTGGCGGGTGCGGAAATGGTTTACCGGTATCGGTGATGAGCATATTCAGCAGGCAAAGCGCGAGCAGAAAGGTATTCTGCTGATCGGGATGCATTTTCTTTCCCTGGAGCTGGGCGCACGCATGTTCGGCTTGCTGAACCCCGGCATCGGCGTTTATCGGCCGAATGACAACCCGCTGATCGACTGGCTGCAAACCTGGGGCCGGATGCGCTCAAACAAGAGCATGATCGATCGTAAAGATCTCAAAGGCATGATCCGTGCGCTGAAGGCGGGCGAGATCATCTGGTATGCGCCCGATCATGATTACGGCCCCAAAAGCAGCGTCTTTGTTCCCTTTTTCGCTGTGCCGGATGCCGCCTCGACTAAAGGCAGCTATATGCTGATCCGCACCGCGAAACCCGCCGTGATCCCTTTCCTGCCGCGTCGTCTGCCGCACGGTAAAGGTTATGAGCTGATCGTCTTGCCTGACGTGAAAGATGTGCCGACCGATAACGAGGAAGCCACCGCAAGGCGGATGAACCAGATCGTTGAGGAAGCGGTACTGATGGCCCCGGAGCAGTATATGTGGCTGCACCGTCGTTTTAAAACGCGTCCGCCTGGCAAAGAGAAACTTTACTAACCCCTTCTTTTCCCTTTCGTTCCGCTACGGAGCGGAAGGGTCTGATTTCCGCTCATCCAGACAGTTTTTTTAGCGCTGACGCTATGAGTGCTGAAACTTCGTCTATTCTTTCCTGAAACCATCCTTGAGGAGATTAGGAGAGACTAATGAGCATGTTTAGCACACTGGAAGAAGCTATCGATAGCGCCCGTGAAGAGTTCCTGGCGAATAACCCAGAGCTGGATGAAGATGAGGTTTCAGTAGGGCAATTCAATCTGCAAAAATATGTGATGCAGGATGGCGAAATCATGTGGCAGGCGGAGTTTCTCGCTGATGAAAGCGATGACGGCGAGTTGCTGCCTCTCCGCACCGGTGAAGCTGCGCAGGCTATTTTCGAGGGTGACTTCGATGAGGTGGAGCTGCGCCAGGAATGGATGCCGGAAAACACGCTGCACGAATGGGATGAAGGTGAATTCCAGCTGGAAGCGCCGCTGGATACCGAAGAAGGCGAAGCGGTAGCCCAGGAATGGGAAGACAGCGGCAGCAATAACGAATCAGACCGCTGGTAACCCTGTTTTTATTCATAGGGCCCGTGCTGCGCATCGACCGGTAACAGCAGCGTATCCAGCAGGGCCGACAGCGGCACGTCGAGAATGGTGAGAAAACGCCACGGCGTGTCGCGCACGTCCCACTGTACGCCAGGATAATATTGATTGCCGTGCCCCTGTCCGGGTACGGTGCGGCTGATAATGCTGCCGCAGCCGGTTAACAGCAACACCAGCGTCAGCAATGCTGCGCTACGTAATCCTTTTTTCAATCCTTTACCTCTCTTTGAGTCGGCCTGATATTGGCTGTCCGGCGTTTGTCCGCCCTCTGTTTAAAAATAGCCTACTGCCAGCCGGGAATAAAAAAGCGGCCCGAAGGCCGCTCTTGCAATATGCTCATCACACTATGGCTGCGCTGGCCCGCAAAACAGGCCAGGCATCCCGCTTATTTCGCAGGCGTTAGCGCCAGCGGATTCAGCTGCAGCGTACGGTAGTAGTCCTGCCACTCATGGTACTTTTCTGCATCCTGCCACAGACGATAATGCAGGCGCGCCAGCGTTACCGGATCGCTAATCAGCGCCAGGCGCTCATCGCGACTCAGCTTCGACGGCGCATCGCTTAAGGCATGCTCTACCCGACGGTCGCGCGCATAGTCCAGCAGATCGCTTTTCAGGTGACGCGAGGTCGCCAGCGCGGTCGCCAGCGCGTTAAACGACGGATGAAACAGCGCATGCATAAAGCCCTGCTTCAGCGCACGTTCGCGGTTCAGCTGCAGATAGGTATCGGTATCTACCAGCTCTTTCGGCGGCGCATACTCTTCCGGGATCAGGAACAGCTTCGCGCGGCGGGTCGCCAGTCCATTGCTGGTGCGGCTGGAAATTACCGACACAAACGGCGACAGGATCAGCGAGAACACAATCGGCGACAGCCACCAGAGGAAGTTCAGATCCAGCCAGCCCATGCCCACCGCCCAGACGATACCCAGCAGCATCTGTGAACCATGACGACGGAACGCTTCGCTCCAGGGCGTAGCATCATCGTCACGCTGCGGTGAGTTCCACACCACTTCCCAACCCAGGAAGGCGCTGACCACAAATACCGTATGGAACAGCATACGCACCGGCGCCAGCAACACCGAGAACAGCATTTCCAGCAGCATTGAGGCCAGCAGACGCAGCGCGCCGCCATAGCCTTTCGCGCCTTTAAACCAGATCAGCACTACGCTCAGCAGCTTCGGCAGGAACAGCAGCACCAGCGTGGTAGAGAACAGCGCAATAGCCAGCTCCGGACGCCACTGCGGCCACACCGGGAAGAGCTGGCGCGGTTGCAGGAAGTACTGCGGCTCCATCAGCGTATGCACCACCTGCAAGGCAGTAGAGAGCGCGAGGAACAGGAACCACAGCGGCGCGGAAAGATAAGACATCACGCCGGTCAGGAACACCGCGCGGTGCACCGGGTGCATGCCTTTAACCAGGAACAGCCTGAAGTTCATCAGGTTGCCGTGACACCAGCGACGGTCACGCTTCAGCTCATCCAGCAGGTTAGGCGGCAGCTCTTCATACGAGCCAGGCAGATCGTAGGCAATCCACACGCCCCAGCCGGCGCGACGCATTAGCGCAGCCTCGACAAAGTCATGGGAGAGAATCGACCCGGCAAACGAGCCTTCGCCCGGCAGCGGTGCCAGCGCACAGTGCTCGATAAAGGGCTTCACGCGGATAATGGCGTTATGTCCCCAATAGTGCGACTCGCCCAGCTGCCAGAAGTGCAGTCCGGCGGTAAACAGCGGCCCGTAAACGCGTGTGGCAAACTGCTGGCAACGCGCATAGAGCGTATCCATCCCGGATGCCTTTGGTGAAGACTGGATGATACCGGCATTCGGGTTCGCTTCCATCATGCGTACCAGGCCGGTCAGACATTCACCGCTCATTACGCTATCCGCATCCAGCACCACCATATAGCTGTACTGGCTGCCCCAGCGGCGGCAGAAGTCATCGATGTTGCCGCTTTTACGCTTCACGCGGCGGCGGCGGCGGCGATAAAAGATCTTCCCTGCCCCGCCCACGTCACGAACCAGCTCCATCCAGGCTTTCTGTTCCGCCACGGCGATATCCGCATCATAGCTGTCGCTAAGAATATAGACATCAAAATGCTGACTCTCTCCGCTGCGCACGACCGATTCCCAGGTGGCGCGCAAACCGGCAAAGACGCGTTCCACGTCTTCGTTACAGATTGGCATAATCAACGCGGTGCGATGAGTGGGATCGATCGGCTCATTACCGGTAAGCGTATACGAGATACTGTACTTATCGCGGCCAATCAGCAGCTGCAGAAAGCCCATCAGCGCCGTCCAGAAACCGGCGGAGACCCAACAGAACAGAATGGCGAACAGGAACAGAATCCCGGTCTGCAACACATAAGGCAGCAGTTGCAGCAGCGATTGCTGCCAGTTCTGGTTGAGCATATCCATTGGGTCGATCAGCGCCCAGCCCTGGTAAGGCAGAATGGTCTTCATATACCAGGTGGCGATCACCGTCTGGAAAATCGTCAGGATCAACAGAATATAACGACGAATGGAGCCGACGTGACGCCATTTGTCTTCCTGACGCTGTTCTTCCGCCGAGGCGTAGCGCGGGGTGGATTTGCGTCCGCGCAGCGAATCCCAGGCGCGCGCCAGCGGGTTAGTCCGCCAGGCTTCCGGGAACATCAGCGAACGCTTTACCGGCGGCATCGCCTTCAGCGTGGTACGTCCGAGATAATCCTCGCTGAACTGTTTGCCCTCATCCAGCGAGTCCGGCCAGCTCATTTCAATACGTGACTTTACCGAGCTCAGCGGCGCGTCGTCGGCTCGCGCTTCGGCCGGGCCATTCTGGCCCAGCTGCTGATGCAGTGTGCTGTAAACCTCACCGCCCGCCTCCGGAGCGGGCAGATTTGTCGCCAGCGCCGCTTTGCCGTCCGGCGACAGCGGCAGCGCGTCGATATAGTCAGCGGGAGTTAGGATTGATTTATTCATTGGCAGGCAACTGATAGCTCCATGTTTCCGTCAGCGTTTTATCACCGTTAACCAGTGCGGCACGCATTTCGGTCGGCTGCTTATTGTCTTTAACGCGAATGCGCAGCATTAAACGCCAGCCTTTGTTCACCGGGTTATAGCGCACGCTCTGTTCAACAATCTCACCGTTATTGCCGATGCTAACCTGAGGCGTAACCGGCGTGTTATCCGGCATCGCACTCATATCCTGACCGACAAAGTCCACCACAAAAGCGAGGGTGCCGTCTGGCTGGCGCACCAGGTTTGACTGTTTTACATCGCCGGTAGAACGCAGCGTGTTTTTCACCCATGCGGTATCTGGCGAATGCAGCTGGTCTTCATCACGGGTAAAATGCAAACGATATTTAAAGTTCATTTCCTTGCCCGGCTCCGGCAGATTCTCCGGCGTCCAGAAGGCAACGATATTATCGTTGGTTTCATCCGCTGTTGGGATCTCAACCAGCTCTACGCGACCTTTACCCCAGTCGCCCTGCGGCTCGATCCAGCCGCTTGGGCGCAGATCGTAACGATCGTCGAGATCCTGATACTGATTGAACTCGCGTCCGCGTTGTAGCAGGCCAAAACCTTTCGGGCTTTCCACGGTAAAAGTGCTCACCGCCAGATGTTTCGGATTGTTCAGCGGACGCCAGATCCATTCGCCGTTACCGGCATGAATTGACAGACCGTTGGAATCATGCAGAGAAGGACGATAGTTGACTATCGGAGAAGGCTGATTCGGACCATAGAGGAACATGCTGGTCAGCGGCGCAACGCCCAGCTTGCCCACTTTGTCGCGCAGATAGACTTTTGACTGCACATCCACATTGGTGTCTTTACCTGGACGCAGTACAAAGCGGTAAGCACCGGTAGCACGCGGAGAATCCAGCAGCGCATAGATTACCAGCTGTTTATCCTGCGGTTTCGGACGTTCAATCCAGAATTCGCGAAAACGTGGGAACTCTTCACCAGAAGGCAGCGCGGTATCGATCGCCAGCCCACGCGACGAGAGGCCATAAACCTGGCCGCCGCCAATCACGCGGAAATAGCTGGCACCGAGGAAACTGGTGATTTCGTCATCTTTATCTTTGGCGTTTAACGGATAAAGCACTTTAAAACCTGCAAAACCCAGGTTCTTAATGGTTTCCGGATCGTGCTGAACATTGCCAAAATTAAAATTTTCCGGGCTGTATTTGATTTCCCGTACCGTGTTGGCGGTGACTTCATGCAGTTTTACCGGGGTATCGAAATACATGCCCTGATGATAAAACTCCAGCTTGAATGGCGTTTTCAGTTTATGCCAATAGGCTTTATCGTGATTAAACTGAATCTGTTGATAGTCAGCATATTTCATGTCACGAAACTGAGAGGGCAAATTGCTCTTCGGCGCTTCAAAACTTTTTCCCGCTAACGACTTTGCCTCTTTGGCGACATCATCAATGCTAAAAGCCCAACCGGTGTTGGTATACAAGGCAAACAGAACTGCCGCACTGACCCAGCGCGTTTTTTTCAGTCCCGATTTATTTTTGTTAGTAATCAGCACATCCCCCCCTTTCGTGTGCTTAAATCAATCCCATCCATATTAATGGATTATTCGGTTTTCCGACAGTATACCCGCCGTTTTGTTCCTGTATTCTCTGCTCTCAGGGCTTTTCTCTGCGTTGATCGTCTGTTACAGAATCGGCTGATATTATATGGATTCCCGTTCCGGTAAAGTAAAGCGCTTACTTTTGTCACGTTCAGGGCGAGCCGGTATATAAAACGTACTAAAACTGGATAACTATGCGTACTAAATCTCATCAGCGTGAATATTTTTTTGATTCTATTCGCGCCTGGCTGATGCTTCTTGGCGTTCCTTTTCATGTTTCACTTATTTATTCCAGCCACCAGTGGTCTGTTAACAGCGCGGAACCGTCGCTGTGGTTAACCGTGTTCAATGACTTTATTCATGCTTTCCGCATGCAGGTGTTTTTCGTCATATCTGGTTACTTTTCTTTTATGCTCTGGTTGCGTTATGCCCCGCGCGAATGGTGGAAAGTGCGCGTGGAACGCGTTGGCATTCCGATGCTCAGCGCCATTCCGCTAATTACCCTGCCCCAGTTTTTTATACTGAAAGAGTGGACGGGTAAGATCACCGGCTGGCCGCAGTTTTCCGCGTATGAAAAATATAACACCCTGGTCTGGGAGCTCACCTCCCACCTGTGGTTTCTGCTGGTGCTGGTTATTTTCACCTCGCTGGGGCTGGTGCTGTTTCGCCGCCTGCATGCGGCGGAGCAAAACCAGACCACCGCGCCCGGCTGGCTGATACTTACTCTGGCCGTGCTGTTTTACAGCCTGTGCTGGGGCGCTTTTCGCCGTCTGATTTTTATCTTTCAGCCTGCGCTGCTGACCGATGGGCTTTTCAACTTTGCCATTATGCAAACCCTGTTTTATCTGCCTTTCTTCTGGCTTGGCGCGCTGGCCTGGCGCAATCCGGCGCTGAAGGCGCGCTTTGTGCGCTTTAATCCGTGGACGCTGATCGGCTCGGCGCTGGCATTCTTCGCCTATATGGCCAACCAGCGCTACAGCAGCGGCGAAGGCTGGATGTATGAAATCGATGCGGTGGTGTCAATGCTGATGGGTCTGTGGATGGTCAACGTAGTATTTTCCTTTGGGCATCGCTTCCTGAATGCCCATTCGGCGCGTATTACCTGGCTGGTAAATGCTTCTCTGTTTATTTATCTGGTGCATCATCCGCTGACGCTACTGTACGGCATCTTTATTACGCCGCATATTCATAATAATGCGCTGGGTTTTATTGCTGGCCTGTTGTTTGTCTTCGGCATCGCCTTTGTGCTGTATGAAATTCATCTGCGCATTCCGCTGCTGCGTTTCCTGTTTTCCGGGCGAAAAGCCCGCCCCTGAGTTACAGACGGGCATGGATGCCCGCTATAGCAACCACTCTACCGGCAGACGCCAGACCAGGCGCACCAGCAGGCGCTGGTAAAAGCGGGTTTTCGGCTCATGCTTATGCACGATTTCCTCCGGTTCACCTTCATATTCCACCCAGTTAACCCGTCCCCATTTATCCAGCCGCAGCGTCCAGGCGCGCTCGCGCATCTCCTCGACAAATCGCTGATGAATATTGCTGGCCAGCGTTTCGCTCTCGATCAGCAGCCCCATTTCGGTATTCAGCACTGCCGAACGCGGATCGAAGTTAAAGGAGCCGATAAACACCTTCTGGTTATCGACGCTGAAGGTTTTGGCATGCAGGCTGGAACCGGAGTTGCCGGTAAGTCCGCGATCGTGCGGCTTCTCTTCGCTATCGGCCTGCGGCTTTAGTTCATACAGTTTAACACCATGACGCAGCAGCTTTTTACGCCATTTGGCGTAGCCGGCATGCACCACCGATACATCGTTAGCCGCCAGCGAGTTGGTGAGGATAGCGATTTTAACGCCGCTGCGCACCAGCGCCAGCAGCTGCGCGACGCCCGCGCGCGTCGGAACAAAATAGGCGGAAATAATATCGAACTGGTGTTGCGGGCGACCAATGATTTCGATCATCCGCTGCGGCAGCAGCGTGGCGCGCCGCGCTTTGCCCAGCCCTTTACGCGGGTCGTCGCTCAACAGACGCGCCGGTGCCCAGGTCATCTTTAATTCGCCGCTGTCCAGCTGCGACATATAGCCGCATGACTGCAGGCGCTGCATATAGCGCTGCACCTGTTCGCTGTCACGCCAGGCCTCTGGGAGCGTCACCTCCGCGCGGGAATCGTCCGGCGCCTCATCCACCACTGCGGAAAAAGCGGTCACCGCCTTGCTTTGCCAGTAGCGTTCAAAGTCAGCCGCCACCTCTTCCACCACTGGCCCGATCGCCATAACATCAAGATCGGAAAACAGCGGCTGTTTGCCTGCGCCAAAGTATTCATCACCAATATTACGCCCGCCGACAATGGTAACCATGTCATCAACGGTCAGGCTTTTGTTGTGCATGCGTCGGTTCAGGCGGGCAAAGTCGCTAAGATAACCCAGCGCCCGCAGAGTGCGAAACGAGAACGGATTAAACAAGCGGATCTCGATATTGGGATGACGATTCAATTCGCTCAGCGTTTTGTCCAGTCCCATGGTGTTGTTGTCATCCAGCAGCAAACGGACCTGGACGCCCCGGTCAGCGGCCTCCAGCAGCGCGCTGAACAGCAGCCGCCCGGACATATCGTTTTGCCAGATATAGTACTGAATATCGATGCGTTCTTCCGCCATCGATAACAGCTGATAACGGGCGGCGAAGGCATCCAGTCCGTTGCTCAATGAATGGATACCGCTGTGCTGTGGATGTTGAACGGTACGGGGTTTAACTGCCCTGGCGAGGCGGGTACGGCTGTCTGCAGGCGTCACGTTATCCTGCGGGTAAAGCGCTTCAGCCATTATTTTTCCTTTTTTCTAAACCTGATTGTTATTATTCACCGGCCGCAGCTCCACCGTCATCGACCTGTTCTGAATGCTGGCGATAAAGACGATAACTTTCTTCGTCAAAACAGACCACCCAGACCTGCTGAGGATAGTCGTGCTGCTGCAAAAACTGGCTAATTGTTCGCAAGGCGATCGCCGCCGCCGCCGCTTTCGGGTAGCCATAAATGCCGGTGCTGATGGCGGGAAAGGCGATGGTAGCGAAGCGATGCTCTGCAGCCAGCTGCAAACTATTATTATAGGCGCTGGCCAGCAGCTCCGCTTCGCCCTGGCCACCACCACGCCAGACCGGGCCCACGGTATGAATCACTGCACGCGCCGGTAAGTTGCCGGCTCCGGTCAGCACCGCCTCTCCGGTCGGGCAGCCGCCCCGACTCGCTGCCAGCTGGCGACACTCGGCCAACAACGCCGGTCCCGCTGCGCGATGAATTGCGCCGTCAACCCCGCCGCCGCCCAGTAAGCTGCTGTTTGCAGCGTTAACAATCACGTCTACCTGCTGACGCGTAATATCGCCCTGAATAATACGTAGCCGGCTATGCATGTTTTCTCCTCGCAATATCAATGGTGAAAATCGGGTCGGGGATGCCATTTAGTCTAGACTTAGCGAAACGTTCCGCGCCTGCCTTTTTTACAGGAGAAGAACCGCATGCGAGTTACCTCATCAACCGTGCCATCGCAGCGCCACCAGCCGTCTCTGTTCCACAGCTTTTTTCAGGGCAGCTTCCCCTGCTCAACCGCCTGCCGCAGAGAGGGTAAACGTCTGGATATGATTATCAGCAGCGGCCACGATATGCTGATCCATAAAGATTATGCCGCGCTGGTGGAGCACCGTTTGCTGACCGCACGCGACGGCGCACGCTGGTACCTGATCGAAAAAACGCCTGGCGAATATGACTGGTCCTCTTTTCTGCCGATGGTGCATGCCGCCAACCAGCACGGAATTCAGGTGATCTGGGAAGTGGCGCACTTTGGTTATCCGGATCATCTCGATATCTGGTCATCCGGCTTTGTTGATGCCTTCGCCCGTTTTGCCCGCGCCATGGCGGAAGTGATGCGCAACGAGGGTATTGAGCAACCCTTTTTCACCCCGATCAATCAGATCTCCTTTTGGTCGTGGGCGGGCGCGGAAGTGGCCTGGCTTAACCCCTACGCCAGCGGACGCGGCCCGGCCCTGAAGAAACAGCTGGTGCGCGCCAGCCTGGCGGCGATCGCCGCGATACGCGAGATCTATCCGCAGGCGCGCTTTGTTCTGACGGATCCGCTGGTGCATGTTGCACCCGTTGACCACAGCGCGGCGGCGCGTGAAGAGGCGCAGCGTCAGCACCTTTCACAGTTTGACGCCTGGGATATGCTATGCGGCAAGCAATGCCCGGAGCTGGGCGGCAGCCCGGAGACGCTGGATATTATCGGTCTGAACTACTATCCCGATAATCAGTGGTTCAGTAACGGTTCGCCTTTAAACGCAACGCACGCCGCCTGGCGTCCGCTGCATCTGCTGCTTGAGGAGGTCTGGCAACGTTATCAGCGCCCAATGCTGTTAGCGGAAACCGGTGCGGAAGGCGAAGCACGGGCCAACTGGCTGAACATTGTTGCTGATGAAGTGGAACTGGCGCTGGAACAGGGAGTGGCCGTGGAAGGCATTTCCCTCTATCCGATAGTGGAGTATCCGGCCTGGGCAGACGACCGTCGCTCGCCCGGCCCGCTGTTTGGCCTGCCCGATCCCAATGGCAGCCGCACGCTCTATGAGCCGCTGGCGCTGGCGTTACGCAGCCAGCAAATCAAATTACAAAATCGTGCAAAAGGTTAAGGCGTCGGGGAAGCTTCGGCGGGCTGAGCGGCGGGTTCTGCAGGCGGCATGGTGCAGGTCTGCACTTCAAACGCGTCGGATGAGGGACGACGAATGTCGGTCAGCCAGGTCGTGGTAAAGATAACCACGATGCCGATCAGACTGGCAGCGAGTAAACCAATTAACGCGATAAGTTTATCGTCACGGTTCTCCATCACTGATCTCCTTATTTAACCATCGGATCTTTTGCAGTGTGCAATTATGACATCCATAGGGTCACAATGAGAACAAAGAATATCAGAGTAAAAGAGGTTAATAACAGGACTACAATGGCAAATTGCGCATCGTCGAGTTGCGGCAGTTCATCTCTTTCTGGAGGCTCAGGCGGCAAAATTTCATTCATTTTTTGTCATCATCACAGCGGACATCATCGATAAACAAGATACCGCTCTGTTTCTGCCATGCGGTTTTACAGTGTAGCACGGCTGATTGAAATCGTAACCGCCTGCTTAGCGCGCCGAATCTTAGCGTTCCGGCGCGCTAAGCAGGCTCTTAAGGTTGCCAGCCGCCGCCCAACGCCCGATAAAGATCGATTTGCGCCAGTAGCAGATTGCTTTTCAACTGAACCACGTTCAGCTGCGCGCTGAATAGCGTACGCTGTGCATCCAGCTCGTCAAGATAGGAAGCGTAGCCGTTTTGATAGCGGTTGCGGGCAATACGTAGCGTGTCGGCGGCGATCTCCTGCTGCTTTTCTACCTCCTGCAGCTGCGCCTGGGTCTGCTGAATCGCATCCAGCGCATCATTTACTTCACTAAAAGCGTTTCGCACTACTTTCTCATAGCCGTACAGCGCCTGATTGCGCGATGCCATCGAAACATCTACCTGTGCCGTTAGCGCCTCCCGATTCAGCAAGGGTGCCAGCACGCTGCCGCCAATGCTCCACAGACGGAACGGATTATCCACCAGTTGATGCAGCACCGAGGATTGCAGGGTGCCAGAGGCAGTCAGATTAAGCGAGGGCAGCAATTGGGCCTGAGAAGAGACCAGCGTCTGGTCCGCCGCCAGCAGCAGCCGCTGGGCCTGAACAATATCTGGTCGACGCTGCAGCAACTCTGATGGTAACAGCGACGGTAACCGCTGCGGCATCACCTGCGTAAAGTTTGACTGGCGAGCAATGCGACGCGGATTCATGCCAACTAAAATACTCAGCGCGTTTTCCTGCTGATGGATTTGATGTTCAAGCTGGGGAATTTGCGCTTTGGCCGCCTGATATTCCGATGCTGCCTGCATCCACTCCAGCCGCGAGGTATAACCTGCGGCGAACTGACGCTGCGCCAGATTGAGCGAGTTTTCTCGCGTTGCCAGCGTCGCCTGGGTCACGCGCAGCTGCTCGTCCAGCGCCAGCAAGGAAATATAGCCGGAGGCGACCGAGGTGGCGATGGTCAGTTCAGCCGCAGCCGCAGCGGCCTGCTGCGCCGCCAGCGACGCACGAGCGGCATTGATACTGCTACTGCGCGATCCCCACAGATCCACGTCATAGTTTGCCTGCAGCAATCCCTGATAAACGTTGCCCTCGCGCGGTTGCCCGGTAACGGCCGACAGCGAGCGCGCACGCGTTGCGCCTACGCCGACATCCAGCGTGGGAAAATTATCTCCGGCGGCGGCGCGCAGTTGCGCCCGATACTGATCCACGCGCGAACGGGCGGTCAGAATATCGGGATTATTGCGCAGGGCCTGTTCCACCAGCCGGTTCAGATTGGAATCGGCAAAGGTTCGCCACCAGTTCGCTTCCGGCGCGGCGGACGGCCCCACCTGATAACGCCACTGCGGCGGGATCGGCAACGACGACGGTGCCTTGTCAACGTCACGGGCACAGCCGATTAACAATGGGATCATTAGCGCCAGCGCCTGCGGTTTCCAGCGCATCATGACCGTGGCTCCTCTGCGCCGGAGGTGTCGATATTCACCTCTACCGACATCCCGGGACGCAGCCGCGCCTGCGTATCATCCGTGATCCTGATACGTACCGGAATACGCTGCGCTATTTTCACAAAGTTGCCGGTCGCGTTATCCGGTGAGATTGCGCTGAACTCCGAGCCTGCAGCCGGAGAGATAAATTCCACCACGCCGTGAAACTCAGCGCCGTTCAAAGCATCCACGGTAAAGGTAACCGGCAAACCGGGGCGTACGTGCGTCATCTGCGTCTCTTTCATGTTGGCGATCACCCATTTTTTCGCCGGCACCAGCGACGTGAGCCGCGTACCCGCAGAGACATAGGCGCCGCGCCGCACTGAGATCTGCCCCAGCTGCCCCTCTTCCGGCGCAATAATGCGCGTGTTGTCTAAATCGATCTGTGCCAGCTGTAACGTCGCCTGCGCATTGGCGACATCCGCCTCCAGCGAGGCGCGGTTAACGATTACCGTTTGCCGATCCTGACGTGACACTTCCAGCGTCGCCTTCGCCTGCTGCACGGCGGTTACCGCCGCGCTATTCGCCGCACGCGCCGCGTCACGCTCACGAATTGACAACGAGCCGTCTGCCACCAGGTTTTCCACGCGTTTTAAATCGAAGCCGCTTTTTGCCGCCTGTGCACGGGCATTTTCCAGCGCCGCCTGGTTACGTACGATCACCGCTTCGGCGCTGAGCCGCTGCTGCTGATTATTGGCTAACGCCGCCTGCTTCATCGCCAGCTGCGCTTTCGCCTGTTCAACCCGCTGACGATAGATACGATCGTCAATGGTCATCAGCACGTCACCCTTATGAACCGGCTGTAGATCCTGCACATTAACGGCGGTGATATAGCCACTGACCTGCGGGCTGATAAAGGTGATCTGCCCTCGTACATAGGCATTTTCCGTGCTCTGCACCGCGCTGGTAAAGGGCCATAGCTGCCAGGCGTAAAGGATAACCAGTACGCCAACCAGAGCTATACCGCTGCCAACGGCAATGGAGAGGATCCGAAATTTATTATTACGCTCGCGCTCGGCGGCTTTGACTTCTTCCTGCTGGCTCATTGTTTCTCCATGCTGGCTGATGTTGCCGAAATTGATTGAGCAGCGGCGGCCTCACGCTGCTGCTGACGTCGGGTGATAATACGCTGGCGCGTCAGGCGATAAAGCACCCAGACCAGGGTACAAAAGGCCATCCCGGCGGTCAGTAAATAGGTATCGTTCCATGCCAGTACGTTGGCCTGCAGCGTGGAGACGCTTTGCAACTGCGCTACCGCCTGCGCGCTAAGTAGTGCACTGTCGCCCAGCTGGCTATTAAACAGCGCGCTGTACTGACTAAGACGCTCGGTTACGTTGGGATCGAGCAGTGAAAGCTGGTCACCCAGCAGACTGGAGTGATATTTTTCCCGCCATACCTGAAAGGTGCCGAGCATGGCAGCGCCAATCAAACCGCCTAAATTCTGACTCATGCCGAACAGCACCACGAAGCTCACCAGGTTTTTCGGCTGAGTTACCACGCTGCCGATGCCCAGTAACATGGCAGGCGCCATAAAGAAAGCGCTGCTGAAGCCCAGCAGAAACTGGCTGAAATACATATTGTGCGGCCGCGTCAGCGGATTAGAGTGGCTGTCCATAAATGACGCAATCATCATGATCAGCAATGAGGTGACGATCGGCCAGCTAAAGTGTGCAGGTTTCAAGGTCAGCGCGCTGGCAGTGATCCCCAGCACCACGCCAGCAATAATCGCCAGCGCCAGGCCACGCAGCTGATCGTTCTGCAGGCCAACCTGCTGCAAAAAGCCGATGGCTCCGCTGTTCTGTTCCGCCAGCACCACGCGCATCATGATCATTACGATACCCAACCGGATAATGGCTCCGCTGCCCAGCCAGCGCGTATTGATCAGCGGATTTTTACGGTTATGCTCTACCACCACCGCGCTGATGATCAGTACCACAGCCAGTGCCAGGCAGATACCGAGCCACGGCGTACTGAACCACCATTCGATGCGTCCCAGTGACAGCACACCACACAGCAGCGCCATCCCCGGTGCCATTAAAATGAAGGTGACGAAATCCATTTTTTCAAACACCTTGCTGCGATCGCTTGGCGGCAGCTTCAGCATCAGTACGCACCCCAGCGCCACCATCGCCAGCCCCAGCTCAAACAGATAAAGCCCGCGCCACTCCTCCAGTTGCAGCAGCTCAGAAGAGAATAGCCGTGCCAGTGGAATGGCCAACTGTGAGGCGCTGATGCCGATCGCTAACGCCTTAAGGCGATGCTTTGCCGGCCACGCCTGAATCTGATAGTAAATGCCCAGAGAACTTAGCGCGGCCGCCACCATACCGTGCGCGGTACGGACAATAATCGCCGAGCTGAGATCGTTAACGAACAGGTGAAAAAAGGCCACCAGCACATACAGCAGCAAAAAAGCTTCGGTAAAGATACGCAGGCCAAACTGCTGGCGAAACTTCACCAGCAGCAGGTTAATAGAGATATTTCCCATTACGTAAACCGCCGGGAGCCAGGCGATCTCGTTAGAATAAGCGCCAAAGGTGCCCTGAAGGTTGGTCAGATTAGCCGTTACCAGCGCATTGCTCAGCGCGCCCGTCAGGGTAATCAGCAGGCCAACCAGCCCAAAAGCGATACGTTTTTTGGTGGGATGAATCGGTGTTGAAGGTGAACCAGGCAGCATTGGCTTTTCATGTGGCTGCCACTGGCGCGGAGCATAAGGATTCGATTTCGCCACGTCAGAGCGTTCCTGTCTTATCCAGCAATTGCTGCAGTACACGCTGGGCTATCGCTAACTCGTCGCGATCGATATCCGTTAACAGCTCGCCGCGTAAACGATCTGCTTCTACTTTGACTTTTTCAAAAACCGCCCAGCCTTCGGCAGTGACAATAAGCAGGCGCTTACGTCGATCTTCTTCTGGCTGCAGACGCTCTATCAGCCGTTGCGCCACCAGCCGGTCGATTAGCGGCACCATGCTGGCCTCTTCCAGCCCCAGCACCTGCGCCAGCGCTTTCTGCGTCATGGGTTCACTTTCACTGGCCAGCGTGGCAATAGCCAGCCAGCTATTCATGCTGAGGCCGCTCTCTTTTAGTCGGCGGTCGATAGCCAGTCGCCAGGCGTGCGCCGTGAGCTGCAGCAGACGAGGAAAGCGCTGAGAGGAATCCAAAATATAGGCACCTAATGATTAGACTTCTATGTATATAACCATTGGTAAGTATAGGCGCTGGAGAAAGGGGTTGTGAAGAATCTTGCCGGCTTATTATGGTGCAAAAAATGGCATTCCCGAGAACGGCAAAAAACGCCCATTCACTGCCTACAGCCTGGTTTTAAAGTTACCTTTAGAATAAATGTTACAAGCGAAACGTTTTTATCGCGATTTTGTATAGCTTTTGTATAATTATTTATCTTTTTAATTATTTGATTATTAAGCAATAGCACTTTTTGTTTAATCATTGTTTGTACAGCTTTGCTTTTTTTGTATAGCTTTACCTTCGCTGAGCTAAATCATGCTCTGTAACGAATGATGCATTTGCGTCGCCTCTGAAGGTGTTTAACTCGGATTTCCACCTTCAGAGGTTTTTTTTCGCCTGAAGGATGTATTGCATTCTGCTCACGACATCATTGGTTTTTGACCATAAACATTAGAACCCGGTCATTTCTGACCGATCCCTTAAGCCTTGACGCGCTACCAGCCGCGTTAAAGAGGACGAACATGCAGACGACTACCTCGCAAACCGACAAGGATATTACCGACTATTTTAACCTGCAGGAGCAGGGCGCCGTTAACGAAGGCGAAGTTCTGGGTGCCGTCGTGGCTGAGATTCTGCAGGCAGGACAGCCCGTAACCAATAAAGCGATTATCTCACGCCTTATCCAGCGTCTTGAGCTGGAAAGCGATGTGGTTATGTTGGATGTTTATCGTCGTGTTCTGGAGCTGGTGGTTAACAAAACGGAAGACGATATTATCGGTTATTAACCTCTTTAGTTGGCTATATCGCCAGTTAAAGCGGCCAGAGTAGTGATGTCATTGCGTCTCAGACCGGCACTTTCCTGCAGAGGGAAATCCGGTCTGAAACTGGTATCAACAGACAATTACAGGTAACATGCGCCTCTTGCCCTGTATGGGCAACTCAAACCTTTCAGATCCATGATGCACACTGCTGCATCTGACATTAAGACAATAAGAGCCTGCATTATTATGACCACCTCTTCCGAGGCGAACGCTGAAAAGCATGCCGCCAGCGAGCTAACCGTTGCCCGCGTGTTACGCTCGCCCAAATTATTCACGCGCGAATGCCTGGCTGGCGTAATTACCGCGCTGGCGTTGATTCCTGAAGTTATCTCATTTTCCGTGATTGCCGGCGTTGATCCTAAGGTCAGCCTGATTGCCTCGGTGGTGCTGGCGCTTACGCTGTCTCTGCTGGGCGGTCGTCCGGCAATGGTGACCGCCGCCGCCGGTTCGGTTGCGCTGGTCATTGGCCCGATGGTGCGTGCGCACGGCGTGGAATACATTATGCCCGCCGTGCTGATGGGCGGCGTAATACAGATCCTGTTCGGAATCGCCGGGCTGGCGCGAATGATGCGCTATATTCCCCGTTCGGTGATGCTGGGCTTTGTTAACGCGCTGGGCGTACTCATTTTCTTTGCTCAGGTACCGCACGTTTGGGGTCAGTCGCTGCCGGTGTGGCTGCTGTTTGCCCTGACGCTGATTATCGTGCTGTTGCTGCCGCGCGTATTAAAGAGTGTCCCTTCCCCGCTGGTCGCGATCGTGGTGATTACCGCCATTGCCGTTTACTGTGGACTGCATGTACCAAACGTTGGCGATGAAGGTCCGATGCAGGCTGGTCTGCCAGGACTGAATCAGCTGGCCGTGCCGCTTAATCTGGCGACGCTGCAAATTGTCTGGCCGACGGCGCTGAGCATTGCGCTGGTAGGCATTATGGAATCCTTGTTGACGGCGAAACTGGTTGACGATCTTACCGATACGCCATCCAGCAAACGTCGTGAATGTTGGGGACTGGGTATCGGCAATATCTTTGCAGGCTTTTACGGCGGCATTGCCGGCTGCGCCATGATTGGCCAGACCATCGTTAATGTGGAATTAGGCAAGGCGCGCACACGTATCTCTACTGTGGCAGCCGCTCTGGTTCTGCTGCTGCTGGTCACCGGACTCAGCGCGCTGATGGCGCAGATCCCAATGGTGGTGCTGGCGGGCATTATGATGATCGTTGCGCTGAAAACCATTAACTGGCACAGCCTGCAGCCCGCTACTCTGAAACGCATTCCCCTGTCGGAAACGGCAATCATGGTGCTGACAGTTGTCATGACCGTCTGGACCGGTAACCTGGCCATAGGCGTGGTTGGCGGCGTTGTTTTCGCTATTTTGCTGTTTGCCCGTCGCGTCGCGCACGTTATCCATGCGGAGCGGCAGCTCAGCGCCGACGGTGAATCGGTGCGCTATGTGGTGCGCGGCCCGCTGTTTTTTGGCAGCAGCAACGACCTGTTTGAGCATTTCGACTATGCGCACGACCCGCAGGATGTCACCATTGATTTAACACATGCGCAGATTTGGGATGCCTCCAGCGTGGCGGCGCTTGATGCGATTGAAAACCGCTACCAGCGCTATGATGCGCGGGTAAAAATCGTTGGGCTGGATACGCGCAGCAGCGATTTTCATCGTCGTCTGAGCGGCACGCTATAACCCAAACGGCCCGTTACGTTTTTATTTGCCCGCCGTAATCCGGCGGGCTTTAAAAAGATAGCCCAGCGCCAGCAGCGTTAAAAACAGGCCAATCACCAACAGGAAGCCGTTTCCCATCATTCTGTAGAGCCAAACCCCGCCTACGCCACCCACCAGAAAGGCCGTTATGGTTGAGCCATGCAGCATCAGCCGTTGCAGATAGACTGGGGTGTACTCTGTAGATTCCCGACGCCGCAAAATATCCAGCAGCATAGCTAACTCTATGCCGATATCGGTTGCCGTTCCGGAAACATGGGTTGTACGCACACGTGCATTGGAAATCCGCGTAACCACCGCATTTTGTAGCCCCATTAAAAAGCTCAGGCTGAGGATCATCAGGAGGCCGCCTGCTACCTGCGGGAAAAAGATCTCCGTAACGCCCAGCAGCAGCAACAGCATCCCCTCCAGCAGAATATTAATGACGTAAACGGCGCTAATGCTGTGGCGACGGCCATGATTAATCAGCAGGGTTGAAAAGGTGGAGCCGAGAATAAACAGACAAACAATCTCAAAAAAGAACAGCGCGATCGGCAGCTCAGCGCGCGCCAGTCGCTCGGAGAGTGATGAGACATTGCCGGTCATATTGGCAGAGAAAAAACCCACCGCCTCAAAGGCAGCGGTATTTAACGCGCCGGCAACCAGTGCAAGCGTTGCGGCCAGACGGCTGTCGGTAATAAAGGTTCTGGCCTCATCCTGACGAATTAACATAGTAAGTGGTGATATTGCGAAGTAAGTGAGGCGCTATTATGCGCTTTTTTGTCTGCATCCCTTTGTGGTTTATCAAAAACCGCTCTGCAGTTGCTGCTTTCTCCTGCCAGGCCATTAATGGCTCGGTGCCTGCTGCAACTTTAAGCATCATAATAGCATGTTGTAACTAAATACTGGTGTGGTGTTATTATCCTGCATTAGGATTTGGTGCCCATGCCCGGGCTGGCTGATTACCCGATAGTTGGCAGGCAGAATAAGGGAATCATGACAGAGGTTGATATCAGGAAACCGAAGACAAAAACAAAAAAACCGCCCTTGGGCGGTTACGACATTACTGCTTATTGCTTTGATTTTATTCGGTATTCATTATGGTGCCCGGGGCGGGACTTGAACCCGCACAGCCATACAGCCGAGGGATTTTAAATCCCTTGTGTCTACCGATTTCACCACCCGGGCAGGGTGTAAAGTGGAGGCGCGTCCCGGAGTCGAACCGAGGTGGACGGATTTGCAATCCGCTGCATGGCCACTCTGCCAACGCGCCTTTATTCCGTTTGATCGTCCGAATTCGAACCATCTAATTCTTAACTGAAGCTGCATCTATGCTCAGATGCTAACTCATTGATTCGAGAAGTTTTTTCGCGTTCCCTCATCAGATGGACGGCATTATGGACTAACTTCCCGCGGTTGGCAACCCCCCAAAGTTAAATTTTTTAAGAAGCTTTTCCATAAAACACAAGGCTGTATGAATCATCGACGCTTTCTGTTCTGTTTTTATCCTTCGCGATTAAAGCGTCACCAGCAGCCCGCCATCCGTTAGCGGACCGCTATAAGTTATAGACCGATTTTTGCCGTAGCGACAGTTCTGTGATGAATCCGTGGATAGCCCAGACGCGAATTACCAGAGCGTGGCCCGCTTATCGATCTCAATACAGCGCAGATACATGTCACAGGCGGTTAGGTAGTCTGTATGCCATCGCCAGTAGAGATGCAAAAAATAGCAGCCGCTTGCTGGCAGATAGCAAACGAAAAAGTAAAGGCTAAACGGCAGGCTCCAGGCCAGCCAGGCCAATAGCGCATTAATGAAAATTATCCACAGTAGCTGTAAGGCAGCAAAAACAGTTACCCGCACTGCCAGCGGTTTTGCCTGCAGCGCCGCGCAGGGCACCGCAGTGGAAAAGGAAAAGTCAATTTCCTGCATGAGCAACTTACCGAGAAAAATATACTTTTTTGACAGGCGGGCAAAAAGCAAACTGAGGGTTAACACCACCAGACAGAGGATAAACATCGCCACCATAAGCGCAGGCGACTGCCATCCGTGGTTCAGGGAAAAGTCGGGATTATTTTTCAGCGGGCTGACGGTCAACATATTCAACGCGCTATTTATCAGCATGAAATAGCTTACATAGTGATAAAGCCTACGATGTTGCGCCTTTTGTGGCGTAAAATTAGCCAGTTGTCTGATATAAACCGACCGCACGCCTCTGAACATCCAATAAACCAGTAAAGGCAGCAAACTATACAAGCCTAAAACGGCATACCGATCTCCCAGCAGCGCGAATCCGCCTTTGACCAGCAGCCAGCAGGCCAGCGCGCTGAAGGCGCACGCCACCAGCGGACGGGATAAAAACCTTTCCGCCCGGGAGGGGGTTTTACCGTTAAAGCAGGTGAGATCGACATTTTTGATTGCGCCTTTGTACATCCAGTATGCTTTTAAATCATAAATAAGATGGAACAGTACAATGGCCAGAATAGCGCTAACAGCGCCCGCCTCCTGCTGGGTAAGCGAGCAGGCGTTATTTTTCCATAAAAAACCTAACAGCATCAATAGGATAAAGTAAACAAACGGGATTAACCTTCTGTCCTGATAGCGGATAAAAACTGCATAATCGGGGATCATAATAGTCTCACTGACCTGACAGGAATGTTCTGCAATGGAATAGCCGCTCCGGCAAAAAATCGGCATAATCGCTTAGCAATGGTACCAGCCAGGCCTTATGACTGATGTCAATGAGTAACGGTGAGTTCTCCGCGCTTAAAAGCCGCGCCATGCTCGCAGTCCACTTTACGGTATGGGTTAAATGCTGCGCCAGGTTCTCCCGAATGGTTCCGGGATGCGATTCCGCCTGACCGCTGACATTCATCAATACGTTATGTTGCGGCGGCTGAATAGTTACCCTGGCCAGAAAATCCCGCATTGGCTGAACGCCCTCCTGCATCAGGCGAGTGTGCCAGGCTCCGCTTACCGCTAACTTAACGCTCTGGCAGCAGGCACGACGCGCAAAATCGCTTAGCGCAGAGGTTGGGCCTCCAATCACCTGTTGTCGGCAGCTGTTATCACAGCTGATATCCAGTTCAGCGCCATAAGCCGCAATCAGATCGCGTACAGCCAGATAGTTCATTCCTCTCACTGCCAGCATGGAGCCTTTATGTTTTTTGCTTAGCTCATGCATGGTAGCTGCGCGAAATTGAATAAGAGAAAACAGCGCCTCCAGCGTTATTGCGCCTGCGGCATACAAGGCGCTGTATTCACCTACGCTATGCCCACAGGATGCAGAAATATTTATCCCTTTTTCCCGTAGTAGCGTATATAAGCTGATATTGACTGCCGTAACAGCAAGCTGCTGTGCTGAGGTGTGTACCAGCTTATTTAGCGGACCTTTTAAACAAATATGCCGAATATCAATGCCTGAAATATCACTGGCGCAGTCCCAAATTTTGCGGGTATGCGCATTAACGTCCCAAAGCTCGGCTCCCATACCAATAGCCGGATTCCCCTGCCCGGCAAAAAGCAGGGCCACCGTTCGGTGTTGATGATTACTATCCATGTTCATCTCTTAAAAATAATATTTAAATCCGCAATAAACGCCCACCATTTTGCCAAACAGGCCAAACTCACTATTGCTGCTTCCCTGCGTGCTATAGACGCCGCTGTAAAAATCGATATTTTCTTGCGCCAGCGGCTGATTAAAATGCAACCCCAGCATTATGCTTTTATCTAAAAGATTAACGATGCTGTATGCGCGCAGGTTGGCGCTATCGGCGGTGATTAGCGTGGCATAGCTGTTCAGATAATGCTTTCCCTGTAGATTGCCTTTATTGGCAATGTTATCTATTTCCGCTGCCATTAAATATTTATACGCATCATGAGCGCGATCGATATGAGCAAAACCCGTACGCTGATTCAGGTAGCGAATGAAGTTTATCTGGTTGCGCCACTGCTGGCGGGAATAGCCTTCGCTCTGGAAATAATACTCCACACCAAAATGGCTGAAGCTCTGCGTGGTGTATTGCCCTGACAATGCCAGTTCTATGCCGCTCTGACGGCCACGCTGAAAAAGCGCAGAGGGAAAGAGATAATTTTGTACCTGTGCCGCGCGCTGCTCAACAAAATGACGCCACTGTTGATTACCATGCCAGGCCAGTTCAGCGTTAAACATCCACTGCGGCGCAGGATGAAAGCTGTCCGCCACGGCCAGCGTTCTGCTTTCGCCAGCGCGCAAACTCACCGAAAGCGTATGATCAGGTCGCCGGTAATCGCTGTAAGAGAGCAGATAGCGCGCGCTGGCGTTGGAGCGCTCAAGTGCAGGCCAGTCGCCGGAAGATTCATAGCGTCGCCTAATCTGCGTTAGCTGCGGCACAACCGTTAACGACCAGGCATAATGAAGTGCATCTGCGGATAACTGAATGCCCCAAAAGGATTCGGCGTAGATCGCCTGCAGAACGGGATCGTAAATTCTGCCTGGTTTAAAACCTGAATAGTAAGTATGCAGCAAATCTGCCGGCGACTTTAAATAAAACCGTCCCGGTTTCGCGCTGAATTTACCCAGCGTAAAAAGCAGCGTTTCTGACGGTTGATAAGCGAAACTCAGCCGGTGCAACATTAACCGCGTGTGATTTTTCTCTGTTTCAAAAGCGCCGGGCGTTTGCCACGGGTAATAAGCCATCCCCACCAGCGATAAATCCGCACTAAGCATGTTCGCCTTAAGCTCGCAGCGGTTATCGTATCTGATGGCTATATCACTGACGCTACTGTTATCCCGGTAAGAATTTTTCTGATCTATTTGCCAACGAGCCGTTTCCCTGTGCCGCCACGCCTGCTGGGCATAAAGCTGAATATCCGCCTCTGGCAGGCACTCCGCTAAAAGGCGTAGCGGGAAAAATAGCAGCAGCAACCTGATAACCCGCGCCATCAGTTGCCACTCCGCTGAATATACTCTTTGGTGAAGTGAGAAAGAGGAAGCGATTCCAGCCGAATATCGCTGTACTCCATTACGGAATATCTCTTGCCGTGGCGCAAATCTTCCACCACGATCCTGGTCGGCCTTGCTTTACCTAACACCGGCAGATAGTTCTGATAAAGAACCTGCTTAACCAGCTTATCATCCAGTGAATAGTAGGCTGCTTTCCAGGGCCGGTAATCACCACCTTTTTCCACCCAGTAAATGATCTTCGGCCAGGTCGCGGCGGGAGACTTTCGCTTTAGCGCCAGCCGGTAGCAATGGGTTTCTCCACAGGGTGCCTCCCCCAACAGTTCGGCATGATAGGCATACTCAAAGTTCGTCACGATGACATCGCCATTGGAGATTTGCCCCAGCAGCCTCTGCTGAGGCAAAATGGGGATCGGCCGCCGCAGCTCCGGCGTATAAAACCACAGTTCATACCAGTCCGACAGCATCATCTTTCCCCTGTCGCGCGGTGGCCAGACAAAGCGCACCAGAGAGCGCGCATCCGCCTGCCCGCCCTTTTCCGGCTTAATAAAGCGCATCGAGATATCCAGGATCTGTTTGCTGACAGGCTGCTGCTGCCCCGATTGATATTCCTGTATGGTTACCCTGTAGCGAAAAGGCTTGTTGGGCGAGCGCACTTCATCCGCCAGCCGAATGATTTCCAGCGCCTGCGGCGAGGCCGCGGCTGCTGCGCTGGCAAAAAACAGAACCAAGGCTTTCCCTGCCCTTTTCATCGTTCTTCCTTTAGCTGAATTTAAACGCGTCCGCGATATTTAAACGGGATGCCCGGAGCGAGGGCAAAATAGCGGCCAGCGCCGAGGTCAGCACCGGCAATAAAAACGTAACGGCCCACAGCTCAACGCTGTCCGTCTTGATAAACGCGGTGTAACCGTGGGTTTGCCCGGGCGAAGGCGGCATGGCAATGCCCTGCAGGTTAACGATCCCGGCCAGGGCAAAGCCCGCCAGAAGGCTGCCTGCGCCGCCCAGAACACCAATAACTATTCCTTCCAGCAAAAACAGGCGGATAATATGAGTGGGTTTAAGGCCAATGGCGCGTAAGGTGGTGATCTCACGGGTGCGCTCCACGATATTCATTGCCATCGCATTGCTAATCATAAAAATAACAATGACCGCCACCATTACCTGAATAAAGAGATAGATCCCGGAGAGCAAGCTTTCCACCTGTTGATAAAACAGCGATATCTCTTTCCAGCTACGAATGGTTAACGGCAGGTTTTTCTCATTGATAAATTGCTGAAGCTTCGCCCTGAACAGCGGAAGATCGGCATCATCTTTCAACAAAATTAAAACTTTACTGACGCCACGGGTATCCATCATGCGCTGAGCGGTAACCAGCGGAACCTTTATGGCTACATCATCGTAATCTTTGATGCCGGAGGAAAAAATGCCGCGCAGTTTTAATGAGATCGCTCCCTGCCCGCCGCGGCTATTCACCACCATTAAATCCAGCCAGTCCGCGTAATGCGCGTTAAGCGTGGTTGCCAGACCGTTGCCCAGCGTCATCTCCTCTTTTCTGACGCGCGATAAATCACTCCCGGATAGCATCTTCTCGAAAGCGCCCAGTTTAAGCGCCGGTACAGGCTCGATGCCCACTCCAGAAAAATAGCTTGAGGTTTCATTTTCATAATGTGAAATGATGCCGGTAAACTCCAGCTGCCCGGAAAGCGTGGCAATATACGCAGCCAGGTCGGGATGGCTTTCTATTTCTGCTTTCAGCGTTTGATAATCGTTAATAAGGCTCAGGTTTTTATTCGATGTCTGAAACCAGAGCGGATTATAAAGCTGGATATGGCCCACATTCATACGGACCGTTTGCTCTTTCAGGATCCAGAAAGCGTGATGAATAAAGCCGCCCCAGCTAAAAATGGCTACGCCGCCGATAACGATCGCCATCAGAGTGGAAAATGAACGCCGTTTATGCCTGAAAAGATTCAACAGCGCAAACAGGGCGATCTCTCTGCTGCACAAAAGACAGTAAACAACAAAACCGCTAATAAGCGCTGCGGCGATAAGGCTTCCGGTAGCGATCATCTATTTATCCCCGGCTAAAGGAAGAACGATCTGCGTGGCTTCGCTTATTTCCCATTCAGGCGCGGCATTCAGCGCTAACGAGAGAGATTTTAAATGCGGGCGTGCCTGCTTTAACCGGGCCAGCAAAGCCGCTGCCTGATTGATTTCTCCACAGCTGTGTAAGGCGCGATAGCGCATATATTTAACGTTATCCAGAATATCGCTTTCGAACGTTACGCTTGATTGCTGGATAAACTGCGTGTCGCTGAGAGCAATAACACAGCGGCCAGAGGCGGCGGGCAGAAAGGCGTCGATTCTGGCCCTTAAATAACGTACGCGCGGGTCGTTTTCATACAGCTCAGCGGCTTCGTCCAGATAAAAAAAGCCCGTTCTGGCATATTCCGCAGCCTTAATCACATCGTTTTCTACAGCCAGCTGCTCCGCCAGCTTTAGCATGCCGTAGGAGTAGAAAATTAATGAGGTAATATTTTTTTGCTGTTGATATTCCGTAAACAGCGCTTCCGTTAAAACCTGCAGCGATTCCCGACGCTCTGGAAACGAGTGCTGGATAATCCTTGCCACCATCGGTGGCGCAACGGCGCTTACGGCCTGCATCGTTAAGCTCGCCAGCAAAATAGCGCAGCGTAGCCAGCCGCTAACCCTCATCAATTTGCCCATCCCTGATTTCGATAATACGCCCGGCCCGCTCTTTCAGCTGCGCCGAGTGCGTTGAGATAATAAAAGTGGTGCCCGTTTCCTGATTGATTTTTGTTAGCAGATCTAAAATCGCCCCACCGGTGGTGGAATCGAGGTTGCCTGTGGGCTCATCCGCTACCACCAGCTTCGGCTGATGAGCCAGCGCCCTGGCAATGGCAACCCGTTGTTGCTGTCCTCCCGAAAGCTGTGCCGGTTTACGATGCGCCAGGTGAACCAGCCCAACGCTGTTGAGATAATCCAGGGCACGTTCTCTGGCCTCTTTTTTCCGATAGCGACCATTCAGCAGCAGCGGATAACAGACATTATCCAGCGCGGTCAGCACCGGCATCAGATTGAAAAACTGAAAAATAAAGCCCAACTGCTGGCTTCTGATAATGGAAAGCTGTTTTTCGTTTAGCGAATCAAGCATCTTGCCGAAAAATATCACCGTTCCGCTGGTTGGCCTATCGATACCAGATAATATGTTCAGCAGCGTGCTTTTCCCGCTGCCTGAAGGACCGCACAGCGCCACAAAATCGCCGTGCGCAATCTCCATATTTACCGCTTTCAACGCATCAACTTTACTTTCATTACGGCCATAGCTTTTATTCACCTCGCTTAACGATATCGCTGGCAATTCCCTGACATTACTGGTCATCCCTGCTCCCTTAAGGCTGATATCGGGTGTCGAAATAGTGATAGCTGCCCATTGCGCCAGGCATGACCGTGCGCATTTTTCCCGATCGGCAGCGGTGCCGCTCAAGGTAAAGCCAGCTCAGCGCTGGCGAAAGGCAGCCGCTGTCGCCATACTTTTCGCTCAGGCGAATAATTTCCGCTGCCGATGCGCCTGGTTTATTCGCACTACCCCGTTCAGGCAGGGTATAACTTAATCCGGCAATGGCCAGCCGTTCGATATCGGCGTCATCACATAATCTGTCCAGAGTTAAGAGGTTACTGTCGGGAAAGATATAGCTGCCGCACGCTACCTGAAAAGCGCTTTCCTGCTGACTGAAAATAAAACAGCCTGCACGCTCCACGGAAAAATTCATTTTTATATCAGGGTTTTCTCCCTGCGCCGTGTTTTCCGCCGTGGAAAAAACCAACGGCGGAATGGCGCGATATGCAGCACTAATCACGACAAAATCGAAGATATCCCAGCTAAGGTAATCCTGCGCCATTCTCAGCGCCTGCATAAAGGCGTGCTGTTCACCCCGCACTTTGCAGGTGAACTCTTTTACTGAAAATTTCTTCAACAAGTTTTTCGGCAGGCTATCAAGCATGGTCACATGCAGAGCGCTGGTTATATTTTCAAATAGCCCTGACTCGCCCCATGCATCAACACAGATAAAGGCGGTGCGCGACTTCCTTAAACGCATGCGTTCTTTAGCCGCTAGCTGTTGTAACGCCTGGTCGGCCGCCTGCTCTGTGGCTTCGATATAATCAATGCAGGCTGGCTTGCGGATCATCTCGCGGGCGTAGAGCGCTTTATCACAGCCAAACCGCTTAAAAAACCATCCCTGCGCGTTGGTGGCTTTTATTGCCCGGTTATAAAGGTGTGATTCCCAGACGTTTAACCAGCTCGGATGATAGCGATAAAAGCGATCGTCCGGCTCGATCACCGCAAATGAAGACAAATAGCAGTTACTCATTGCTGGCTTCCTGGCGCTCATCCGACGCCACTACCGCGATCAGCGCCCCATCCACGCTCACGCCTGTTTTTAACAGATGCTGCTGCCGGTGCTTTACCGCTTCTGCGCCAATAAGCAGATACGGCGCCAGCTCTTTGATAATGGCATCGTTCCTTCGTGCCGGGATCAGCTCCCGCCGGGTTAACGCATAGTAAGCAATGATTAAATCAACGATGCCGGAGCCAGTGGCGGTATAGCCCGTCTGTCCTTTATAGGCCAGTATGGGCACCGGAACGTCGTTCAATAACAGCGCGAGCGCCTGCGCCTCGGCTTTATCACTGGCTGCAGCGCCATTGCCATGGGGAATGATCGCGCACAGTTCGTTAAGCGCAACGCCTGCGTGAAGCAATGCTTTTTTCATCAGCCGGTGCAGACTGGCGGTCAGATAAGCCGCATCATGATTTCTGTTGGCACCGATCTGGTTATAAACCGAGCGTAACCGCACGCCAGCCGCCACCTGCCGGGCAACCCGATGACGACGACTCTCCAGCAGCATGACGCATAAACCTTCAGCAACCAGCACGCTTTGACTCTGTGCGCCAAAGGGCTGTACCACACCGCCATTCAGCATCTGCTGGTTCTCAAGGAACCAAAAATCCTGTGTTTTAATCTCTGAGCAGCTGATCACCAGCACCAGATCGATTTCTCCTTTTTCTATCGCCTGACAACCAATATGTACCGCCGCCAGTGAGGCGTTGCTGGCGCAGTTAAGATTAGGCGGCAGATATTTCAGACGGTATTTTTGCGCCAGCTGATACGCCAGCCCATCCTGCGACATATTGGCTATCTGTAGCTGTGCTACCGATGTTGTCAGCTTGATATCCTCGATATCGTTACAGTCATAGAAAGATTTATAGGCCTTCGCATCCACTCTTGGCCCCACGCCCGCCAGATAAACCCTGACCTTTTCTCCGCTCAGGCAGCGTTTATCCAGGCAAGCCTGTTCAACGGCGTCGTCAACCAGTCGCGACAGCCGTTCACACAGGCTTTCTGCGCCCGGCGGCAGACGCGCAAAATGCCTGTTGCTTTTGAATCCACCTTTTATCGCCTGCTCATCGGAAGCAAACCAGCCGCAGGTCTCCACCTGCTTCCCCTGTCGCAAATGGGCGATCAGTTGATGGCTGCTTCTGGCGAACGGCAAACAGAGACTGTGGCCGGCAATAATCGCTGCGTTATCCAGGCTGTGCTCCTTTGATGACTATTGCATAGTAATTTCCGGCTTCGTTGGCCCCCAGCAGCAGAGCATGCTGAAGCGGCATCGTCTGTGGTTCACGAACAAAATTAAGGCGCTCATCGCAGAACCGCTCGGTATGGGGAATCGCAGGAACCCGCTGCTGCCTGAAGCAGTCAATCAGCACCGCCAGATTCAGCAGACCGGCGCAGGAGGCTACAAAGCCAAAGAAAGCGTTATAGTTCACTATCGGTACCTGCGGCTTTTCCTGGCAGAAGGTCTGCCAGATCGCCTCTGTTTCTACCTGGGAATGTTGCTGGCTGCCGTTGCTGGTGCCGCAGACCAGATCGATATCGTTGGCCGTCAGCCCGGCATGCCGCAGCGCCCGGCCGATCGCCAGCATCATCGCCTGCGCTTTCTCGCTGAGCCGATCCGCCGCAAAATAGCTGTTGCTGCATGACTTGCCATAACCCACAATCTCCGCCAGAACGTCTGCGCCTCTCGCCCCGGCGGCCTCTGGCGCTTCCAGCAGCAGCATGCAGGCCCCCTCACCCGGAACAAACCCCTGCGGCGCGTTAGCATAAATCTGATAATCCTGCGCCTCTGCGGTCATATGCAGCTTTTGCGTAAGGGCATCCATATACAGCGCCATAGAGGGAAAGTGTTCATCCGCACCGCCAATAATCACCTGCGACTGCAGCTGCTGGCGAATGATTTCATAGCCATAGGTCAATGCGCCCAGCGCGGCGTTTTCACCAGTAGCCAGCGTAGTGGTATAGCCCTTGATGCCTTCCGAGATGCCACAAAAGGTGGCGATGGAATTCATTAACGAGCCGGGAAACTCAGAGGTGCGCACCTTACGCGGATCGGGCTGCAGGCTTTGCAGGTATTTCCAGGTTGTCTCCTGCGGACCACGCGACATGCCCATAATCAGGCCGGTCTCGTCACCCTCTTTTTTGATTTTACGCCTGGCGCTGGTTAATGCCGCTGCGAGCGCAATCAGCGCAAAGGTTCCGCCGCGCGTCGCCTTGCGCCGATCGTAACGGCGCAGATGTTTGCGTGCATCCAGCCCGGTAATCTGAAAGGTTTTAAAGTTCCGGGCATGCTCCGGCAAAAGCGGCGCGATCTCTGCGAGACTGCGCCCCAGCACGGTTTCGAACTGCCGGGTAGCGCGCAGGACATCAAGCAGCTCCCTGACTTCCGCCAGTGTATCCGGATGAA
This sequence comes from Pantoea sp. FN0307, assembly GCF_050113815.1. Classification (NCBI taxonomy): domain Bacteria; kingdom Pseudomonadati; phylum Pseudomonadota; class Gammaproteobacteria; order Enterobacterales; family Erwiniaceae; genus Pantoea; species Pantoea sp. FN0307. Next base: position 359,755 of record NZ_JBNJSO010000004.1, on the reverse strand, counting down.
ACACCACCGGCTGCAGCGCGACCGGCTTTTGGTATGACCAGATTGCTTCCAGCATTTCGTTGATGGTATGCCCCAGCGCGGTCACCGCGCCTATGCCTGAAATCGCCACGCGCTTCTCCTGATAGGCGCTGACGGGCACCGATGCGGGCTGCGTACTGATCACCAGGCTGCAATTATTGCCGCCAAAAGCATAGTTGTTTTTAACGAATATATTGACCGCTTTCTGGCGAAAGTGGTTGGCCACATAATCCAGATCGCAGTTAGCACGGGGTGAGCCGAAATTGAGCGTTGGCAAAATTTTCTGCGCGGGCAGCGTCACCAGGCAGGCGATTAACTCCACCACGCCCGCCGCGCCAATCGTATGACCAAAATAGGATTTGGTGGCGCTAACGGGCAGGCTGGCGCTCTGCGGGAACACTTTTTTCATCGCCAGCGTCTCAATGCGATCGTTAGCTTCGGTTCCGGTACCGTGAAGGTTGACATAATCAACCTGCTGCGGCGCAACAGCAGCATTATCCAGCGCTTTTATCATCACCCGTACGGCTCCGCTCGCACGCGGATCCGGGCCGGTTTCATGATACGCATCGCACGAGGTGGCGTATGAAAGGATTTCCCCATAGAGCGTTGCGCCACGGTCAACGGCATGCTGGTACTCTTCCAGCACCAGAGCGCCAGCGCCTTCGCCGATGGACATTCCCGGCGTGCCGGAAAAAGGGGTACAGGATTCTGTATGCATCACGTTAAGCGCATAAAACCCGGCGAAGGTAGGCAAATAGATTGGCTCGGTACCTGCGGCCAGCATGACCGGGCTTTTCCCATTCTGGATAGCGTCAAATGCCATGCCGATGGCATTCGGGCTGGCAGTGCAGGCCGTGGCTACCAGCTCAACGCCGCCCTTCAACCCCAGCAGGCTGGAAACGCTGGAGCAGCAGGCAGAGAAGCCGCCGGAGAAAATGGCTTTTGCCAGCGAAAAATCCTGCATGCGCCGCTCAAACAGCGGTAAAAAAGCCTCGGTGCCGGCCGATGAGACGCCAATAACTAACCCGGCTTCTTCAAGAGTGGCCCGCTGATTTATCAGCCCGGCCTGTGCCAGCGCATCCTTACCCACCTTATAGGCCCAGAGCGCAGCGTTATCGAGCGACTGGACAATCTCGTGCGGAAGCTCCGGAAAATCCTCGCAATAGAGAATTTCCGCAGCGCGGGCATGGTTAAACCACCGCGAGAAGCGCTGGCTGTCGGCCACCGCGCATTGTCTGTTAAATAATGCCTGACGAAAGTCAGCAATATTATCCGCCAGCGGTGACAAAATCCCCATACCGGTGATAACCACTCTTTTTCTGTTCTTCATCATCATCCCTGCTGCAACTATCTGCCCCTGGCGAAGCGTGAATGCCTCAGCATCCAGCCAACCTGCCTGCGTTAAAGTTTAATGCTGCTCTTTTGCCTGTTATTCGGCGTGGCGCGGTTTCGTGGCATCAATAAAACTGTGTTCCGTTGGGCTTACCCGCATACTGAGGTTGTAGAGGAAAGGCAGATTGTGCGTCATGGCTGCGATATCGCCGTGCGCGGTTTGCAGGATGAATCCCGGAATATCAGAGTAAGCCCAGGCTGCGTCGATCATCGCCAGGGCAATAAATGAGTGGCGGGCGGGCGAATAAACGCTTTTTATAATTTCACCCACCACTTTTTTATCAACCAGCACCTTATCATTCGTGCTAATTTCTGCGCCCGGAGCCAGCGGAATAATGCCGACAAGCTTACGCGTAACGCCATTGTGCGATATCGCTTCAACCGCCGATTTACCGATAAAATCCTCTTTACCGTATTCAATGGCCCATTGCAGCTGCAGCTCAACGGGATTACGTGAAGCGTCCAGCACATCCCAGCAGGGATTTTCAACCCTGACGATATGCTGATAATCCAGGCCGCCCGCTTTCAGCTGAAATTTCTCACCGGTTTCCAGCAGTTTCAACCACAGCTCCGCCAGCGCGGCCTGCTCGCCCACCATTAAATAGGCATATTCGCCATGTTTACCGCAGCGGAGAAGTATCAGTTCCTCTGAGGTCTGCATAAATTCATGATAAGGCAGCCCGACGACATCAAAACCATACCGTTCCGCCAGTATTTCCCAGGCATAAGGCCCTTCCAGCAGCATCGCGCCCCACCCGGCATCATCCAGCACGTGGATTTCCGGCGTCTCCTGGATATCCAGCTCCTCAGCTTTCCCTAACGCCTGCTGTAAACAGGCAACCACTTCCGTGGAGGTCATGTTCTCTGTTAACAGATAATAGCCCTCTTCCGCGCAAAGAATATAAACATCGCCACGCAAAAAACCGGCTTCATTGAGTATCAGCGAATAGAGTGCCTGCTCATCACGCAGGGTGGCGACATCGGCGGACACGCAGTAATTAACCAGTGCCCAGGCATCTTCGCCTGTTACGCTGACAATGGACATATGTGAGTAATCAACCAACAACGCATTTTCTCTCACGGCCTGATACTCAACGGCAGGCGCGTAATAAGAAGCAGGCAGCGTTTTATTATTGTATTGGCCCATTTTCGCCTGGTGAGCCAAATGCACATCATGAAGCACGTTCATCGTCTTTTCCCTGGTCGCTTTTTGTTATGGACGCTCGGCGGCTCTGTTCTTTTGAAGAATAAAAGAGGCAAGATTATTTATGGTGCGCATATAAGCAGGATCGTCGCCTTCGCTCACCTGAACATTGAAAACTTTATCCAGCAACACCAAAATTTCTGTGGCATCCACCGAATCAAGTTTCAGACCGTTGCCAAACAGCGCGGTGTCATCATCTATCTGTCCGGGTTCCCGCTGAATATTCAACCGCTGAATTAACTCTGTTTTAATGGTGAGCAGGATCGCTTTGCGCTCTGCTATATTCTCTCGCATCGTATCCATGATGAGACTCCCTGTTTTAATTATTTCACTTCGCGATAGTTAATTATGGTTCCTTTGCTGATCTCTTTTTTTCCAATATGAGCGCAAACGGAATAGTGCTTAAAGCCGTTATTATCTGAAAAGGCTAGCTGGCTGGTTACTTCAAGCGTATCCCCTGGATACGCGATACCTTTAAATTTAATATTCTGTGCGGCCAGCACGCCCTGCACCTGAGCACGGTGCGCCCGAACAACCTCAAGAAAGTCGTCATCTTCTATCTTGCTACAAATATCTCGCAACGATCGCAGACTAATACCGTAACGTTCCTGATATATCTCGCATATATCGGTCAAAAAAGAGAGATATTCGCTGGCCTGACCAAAAATTTCAGAAATAATCGCACCGGGCATAATGGGATTATCGGGAAAATGCCCTGGGATATAGGGTTCATTATAGGTGACATGCTTGATAACCTGAATAAAACCTTTTTCGCCATATTGATAGTTACTGATTCGGTCAACCATTAGCAACGGCTGCCGCCAGCTGCCCATTTCCAGAAAAATGTGCGGCGGAATAAATAGTTTATTCATAGATCACCGCATCACCAGACCGCCATCTATAACCAGCGTCTGCCCCACAATATAACTTGATGCGGAGGAACTTAAGTAGACAATCGCGTTGGCGACCTCTTCACAGCGCCCCAGACGTTTCAGCGGAATGGTATTAATTACCTCTCTGACAACCGTACGCGAGACTTTTTTAACCATTCTGGATTCAATCATACCTGGCGCTACCGCATTGACACGAACGCCTCTTGGTGCCATTTCAGCGGCCAGCGTGCGCGTAAAGCCAAGAATGCCGCTTTTTGACGCACTATAGTTAATCTGCCCAGGGCTGGGCACCAGCGCCGCGATCGAAGCGACGTTGATAATTACCGGTTTCTCAGAGGCCCTCAGCAGCATCAGCGCCTCTTTGGTCAGCCTGAAGAGGCTCAACAGGTTCGTCTCTATCACGCTAGTGAATGCTTCAAAACTCATAGCGGCAAACAGGCTGTCTTTAACTATACCCGCGTTATTCACCAGAACATCAATGTTGCCTGCCGTGTTCGCCAGCCAGAGACAGAGTTGTTTTACCGCTTCGGCATCGGCTAAATCACATTGTTGAATATGAAGCTGCTCACCCTGAGGATGACGCTTTTTTAATTCCGCCAGCTCATCGCCGTGCGAATTATACAGCGCATAGACCTGGCACTGTTGCTGTAGAAACTGGATACAGATAGCCAGCCCAATATCACCGCTGGCTCCCGTTACCAATACGCTCTTATTGCAAAGATCGTTATACCTATACATATCCACGCTCTGTCAGATTAATTATGTGTAACCACAGCAACAACGGCAATAGCATATGTTCTACAATGCGATATCGTTAAAGAGATTTGTGCGCGGCCTTTTTCATTGAATAGTGCTTTTGCTGAGCCATGCAGTATGATTTGTGGGCAACCGTATTGATTATGTTCGACCTCAATATCATGAAAACGGATCCCTTGACGAAAACCGATACCCAGCGCTTTTACCATTGACTCTTTTGCCGCCCAAAAACCAGCCGCCCTTTCATAGTCTGGGTTTTCTGCATTGATTTTATTTATTTCCGCCGGGGTAAAAACCCGTTGAAGAAAATCCATTTTCCATCCCGATATTGCTCTCCTGATTCTTTCTACTTCAACAATATCAGTGCCAACAAAAAGCCTAATTCCTGCGTGCATCATAGTTGATAAAATAAGTTAACATTTATTGTGAATTTATCGGTTTGCAGTTGCGCTGGGCTAAGCAGTGGAACAGAGAGCGATAGATCATAGCCCAGCGATTTAACGCTGCCTTTTAAACCTGTTGTCGCGCCCATTAATCTTTGGGTCTTATTCTGCTGTTGAAACGAATGAGACATTGCCGCTTCGCCATAATCGAGACCGCAATAATATTCAGCGCCGCTTAAACCGGTAAGAATATTAAGGGTGTTTTGCAGGTAAAATCCCTTATCACCGTAAAGTCCGGTGCTGTTTTCAAACCCTCTGACGCTCCAGCGATTACCAATAGAGAACTGATCCTGTAATACTAAAGCTTCGGGCGTATACTGCATCCCCACATTTAGCTCATAAAACCCCTGCAAAGCGCGATATTCCAACGGTTTCAGGTAATTAATATCCAGGCTGAGTAACTGACTCCTTGAGCTGACATCGCCCGCCGCCATATCGGGTGAGAGATCCCCCCCAGCCCCACGGGTAAAACGTTGATATGCCAGGGTGCTGTTCAGCATGGCGGCGGCATAATTCTGTTTATAGTTAATACCCAGGCGGCCGTTGCTCATATCACGTTTTTGCAGCGTCAGTGTGATATCGCCCAGTTGATAATCAGATTTTCTTCTTAAAACCTCCATAAATGCAGTAACTTTCTTATCTCTGTCACGATAGATCGTTCTGGAGGCTTTAACGCTGGCATAGTGATTCTTCCCGCTATAATCAGGATTCAGCGTATCAAGATCGATTTTCTGATGGGACGCGCTATAGCTGTAAAAAAATTCATACTCCCAGTAACCCAACGGAAAAGAATAATAGCTGCTAATACTGTTATATCCTCCTGATACGCTTCGGGTGCCTGAGAGATAAAAGATATCGTTCAGATGCGCCAGATTCCAGACATAGCCTGATACGCTGGCCAAATTTTTCCCGGTACTTTTATCACCCCAGTTATTAGCGGAGGCGCGGAAATTCCATTTTTGTTGGCGGTTGCTATAGATGATGACGCGACTGTATCCATCTCGCTCCCCTGGCTCGATGTTTATTTTCACTTCTGTCCCCGGCGTTCGCTGTAAATTCTCCAGTCCCTGCTCTATGTCCCTGATGTTAAGAATATCTTCTTCAGCAAAGGGCAAAATAACCCGGGCTACAGAGTGGTTTTCAACGCTTATGGTTTCAATTTTTCCTGGCAGAATATTTAGTGTCAATACGCCAGAGGATAAATCCTGCGGCGGAATATCAACGCGGGTAGTAATATAACCCGCATTGATAAACCCGTCCTGAATATTATGAGCCAGTTTAATTACGCCTCGCTTTCCCAGGCAGCGTCCTTCAATGTTTTTTTTGAGTTTCCCCGCCGCTGACTTTTCAAGAAAATCATTATTTATGATAATTTTCTTTATCCTGAAACAGAGAGTTTCATCAGGAAACTCGATTTTACCTGTTTTTTTATTCCCAACGGTTGAAAAGATATCTTTTTTTGTTATCCGGCTTTGCTGACGAACCGTATTATCATTATTTTTCTGCTCCTTAATCAACTGACTCACATTGTTCTGCGCTACAACAGGAAAATGACACAAACTGAAAAAAAACAGGGCTACAACTTTCTTGTTCATTAATCAACTCAATACATAAAAGCGGCAAACCCTGCCGCCTTTATTGCATGCCTTAATTACAACCCAATAAAATTACCGCTATTTGAAATAACGCCCGCTTTCAGCTCCAGCCCTGCAAAGCCGCCCAGATAAGCATTGCTTCCGCTATTAGAAATATTTTTTACGCTGACAGCAGCCTGCCCATCCGTTAATATATTACTATAATTATAGAGGTTTCTGCCTGCCCTAATGGTTAACTGATCATTGCTGACAATGTTACCTTCATTATACAGGTCCCCTTTGATATCAATCGTTGTGGTTGATGCTCCCTGAATATTACTGCCCGAACTGTTTTTTACATCAGACTCGCTTTTGAGTATGATTTGGTTACCGGCCGCCATATCTTTATAATTATACAGTCGGCTTTTTGTGGTGATTTTTAAATCCTGCGCGGCGCTAAGGGTATTACGGTTAGAAAGGATACCTTGCACCGTAACGGAAGCATTCTGGTTGCCATTTATCCAGCCGTAGTTAGTAAAAGTGCTGCCCAGGTTAACCTGCAAATCTTTATCGGCGGAAATGATGCCGGTTGCATTATTATCAGCAATGCTGCCTGAACTGTAATTAGAGAGAAAACCGCTATCAACAGTCAGGCTGCCGCCGCTGTTTATCGTGGCATAATCATTATAGATAGCCTGTGTTTTCAGCAACGAAAGTCCTGAAGCTGCCATGATGTGGCCGTAGGTGTTGTTAATATGATCCCTGGCCTGGATGGTTAACTGACCCAACTCCGAAACAATACGGCCACTATCATTGTTTACGCGACCAGTGTTAATGGTGATGCTTTCTCTGCCAATCAGACCACCCTTTTGGTTGGGCATTGCTAAATAAACGCCATAAAAATCAGCAAAATCCTGAGCTTTGCTGTTATCCAGCATGTCAGCGGCCGTTATCGTCATGTTTTTATTAGCAACCATTAGCGCGGCGCTGTTATCCACTGAGGTTTTGGCATTGATATTCATATCCTGACCAACGAACAATCCTCCTTTGTTACTAACGCGCCTCGCCTGTAGCTCGATATTGCCTTCGCCAGCACTGATAATGCCGATACTGTTGTAAAAATCTTCCGAGAGATCAATATGAATATTGCCCGAGGTGCTTATCCCCGCCTGGCCATTTAGCAGAGATGCGGCTTTAATGTAAAGTTCTTTGCTGCTGTTTAACTTTCCCTGGAAGTTGTCAACAGCAGAGGTGGTAGTTATAGCGATATTACCTTTTGAGGCGATTTGACCGGTGCGACTGTTCAGCACATCGGCTTTGATCTGAATCCCGCCTTCACCAGCGATGATACCCTGGGAATCCTGACTAAAAGTGTCTGCTGTGCGCGTACTGCCGTTATTGATGCTGCCCCTGACCGCATCAAGATGGATATGCCCTACAGTAGAACGGAGAAGGCCCTGCCGGTTTTCAATATTCCCGTTACTGCTGATGTCCATGTCACCTGTAGCTTCGATGGTGCCAGAAGTATTATTAACTCTGTTCGCCCCAACGCCGACATAGCCGCCTTTGATCAGGCCATTGATATTATCCAGCATGCCCGTTTGCAGGGCCACGGCCCCGGCATGAATACCCACGGAATTGCCTTTCCCTGTATTGGTCATGATTTTATTATGGGTGTTTACGCCCAGCGTGCCGCCAGCAGATATTTTCCCATTGACGTTATTAAAAGTGCCGCTGTCAATATAGATATCTTTCCTGGCGGCGATATGACCCGCCTGGTTATTATTGATGATGCTTTTATTAGTATCTATATGAATAGTATTCTCGCTATTTATTTTTCCGGTGATATTTTCCAGCCCTTGCTGTGCTTTGATGTTAATCAGTCCAGCTGATTTTATTTGGCCATGGCTGTTAACAAGTTTACCGCTGCTATCAATTTGTATATTCTCCGTTCCGGCAATAATGCCGCTATTGCGTACCCCCACGCCTTTTTCGCTGCTGATCAGGCTTATTTTATTGGCGTACATTCCGCCAATAGTGGCAACGTCAATTCCATAGCCCTGCCGTCTTCCCTGAGCCTTCACCGTACCGGTAATTTTGCCATTTATGTCAACATAATTGTTGCCGGCTACCATTGACAGCTCCTCAGCATAGAGTTTGTCATTGACTACAATGGATCGCGCTAATATTTCAGTTGGCGAGGCACTTTCCAGATGTGAAAGCGTAACGCTGCCGCCATTTACCTGGTATCCTTTTAGCATACCGTTCTGCATATCTGGTTTGCCGGTGGTGACAGTAACTTTTTCTGCGTTAATAAAGCCACATCCCTGGCAACTGATACCGTTTGGATTAGCAACGATGACATGCGCTTTATTTCCTGCCACCTCCAGCCAACCCTGTAAGGCACTATGATTTTTAGAAATAACCTCGTTAAGAATAACTTTCGCTGCACCTGAGCTCAGGTTGCTGTTCCCTTTTATCTCTCCAGCCAGCCTGGTGCTGATGGCATTCTGGCTGTTGTTTAAGATCAACCCTTTTTTATCAACATTAAATTTGTCATATAGGTTATGTGAAATGCCGCGATCGTTCGCTTTGTTGATATCAATGACCGTTACACCCTTTACAACTGAAGAGGTCATATTTCTGTTATTAGCCGCTTGCGTCACGCTGGCTAAGGAAAGCAAAATACATGCCGCTACAGGATGATATTTGACGCGCGCATGCCCGATTTTTCTATTTCTCATATTCTTTTACCTGTTATAACTATCATTGTTTTCCATGCTGAAAGAACTGGTGCATAGAATGAAACAACAGATGTCCGCCGCTTCAGTTACTTATCACCTCTTTCAGGCGCAAATTTAATGGCCGCCATTAAATTTGATGTGCAATATTCCATTTGCTAACAGTAAATCAAACCACAGCTGTTAATATGCGCTAAACAGGCGCAGACTATTCACATCAGGTAAAACTTATAAAAGGATTTTTTATAAAGCACGCGTATCCAGAAAAAGACTGCCGACTCTCCGTTGCTTTAATAAGAATAATGTTTAAACGATACTCTTTTGTTCTGGCAGGGGTAAATCGTAAATCATATTAAAAATGAGTATTATTTTGCAGAAGTACAAAGGGATCAGACGCTGTCGGCCCAAAAGAAGAGAAGAGTGAGTGTGTGTGGTTTTGTAACGAAAAAAGGGCCTTACGGCCCTTTTCGGAGAATTGCAGAAAATGCTTTCTACAATTTAAAATCTGGAGCGGGAAACGAGACTCGAACTCGCGACCCCGACCTTGGCAAGGTCGTGCTCTACCAACTGAGCTATTCCCGCATTCATCAGCAACAAAGCACTGATTTTTTCCTCATTCGGCAAATCTATTACCGTCCGATGCGCTGCATTCTACTGCGCTGAACATCTGAGTCAACCAGATTATCTTTATGCGCTAGTCATTTGCTGTTTTTTGCACCATATCGATCAGTGTTCAAACAGATCGTTGCGCGCCGCGCTTAAATATTGAAACATCGACCAGAAAGTCAGCACTGCAGCAATATAGAGCGCCACCACGCCGACCGCTGAAACCAGCTGATTGGGATGCCACAGCAGCGCAACCAATGCCAGCATCTGGGCCGTGGTTTTGACTTTACCGATCCAGGAAACGGCAACGCTGCTGCGCTTACCAATTTCCGCCATCCACTCGCGCAATGCAGAGATAATAATTTCGCGGGCAATCATGGTCGCCGCCGGCAAGGTAATCCACCAGGCGTGAAACTGTTCAGCCACCAGCACCAACGCCATCGCGACCATCACCTTATCCGCTACCGGATCGAGAAAGGCGCCGAAGCGGGTCGATTGCTTCCAGCGGCGGGCCAGAAAACCATCAAACCAGTCAGTAATCGCTGCTATCACAAAAATGATAGCGCAAACCATCGGCCCCCAATGAAATGGCAGATAGAATGCCAGCACAAAAAAAGGGATCAGCACAACACGAAACAGGGTGAGCCACGTCGGTATATTCAATTGCATAAGGTACGCTAACTGTCTGGCATGAGTAGGGTTTACCCGTATGTTGCTACATTGCCACAAGGGATTCAATGTTAGTGTTTTAACGAGTAAAAAATTTTCTCCGCCAGGGCGTGAGAAATGCCAGGCACTTTGGCGATTTCTTCAACCGAGGCGTTCATCAATGGCTGTAGGCCGCCCATATATTTTAACAGCTGCTGACGCCGTTTGGGCCCAACGCCTTCGATACTTTCCAGCGAGCTGGTATTTTTGACCTTTGCCCGCTTATTGCGATGCCCGGTTATCGCATGATTATGGGAATCATCGCGAATATGCTGAATAACATGCAGTGCCGGTGAGTCAGGCGGTAAGGAGAATCCCTCGCCTTCAGGCTCCAGAAAGAGCGTTTCCAGACCGGCCTTACGATCGCTGCCTTTGGCCACGCCCAGTAAAAGCGGATGATGTTTATCCCAGCTGACTTCCAGCTCGGAGAAAACCTGCTTCGCCTGCCCCAGCTGCCCTTTACCGCCGTCAATCAGGATCACGTCCGGCACCTTTTCCGGCTCCAGCTCTTTACCGTAACGTCGACGCAGCACCTGATTCATCGCCGCATAGTCATCTCCCGGCGTGATGCCGCTGATATTATAGCGGCGATATTCAGCACGCACCGGCCCGTTACTGTCGAAAACCACGCAGGAGGCGACCGTTTGTTCGCCCATGGTATGGCTGATATCAAAGCATTCCATACGGTTGATACGCGGTAATTTAAGCACCCCGGCTAACGCCGCCAGCCGCTGATGGATCGTTGATTGCTGGGTGAGTTTTGTTACCAACGCTGTCGCGGCGTTGGTACGCGCCAGTTTCAGATAGCGAGCGCGATCGCCACGCGGCTTACTCTGAATATGAATACGGCGTCCTGCCAGCTCACTAAGAGAATCTGCCAGCAGCTCGCGTTCCGTCAGATTAAAATCCAGCAGGATTTCACCCGGTAAGGTACGCGACTCGCTGCCCTGCAGATAGAACTGACCCACAAAGGTTTGCACCACTTCCGCCAGCTCGGTGCCGCCGGGAATTTTTGGGAAATAGCTGCGGCTGCCTAATACCTTGCCCTGGCGAATAAAAAGCACATGCAGACAAGCCATACCGGCATCGTAAGAGACGCCAATGACATCAAGGTCATCGCCCTGATTGGAAACAAATTGCTTTTCGGTAACCCGCCGCACCGCCTGAATCTGATCGCGCAGACGGGCAGCTTCTTCAAAGCGCAACGCCTGGCTGGCCTGTTCCATACGGCTGACCAGCATGTTTAGCACCTGGTCATCTTTACCGGCGAGAAACAGCCGCACATACTCGGTTTGCTGAGCATATTCCTCTTCGCTGACCAGACCTGCGACGCAAGGCCCCAGACAACGCCCAATCTGATATTGCAGACAGGGGCGCGTGCGGTTGCGATAAACGCTGTTTTCACACTGCCGCACCGGGAATATTTTTTGCAGCAGCGCCAGGGTTTCACGCACCGCATAGCCATTGGGGAATGGACCGAAATATTCGCCCTTTGCATGTTTAGCGCCGCGATGGATAGCCAGCCGGGGATGAGGATCGCCACTTAAGAAGATATAGGGATAGGACTTATCGTCACGCAGCAGCACGTTGTAGCGCGGCTGATAAAGCTTGATGTAGTTATGTTCAAGCAGCAGCGCTTCTGTTTCAGTGTGGGTGACGGTGACATCAATATGATCGATATTGGCCACTAACGCTTCGGTTTTACGGCTGGCAAGATTGCTGCGGAAATAGCTACTGAGGCGCTTTTTCAGATCTTTTGCTTTACCGACGTAAATAACCGTACCGCCACTGTCATACATCCGGTAGACGCCCGGCTGGCTGGTGACGGTTTTCAGAAAGTATTTTGCATCAAAAACTTCACTCACTACTGATCAACGACTCCGCATTAAACAGGCCATGTCGGATGGCCAGATGCGTCAACTCTACGTCGCCATTAATATTCAGTTTACTAAACATACGATAGCGGTAGCTGTTAACGGTTTTCGGGCTCAGATTAAGCTGTTCAGAAATATCTGTGACTTTCTGCCCTTTGGTAATCATCAGCATAATCTGCAATTCCCGTTCCGACAAACAGCTGAAAGGAGATTCTCCCTTTTCTGGTTCAATCTGGCTCAGCGCCATCTGCTGCGCTATATCAGAGGCGATATAACGTTGGCCCGAGTGAACCGAACGAATCGCACTGATGACCTCCTGCGGCGCGGCTCCTTTACTGAGGTAGCCGGAAGCGCCCGCCTGCATCACTTTTGCCGGCAGCGGATTTTCCGTATGGATAGTCAACATAATAATTTTAGCATCGGGGTTAAATCGTACGATCTTGCGCGTCGCCTCCAGGCCGCCGATGCCCGGCATGTTCATATCCATCAGGATTACATCAACCTGGTTGGTTCGACACCACTTAACAGCATCCTCACCGCAGCATGTCTCGCCGGTTACCTGAATACCTTTGATATCTTCCAGTATGCGACGGATCCCTGCGCGTACCAGTTCGTGGTCATCCACAAGAAGAATGCTGATCAAAAGAGGATTTCTCCGGAATGGTGATGTTTATGGGCGACACTTTAATTAACCGGCTTAATGTTACTCTCTTTCGTGACAGGTTTGAACATAATTCAGCGTTTTTTTGGGCGGTTAATTGCTCGCTCAGCCCACCGTTATTCTACCCGCAGCGCAACTATTTCCCCCTACCGATAATAAAGCGTTAAATCCGTTAAAAAATAAGCAGAAAATCATTTAAAATTTTAAAATTCTTTATATACAATGAGTTAAATTAAAACCACTGGGCACTTTTGCGTGACGAAATAAGGCTCTTTTGACCATTTCCATCCAGGCTAAATAGTGCAGATTTTTTATTTACCTTTGCGTTCTGAACAACATTTTATTGTTTACCCTGCATGCTCAACTGAGAAAACAGTCTCATAATTTATGTTATACTTTCCTGCTATCGCTGATTTGAGCAGTAGTTCAAATGTTTGTACCATTTTATCAAGGAGTAGCTATGGGTTATAACGATTTTAACACCTCGCATGAAGCAGAGAAGTTGGCGAATGAAGTTGCCTGCCTGAAGGCGATGGTCACGATGATGCTGAAAGGCATGGGGCAGGCCGATGCAGGTAAAGTGATTATCAATATGGAACGGCTTATAGCTCAGTTAGACGATCCAAAGCAGGCTGAAACTTTCGCTGATACCATTGGCCAAATCAAAGCTGGCTACCGTCGCTAAAAACTTCAAACCCATTGATTTGATGCTGTTATTCACGCATGTTATGGATTTTGCCGTGGAGTGAACAATGGGTTTGCTGTTAAAAGCGTTAATCGGCGCACTGGTGGTGGTCGCGATCGGCATACTGGCGAAGAGTAAAAATTACTATATCGCGGGCTTGTTGCCTCTGTTCCCTACTTTTGCACTGATCGCCCATTATCTGGTGGCAACCGATAAAGGGGTAAGCGCGTTACGTACCACGCTTGTTTTTGGCATGTGGGCCATTCTGCCCTACTTGTTTTATCTCCTCTCGTTATGGTTTTTCATCGGTGCAATGCGGCTACCTGTTGCGTTGGCCAGCGCCGTGCTATGCTGGGTGCTGGCCGCATGGTTACTGATCACCCTATGGACACGTTGGCATTAGCGTCCCGATTGCCAGTTTATGGAGACGCCCAACGAAGGCAAAACCTCTTCCGGGCTAAAACGACGTGCGCCACGATACTTTTCCGCTAAATCGGGCTGCTTAACCGGAATCTTAACCGCAAAAAGGTTATCTTCAGATTGAATCAAGCCCGGCGTAAGCGGTTCGAATCCTACTTTATGTTGTTCAAACATCTGCTCCAACATCGGCGTAGCGGCACTGACAAGATAATCGATGCCTGCCAGCTCTGCCAATTGCACAGCATGCCAGAGAATGGTTAGCGGTAATTCAGCATCCACATCCAGTCTGGCTGAAAAACGCGACATTTCCCATACTGCTTCTTTACGATCGAACGGGACGCTGATGCCTTCAACGTTACCCGGTTCCTGCCACTGCATCAAACGCGCGCAGCCGCAAATGCCCATACGCGCGTGCCAGGCGATAAGCCAGCTGACATCAGAACGGTCAAAGCGATCATACTCCTGCCCCGGCGTGCTGAGCCGGGAAGGTATCGACCACCCTTCACCGCGTGCAAATACGCTATAGCGATAACTGCCCAATTCCGCCAATAACGAGGATGGCATATCCTTTAGCTGGGTTTGGATAATCTTCATCATATTCCCCTGTCGCACTCCCTCGTTTAAGCCGTATTCATACGGCGCTAGCCCAGCTGAAACCCAGGCCGAAGGGTAGACAACTGGTTAACCTTATGAAACTACTAAATTTAGTAGTTGCGCTAGCGCTCACAATAAACCCATTGCCGCTGCATAGCTGGCTACCTGGGTTTTATTCGGTGCATTGAATCGTTTCTGCAAATTTTTTTGATGAAAATTTACCGTATGGGGCGAGATAGCCAGAATCAGTGAAATTTCTACAGCCGTTTTGCCCTCCGCCGTCCATTTTAATATTTCCAGTTCACGCTGGCTTAAGGTTATATCTAAAATGCGCATTGAGACATCGTCTAAACGCTGTAAAGTTTGTAATGACAGATCCAAAAGATACTGTAGTCTTAATTGTTGTTCTGGCTGTAATGTCAACATATTCAGCGCCTTTTTAGAAGACGCAGATAATATACCGAGCGCTCGATTAAGCGCCATAAGCGAACAGGAAACGCCTGAAGTCAGCCCATGGGATTTTGCCTCTTGCCAGAATAATTCCGTGCATTCCGATATGGCATCTTGCCACAGTATAAATTTCCCCGGCAGCTGGCAAAGATCAAGAATAGGATCGATTGCATAATAATTTTCATTTTCGTATTGCTTTACCCAACCCTTTGGATAGGTAGTAAAAAGAAACGTTTTAGGGCGCGTAAAGGGAACAGGATGGCGGATAAGTAAAGCAAATTGCTCCAATCCCAACGCTTTAACCTGCTGCTGTAATATATCCGTTAGCTCATCAGTGTTATTCAGTAAAAAAAACAGTGCCTCGACCTCCTTGCGCCAGGCGAAGTAATCATCGAACGTCATTAAAGCCTCACCGGTACGCGAAGGCTACTCGCGCCATGGTTTAAGTCAAACTGCCACCGATGTAACAAAAAATTAAATGCTCTCGAAAAATTATTTTAATTATATTGGCTTAAGCGGTTGCGGATAAGATCGCGCTGCATTTATGATACGTTAAGAAAATGTGATATAATTGCTTAAGCTACACGCTTTGAATCCTTATAATTTAGTAAAGTTATATTTATCAATCTTGCGCAAACTCAATACTTTGTGCATAAAGATAAGAATAAGATTTTTCTTAAAACTATTCAATCCCCTTGCAATTTAAGCCACGTTGATGTGAAAAATCGTGACGGATGTGAAATTCTTTTCATAAGAAAAAAGCGACAATAATATTCTTTTGAAACAGCATTATAGCAAAACTCATAACACAGGCTGATTGTTAACACCGTAATTATTCTAAAATCTCCGCTTTTACTTAAGCTCTTCTTAATTCATCACTAATAATCTTTTATAAAAAATTATCTGATCTCTATTAAATGCCGCTAACCTTTTTCGTAAGGCTTTATACCATTAGATACCATAGAAAAAGCGTTAAATAGTCCGTTTTTCAAATAATTCTTTATAGGCAGCAGCCAGTTAGCGACAAAGCATGTAGCCTCGCATCCCTAAATGGAAATGGCTGTCATGCGCCGCGTTATAATTTGGCCCCAGCGCGTTGCCAAACCAGGCGCAGCTGCTGTCGAACCAGCGATGCAGAAGCGCCGACGCTTCGCCCGTTCTGTGCCAGTCTCTTCCCACGCTGATTCGCGTACCGTTTGCCAGGCGAAACGCCGTTATATCCCATGCATCAGCGGTCGCATGTTCACTCAACCTGCCCTGCGCACGGTGATAAATATTGCGGCAGGCGTAGCTTCCTACATGCTCGATACGTCCCAACGGCGATTTAAGCGGGCTTGTTAGCGCTATTTGATTTGCCTGAATCACAAACATTGTACTGCTTACCGCCAACGGACAGCTGGCCAAAAAGCTGCTGCTCAGTGTTACCCTGGCAAACCGCTGTATCCGAATCGGCTTTTCCAGCGGGCAGGCTCCCTTCATCGCAGGAGGCTGAGTAAAGCTGATGAATCCTGCCTCACGGGCACGCTGCAATACCGACAGACAGGCCGCAGGATCATTGCGCAGGCGCTGAAGCTTGTAGCGCGTAATTGGCCCTGGCGCATCGGTGACCTCCAGCGGCTTAAAAGGATCCCAGTGCGATGGCAGATGGCGCTGTAGCCAGGGCATGCTTGCCAGCGCGGCCAGAATTATAATCAGCACTATCGCCATGGTTTTCACCCGCCCCTCCCCCGATTAGCCGCTACGCTTGCCTGTTAATTGTAGCCTGTGGTCCAGTTTTTACTGTGAAAGTTACGCATTTTGTGGTTTTTTGCGGCAGTACTGCATAAAAGTTGTACCTTTTCGCTGTTTGTAAATAAATGATGCCAACTTCGGGCCTCAAATTCTGCAGGATTGGCAAAAACCATTAGCTGATAATCGGTTAATTACACTATCTTATGCCAACTTACCTGCCGGTAAGCCTGATAACTATCGGCCAGCAGAGCCGCACGACATCACAGACAGGAACCACTTCATGACAGATCAAACCAAAGATACGCTGCAAAACGCAGAAAGCCCGGATAAGCTCCGGCGTAGTCTTCATAACCGTCATATTCAGCTGATTGCTATTGGCGGTGCTATCGGAACCGGCCTGTTTATGGGGTCTGGTAAAACCATCAGTCTGGCGGGACCGTCGATCATTTTTGTCTATATGATCATCGGTTTTATGCTGTTCTTTGTGATGCGCGCGATGGGCGAGCTATTGCTCTCCAATCTTGAATATAAATCTTTCAGCGATTTCGCCGCTGACCTGCTTGGCCCGTGGGCCGGTTATTTTACCGGATGGACCTACTGGTTCTGCTGGGTGGTGACCGGCATAGCCGACGTGGTCGCCATCAGCTCCTATTTCCAGCTCTGGTTCCCCGATTTCTCTATCTGGATGAGCGCCCTGCTTTGTGTTGTGGCCTTTCTGGCGCTTAACATTGTTACGGTTAAGCTGTTTGGCGAGCTGGAGTTCTGGTTTGCCATTATCAAAATCGTGGCCATCGTTGCGTTGATTGTTACCGGCATTGTCCTGGTGGCGATGCATTACCCTTCTCCGGGCGGCGGCACGGCTTCGCTGTCGAATATCTGGAATGAAGGCGGTATGTTCCCGAAAGGATTAAGCGGCTTCTTTGCCGGTTTCCAGATTGCTGTATTTGCTTTTGTCGGCATTGAACTGGTAGGCACCGCCGCAGCTGAAACGCACGACCCGCATAAGGTATTGCCGCGTGCAATTAATGCCATTCCGATTCGCGTTATTATGTTTTATGTGCTGGCGCTAATGGTGATTATGGCGGTAACGCCCTGGACGCACGTAGTCGCCGACCGCAGTCCATTTGTAGAAATGTTTATGTTGATTGGCCTGCCAGCGGCGGCCAGCATCGTGAACTTTGTAGTATTAACCTCTGCCGCCTCCTCGGCTAACAGCGGTATTTTCTCCACCAGCCGGATGCTCTACGGCCTTGCAGAACAGGGTGTGGCGCATCGCGCCTTTGGTCGTCTCTCAGCACGCGCGGTACCGACTGCAGGTCTGCTTTTCTCCTGCCTCTGTCTGCTGATTGGCGTGGCGCTGATTTACCTGATTCCGAATGTCATGACCGTGTTTACCATGGTCACTACCGTTTCGGCCATTCTTTTTATGTTTGTCTGGAGCATCATCCTCTGCTCTTACCTTGCCTATCGTAAAAAATATCCGCAGCGTCATCAGCAGTCGCGCTTTAAAATGCCGCTGGGCAAGCTGATGTGCTGGATATGTATGGCTTTCTTCGTGTTTGTCATTGTTCTGCTGACGCTACAGGAAGATACGCGCCAGGCGCTGATGGTTACGCCGCTGTGGTTTATTCTGCTGGGCATCGGCTGGTGGCTGCGTAGCCGTAAGGCAGCGGTGCGTTAACACCGGCCTGCTGCCAGAGTGACGTTCTGATACTGACAGCTTGTCAGCTCAGGGGCGAACGCAAGTTCGCCCCTTTTCGTTACAGACGCTGACGAAAGTGCCGCCACGTTTGCGTTAGTGAGGGTCTTGACGAAGCGAGCCGTGAAGGATGAGGGTTACGCGCCTGCGGAGCGCCCAGATCAAAAGTAAAGGTGAAATCTGGCGCTTCGCCCATACGCAAATCACTGATAAACAGTTTGCCGTCGCGCTGCTGCATGGCAAAAAAACCATGGCTAAACCAGGCGACACGCTCAACATGCGCATCTCCTTTCAGCTGTTGGTAGAGCGCAGCGCCACGATCGTGCATGCTAAGCTGCAGCGGTCGATGCGGCGCCAGCAGCGACCAGTAGCCCTCGTAGTAGTGCTCGGGCGTGACGGCGACTACGCGCCATACCAGCGTATTAAAAGCGGTGGGCGTTACCAGTAAATGAGACTTAACATCCAGCTGATGCGCCACCTGCGGAGCCACCTGATAAAGCGCAATTCCCTGCGCCGCCATGCTCCATAACAGATAGCCTGTACTGAGCGTCAAACCGGCGCGGCTCCAGCGCGGTTCGCGACGCCACAGGGCAACAATCAGGCAAATTATCAGCGACAGCGTATACAGCGGATCGACAATATAAATGCTGCCAATAGCCCAGGGGTAATCGGTAAAGGGCAGCCCCAGCTGGGTGCCATATACGGTCATCAGATCGAGCAACGGGTGGGTGATCAACGCCAGCCAGACAGCAGGCCACCACTGGATCCACTGAAAGCGCTGTTTGACCACGCCGGCAAGCAGCCACGCCAGCAACGGTGAAAGCAACGTTAACCAGACCAGCGCATGGCTTTCGGTGCGATGCAGAGTCATATTGCGGATTGCATCACCGTGATCGAGAAAAACATCCAGATCGGGCAAGGTGCCGCAAAATCCGCCCACCAGCGCCGACTTCCAGAGCGGCGCTTTGCGCCCCATGACCGCCATGCCTACCGAGGCGCCCAAAACCAATTGCGAAACGGAATCCATGCTTGCTCCTGGGTTGCAACCTAACGCTATAAGCCTGGCGTAATTCCGTTTCGCTGAAGGTAAAGTTTTTTAATCACCTCTCAGCGCACGCGAATGCCTTCAATCACCATATGCTGCACGTTGCGCACCGCCTGGTTAAAAAACTCTTCGTCATTCAGCGTCTGACCGGTTATCGCCTCTACCTGAACGGCAAAATCTGCGTAGTGTTGTGTGGTGGCCCACAGCATAAACACCAAATGCTGCGGCTCTACCGGCGCCAGCCGCTTTTGCGCCACCCAGTTTTCAATCACCTGCGATTTTTCATCTATCAACGCTTTAAGGTCGCTCTCAAGCTCGGCTTTCAGCAGCGGCGCGCCCTGAAGCATTTCCAGACAGAACAGTCGCGAAGCCTGGGGATGATCGCGCGATACCTCCATTTTCAGCTGGATATAGTGGCGAATCGCTGCCAGCGGCTCGTGATCTTCACGCAGCGCACGCAGCGGCGCTAACCAGACATCAAGGATCTCTTTCAGTACCGCGATATAGAGCGCTTCTTTAGAGGGAAAATAGTAAAGCAGATTGGTTTTTGATATACCGGCGCGCTCGGCCACTTTATCGAGGCGGGTGCCATGCATACCAAACTGCGAGAAGTATTCCAGCGCCGCGTTAAGAATGGCTGAACGCTTTGCCGCTGCCGCCTGTGAACGGCGTGTTGGTGCCTTATTTACCACTTTCACCCTGATCCTTTTTCTGAACAATGCCCGCGCTGCATCTTAGCAGTTGGTCGGTTCAGTTAAGAAGTAATTAACCGCTCTCATTACCTGCTGATAGCGGATAGTGCCTTGCCTGATTTCTGTGCAGCAGGTTTTGACCAAATGGTCTGTTTTAGCGCATCGCCTGGCTGCTTCCGTTGCTGCACTTGTTAATTCCAGTTTCATATCAATTAGTTAAAAATATGGCACACCTCTTGCTTTAGTTGCCTTACGCGCCGCCGGAACAGGAAAGGCAGGAAGCCCCGCAGCGCACGTTGGTTAAACCACTTCCACGAGGGCTTCATATGAAAATTGGCGTTTTTATCCCGGTAGGTAATAACGGCTGGCTGATTTCCAGTCATGCGCCGCAGTACATGCCGACCTTTGCGCTGAACAAAGCGATTGTGCAGAAAGCGGAGCATTACCATTTCGATTTTGCTTTATCAATGATCAAACTGCGCGGTTTTGGCGGTAAAACTGAGTTCTGGGATCATAACCTGGAGTCCTTCACCCTGATGGCGGCGCTGGCCGCTGTGACCACGCGCATCGAAATCTATGCCACCGCTGCCACTCTCACTCTGCCGCCCGCTATTGTGGCGCGCATGGCCGCAACTATCGACTCGGTTGCGGAGGGACGTTTTGGCGTTAACCTGGTTACCGGTTGGCAGAAGCCAGAGTATGAACAGATGGGACTGTGGCCGGGCGATGACTATTTCTCGCGCCGTTACGACTATCTGACCGAATACGTTACGGTGTTACGTGACCTCTGGGGCAGCGGCAAATCCGATTTGAAAGGCGAATTTTTTACCATGAATGACTGTCGCCTGAGTCCTCGCCCGCAAAAAGCGATGAAGGTGATCTGCGCCGGTCAAAGCGACGCCGGAATGGCCTTTTCCGCCCAGCACGCCGACTATAACTTCTGCTTTGGCAAAGGGGTTAATACCCCGGCCGCCTTTGCGCCAACGGCAGCCCGCATGAAAGCCGCTGCAGAGACCGCCGGGCGCGACGTCGGTTCGTTTGTGCTGTTTATGATTATCGCCGATGAAACGGACGAGGCGGCGCGCGCAAAATGGGAACACTATAAGGCGGGCGCGGATGAGGAAGCCCTGGCCTGGCTTACCACTCAAAGCCAGCAGGACAAGCGTTCCGGCAGCGATACCAACGTGCGCCAGATGGCCGACCCCACCTCCGCAGTGAATATCAATATGGGCACGCTGGTGGGTTCGTATGCCAGCGTTGCGCGTATGCTGGATGAGGTCGCTGCCGTTGAGGGGACGCAGGGCGTGTTGTTGACCTTTGATGATTTTCTGCAGGGCATTGAGGCCTTTGGCGAGCATATTCAGCCGTTGTTAGCCTGCCGGACACACGTTATCGCCGCAGCGCAGGAGGTAGCCTGATGAACACGGTTATTTGTAGCAGCGTCAGCCAGCAGGCGACCGTTACGCTGCCCGCCCGTCCTGAAAACATTGCTCTCCCGCCAGCGCAAACGGCGCTGATTGTGGTGGATATGCAGAATGCCTACGCCACGCCTGGCGGCTACCTTGACCTGGCGGGCTTTGACGTTTCCGCCACCCAGTCGGTAATTGAAAATATTGCCGTCGCCGTACAGGCCGCGCGCGCCGCCGGCATTCAGATTATCTGGTTTCAGAATGGCTGGGACCCGCAGTACGTTGAAGCCGGGGATGCCGGCTCGCCTAATTACCATAAATCCAACGCATTAAAAACCATGCGCAAACAGCCGCAGCTACAGGGCAAACTGCTGGCCAAAGGCGGGTGGGACTATGCGCTGGTGGATCGTCTTCAGCCGCAGCCGGGCGATATTGTGCTGCCCAAGCCGCGCTATAGCGGCTTTTACCACACCCCGCTTGACGGCATGCTGCGCAGTCGCAACATCCGCCACCTGGTTTTCACCGGCATCGCCACCAATGTTTGTGTGGAATCGACGCTGCGCGACGGCTTTTTCCTGGAATATTTCGGCATCGTTCTGGAAGACGCGACTTATCAGGCAGGCCCAGCTTTTGCCCAACAGGCAGCGATTTTTAACATTGAGACTTTTTTCGGCTGGGTTTCCGATGTGAATACCTTTTGCGCCACGCTGGCTGAACCAGCGCTTAAGCGCCCGGCCTGAACCATTGCACCCACAGGAGCTATCGTCATGCCTAAACATGTGATTATTCCACCCGGCAGTGGAACCCCTATCGCCCCTTTTGTGCCCGGCACGCTGGCGGACGGCGTGGTGTATGTCTCAGGTACGCTGCCCTTCGATCGCGAAAACAATGTGGTTCATGTGGGCGATCCCGCCGCGCAGACGCGTCACGTCCTGGAAACCATTAAAAGCGTGATCGAAACGGCAGGCGGCACCCTGGAAGATGTGACCTTTAATGCGATTTTCCTTACCGACTGGAGCCACTACGCCACCATAAATCAGGCGTATGCCGAATACTTTCCGGGCGATAAACCGGCCCGTTTCTGTATTCAGTGCGGGCTGGTAAAACCAGAGGCGCTGGTAGAAATCGCCTCCACTGCGCATATCGCTAAGTGAGGCGCCAATGCATCTGGATATTACGGGCCTGCGCGGAGACTACGCACCGGTGCTGGTACTTGCGGCTGGCTTAGGCGGGCTGGGCAGCTTTTGGCTACCGCAGTTAAACGCGCTACGTGGACGCTATCGGGTCGTGAGTTACGACCAGCGCGGCACCGGCCGCAATGCTGACCGGCTGCCTGAAGGCTACAGCCTGCAGGATATGGCCGCCGAGCTGGCGGAAAGTTTGCGGCTGGCAGGCATTGAGCGTTTCGATCTGTTGGGACATGCGCTGGGTGGCCTGATTGGGCTACAGCTGGCGCTGGACTATCCCACACGCGTCAAACGCATTGTGGTAGTGAACGGCTGGCTTAGCCTTGATGCACATACGCGCCGCTGTTTTCGTGTTCGTCAGGATCTGTTGCTTAACGCAGGCGTTGAAGCCTGGGTGCGGGCGCAGCCGCTGTTTCTCTATCCTGCCGACTGGCTTTCCGCCCATCAGGCACGTATTGAGGCGGAAGATGCGCTGCACTGCGCCCATTTTCAGGGCATGGAAAACCTGCTGCTGCGCCTGCATGCGCTGATGAGCGCCGACTTTCGTTCGTTTGCCGCCGCCATCACCCAACCAGTGCTGGCGCTGTGCAGCCGCGATGACCTGCTGGTGCCCTGGATCTGCTCACAGCAGCTGTGCGAGGCGCTGCCCAACGCCACGTTCCGGCAAATGAACTGGGGCGGACATGCGATGAGCGTGACCGATAGCCCGGCCTTCAACGCGCTGCTGCTGGCATGGCTTGAGGCTACGCCTGACACCATGCAACCCACATCCGATGCGCTGCCAGAAACGCTGCGCAGCTAAACCGCTTACCACATAAGGAGTGATCATGTCGCATACCGCTTTATCCCCTGCGCTTTCCGCCGTGGAGAAACAGGACTTTCGTAACGCGATGGCACGCCTCGGTGCTGCCGTCAATATCATCACTACGGATGGGCCCGGTGGCCGCGCCGGTTTTACCGCATCGGCCGTTTGCAGCGTCACGGATTCGCCGCCGACGCTGCTGGTTTGCCTGAACCGCTCCGCCTCGGTATGGCCCTCGTTTATGCAAAACCAGGTGCTGTGCGTAAATATCCTTGCGGCGGAACATGAGGCGCTGTCGAACCTGTTCGGCGGTAAAACGCCGATGGCGGAGCGTTTTATTGCCGCAGAATGGTCCACGCTGCTCACTGGCGCACCGATACTGAACGGGGCCGTGGCCTCTTTCGACTGCCGCATCAGCCAGACGATTAGCGTCGGTACGCACGATATCCTGTTTTGCGAAGCGCAGGCGCTGGTTTGTAATCAACATGGCGCCGGCTTGATCTATTTCGATCGCGGCTATCACCATCTGTTACGGCAGGAAGCCCGTTAACCCCGCTGCGGCGGCTCATCCCTTTTCCCCTGCAGGAGAAAATAATGGCGCATTCCTGGTTTCCTCAATGGCATAAAAAAACGGCGATAAGCGAAGATGGCGTTATCGCCCCGGATGAGACGCTGCCACTGGGGCAGACAGTGATCCTCGGCCTGCAACATGCGGTGGCAATGTTTGGCGCAACCGTGTTAATGCCGCTCCTCATGGGGCTGGACCCCAATCTCGCCATCATGATGTCCGGCATTGGCACTCTGCTGTTTTTTCTGGTGACCGGCGGGCGAGTGCCTAGCTACCTCGGCTCCAGCGCCGCCTTTGTTGGCGTAGTGATTGCCGTTACCGGCTTTAACGGGCAGGGCCTTAATCCGCATTTAGGCGTCGCGCTGGGAGGCATTATCGCCTGCGGTCTGCTTTATACCTTGATTGGCATGGTGGTGGTCAAAGCGGGCACGCGCTGGATTGAACGGCTTATGCCGCCGGTGGTCACCGGCGCGGTGGTGATGGCGATCGGGCTGAATCTGGCGCCTGTAGCGGTGCGCAGCGTCTCCGCGTCGGTATTTGACAGCTGGATGGCGGTGCTGACCATTCTCTGTATCGGCACGGTAGCGGTGTTTACCCGTGGCATGGTACAGCGTCTGCTGATCCTGGCAGGGCTTATTATTGCCTGGGCGCTCTATGCGTTGTTGACCAACGGGTTTGGTCTCGGCAAGCCGGTTGATTTTAATCCGATTGCCAGCGCGCCATGGTTTGGTTTTCCGCAGCTTACCGCGCCGGTTTTTTCAGTGTCAGCTATCACCATGATCGCGCCGGTGGCGGTTATTTTGGTGGCGGAAAATCTTGGGCATATCAAAGCAGTGGCGAGCATGACCGGACGTAACCTCGACCCCTATATCGGACGCGCCTTCATCGGCGACGGGCTGGCAACCCTGCTTTCCGGCAGCGTTGGCGGTAGCGGCGTCACCACCTATGCAGAAAACATCGGCGTGATGGCGGTTACGCGCGTTTACTCCACGCTGGCTTTTGTGGCCGCGGCGTTAATTGCCTTGTTCCTTGGCTTCTCACCAAAATTTGGCGCGCTGATCCATACCCTTCCCGCGCCGGTCATTGGCGGAGCCTCAATCGTGGTGTTCGGTCTGATCGCCGTAGCGGGCGCGCGCATTTGGCTGCAGAATCAGGTTGATCTGAGCAAGAACGGCAATTTGATTATGGTTGCGGTTACGCTGGTGCTGGGCGCAGGCGACTTCTCGCTGAAAATCGGTGCCTTTACGCTCGGCGGAATCGGCACCGCCACCTTCGGGGCAATTATGCTGCATGCCATCCTGCGTTATCGCCGCAGTTCGTCCTTTAGCGAGGCGGAGATCCTGCGGCAGAATCGTTAGCTTCTACTCTTCCACGGCGGGTTGGCTTTTTGCCCGCCTTTTCAGTTTACATTCACTCACCAGCACTCCCAGCACAATTAATGCGCCGCCCAGCAGCGCCGTGCCGGGCAGCCGTTCGCCAGCAATACGCCCCACTACGCCCGCCCATACCGGCTCGCCGGCATAGATAACCGTGGCTCGCGTGGGTGAAACGCTGCGCTGTGCCCAGTTCATCGTTACCTGAATCAGCGCGCTGGCGAGTCCCAGTCCCAGCGCACTGCCCCAAAGCCAGGTTGACATAGCAGGCACGCTTTCACCGTTGGGCTGCATCATCAAAAAAGAAAACAGAGACGCCACGCCCAGTTGCACAATGGTGACGCGGCGAATATCGACTTTGCCTGCGCTGGCACCGATCAGAATAATTTCCGCCGCAATCGCCAGCGTACTAAGCAACGTCGCGATTTCGCCTCGATTCAGCGTCAAGCCACCGCTCTCTGGTCCCGCCACCAGTAGCAGTCCGATAAAAGCCAGCGCTACACCACACCACGCCATCAGGCCAGGCATTTTGCCCAGAAAAACCCACTGTAGTAGCGGCACCAGCGGCACATATAACGCGGTAATAAAGGCAGACTGACTGCCAGAGATGGTTTGCATGCCCCAGGTTTGTAAGCCATAGCCGCAACCAATCGCGATGCCGATCCAGAACCCCGCCAGCAGTTCATGCCGCGTAAAGCCGCCCAGCGTGCGCCATGAAAAGAGCAGCAGGAGCAGCGTTGCGGTGGCGAAACGCACGCCGACGAAAAAGAAAGGGCCGCTCATGGTCATCGCATGATGCACCACCATAAAGGTGCCGCCCCAG
Source organism: Pantoea sp. FN0307 (assembly GCF_050113815.1). Classification (NCBI taxonomy): domain Bacteria; kingdom Pseudomonadati; phylum Pseudomonadota; class Gammaproteobacteria; order Enterobacterales; family Erwiniaceae; genus Pantoea; species Pantoea sp. FN0307. The sequence continues at coordinate 333,407 of NZ_JBNJSO010000004.1, read as the reverse complement.
ATCATGGTAATAAAAATCAGGATGCCTTCCTGCAGCGTAAGCGTCCATTTGTAGCGAGATAACCGGCCCAAGATATTTATCCATTCCTTACAACGAAGGCTGCCAGTGTGCTTGTCTCACCACATCGGGTCAATGGTGCTAACGGCTTCCAGGCAAGCTTGTGGAGTTCTTCTATACTCTGTTACTGAAGTTATCTTTCATTGCTACAGGAGAACGTTATGTCACAGAAACAATCCCAGCAGAGTAAAGACGATCCAAAACAGGCGCCGGAATCAGGTGATAAAAAGCCTGCTAACCCGAAAAAATAAACGCGCCCGGCTGACCGCCGTAGAGATCGAAACTATTCCACAGGGAGCTGAACAATGGCAAAAATTCTGGTGCTGTATTATTCCATGTATGGTCACGTTGAAACCATGGCGCAGGCCGTTGCCGAAGGCGCAAGCCGCGTTAGCGGCGCTGAGGTAACCGTCAAACGCATACCTGAAACCATGGATGCTGAACGCTTTGCTCAGGTTGGCGGTAAAACGCAGCAGGATGCGCCGGAAGCGACCCCAGAAGAACTGCCGCAGTACGATGCTATTTTGTTCGGCACCCCTACCCGTTTTGGCAATATGTCTGGTCAGATGCGTACTTTTCTCGATCGCACTGGCGGGCTGTGGGCCTCTGGTGCGCTTTACGGCAAGCTGGCCAGCGTATTTACCTCAACCGGCACCGGCGGCGGTCAGGAGCAGACCATTACCTCCACCTGGACCACGCTGGCGCACCACGGCATGGTGCTTGTGCCTATCGGCTACGGCACTAAAGAGATGTTTGATATCAGTCAGGTTCGCGGCGGCACGCCTTATGGCGCGTCTACCTATGCCGGCGGTGATGGCTCTCGGCAACCAACGGCAGAAGAGCTAACTATTGCTCGCTTTCAGGGCGAGCATGTCGCCCGGCTGGCGGTAAAAATCAACGGATAGTCTCAATCAACACAGGAGAACATTATGGCAACGCAACAATCCAAAGCACATCATGTTGGCGAATGGGCAAGCCTGCGCCATACCTCACCTGAGATTGCTGAGGCAATTTTTGAAGTCGCAAATTACGATGAAAAACTGGCGGAAGAGATTTGGCGCCAGCAGGGTAATGACGACGTGCTGTTTCGCGCCTTCGATAAAACCGATGCAGATGTCCTGACCTGGGACGATGTGGTAGTGGAACGTAAAAACGTTTAGTCCGCCATGATATCTGCGGGCGGGAATTTCCCGCCCTTTTTATTTTTATTCCGCGAAAGGAGTCCTCTATGTCTACCTACCAGTCTGTTAACCCTGCGACCAATGAAGTCACTAAAACCTGGCCTGCGCATAGCGATGAGTATGTTGAAGACGCGCTGGCAACTGCCGCGCAGCTTTATCAGTCAGCCTGGTCGAAGGGCGATATCCAGCCGCGTATCCAGGTATTACATAAACTGGCAGACCTGATCGACAGTCGTGCAGAAGAGTTGGCTAAAATCGCCAGTCTTGAAATGGGTAAATTGCTGAAACAGAGCCGTGGCGAAGTGCAGATTTGCGCGCAAATCGCCCGCTATTATGCAGAGCATGCCGAAAAATTTTTACAGCCGGTGCCCTATCCCACTGATTTGGGTGAAGCATGGGTTGAACATCATCCGCTTGGCGTTCTGGTCGCTGTCGAGCCGTGGAACTTCCCTTACTATCAGCTCATGCGCGTGCTGGCACCCAATCTGGCGGCTGGTAATCCGGTACTGGCAAAACATGCGGCGATTGTCCCGCACTGCGCCAGCATCTTTGAGCAGCTGGTGCTGGAAGCAGGTGCGCCAAAAGGCGCCTGGACTAACCTTTTTATCTCCAGCGAGAAAGTGGCTGAACTGATCGCCGACGATCGCGTTCAGGGCGCCGCGTTGACTGGTTCTGAGCGCGCAGGCAGCGCCGTCGCACAGCAGGCCGGCAAATATCTGAAGAAAACCACTCTTGAACTGGGCGGCAATGATGTGTTTGTGGTGCTGGACGACTGCGATTTAGAAGAAGCGGTTAAACAAGGCGTCCAGGCGCGTTTGAGCAATGCCGGTCAGGTCTGTACCGCGGCGAAACGCTTTATCGTTCAGCGCAGCGTTGCCGATCGTTTCCTGGAAAAATTCACTGAAACCTTCAAAGCAGTGAAAATCGGCGATCCGCTGGATGAAAACAGCACGCTTGGTCCGCTTTCCTCTACCAGCGCGCGCGATACGCTGATTAAACAGGTTGAGGAGGCGGTCGCTAAAGGCGCGACGCTGCATTACGGCGGCGAGGCGCTATCCGGCCCCGGCTGTTTCTATCAACCCACTATTCTGACCAATATCACACGTGACAATCCCGCCTATTTCACCGAATTTTTCGGTCCGGTGGCGCAGGTTTATGTGGTTGAGAACGACGACGAGGCGGTACAGCTGGCCAATGATTCCCATTACGGCCTCGGCGGTGCCGTGTTTACCGGCGATATCGCGCGCGGTAAGCGTATGGCTGCGCGCATCGAAACCGGCATGGTGTTTATCAATTCCGCCAGCGATACCGCTGCAGAGCTGCCTTTCGGCGGCGTTAAACGTTCCGGCTATGGACGTGAGCTGTCCGATTTGGGCATTAAAGAGTTCGTGAATCAGAAACTGGTAGTGGTTTCCGGTCAGTAAGCGGACGGATCCATAAAAAAGGGAGCCTGAGGCTCCCTTTTTATTCTCTGTCTGGGATCAGCTGGCAGATCCTGCCTGTGTTGTCGGTGCCTGCTGCGCTTTCTCATCAGCGGCTTTTGGCTGTGGTTCAGCTTTTGGCTGTGCAGCAGATTCGGCTTTCTCGCTTGCCGCTTTATCTTTTGCAGCCTGCTCAGCATCCGCTTTGGCTTTAGCCGCAGCGGCCTTCGCTTTCTCTGCATCCGCCTGCGCTTTCTCTGCCGCAGCTTTCGCGGCATCGTCCTCCCCAGCGGCCTGTTTTTCCGTAGCTTTTGCCTGCTGGTCAGCTTTAGCGGCGTCCGCTTTATTCACCGGTGCATCCACTGCGGCTTTATTGGCTGCGGGTTTATCCGCGGCAGCTTTGTCCGCAACTGACTTACCGGCAGCAGGTTTGGCTGCAGCAGGTTTATCAGCCGCTGGCTTATCGGCGGCCGGTTTAGCTGCCGCTGCATTATCCTGTGCTGTTTTGGCCTCTGGTGCCGGTTTTACAGCAGCAGGCTGCAGCGCGGTGCCCTGCAATGCTGCATTCAATGCATTGCTGAACTGCTCCCATGAACAGAAACCGTTCGCATCCGTCTGGCAGCCGTTAAGCTGCAGCGTTACGCGTTTTGGCGGGTTTTTCAGGCTAAGCGCTTCGGCATCACGTAACTGCTCGGCGGTCTGGTAAACATATTCAATTTTCACCAGATCTTTATCTGCTTTCGCATCGTGCCAGCGCTCAAAAACAACCTGGCCGCCAATCGGCGTTTTCTCATACTGTCCCGGCAGCGTATAGGCTTTGGTATCCAGCGCTGCCAGCAGCGAAGCGATATTTGAGTCATGACCCACCATCAGCGTTACTTTTGGCGCAGAGGCTTTATCCTGATCCACCAGCTGGCTGCGAATGTAATCAATCAGCGGCGCTGCTACTTCCCGGGCAATTTCCGGCGAGGTAAACAGCGCATCCTGATAGCCGTTTTTAATCGCCGCCAGCTCCTGCCACTGTTCTGGGGTTTTAATCTGTCCCCAGGCGACCTGCTCCAGCGGGAAGCCCTGATAATATTGCAGGGTAAAGGCGTCTACCAGCGAATTACCCACTTTCAGCGGACCGGCAACGTTAGGTTCTTTGCCATTTTCCGCGCTGAATTTGTTTTGGTTATCGCTGCTCAGCGTGCACTGCTTTTTGCCGTTGCAGGCCGGTGAGTTTTTATAATCGACAATTTTTTCCAGACGCTGGAAGGCGGGCTTAAGGCTCAGCTTTTCACCTTGCGCATTCAGGGCCGCCAGCGCTTTCTTGTTGAACTCTTCGCTGTCGTTACTGATGACCGGGCTGAATACGGGATCCATAGTACCCATTTCATCCTGATGCGTTACGGTAACGTCGCAGCCGGGAAACGCGCCGGTAACAAAATATTGTGCTGTCGCGACGGTACGTTGCAAGCTGTTGGCATAGGCAAATACCTCGCTGGAAGCCGGACAGGCATCGTTTTTCATCAGTCCCTGCTGCGCCAGCCACTCGCGCGTATAACGCCCCATATAGACCTCCAGCACGCCGCCTTTGGTGGTCAGCTCGCCGCCCGCCACATCCCACTGCGGCCAGGCTTTTTTGGTCGCCTGCGCCAGCAGACTGCCGTTATCAGCCAGCGGAGCCCGCAGGTTATGACGGCTAAGCATTAATACCTGCTGGAGTTGCAGATCGCCGTCAGCAGCGTGGGCAGAAAATCCTAAGGGTAACGCCGCAATAACCGACAATGCGCAAAGACTGAGTTTTTTGATCATTGTTACTGTTCCATTCGATCTGATGATGACTGGCTGACCGCTGACCGCAGGGGCGTCAGCGCCAATAATGGGTATAGCATTACGCCCGACGCCATAATGCACAGCAGTCGGAAGCAGGCTTTATATCGTATCAGGACTATAGCAGACGTGCGACACTGCGCTTTAATCTGTTTAGCTAATTGAAAAGTAACGAAATGTTTTGGAAAGGCATCCGTTTGCGCCCGCTGGCGTCGACAAGATAAAAGAAAAAAGGCGAATCCTGACAAATTAGCCGGGCGTGAACAAGATTTAGCTGGCTTTGCTCTTGCAGACAGGGATTGCAGGCATAAAAAAAGCCAGCACGCTGTGCTGGCTCTTAAAATTTGGCGGAGGAGGAGAGATTCGAACTCTCGGATGGTTTCCCATCGGCGGTTTTCAAGACCGCTGCCTTAAGCCACTCGGCCACCCCTCCACAAGACAATCCACAACTGCGTTGCGACGTGTCATATTGTGCGACGAAGTCTAACGGCTTGATTCTGCTTGTGCAAGCCTCTTTTATGCAAAAAAGATCTGACTGATTATTTTCGCAGCGCCGCGCTGAAAACATAAGCAAAACCGCTTACGGCACAAACGAAAACGGGCCAGCATTGCTGCTGACCCGTTGTAATTCAGTGGCGGAGGAGGAGAGATTCGAACTCTCGGATGGTTTCCCATCGGCGGTTTTCAAGACCGCTGCCTTAAGCCGCTCGGCCACCCCTCCGCAATGAGGCGAACTATAAACACCCCTCAGCGCAATGTAAATAGTCAGGCTTGCTGTTCGCCTGAAAAACAGCCAAACCCTTTTTATTTGCTGGCTTAATCACCATTTGGTTCACAAAAACAGCGGCTTCACGCGTAAAGAAGGGTAAAGCGCCTTTTCCCTTTCCGCCGCGCTTCGTATGCTCTGCGCTAAGATTGTTACCCCTGTATGAGGTGCATTATGGATCGTATTGTTTCCCGCTCTGGTACCGGCACATCGTTGCTGAGTACTCATAAAGTTTTGCGTAATACCTATTTCCTGCTGGGGCTGACGCTGGCCTTTTCTGCCGCGACCGCAACCGCCAGTACCTTACTGAACCTGCCTGCGCCTGGCCTGATTCTGATGCTGGTGGGTTTTTATGGCTTGATGTTTTTAACCTACCGCCTGGCCAATAGTCCGGCCGGTATTGTGGCCGCTTTCGCCTTTACCGGCTTTCTCGGCTATAGCCTGGGCCCGATCCTGAACTCCTTCCTGTCGGCAGGCATGGGCGATGCCATTGCGCTGGCGCTGGGCGGTACCGCTCTGGTGTTTTTCTGTTGCTCCGCCTATGTGCTGACAACGCGCAAGGATATGTCTTTCCTTGGCGGCATGATGATGGCGGGATTTGTAGTGCTGCTGGTTGCGGTGGTTGCTAACCTGTTCCTGCAGTTGCCGGCTCTGCAGCTGGCTATCAGCGCCCTGTTTATTCTGTTTTCTACTGGTGCGATCCTGTGGGAAACCAGCAATATTATTCACGGCGGTGAAACCAACTATATTCGCGCCACCATTGGCCTCTATGTCTCGCTGTACAATATTTTTATCAGCCTGCTGAGCATTCTTGGCTTCTCACGTAATAACTAAACGCCCTCCGCGTATCGTTTTGCATGCCTGATTAAGGCCTCGCCCACCGGCGGGGCCTTATTTTTTGCCGCCGTTAAGTTTGCTAAGATAGCCACCGGTTAAACAAGTGAGGCCATATTGTGCTGTTTGAAGGTAAAGAAATTGCGCGCGACGCTCAGGGCTATCTGCTGAATTCTGCGGACTGGAGCGAAGCGCTGGCGCTGCATATCGCAGCTGAAGAAGCGATTACAATGAGCGAAGCGCACTGGGAAGTGGTGCATTTTGTTCGTGAGTTTTATCTGACCTACAATACCTCTCCGGCAGTAAGAATGCTGGTAAAAGCGATGGCGCAGAAGTACGGCGAGGAAAAAGGCAACAGCCGCTATCTGTTTCGTCTGTTTCCCGATGGCCCGGCAAAGCAGGCGACCAAAATAGCCGGCCTGCCCAGGCCGGTTAAATGCCTGTGACGCTTAAGCGAAGCAGCCCCTGCCCCGCTCTGATTAGCCTGTGGTAAAGCGCTGCGGGCGCTCACCCGCATGATGCGGCTCTGTTAATACGCGATCGACGCGCGCGCTGCGTGGCCCACCAGCCTTTAACCAGGCCACCAGCTGTTCCAGAGCCTCGCTTGCGCCACAGGCAAGCACTTCCACGCTGCCGTCATCCAGATTGCGCGCATAGCCGGTTAATCCAAGCTGCTGCGCCTGCATCTGGGTGCTGTAGCGAAACCCTACGCCCTGCACCTGACCATGAACCCAGGCTTTAATACATTGTTGCGTCATTGCGCGCTCCCCTGATGTCCGCTGATTGCATTTTGCCGGTAACCACCGGACAATGTCGCTTCATTTTCCGTTGGTAAGCATAGCAAAATATGACCGTTCGATTGATTCTCGCTAAGGGACGTGAAAAGTCCCTGCTCCGTCGTCATCCCTGGGTTTTTTCCGGCGCCGTTGCGCGTATGGAAGGTAAAGCCCAGCGCGGTGAAACCATTGACGTTTGTGACAGCCAGGGTAAATGGCTGGCCCGCGCAGCCTTTTCACCCGATTCGCAAATCCGCGCACGTGTCTGGAGCTGGCAGCAGGACGAATCTGTCGATATCGCTTTTTTTGTCCGCCGCCTGCAGGCAGCCCAGCAGCTGCGTGACTGGCTGGCGGTACGGGATGGCCTGGACAGCTACCGTTTGATCGCCGGTGAGTCTGACGGCATGCCGGGCGTGACGATCGATCGTTTTGGCTCCTTTTTGGTGTTGCAACTGCTTTCTGCCGGTGCGGAGTATCAGCGTCCGGCAATTATTTCCGCGCTGCAGCAGTGCTATCCCGACTGTAACATCTACGACCGCTCCGATGTGGCCGTACGCAAGAAAGAAGGACTGGAGCTGACCCAGGGGCCAGTTTGTGGGGCATTACCGCCCGATCTGCTGTCGATTAGCGAACATGGCATGAAGCTGCTGGTAGATATTCGTACCGGCCACAAGACCGGCTACTATCTGGATCAGCGCGACAGTCGCTTTGCTACCCGGCGCTATGCGCAAAATAAACGCGTGCTTAACTGCTTCTCCTATACCGGCGGCTTCGCTGTTTCTGCTCTGCTTGGTGGCTGTAGTGAGGTTATCAGCGTGGATACGTCGCAGGCGGCGCTGGATGTGGCGCGTCAGAACGTAGAACTGAACGGGCTGGATGTCAGTAAGGCGCAATTCCTGCGCGATGATGTGTTTAAACTGTTGCGCCGCTATCGCGATAACGGCGAAAAATTTGATCTTATCGTGATGGATCCGCCTAAGTTTGTTGAAAACAAAAATCAGCTGGCAGGCGCATGTCGTGGCTATAAAGACATTAATATGCTGGCGATGCAGCTGCTGAATCCGGGCGGCATGCTGATGACCTTCTCCTGTTCAGGACTGATGGCAACTGATTTATTTCAGAAAATTATCGCTGACGCCGCCGTTGACGCTCATCGTGATGTACAATTTATAGAGCAGTTCCGTCAGGCGGCGGATCACCCGGTTATCGCCAGCTATCCTGAAGGTCTCTATCTGAAGGGATTTGCCTGCCGCGTGCTGTAACTTGAAAACGATGCTTTTATCCCCATATTTGTGGTTAAAGGCAATGTTTGTCAGGAGGTATTGATGATTGCCAGTAAATTTGGAATTGGTCAGCAGGTGCGTCATAAGATGCTGGGCTTTCTGGGCGTGGTGGTTGATGTCGATCCCGAGTATTCGTTAGACGACCCTGATATTGATGATGTGGGCGCAAATGAGATGTTACGTACGGCGCCCTGGTATCATGTCGTTACCGAAGACGATGACGGTGAGCCGATTCATACCTATCTGGCCGAAGCACAGCTTGCAGGCGAAGCGCAAACCGTTCATCCCGAACAGCCTTCGCTGGATGAACTGGCCGAGTCAGTTCGTCAACAGCTTTTATCCCCTCGCTTACGTCACTAATATTATGCCTGGCGCGCCAGGCATCTCATTTCTCTACGCTGCGCGATCAGTTCGCCTGATTTTTCAGTAACCCCAGCCGCGGGATCTCAATTTTTGGACAGCGGTCCATGATCACGTTTAGCCCTGCTTCTCCAGCCAGCACCGCAGCCTGTTCATTGATCACCCCCTGCTGCAGCCAGAGCGTCTTCGCACCGATAGCAATCGCCTCCTGCGCCACGCCCCACGCCGCCTCTGAATTACGGAACACATCCACCATGTCAACCGGCACAGGGATGTCTGCCAGCGTGGCATATACTTTTTGTCCCAGTAATGTCTGGCCTGCCAGCTTTGGGCTGACCGGAATAACCTGATAGCCCTGCTGTAACAGCCAGGCCATCACGCCATAGCTGGCACGGGTTGGTTTATCGCTGGCCCCCACTAACGCAATAGTACGGGTAGAACGCAGCACGTCGGCAATCATTTGATCGTTCATGAATGACTCCTGATACAATGGTTTGACCCATTTTAGGTTATTTACGGTTCGGTAATGAATTGCTGGCATTCATCTGCACATTTAGCGATTCAGGGCACAAAATAATATGTTAAAATGTTAACACACTGCCATAATGTAAGAATTTGATACATTCACTGCCGGGATTCCCGTGCGCCTTCTGGAGAAATAATGAAGCTGCGTTTGATCTGTTCAGGTATGTTTGCGTTGTTGTTCGCAACGTCCTGTTACGCGACTACGCTCAGGCTCGATCCCAATATCGATCTACTGGTACTGGACGGACGCAAAATTTCAGGCTCGCTGCTCAAGGGAGCTGAAGGACTGGAGCTGGACAATGGGGAGCATCAGCTTCTGTTCCGCGTTGAAAAAGTACTCGACACTTCTCATGGCAACGTAAAGCGTAGCTATATTTCCGCCCCTTTGATCGTGACATTTGTCGCCAAAGCCAAATCCATTTCTATTCGGCTTCCCGCGCTGGAAAACCTGCGCGATCGTCGCCAGTTTGATAAAAACAGCGCGTTTATCCTGGTAGACGAAAAAGGTCAGACGGTTGAAAGCCGCCGCGATCGCCTTCCCCTGCTGCAGGGACATCAGACCGATCTGGAAAAAGCGCTGATAGCCTATAACCGCAACGGTCAGGTGGCATCCGTTCCCCGTTTTGCTCAGCAACCGCCATTAAGCATGCAACAGGACAAATTCCCGGTTGATGTGGTAGGCGCCAATATGCCCGCAGAGCGTATGCTGCAACTCTGGTTTCATCAGGTCGACAGCGCCACGCGCCAGCGCCTGGTAAGCTGGATGAAAGCGCTACGGCCAAGTTGATGTTTACCGCTCCGCAGCGGTAAACTCTGGGTTTGTTTCCCTATTTTTACCTTATTCTCAACAGGATGCATCAATGGAGCAAACCAGCCGTATTCTTGCCGAAGCGAAAACCATTGCCCTGGTGGCACACGATCATTGTAAAACCGCACTGCTGGAGTGGGTCAGCCAGCACAAAACGCTGCTGGATGCACACAGGCTCTATGCCACCGGCACCACGGGCAATTTGATCCAGCGGGCTACCGGCCTTGAGGTTAATGCCATGCTCAGCGGCCCAATGGGCGGCGATCAGCAGGTAGGCGCGCTAATCGCCGAAGGTAAAATCGATCTGTTGATCTTCTTCTGGGATCCGCTGAACGCCGTGCCGCACGATCCAGATGTAAAAGCGCTGCTGCGTCTTGCCACCGTCTGGAATATCCCAACGGCCACTAACCGTTCCACCGCTGACTTCCTGATCCAGTCACCGTTATTTAATCAGGCGGTTACCATTCAGATTCCCGATTATCAAAACTATCTGCAGGCGCGCCTTAAATAAGCGCACCGGGCTTGCCCTCTCTAGGGCTTACGCAGCAGCGGCACGCCCAGTCGTTTAAAATCTTCGACGAATACCGACGGCTGCTGACGATTATAAAGCAGCCAGACCTGCTGTTTCGCTCGCGTTATTGCCACATAAGCCAGGCGTCGCTCTTCCGCATCAGGAAAATCTTCAGGCTGAGGCAGCAGCCCCTCTTCGATTACCGACTCACGCGTCGGTGCCGGGAAACCGTCACTTCCCGCCTGCAATCCCAACAGGATCACATAATCCGCCTGCTGCCCTTTGCTGGCGTGAATCGTCATAAAATCCAGCCTGAGCTTAGGCCAGCGGGTTTTGGCTTTTGCCAGCAATGCGGGTTGCAGATGATGATAACGAGCCAGCAGCAATACCCGCTCTTCTGGCAGGGCGTAGCCGCTCATTTTATTCAGCAAATCTTCCAGCCGGTCATCAGGCAGCAGCGAAATAGCTTTCCTGGTACCTTTTGTCAGGCTGTTAAGCGGTTTGGCAAGCTGATGAGGATTTTCCTGCACGAAGCGGTTGGCGATGTCACCGATACGATCGTTAAAACGCCAGGTGGTATCCAGCATGCAGCTATCCCCCTGGCCAAAGTAATGATGAAATGAGGTGGTCAGCGTCATTTCCGCTCCGTTAAAGCGGTAGATCGCCTGCCAGTCGTCGCCTACGGCAAACAAGCTGGTTTGCCGATTCTGTTTGCGCAAAGCGGCCAGTAATAACGCCCGCTGCGGCGAAATATCCTGAAACTCATCCACCAGGATATGTTTCCAGGGACTGATAAACCGCCCTTTCTCTACCAGGTTGATCGCCTGATGAATCAGCCCGGAGAAATCGACCGCGCCCTCTTCTTTCAGCGCGCTTTTCCACGCTTTCAACAGTGGCGCCATCAGCTTAACGCGTTTAGCGAAGAGATCGCGTATCGCGTCTGGCGCATCAGCAATCATTGCCGCCTGGGCACCGCCATGCATACGCATCAGGCCAAGCCAGCTTTCCAGACGGCTTGCCAACCGCTGCGCCAGCGCATGGTCTTGCCAGAAATCGCCTTCCGGCACCGCCCACTCCAGCTCTTCCGTCAGCCACTGCCGCCAGCCATTAGCGTGGGATTTCTTTTCCGCGCACTGTTGTTGCCAGATTTCAACCAGAAGCTGGCGTCTTGCCTCGCTATCGGTTTCAAGGCGGGAGATTAGCGGCATTTTACTGCTGCTCTCGCGGATGATATGCAGCGCCAGCGAGTGAAAGGTGCGCGCCTCCGGCTCTTCAATATGCAGTCGGCTCCTGATGCGCTCGTTCATCTCTTCCGCAGCCTGACGCCCGAACGCCAGCAGCAAAATCTGCTGCGGCTGAGCCTGTTGCTGACGCAGCAGCCAGCCCGCCCGCGCTACCAGAACCGCTGTTTTACCACTGCCGGCACCCGCCAGCACCAGCAGCGTCTCTTCACCATTCACCACCGCACGCGCCTGCGCAAGATTGAGCGGGGCTGACTCTACTGTAGCGAAAAAATCGGCATGCTCTTCCAGCATCCGTTGAGTCCAGACGTCGTTACGCCTTGCCCGTTCTGCTTCGCCACGGCATAGCCACTCCCGGCACTGCCGGTAAAGCGTCCGACAGTTATCGTAATTCTCCAGCCGTGAGGAAGGCAGCGGTAAAGCGGAAAAGGTTTCTTCGATTTGCTGCTGCAGTTCAGCCAGCTCACGCTGCTTTAACCAGCGAGCCTGCGTTTCCTGCTGCGGTAAGGCTGCCACCAGCGTCTCCAGCACTCCGGCGCTGATTGCGCTCATCTCTTCGCTCCAGCCCTGCCATGCCTGCATAAGATAGTGATAAAAGCGCTGCGTTTCCTGCCACTCCGTACCATGCAGACGCACTACTTTTTCATCCGGTAGGGTAAACTCCAGCTCTCCCCAGATCAGGCCGCGTTTGCATTTAATTTCCAGCAGCTGGTTAAACGGGATCAGATACTCATGTTTTTCACCGCTGACTTCTACCCCGGCGCTTAATAGCCGTACCCGATTGTACGGGTGCTGCGCCAGATGTTTGCCGAGCGACGTTGCTTTTAGTTCCATGCGTTATAACCAAAGGTGGATGGATACGGTTTGCTGTTTAGTCTACCGAGCCGTAGTTTACCGCTCCAGGGTTAAAACAGGTTACAATCAAGCGCAGTTATGCTGGATAAATTCTGTTTTTGAAGGAAGCCTGTTATGCGTACCGTTTTGAATATCCTTAATTTTGTATTAGGTGGCTTCTTTACCACACTGTGCTGGTTGTTCGCTACCCTTGTAAGTATCGTTTTGATCTTTACCCTGCCGCTGACACGCTCCTGCTGGGAGATAACGAAACTTTCCCTGCTACCTTATGGTAATGAGGCGGTTCATGTAGATGAATTACGTCCTGAACAAAGCAACACGCTGCTGAATACCGGCGGCACGTTGCTGAATATTTTTTGGTTTATCTTCTTTGGCTGGTGGCTGTGCCTTTCCCACATTGTGCTCGGCATTACACAATGCATCAGCATCATTGGCATTCCGGTAGGTATTGCCAACTTTAAACTGGCGGCGATTGCGCTATGGCCGGTTGGTCGCCGCGTTGTCTCCACTGAAGAAGCGCGTGCAGCACGTGAAGCTAATGCGCGTCGTCGCTATCAGTAAGGTCGCCATGTCATGATTGCGTTAACTGCGGGTTTGCGTCGTTATACGGCGAACAGTACCGGGCTTTATCTGACCCGCATTTTTCTGGCGCTGGCGGGCGCGGCCGCCTTTCCCTGGTGGATCCAGCAGGTTGTCTGGACATTACCGCTTACGCTGGGCGTGGTCGCCGCCGCGCTGGCCGATCTTGATGACCGCTTTACTGGCCGATTGCGCAATCTGTTTATCACGCTGCTCTGTTTTTGCATCGCTTCGGTTTCGGTAGAGTTACTTTTCCCCTGGCCCTGGCTATTTATTCTCGGCCTGGCGATTTCTACCTGGGGTTTTATTTTGCTGGGCGCGCTTGGCCAGCGCTATGCCACTATCGCCTTTGGCGCGCTGCTGATTGCTATTTACACCATGCTTGGCGCGGGTCTCTTTTCGCAGTGGTATCTCCAGCCGATCCTGCTGCTGCTGGGCGCTGTCTGGTATAACCTGCTAACGCTGACAGGACACCTGCTGTTTCCTATTCGTCCGTTACAGGAGAACATGGCGCGCAGCTACAGCATGCTGGCTAATTACCTGGACGCCAAGGCCAGCCTGTTTGATCCCGATACGGAAGAAAACGACGACGGCGGGCTGGTTGAAGTGGCGATGGCTAACAGCAAGCTGGTGGCCGTGCTTAATGAGACGAAAACCTCAATTCAGAGTCGGTTACGCGGCGATCGCGGGCAACGCGGTACACGGCGAACATTGCATTACTATTTTGTCGCGCAGGATATTCATGAACGCGCCAGCTCTTCTCATGTGCAATACCATGCCCTGCGTCAGGAGTGGCGCTACAGCGAAATCCTGTTTCGTTTTCAGCGTTTGTTGACCATGCAGGCGCGCGCCTGTCGTCAGCTTTCCGATGCGATTCTGCTGCAGCGCAGCTATCAGCATGATATGCGTTTTGAGCGCGCTTTTAATCATCTGCAGGCGGCGCTGGATCGGCTGCCTGATACAACGCAAGATAAAGCGCGACAAAAAGCGCTGCGATATTTACTGCGCAATTTAAAAGCAATTGATGCCCAGCTGGCGACGATAGAATCAGAACAAGCGCTGGAGCAGGCGCATCGGGACGGCAGCGATACGCACCTCTCCAGCGAGGGATTAACCGGCTGGAGCGATATTCGTCTGCGCATTAGTCGTCATTTAACGCCAGAATCACCGCTTTTTCGTCATGCCGTGCGGATGTCGCTGGTGCTGTGCGTTGGCTACGCCTTTATTCAGTTGACCGGTCTGGAGCGTGGCTACTGGATCCTGTTGACCAGCCTGTTTGTTTGCCAGCCCGGCTATAACGCAACGCGCCGCCGCCTGGCGCTGCGCATTATTGGCACCTTAACCGGCATCGCTATTGGTTTGCCGGTTTTATGGCTGGTGCCTTCTGTGGATGGGCAGCTGCTGCTGATTGTGCTGTCAGGCGTGCTGTTTTTTGCTTTCCGCCAGGTACAGTATGCGCATGCCACTATGTTCATCACGCTGCTGGTACTGCTCTGCTTTAATTTGCTGGGCGAAGGCTTCGATGTGGCGGTTCCCCGTATTGTCGACACGCTGTTGGGCTGTGGCATCGCCTGGCTGGCGGTCAGTTTTATCTGGCCAGACTGGCGTTTCCGACGCCTGCCGGCGGTGGCGGAAAAAACCTTAACGGCTAACTGCCGATATCTGGATGCAATTCTGGAACAGTATCACCAGGGGAAAGATAACCGCCTGGCCTACCGTATTGCGCGTCGCGACGCGCATAACGGTGATGCCGAGCTGGCCTCGGTGGTTTCCAACCTTTCAACCGAAATGCGCCCGGATCCGCAGCTGCGTGAAGCGGCATTTCGTCTGCTCTGCCTGAATCACTCTTTTTTAAGCTACATCTCCGCATTAGGCGCGCATCGTGAAAAAATAACGCAGCCAGAGCTGCTGGCGCTACTGGATGATGCCGTCTGCTATGTTGATGATGTATTACAGATAGATATCGTCAGCGAGCAGCAAGCGCAGCGGATGATGGGTGAGCTTGCTACCCGTATTGGGGGGTTTGACAGCGAGGCGGATTCACAGGCGCAGCTGGTATTACAACAAATCGGTTTGTTGATTGCGCTGTTGCCCGAAATTGCTCGCCTGAAAAAGCAGCTGGCCTCCCGTTCCGCCGGTTAGTTTTGTCGTGCTTTTTCCACATGCACGGCGCAATTAAACCAGTTACGCAGCTCTTCTTTTATCTCTGCGGGCAGGGCCGCCTGATGATGACCAGAAATCGCGCCCTGCAGAGCCATTAAACAGTTCAGCCCCAGGTGCTGGTTACGCATCCTTAAGCGTAGCCAGCACCGCTTTGCTCCCGCCTCGCGCAGTGCATATACGCTGTTGATGCCGATCTCGCGCAACAGCATTTCCATGCGAATGCCCAGATTAGGCAGATCTTTAAGGCGTACATTATTTTGGCGCGCACTTTTTTGCTGCTGCGCCAGCGCCAGCGCCGATTTTGACAGTCTGATCAACAACGGCCGGTTGTTCCATAACGCTTCATCAATATGGTAATAACGTAATTCTACCGCGATGCCGCGTTTATCGATAACCAGCGGCGTTAACGATTGCGTACGGAGATAGCGCGTTAGCGTTTCGCTGGCTCGCAGATAGAGTTCGCCATCGGTAATCAAGGCGAACACCACTTTTTCCACGGCCAGGCTATAGCCGCCGAATTGCGAGCGCACGGTAATATTGCCTAATGCCGCCAGCTGCTGTTTTGATTGAATTATCCGTTGGTAAGAATCCATATGCTGCTCCTTTTCCTTAAGAAACCTAAACTAACCTACTGTTTTCCATCAGCTAAAACATAGGCAATTCTAATTAATGGTTCAATTGTTAAATGAGCTTGCATTCATTTGCATGTGAAAAGTGCGAGACGTTTTCAAAAAAATGAGGTTGATCTTAAGCGCTCAGCGCATTACTGTATATCCATACAGTAACCACATGAGCTGATAATCATGCGTACTCATTTACTGAAGTCTTCTGTTGCTCGTTCTGCTTTGCCTGGCCATTCTCGCGTTGCCGTATCGCCGGTCTTAACAACCGGTTGGATCAGCGAGCTAAGCTATAGCGAAGCTCAGCCAGGGCTAACGCAGCTGTTACTCCTGCCGCTATTACAGCAGTTAGGTACGCAGTCGCGCTGGCAGCTTTGGCTAACGCCGCCGCAAAAGATCAGCCGGCAGTGGCTTAAGGCTTCGGGCCTGCCGCTGAATAAGATGATGCAGCTCCCTTATCATCAAGCGTTCAGTACGGTTGAGGCGATGATAAAAGCGCTGCAAACAGGGAATTACAGTGTGGTTTTGGGCTGGTTTGCTAATGATATAAGCGAAAACGATCGTCGTCGGCTTGAAGAAGCAGCCTCTGCAGGGCAGGCTCTTGGACTCATAATGCGACCCCAAACTGGCGCTACTTGTCCCAGCGGACAAAAAAATCGGCTGAAAATTCACTCAACTTTGTATCATTAAGTAAATATAAGATAAATCTCAGCTAAAAATTCTCACTTTCTTTTGATAACCCGCTGATTCTACTCTCACGCGGCTAAGCCTCGCTTTTGCCGCGCTAAATAACCTTTTTTAGCTCGTTAAAACGGGTGACTATTGTTAAAATTTATGTCTGAAACGCCCTTTTTTTGCCGAGCGCCTTCACATCTTACTTGTAAGTTTCTCGCCACGTTGTAGACTTTATCTCGCCAGGGTGCTCAATAACCTCCGTTTTCCGGTAGAGTAATAATCGAGCAAAAGGACCCGGCGAAGGATTACAACCAAGAGCTTAATTTAAGCTCCTTGCCTATTTGGATGATAACGAGGCGCAAAAAATGAAAAAGACAGCTATCGCAATTGCAGTGGCACTGGCTGGCTTCGCTACCGTAGCGCAGGCCGCACCGAAAGATGACACCTGGTATACCGGTGCCAAACTGGGCTGGTCTCAGTATCACGATACTGGTTACTACGGTAACAACTACGTGAACAACGATGGCCCGACTCACGAAAGCCAGCTGGGCGCTGGTGCATTCGTTGGTTATCAGGCTAACCCGTACCTGGGCTTCGAACTGGGTTATGACTGGCTTGGCCGCATGCCTAACAAAGGCAACGTAGTTAACGGCGCATTTAAAGCACAGGGCATCCAGCTGGCAGCGAAACTGAGCTACCCGATCATGGATGACCTGGACGTTTATACCCGTCTGGGTGGTATGGTATGGCGCGCTGATTCTACTCAGCACGTTGTGGGTACCAACATCAGCCGTAACGACCACGACACCGGCGTTTCTCCGCTGGCAGCCGTTGGTGTTGAATACGCACTGAACAAAAACTGGGCTACCCGTCTGGACTACCAGTGGGTTAACAACATCGGTGACGCAGGTACCGTTGGTACTCGTCCTGACAACGCCATGCTGAGCTTAGGTCTGTCTTACCGTTTCGGTCAGGACGATGCAGCAGCTCCGGTTGTAGCGCCGACTCCTGCTCCGGCTCCGGTTGTTGAAACCAAACACTTCACGCTGAAATCAGACGTGCTGTTCACCTTCAACAAAGCAACCCTGAAAGGCGAAGGCCAGCAGGCGCTGGATCAGCTGTACTCTCAGCTGAGCTCAATGGATCCGAAAGACGGTTCCGTTGTTGTTCTGGGCTACACTGACCATATCGGTTCTGAGCAGTACAACCAGAAGCTGTCTGAAAAACGCGCTCAGTCTGTGGTTGACTACCTGGTATCTAAAGGTATCCCGTCTGACAAGATCTCTGCACGTGGCATGGGTGAATCTAATCCGGTTACCGGCAACACCTGTGACAGCGTGAAAGGCCGTAACGCCCTGATCGACTGCCTGGGTCCGGATCGTCGCGTAGAAATCGAAGTTAAAGGTTTGAAAGACGTTGTTACCCAGCCGCAGGCTTAAGTAATACGTTAAGAAAAACCCCGCTCCGGCGGGGTTTTTTATTGGCTGCTTAATGGAAAAAACGCTTATTTTTCCTTTTCCCGCATTAGCTCACATCGTCTTTGCCTAAAATAGCCTGCAGATCCTGACGTAGCGTCGACATCTGGCTGGCATATTTTTCTTTTCGCTCAGCATCCTCAATCAACTGTACGATAGTATCCGATAAGGTGCTGTTGCGACGCTGCGCCAGCCCCGCCAGCCGTTGCCACACCAGATATTCTAAATCGATCGATTTCTTACGCGTGTGCTGATGCTCGGCATTAAAGTGACGTTTACGGCGCGCACGAATCGTCTGCTTCATACGGTTTTCCAGCGCCGGATTAATATGTTGCTCAATCCATTTCAACACCTCTACCGGATGGTTTTCCATGGCCAGCAAAGCCCTGACGGCTTCCTGTGCGGCGCTGATTTCAATGTAACGGGTGATCGGCTCCCCTTCCCGGTATTTTTTTACCAGGTATTTCCATTTCCATCCGCTTTCAAGATTTTCCAGCTGCTGATATTTCATCGGAATCTCATCATGAGCAGGTAACAAACTAAGAATAACAGCTTTTTTACGACTTGCGGCAGAGAAAGGCGCAGCGGCGACTCCGCTACTCTGCTGAGAATCAGTCTAATCTCTGCCGTGCGTAACAGCCTGAAAAGCTGTATAATCGCGCTTTTCATTTATTCAGACAAATACGATTACTTTGACCAGCAACCGACTTGCATGGCAGGCGCTACAGCCTGATGCCGAAAGCTTCCAGCCTCTTTTTTCCCGCGTCTTTAGCGATAATATCGGCGATATTCTCCCCGACGTTCAGCCTCGTCTGTTTGATGCAGCCAGCCTGCTGCATAACAGCAGCGCGCCTTTTTCACTGATGCTGATACGCTGTGCGGAAAACAGTGAGAATCTGTCATTGCTGGCGCAGACATTACAGCATAACAGTAGCCAGACGGAAGCGCTTTACGGCGGTAACTATCTGATTAATGACGAACAGATAACCTGGCAGCCTGCCAAATCAGCAGATGATCCCTTCGCCAGTCGCGGCGGCGTACATTTCGCCGACTGGATCGAGTCTGAGCAGCTATTTGGCTGCGTACGTATTTTTTCCCAACGCATCAGCCTGCAGCCGGGTCTGATCCATCGGGCTAACGGCGGCATCTTAATGCTTTCGTTGCGCGCTCTGCTGGCCCAACCGCTGCTGTGGCTGCGGCTGAAGCAGACCATTGCCCAGCAGCGTTTCGACTGGCTATCGCCTGATGAATCGCGCCCGCTGCCGGTGACCATCCCCTCAATGCCGTTGCAGTTAAAACTGGTGCTGTGCGGCGATCGTGACGCCCTGGCTGACTTTCAGGAGATGGAGCCTGAGCTGGCGGCGCTGGCAATCTACAGCGAATATGAAGAGAGCCTGCAGCTCGACGAAGAAGAAGATATGGCGTTATGGTGTCGCTGGGTAACCGCGCTGGCGCGGCAGGCGGGCTTACCGCCAATTGCCGCTGACTTCTGGCCAGCCCTGCTGCAGGAGGCCGTGCGCTATAGCGGCGACCGCGAAACACTTCCGCTCTGCCCGGCCTGGCTTGGTCGCCAGCTGCGCGATGCTGCCTTATATGGTGAGCAGCTGGATGCCGCCGCGCTTCAGGCCGCTCTGGACGCGCGCCTGTGGCGCGAAAGTTTCCTGCCCGATCGTATGCGTGATGAGATTCTTCTTGATCAGGTTCTTATTGAAACAGAAGGCGCCGTGGTAGGGCAAATCAACGGCCTGTCGGTCATTGAGTTTCCCGGACATCCGCGCGCGTTCGGCGAGCCTTCGCGTATCAGCTGCGTGGTACACGTGGGCGATGGCGAGTTTACTGACGTTGAGCGCAAGGCTGAGCTGGGCGGCAACATTCATGCTAAAGGCATGATGATTATGCAGGCGTTTTTGATTGCAGAACTGGAGCTGGATCAGCAACTGCCCTTCTCCGCTTCGCTGGTATTTGAGCAGTCCTATTCGGAAGTAGACGGCGACAGCGCCTCTCTTGCCGAACTGTGCGCGCTGGTCAGCGCGCTGGCCGGAGAGCCTATTAATCAGCAAATTGCGGTAACCGGCTCGGTGGATCAGTTCGGTCATGTGCAGCCGGTAGGCGGCCTGAATGAAAAAATCGAAGGCTTTTTCGAGATCTGCCAGCAGCGAGGCTTAACCGGTCAGCAGGGCGTGATTATCCCTGCTGCCAATGTGCGACATCTCTGCCTGCAACAGCAAATTGTTGATGCGGTACAGGCGGGAGAGTTTCATATCTGGGCCGTCAGTGAGGTGGATGAAGCGCTGCCGTTGCTCACCGGCGTTCCGTGGAAAAAAGATGATGCTCCCTGCCTGTTACAAACTATCCAGGCGCGCATCACAGAATTTAATCAGCAGGAGGCGCGCCAGCGTCCCTGGCCTCTACGTTGGCTAAACTGGTTTAACCACAGCTGATCGGAGTTGTTCAGCTTACACCTGTTAGCTAATGTTCGTGATTCACTAAAAAAAGGCTTATTGAAACATGGTAGATAAACGCGAATCCTATACAAAAGAAGACCTGATTGCCTCTGGTCGCGGCGAGCTGTTTGGTGCTGAAGGCCCGCCGCTGCCGTCTGGCAATATGCTGATGATGGACCGCGTGGTCAAAATGAGCGAAGAAGGCGGCAATTACAACAAAGGTTATGTTGAAGCCGAGCTGGATATCAATCCTGATCTCTGGTTCTTCGCCTGTCACTTTATTGGCGATCCGGTGATGCCGGGCTGTCTGGGCCTGGATGCGATGTGGCAGCTGGTTGGTTTCTATCTCGGCTGGCTGGGTGCAGAAGGCAAAGGCCGTGCGCTGGGCGTAGGCGAAGTGAAATTTACCGGTCAGGTTCTGCCTACGGCGAAAAAAGTGACCTATCGTATTCACTTCAAGCGCGTTATCAACCGTAAACTGGTGATGGGCGTGGCCGATGGCGAAGTGCTGGTTGACGGTAACGTTATCTATACCGCCAGCGATCTGAAAGTGGGTCTGTTTAAAGATACCAACGCTTTTTGATGCAGTGAATTAAAAACCTCCGCAAATGCGGAGGTTATCCTTTTTATGACAGGCCGTCAGACCATCGAGGCACTTACGCTAACTGCCCTGTCCTCCATGGCTTTTCGCCAACCTCCCAACCAGTGAGACCGAGCCTCAATCATTTGATAAGGACACATTTCTTTTGAACGCCCGGTGATGCCAGCCTGATAGCCTCGTGAATGTGCTCGTTCCAGGCGGTCTCGTTTCTGTCTCTTCATGCCTCATTTCCCTCATTCAGGTATGGTGGAACTGGTGGAAAGAAAACAATGGTCACAAAGTGCGCAACCACTTTTCTTTTCTACCCCTATCGCTGAAAAAGATCAATGCGCAAATTTCACGCCACTGTCATACAGGCAGGCTATTTTTAAAGGTTTTTCTGCGGTGAAAATCTGCGGGTGGGATAACGGAATGATCTGCAATAAAAATTCCGGTCAGCGAACGCACTATGCGCTGCCGAACCGGAATTCACTGTTAAGAAAAATTAATTACTTCTTATGGCACTAAACGCTGTCGCTATACGCTGCGCTTGCTGTTGCCATCCCTGCGCCAGGGTTCTGACCATCGCATCATAGCCATCTTCCTGCTGCGGCAGCGTCAGATTAAAGTTCTGACGCGTAATTTGCCCGTTATGCTCCAGCGTCCAGCTGCCGCTAATGATCGCCTGGCCATCATAACGTCCGTGGAAGCCAGTAACATTAACGTTCAACGTATCGTGCTGCTCACCCAGCGGCGTGGTGGAGATCAGCCTGCCCGGCAATGCATTACTCAGGTTGGTTACCAGCGTTTGCTGTAGTTGCTGATCGAGCGGACTGGCCCACAGATTGCTGGTGGCGACAACATATTTAACGTCGCTGGTCTGATAAACCACGCCATTGCCTGCCAGATAATCAGGCACCGAAACGCGCTCGATCCAGATCGGCAACGCATTATTTACCATCAACGCGCTCTGGCTAACCGGCGCAACCGCCGACGTTGCCGCCGGCAGCTGATACAGGGTGGTTTGCGTGTTACTGCTGCAGGCGCTCAGCGCCAGCACCAGCAATGGCATCCATTTCATCATTGTTTCGCCCTCTTCGGCTGTGGGTCTTCGCCCGGTTTAGCTTCAAATACCAGCGCATTGCTCTTTTGATTGAGCGTTTTCAGCACCGGCTGCAGCTCACGCAGCACCTGATCCAGTCGTTGCATATCGCCAACCAGCTTGTTGTAGGCCGGAGAGCCGGGCTGCAAACCTTTCATACTGCGGTTCAGCTCGCGCAGCGTTTGCTGCATATCCTGCGGCAGCTGCTGCATCGACGGGCTGGCGGTGATTTTATTCACGTTGTCCAGCGTCTTTTGCAGCTCGCGCAGGGTACGCTGGCTCTCTTTCAGCGTGCCGGTGGCCTGATTAATCATAGGATTCAGCGGCAGATTATTAATCTTATCCAGCGCATCCATAAGCTTCTGCTGAATCTGACTCAGACCGCCGCTAACGGTAGGAATGATCTCCAGTCCGGCAACTTTTTCCGGGCCTTTATACTGCGGCGCGTTGTCATAGAAATCGAGATCGATATACAACGAGCCGGAAAGCAGGTTGCCGGTTTTCAACGAAGCACGCAGGCCGCGTTTTTTGCCGTCGCGCAGATGCTGGCGAATATCAAAGTCACCGCCCAGGCGGTTAACAAAGCGATCGGGTTCAATACGCACCAGAACCGGAATACGGTAATCCGTATTCAGCGACTGATTCCAGCCCGGAACGGTATAAGGCACCTGCGCCACTGTTCCCAGACGGATGCCGCGGAACTCTACCGGCGCACCTGGCTGCAGCCCACGAATCGAATCGCTAAAGAACATCAGGAAATCCAGATGCGTGGTATACAGCGAGTCCTGGATGCTGCGCTGATCGTCATACAGATGGTATTCCGCTTTGTTTTCTGCCGGTACACCCAGCTCCCAGCCGTCAGGCACGTCAAAACTGACGCCGCCGCTGAACAGCGTGGTTAATGAGCCCATCTCCACACGCATGCCGGAGGCGGACATCTCTACGGCGATGCCGCTGTCTTTCCAGAAACGCACATTTGAGGTAACCAGGCGATCGTAGGGCGCGGCGACAAACAGCTGATACTGCATTGCGCGTTTATCCGCATCAAAGCTGCTGGTTTCCACTGAACCCACACGATAGCCGCGGAACAGGACCGGATCGCCAGGGGTGAGCTGGCCCGCCTTGGTGCTGTCGAGCACAATACGGATACCTTTCGCATCCGGCGGCGCCAGCGGCGGCGAATCCAGCAGTTTATATTGTTCTGGCTTTTCGCCTTTGCTGCCGGGCTGCAGTTCAATATAAGCGCCAGATAATAACGTGCCCAGACCGGTGATGCCTTCGCGTCCTACCTGCGGCTTCACTACCCAGAAGGCGCTGTCACCATGCAGCAGCTTCTCCATTCCCGCGTTAAGGCGGGCTTTGATTTCTACATGATGCAAATCGTCAGTTAATACCGCGCTCTCCACCACGCCCACATCAACGCTGCGGCTTTTAATGGCCGTTTTACCGCCTACGATGCCTTCGGCATTGGTGGTAATCAGCGTCACTTCTGGTCCCTGATGGCTGAAATGATAAAACAGGATCCAGGCGCCAATCAGCACGGTAACAAGAGGAATGATCCACACCGGTGACCAGCGCTTGATCTGATCGACCTTCGCAACGCCGTGATTATTTTCCGTCAAGGCTCGGCTCCTTCAGATTATTTTCTGGTTCACGATCCCACGTCAGACGCGGATCAAACGTCATGGCGGCAAACATGGTCAGAATGACCACCGCCGCAAACAAGAGTGCGCCTGGCGCAGGATAGATATTCATTAACTGTCCGATACGCACCAGCGCGGAAAGTACCGCAATCACAAAAACGTCGATCATTGACCAACGCCCCACAAACTCCACCACCTCATAAATCAGGTGCATTTTTTCGCTGTCTCGCCTGCCATGCCCCCGCGCATCCCAGCACAGCCAGCCAATCGCCAACATTTTCAACGACGGCACCATAATACTGGCGATAAAAATCACCAGCGCCACCGGATAAGAGCCATCGCTCCAGAGCAGGATCACCCCGCCCATAATATTGGAGTTCATCCTGTCGCCGAGCGCTTCGGTGACCATAATCGGCAGGATATTGGCGGGGATGTAGATCATAATAGAGGTGAACAGCAGCGCCAGCGTCCATTGCAGACTGTGCCGCCGACGCGCATGGCCTGTTGTGCCGCAGCGTGGACAGAGATAACGATCGGCCGGCAGCACCGCTGTACAGCACGGACAGGATCGCAGCCCCTGTTTCAGACCGCTGATGCCCGCCTGCGGCGCAGCTGGCAGCGGCGGTTCAGGCGCTATCTGACGCCACAGCCAGCGCCGATCGACACACTGAAAGGCACGCAGCTGCAGCAGACAGAATAAACACCAGGGTAAAAAGCTGCTGCCGATACCAATATCGCCGTAAGCCATCAGCTTAACAAAGCTAACCAGCACGCCTGCGAGGAAGATTTCCGCCATCCCCCAGCTTCTGAGCTGAAACAGAATGCGGGCGGTAGCAATTTGCAGACGCTGCGGCAACGGTAGCCGATTCACCAGCAGCAGGATCGCAACCATGCAAAAGGCCGGCACCGCCTGAACAAACAGCATAAACAGCGTGGCGAGACTGGCGTAGTGCTCTGAGACCATGACCTGTGGAATTTCCATCAGGGTGATTTCACTGCTCAGGCCCGACACGTGCATATTGACGAAAGGAAACAGGTTTGCCAGCAGCAACATAAACAGCGCAGCCAGCGCATAGCCGGAGGGCCGCTTGCGCGGCTCGCTCCAGTTAGCGGTTAGCGTAGTATGACAGCGTGGACAGCTGGCTTTCTGACCAATGGCAACCGATGGCAACTGCGTCATCAGGTCACACTGTGGACAAAGCATCCAGTGTTGCGGGTGTTCAGCTGAACACATACCCTACTCCCGGTTTCAGCCGCCGTTTTTCAGCGATTCAAGATATTCCCAGCGTTCAAACGCGGTTTCCAGCTGCTGTTCCGCTTCTGCCAGCGCTGTTACCACCGGCTGCGTTTTCTCATGCGGCTGGGTGAAAAAGTTAGCATCCGCCATCTGCAGTTGCAGCTGCTCTATCTGCTTTTCCAGCGCTTCCAGCTGTTGCGGCAGCTGATCCAGTTCACGCTGCAGCTTATAGCTTAGTTTAGTGCCGGACGCTTTTACTTCGTTTTTAACCGTCTGGTTTTTTACTGGCTTCTCTGCTGCCGCCACGGTTTTCACCGGCGCAGCGCGACTCTGACGTGAAGCGGCGCGCTGCTGTTGCGCATCATGATAGCCGCCGACAAAGGTGCCGATATCGCCATTGCCTTCAAAGATCCAGCATTCGGTAACGGTATTATCTACAAACTGACGATCGTGGCTGACCAGCAGCACGGTGCCCTGATAGCCATCAATCAGCTCCTCCAGCAGCTCCAGCGTTTCAACATCCAGGTCGTTAGTTGGCTCATCGAGAATCAACAGGTTGCTGGGCTTCAGGAACAGACGCGCCAGCAGCAGGCGGTTGCGCTCTCCGCCGGAAAGCGCCCTGACCGGCGTCATCGCCCGCTTCGGATGGAACAGGAACTCCTGCAGGTAGCCCAGAACATGACGTGGCTTACCGTTTACCATCACTTCCTGCTTGCCTTCCGCAAGGTTATCCATCACGGTGCGATCCGGATCCAGGATGGCACGGTGCTGATCGAAATAGGCCACTTCCAGTTTGCTGCCGCCGTGCACGCGGCCGCTGTCCGCCTTGAGCTGTCCCAGCATCAGCTTCAGTAACGTGGTTTTACCGCAGCCGTTAGGACCAATCAGCGCAATCTTATCGCCACGCTGTACCTGCGCGCTAAAGTCTCTGACCAGCGTGCGGTCGCCAATGCTGTAATTGACGTTTTCCAGTTCAAAGACGATTTTGCCGGAGCGCGATGCTTCTTCAACCTGCATCTGCGCTTTGCCCATCACCTCACGACGTTCTGAACGCTCGCGACGCAGCGCTTTCAGAGCGCGGACGCGACCTTCGTTACGGGTACGACGCGCTTTGATACCCTGGCGGATCCAGACTTCTTCCTGTGCCAGCTTGCGGTCAAATTCAGCGTTTTGCATCTCTTCAACGCGCAGCGCTTCCTCTTTCCCTTCCAGATATTTGTCATAGTCGCCTGGCCAGGAGACCAGTTTGCCGCGATCGAGATCGACAATACGCGTTGCCATATTGCGGATAAAAGAACGGTCATGCGAAATAAAGACGATGCTGCCCTGGAAGGTTTTCAGGAAATTTTCCAGCCAGTCAATGGTTTCAATATCCAGGTGGTTGGTTGGCTCATCCAGCATCAACACACGCGGATTACTCACCAGCGCACGTCCCAGCGCAGCTTTACGCAGCCAGCCGCCGGAAAGCGACGACAGCTCAACCTCCGGCTCCAGGCCAATCTGTTGCAGCACATCGTTAATGCGCGATTCCAGCTGCCACAGATTATGGTGATCCAGCAGCGACTGCAGGCGTGCCATCTCATTTAGGTTTTTCTCGCTCGGATCTTCCATCACCACATGCGAAATCGCGTGATAGGCTTTCAGATGCTCAGCCTGCTCGGCCACGCCTTCAGCCACAAAATCATATACCGTGCCGGCGATATTGCGCGGCGGATCCTGTTGCAGACGCGCCACCACCAGATCCTGCTCGTAAATAATCCGACCATCATCCAGCGGTTGCTCGCCGTTAATGATTTTCATCAGCGTGGATTTACCGGCGCCGTTGCGCCCGACCAGACAGACGCGTTCGTTCTCTTCGATATGCAGCTCGGCATAATTCAGCAACGGCGCATCGCTGAACGAAAGGTAGGCATTGTGAATACTAATCAGTGACATACAGCTTATTCCTTACCGGCGTGCGTAATCAGCCAGCAGTTGTGAATATGACGGTTGCGGGCAAAATCCTGCGACTGTGTTTTCGCGGTGATCTCCTGTGCATGCAGGCCGAGCGTGGCCAGCCCCGGATGATCCATTTTAAAACCGCGTTTGTTGTTCGAGAACATTATGGTGCCGCCCGCGCGCAGCAGGCGTTTGAGATCGCGCATCAGCTGCAAATGATCGCGCTGAACGTCAAAACTCTCTTCCATGCGTTTGGAGTTGGAGAAGGTCGGCGGATCGATAAAGATCAGATCAAATTGTTCGTTGCTCTCACGCAGCCAGCTCAGGCAATCCGCCTGCATCAGCCGGTGCTGACGGCCGCTCAGACCATTCAGACGCATATTACGTTCCGCCCACTCCAGATAGGTACGGGACATATCCACGGTCGTGGTGGAACGTGCGCCGCCAAGTCCGGCATGGACGCTGGCGCTGCCGGTATAGGCAAACAGGTTGAGGAAATCTTTGCCTTTGCTCATTTGCCCCAGCATACGACGGGCAAGACGGTGATCGATAAACAGGCCGGTATCAAGATAGTCGGTGAGGTTCACCAGGAAGCGGGCGTTAAACTCGCGCACTTCAAAATATTCGCCTTTTTCACCCAGCTTCTGATACTGGCTTTTGCCTTTCTGCTTTTCACGGGTTTTCAGCACCAAACGGTTCGCCGGCAGCTCCAGCACCGTCAGCGTGGCGCTAATCACATCAAACAGACGCTGGCGCGCCTTCATGGCATCAATGGTTTTCGGCGGCGCATACTCCTGGATCACCACCCAGTCGGCATAGCGATCCACGGCCACGTTATATTCCGGCAAATCGGCGTCATACAGGCGATAGCACTCAATGCCCTCCTGACGCGCCCATTTATCCAGTTTCTTCATGTTTTTGCGCAGGCGGTTGGCGTAATCTTCCGCCATCTGAGCCGGAACGCCATCACCGCTGATGACCGCCAGCTGATAATTTTTCTGTACGCAGTCCAGCGGACCGTTTTTCGCTTTGAACTGGCGATCGGCGCGTAGCTGTAAACAGCTCAGCAGGTCGGGCGAGGCGCTAAACAGCGAGAGATTCCAGCCGCCAAACTGGCTTTTCATTACGCGTCCCAGCAGGCTGTGCAGAGCGATCAGCGCCGGCTCGCTTTCCAGACGTTCACCATACGGCGGGTTGCTGATAACGGTACCGGCTGGCCCCTGCGGCAGCGGATTGCTGAGCTGCGCAACATCCTGTACGGCAAAAGTGAACAGATCGGCCACGCCAGCACGACGGGCGTTGCCGCGCGCGCGCTCCAGCACACGCTCATCGTTATCGTAACCAAAGAAGCGTGACGTAGTTTGCGCAACTCCCTGGCGGGCGCGGGTTTGCGCTTCGTCAATCAGCTCGCGCCACAGCTCAGGCTGATGCGCTTTCCAGCCGTGAAAACCCCAGTGGCGGCGATTCAGGCCCGGCGCGCGATCGCTGGCGATCAGCGCCGCCTCGATCAGCAGCGTGCCGGAGCCGCACATTGGATCGAGCAGCGGCGCGCCTGGCTGCCAGCCGGAACGCAGCACCGTGGCCGCCGCCAGGTTTTCTTTCATCGGCGCGAGGCCGGTTTGCTGGCGGTAGCCGCGCTGATGCATGCCTTCGCCACTGAGATCGAGCGCGATGCTGGCGGTATCTTTATTCAGCCAGACATTAATCCGCACATCCGGCTGCTCGCGATCGACATCCGGGCGCGGAAGATTTTTACGGGTGAAGCTATCGACAATCGCATCCTTTACTTTCAATGCGCCAAACTGGCTGTTACGAATCGCTTCGTTGGTGCCGCTGAAATGCACGGCAAAGGTTCCGTCAATCAGGTTGGTCCAGTCAATCGCCTGCGCGCCGAGGTAGAGATCGAGATCGCTGTATACCGCGCATTCGCTGAGCGGCAGCAGAATACGCGATGCCAGCCGGCTCCACAGCAGACTGCGGTACATCAAACGATCGTCTCCCTGAAAATGTACGCCGCCCTGGACAACCTGCAGGTTCTGCGCCCCCAGCGTTTCCAGTTCACTCTTTAATAGCTCTTCGAGCCCACGCGCCGTACTGGCAAACAGAGAATTCATATCGTCACTTACAGTATTGGGAAAATTGCTGCGCATTATAGCTAATCACCGCCGCATGTCATAAAGTTAGCTTCCTTTAGCCGCAGATTCCTGTTGTCGTGGCCGGGCGCCGCAACAGCACAGCATGGAGAGCCTTATGATCGTCCTGTCACGCCTGTTTATTCATCCGGTTAAATCGATGCGGGGGCTACAGCTTTCGCATGCGCTGGTTCAGGAGAGCGGGCTGGCTTTTGATCGCCTGTTTATGTTGACGACGCAGGATGGCACTTTTATCACTGCCCGCCAGTATCCTCAGCTGGTGCAGTTTACTCCGGCGCTCATTGCTGACGGGCTGTGGCTTCAGGCGCCCGATAACAGCAGCGCCGCCCTGCGCTTTGCCGACTTCCAGCCGCAGGAGGCTGAAACCGAAGTCTGGGGCAATCATTTTACCGCCCGTATCGCCCCGCAGCCGATCAATGCGTGGCTGAGCGGTTTTTTCCCCATCCCGGTACAACTGCGCTGGACCGGTCCGGAAATGACGCGTCGGGTTAAGCGTCAGCCACAGGTGCCGCTGGGCTTTGCCGACGGTTATCCTTTCTTGCTGATGAACGAGGCCTCGCTCTACGATCTGCAGCAGCATTGCCCGGCCAGCGTTCGGCTGGAGCAGTTTCGCCCGAATCTGGTGGTTACCGGCGCGCGCGCCTGGGAAGAGGATAGCTGGCAGCGCTTACGTATCGGCGAAGTGGAATTTGAGGTCGCCAAGCCCTGTAGCCGCTGTATCTTTACCACCATCAGCCCTGAACGCGGGCTAAAACATCCTGACGGCGAACCGCTTAAAACGCTGCAAGCCTTCCGCAGCGCACAGGATGGCAGCGGCGATGTCGACTTTGGCCTGAATTTGCTGGCCTGCAATAGCGGCGTAATACGCGTCGGCGATACGCTGGAAACGATCGCAACGCAGCCGGCGCGCCGCTATGGCGCAGGTCGGGTTGTGGAAACGCTGGCGATAAAACAGGAAGCGGAGCAACAGGTCACCATTAACTATCGCGGCAACCGGTTTAGCGGAAACAATCAGCAGCTGCTACTGGAACAGCTGGAAATGCAGGGTCACCGCATTCCCTACTCCTGTCGCGCCGGTCTGTGCGGCAGTTGTAAAATGCAGCTGATTTCTGGCAAAGTGAAAGCGTTAAAGCAGGATGCGGTGCGTAACGACGGCACCGTTTTAAGCTGCAGCTGTATTCCGGACGGCGATATCGAGCTGGCTTAAGGCACCGGGTCAGTTAGCCGGCCCATGCGTAACGCTGCGCCTGTTCCGCCTGCCACGGTTGCAGGCGGTCATGCATAATTTTAATCGCATCGCCCAGCACCATGGTTTTACCCGCGATCTGCAGTTCGGGCTGAGCCAGCACGCAAAGCGCGGCGTTCTCTCCCGCCTCGATAACTAACATCCTCGCCTCTTCGCCGTTCTCCTCCAGCGTGACCGTTACCAGGTCGCTAACGCCGGGCTGCCAGGTTTGACGCTGGCAAACGCGAAAATGCCAGCTTTTCGGCATCAGCGGTTTCATAAAGCGCCAGGCGACCAATGCATTCAGCAGCAGCTCATCACACTGCTCTTCGCTGAGCGAAGTTTCGCGGCAGATCTCCTGCCAGGATAATAACTGCGCCGCATCGTCAACATTAAAAACCGCCTCGCTAAAGGCATCCGGCGTCAACATTTTGCGGGAAAAACGGGAGCGAAACAGCATACCATCCGCCAGGTCGAGCATCATACGATCCTGCTCTGCATCGAAAAACCAACGCCATTTGTCGTCAGGTTTTATCTTCATGGTTTGCCTTACTACAGTTGAGGGTTGCAAAAACAGGCTACTTTATTGCGCGATATCAATTGAACTGACAGCGCTCAAAACATAAAAAAGAATTAACCTGCCGCGAATAATATTTCCTGAAACGAACAAGGAATAGACAAAATATAAACCAGCCGGGAACAGATTAAAAGCCCCCGGCCAGATTCTTCAAAAAAGGTCAGAGATGAGTCACAATCTCTTTTACCAAATCCGGGCCTTTATAAATAAAGCCGGAATAAATTTGTACCAGCGTTGCGCCGGCAGCTATTTTTTCACGCGCTGCCATCAGTGAGTCGATACCGCCTACGCCAATAATCGGCAATTTGTCCTGCAGCTCCTGCGCCAGACGGCGAATCACTTCGGTGCTACGCTGCTGCACCGGACGCCCACTAAGACCACCCGCCTCTTCGCTATATTTCAATCCATTCACCAGCGAACGATCCAGCGTGGTATTTGTGGCGATGACGCCATCAATTTGATGACGAACCAGGCTATCGGCAATCTGCACCAATTCCTCTTCCGAAAGATCGGGCGCAATTTTTACCGCAACCGGCACATATTTCAGATGGCGCTTTTCCAGAATCTTCTGCTGTGCTTTTATTGCCATCAGTAAGTCGTCCAGCGCCTCACCATATTGCAGGGTTCTTAAACCCGGCGTATTCGGCGAGGAGATATTAACGGCAATATAACCGGCGTGAGGGTAGACTTTTTCCATACAGGCCAAATAATCATCTTTGCCCTGCTCTACCGGCGTATCTTTATTTTTGCCGATATTAATGCCCACTATGCCATTAAAGTTGGCGCGCTTAACGTTTTCAACCAGCTGATGCACGCCCAGATTATTAAATCCCATGCGGTTAATAATCCCTTCCGCTTCAATCAGGCGGAACAGACGCGGCTTGTCGTTACCCGGCTGCGGACGAGGCGTGACCGTTCCCACCTCAACAAAACCGAAGCCCATCGCGCCGAACGCATTAATACACTCGCCGTTTTTATCCAGCCCGGCTGCCAGGCCAAGCGCATTTTTGAAAGTCAGCCCCATACATTTAACGGGACGTGCAGGCAAGCGCTGGCGAATCAGCCCTTCCAGCGGCGTACCGCCGATGCGGCGTAGCTGCTGTAGCGTCAGTTCATGGGCGTGCTCAGCGTCGAGACGGAACAAAGCTTTACGTGCGAGGGGGTAAAACATGGACTCTCCTGAATTCCCGGTGGCAAACGGGGCGGTATTATCCGGTATAACCACCATAAAAAGCCAGAATTGTTAAACCAGCGCTCCTTTAGCACACCTTTTCCCCTCGCTGTTCTGCCTTAGCGCAAAAACAGCTTTTTATTGCCGGATAAATCATTTAAAAGCCGCCGCACGCGCTATCAGGATGCAACTATTCGTTCTCAATACTTTTTAATCGATAACTAATGATTATAAGGAGTGGCTATACATTGCAGGCGCTGACTGAAAACTCTGATGTCAGCAGAGCTTCACCGTTCTGCTGGTAACTCATCAACGGTGACGGCAGGCATTAAAAAGGGCAGCTATGGCTGCCCTGAAAAGTTTTCCTGACTCAAGTGCCGGGCGACCGGCAGCGGAACGTTTTTGTAAGGATGCCTTAAACCGCGCTTTGTACATCTTTATGCTCTGCCAGTGCTCAACTCACGCTGAGTTCGTCGCCCTTTAAGGTGATTACGCGCTTAACGCCTTACTGATTTTCTCATAGAGATCGCCAGAGAGATTGTCCAGATCGCGCAGTTGCTCCAGCGCTTCGCGCATCATACGCTGACGATCGTCATCGTAACGTTTCAGACGAATCAGCGGCTCAATCATTCGCGCCGCCACCTGAGGGTTACGACTATTGAGATCGGTCAGCATCTCTACCAGGAAGCGATAGCCGCTTCCGTCCCTGGCATGGAAAGCCGCCGGGTTAGCCGAGGCGAAAGCGCCAATCAGAGAACGCACGCGGTTTGGATTGCCCATGCTGAAGGAGCGATGATTCAGCAACGCACGCACGCGCGTCAGCACATCCAGCGACGGACTGGTGGCCTGCAGCGTAAACCACTTATCCATTACCAGGCCATCCTTATGCCAGCGCTCATCCCATGCGCTCAGCATCTCATTACGACAGTCAAGCTGCGCCATAACCGCCGCTGAAAGCGCCGCCAGCGCATCGGTCATATTATTAGCCTGCTGATACTGCGCCTGGACCAGACGGTTTGCCAGTGTCGCGTCGCCCAGCGCCAGATAGCTCAGGCAGACATTTTTCAGCGCACGTTTGCCAATATCCGCATGTTCGACACGATACTCCGGCGTTTGATACGCGTTATAGACAGCCAGCCACTCATCAGCCAGTTCAACGGCCAGCGTACGCATCAGCGCATCCCGCACCGCAGCGTTAGCTTCCGGATCGATAGTATCGAACAGGGCAGCAATTTCATTTTCGCTCGGTAAGGTGAGGATCAACGCCATCAGCGCCGGATCGCTATGTTCATCCAGCAGCACCGCGCGGAAAGCATCAGCCACGTGCAGCGGCAATGATAACGCCTGCCCTTGCTGGAAACGCGCCACGTTGAGCTTGATATAGGTCGCCAGCAGGCTTTGCGCGGCGTCCCAGCGCGAAAAATCGTTACGCGCATGGCGCATCAGAAAGGTTAACTGAGCATCGCTCCAGTTGTAATCCAGCTTAACCGGCGCGGAGAACTCACGCAGCAGCGAAGGCACCGGCTGGTGCCAGACCTTATCGAAAATAAAGGTCTGGAACTCTTCCGTCACGTTCAGAACATGATGAACGGGCTCACCGTTGTGCTGAAGCGGAATCGGCTCGCCCCGATCATCATACAGCTCAATATCGAGCGGAATATGCAGCGGCAGCTTCTCCTGCTGATCGGCTGTTGGCGGCGTCGTTTGCGTAACGTGCAGCGTATATTGCTCTAGCTCCGGATTATAATCGTCACGCACGCTCAGCACCGGCGTACCGGACTGGCTGTACCAGCGGCGGAACTGCGTCAGATCGATGTGGGAAGCATCCTCCATCGCCTGTACAAAGTCGTCACAGGTGGCAGCGCTGCCGTCGTGGCGCTCAAAATAGAGCTGCATCCCTTTCTGGAAATTCTCTTCGCCCAGCAGCGTATGCAGCATGCGGATCACTTCCGAACCCTTTTCATACACCGTAAGCGTATAGAAATTGTTCATTTCAATAACCCGCTCGGGACGAATCGGATGCGCCATCGGACTGGCGTCCTCAGCAAACTGCGCGCCACGCATAATGCGCACGTTATCAATGCGGTTAACCGCACGCGAGCCGAGATCGGAGCTGAACTCCTGGTCACGGAATACCGTCAACCCCTCTTTCAGGCTGAGCTGGAACCAGTCACGGCAGGTGACGCGGTTACCGGTCCAGTTATGGAAATATTCGTGGCCGATCACCGCTTCAATGCCAAGGTAATCTTTGTCGGTTGCGGTTTCCGCTTTTGCCAGCACATATTTGGAGTTAAAGATATTCAGACCTTTATTCTCCATTGCGCCCATATTAAAGAAATCCACCGCGACGATCATAAAGACGTCAAGGTCATACTCCAGGCCAAAGCGCTCTTCGTCCCATTTCATGCTGTTTTTCAGCGAGGTCATCGCCCAGTCTGCACGGTCGAGGTTACCGCGATCCACGTAGATCTCCAGTGCGACATCGCGGCCAGAGCGGGTAGTAAAGCTATCGCGCAGCACGTCGAAATCGCCGGCAACCAGCGCAAACAGATAACAGGGTTTAGGGAAAGGATCCTGCCACTTAATCCAGTGGCGTCCATCATCCATCTGTCCGGCATCAACGCGGTTGCCGTTTGACAGCAGGAACGGATAACGCGCCCGATCGGCAATCAGCGTCGTGGTGAAACGCGCCAGCACATCGGGACGATCCAGATACCAGGTAATATGACGGAAACCTTCCGCCTCGCACTGCGTACAAAGCGCCTCGCCAGATTGATACAATCCCTCCAGCGCGCTGTTTTTATCCGGGTGAATATCGTTGATGATGTGCAGCGTGAAATTATCCGGCAGGCCAGTGAGCACCAACGCGCCCTCTTCCAGGCGGTAAGCCTCCCACGGCTGATCATCAACCCTCAGCGAGACCAGCGTTAACTCGCCACCGTCCAGACGCAGCTCGGCCTGATTCGCGCCAAGGCGTTTAACCCTGCTGACAGCGGTGACACGGGTCACGCTGGCGTCCAGATTAAAGGTCAGGTCAATATCTGTGATGGTGTAATCTGGAGCCCGGTAGTCATGGCGGTACTTTACTTGCGGCTTTTGCGTCATAAACTCTTCTCGTATCAACAATGGTTTAACCCGCTAAGTCTATTCCGGTTGCGCCTGGCTTGCCATGTTGAAACCCAGCTTTTCGCAGTTAATGCTACATCCTGTTTACAATGGCACGTTTCCTCTCGACCTCCCACCGGGTTTTATGCTGTGATTGGCTTCTATTAATCTGCTGGCAGGTTATACTTTTTATCTTTGCGACCTGTATACACCTACGGAAACGCCCCGCGCGAGAGGATGCTGAAACGCACCATGACACGATACGCTTCCCCGATTTTAACCACGCTGCTTGATACCGATGCCTACAAGCTTCATATGCAACAGGCTGTGTTTCATCGTTATCACGACGTGACCGTTACCGCAGAATTCCGTTGCCGGGGCGACGATCTGTTAGGTATCTATGCCGATGAAATTAGCGCTCAGATCGCGCTGATGAGCCAGTTGGCGCTTTCTGATGATGAATACGCCTGGCTTGCTGGCCTGCCCTTTTTTAAAACGGATTACCTGGACTGGTTGAAAACCTTTCGCTATAACCCGGACCAGGTAAAAGTACGTAATCATGCGGGCAAGCTGGATATTCGTATCAGCGGCCCGTGGCGCGAAGTGATTATGTGGGAAGTTCCGCTGCTGGCGCTGATTAGCGAAGTGGTTCATCGTCATCGTTCGCCGCAGGCGACGCCGGAAATGGCCGTGGATCGCCTGCTGGAAAAAATCAGCAGCTTTAAGCTGCTCACGCAGAATATCGATATGTCGCGCTTCCGCCTGATGGATTTCGGCACCCGACGTCGTTTCTCGCGCGATGTGCAGTTGGCTATTGTCAGTACGCTGCAGCGCGATTTCCCGTGGCTTATCGGCTCCAGCAATTATGATATTGCTCGTCAGCTGGCGATTACGCCGGTAGGTACCCAGGCGCACGAGTGGTTCCAGGCGCATCAGCAAATCAGTCCGGTATTAGCTAACAGTCAACGCGCGGCGTTACAGGCCTGGCTGGATGAGTATGACGACAGGCTCGGCATTGCCCTGACCGATTGCATCACCATGGATGCTTTTCTGCGTGATTTTGGACCCGGCTTTGCCCATCGCTATCAGGGTCTGCGTCATGACTCAGGCGATCCGGTGGAATGGGGTGAAAAGGCGCTGGCGCATTATCAAAAGCTGAATATCGATCCGCAAACCAAAACGCTGGTGTTTTCCGATAACCTCGACTTCACCAAAGCGGTGGATCTCTATCGCCACTTTGGTCAGCGCACCAATGTTGTTTTCGGTATTGGCACCCGCCTCACCTGCGATATTCCCGGCGTTAAGCCGCTTAATATTGTGATCAAGCTGGTGGAATGCAATGGCAAACCGGTGGCTAAACTTTCCGACAGCCCGGGCAAAACTATCTGCCAGGATAAAGCCTTTGTGCGCGCATTGCGTAAAGCCTTCGATCTTCCCCTGGTGAAAAAAGCCAGCTAACGCTTATGGCCAGCGCGATTTTTCAGCGCGCTGGCGATTATTTTCTTCTCTAATATTCATTAATTCGTGAAATAAAAAGAAAACTGTTGCCTGACGGTGAATTCTGCTTGTGTCCTGCCGGACGGCAAGTAACATAGATTAACCCTAAATTCGGGGTTAACCTGTTTATTTTCGAACTAATAAAGAGAGAACTTTATGAGCGTTGTGCCTGTAGCGGACGTACTGCTCGGCCAGGTTGCGGTTGGCGAAGAAGTCACCGTGCGCGGTTGGGTACGTACCCGAAGAGATTCAAAAGCCGGTATTTCCTTTGTCGCCGTGTATGACGGCTCCTGCTTTAATCCCGTTCAGGCTGTCGTCAATAATTCTCTGCCTAATTACCAGAGCGAAGTGCTGC
Source organism: Pantoea sp. FN0307 (assembly GCF_050113815.1). NCBI lineage: Bacteria > Pseudomonadati > Pseudomonadota > Gammaproteobacteria > Enterobacterales > Erwiniaceae > Pantoea > Pantoea sp. FN0307. Next base: position 296,435 of record NZ_JBNJSO010000004.1, on the reverse strand, counting down.
GTTTAACAACCGGTTGTTCCGTTATCGTCACGGGCAACGTAGTTGAATCTCCGGGCCAGGGACAGAGTTTTGAGATTCAGGCGACGGCTATTGAGGTGGTTGGCTGGGTAGAAGATCCCGATACCTATCCGATGGCGGCAAAACGTCACAGTATTGAGTATCTGCGCGAAGTTGCTCACCTGCGTCCGCGTACCAATCTCATTGGCGCCGTTGCGCGTGTGCGCCATACGCTGGCTCAGGCGCTGCACCGCTTTTTCCATGAAAATGGTTACTTCTGGGTTTCCACGCCGCTGATCACCGCATCCGATACCGAAGGTGCCGGTGAAATGTTCCGTGTCTCTACGCTGGATTTAGAGAACCTGCCGCGTGATGCGCAGGGCAAAGTTGATTTCAGTGAAGATTTCTTCGGTAAGGAAGCGTTCCTGACGGTTTCCGGGCAGCTGAATGGCGAAACCTACGCCTGCGCCTTATCAAAAATCTACACCTTTGGCCCAACCTTCCGTGCCGAAAACTCCAATACCAGTCGCCACCTGGCGGAATTCTGGATGCTGGAGCCGGAAATTGCGTTTGCTTCGCTCGACGATGCAGCGGATCTGGCAGAAGCGATGCTGAAGTATGTCTTTAAAGCGGTGTTAAGCGAGCGTGCGGACGATATGGCGTTCTTTGCCGAGCGCGTTGATAAGGAAGCCGTTAGCCGCCTGGAGAAATTCGTCACGGCAGATTTCGCCCGCGTCGATTACACCGATGCTATCGATATTCTGCTGGCCAGCGGTCAGACGTTTGAAAACCCGGTTGAGTGGGGTATCGACCTCTCTTCCGAACATGAACGCTATCTGGCGGAAAAACACTTCCAGGCGCCGGTTGTGGTGAAAAACTATCCTAAAGACATTAAGGCTTTTTATATGCGCCTTAATGAAGATGGTAAAACCGTGGCGGCGATGGATGTGCTGGCGCCAGGCATTGGTGAAATTATCGGTGGTTCACAGCGTGAAGAGCGTCTGGATGTGCTGGACCAGCGTCTCAGTGAAATGGGCCTGAATAAAGAAGATTATTGGTGGTATCGCGACCTGCGTCGTTATGGCACCGTGCCCCACTCTGGTTTTGGCTTAGGCTTTGAACGTTTGATCGCTTATGTCACCGGCGTACAAAATGTAAGGGATGTTATTCCTTTCCCACGCACACCGCGTAATGCCAGCTTCTAAAAACTGTCATTAAACATAAGAAATTCATATATATATAAAGGCTGACTTTGTCAGCCTTTTTTTATTTTTGTAAATTTTGAGGTATCTCACAAAGTTCCATTGATTTTACATTTTGAAATACATATTTTCTTTCTGAAACCACTATTAGGGTTTAGTAGCATTTTCGAGGTAGAATTACCTGGCGGCGAATGGAAAGATGCCTGCAGACACAGGAAGACACCAAACTCTGATCAAGCCTTTGTAAATAATTCTTGACGGCAGTGGCAGGTGTCCAAATAACTCCAATGAGGGTAATAAAAAATGATGAAGCGCAACATTCTGGCAGTAGTTATCCCTGCTCTGTTAGCTGCCGGTGCAGCCAACGCAGCGGAAATTTATAATAAAGACGGTAACAAGCTGGATCTGTACGGTAAAGCAGTAGGTCTGCATAAATTCTCTGATAACGATGGCGAGGATGGCGATCAGACCTATGTTCGTTTCGGCTTTAAAGGCGAAACCCAGATTAATGACCTGATGACCGGTTTCGGTCAGTGGGAATACAACGTTCAGGCAAACAATTCTGAAGGTTCTGATGCTCAGGATGGTAACAAAACCCGTCTGGGCTTTGCCGGTCTGAAATTCGGTAACTACGGTTCTTTCGATTACGGCCGTAACTACGGCGTTGCTTACGACGCGATGGCATGGACTGATATCCTGCCTGAGTTCGGTGGTGACTTTGCCCAGTCCGATACCATGACCGGCCGTACTGGCGGTGTAGCAACTTACCGTAACAGCAACTTCTTTGGTCTGGTTGATGGCTGGAATTTCGCGGTTCAGTATCAGGGTAAAAACGAGCGTGACGATCTGCAGCGCTCTAACGGCGACGGCTACGGCTTCTCAACCTCTTATGTTTCTCCGATCGGTGTTGGCATCGTAGGTGCTTACAGCTCTCAGGATCGTACCAATGCGCAGAATACTGCTGCACTGGGTAGCGGCGACCGCGCTGAATTCTGGGGCACCGCGCTGAAATATGACGCGAATAATGTTTACCTGGCTGCAAGCTATGGTGAAGGCCGTAACGCCACTCGTATCTCTGGTAACGTTGCTGGTGCTGGCGCGGTATCTGGCTTCGCGAATAAAACTCAGGATATCGAGCTGGTTGCACAGTATCAGTTTGATTTTGGCCTGCGTCCTTCACTTGCTTATGTGCAGACTAAAGGCAAAGACATTGAAGGCGTTGGTGACGTTGACCTGATTAAATATATTGATGTGGGCGCAACCTACTACTTCAACAAAAACATGTCTACCTACGTTGACTACCGTATCAACCAGATTGATGACAACAACGCACTGGGTGTGAATTCAGATGATATCGTAGCACTGGGCCTGGTTTACCAGTTCTAAGTCAGCCTGCCGCAGAGCATATTGCGCTGATAAGGTTAAAAAACGGGGCCAAAGGCCCCGTTTTTATTTGCCCTTTTTTCAACCATCTTATTCACTATTCTTTTTCTCGCAAACGGTTGGCTTTTCAACTTTCTGGCGTTAACCTGAGGTCTCATTTCGCTTTTCTTGAAGCTTACGGACCTCTCACATGTTTGAAAATATCACTGCTGCACCCGCCGATCCTATTCTTGGTTTAGCCGATCTTTTCCGCAACGATGACCGCCCGAATAAAATCAACCTTGGCATCGGTGTCTATAAAGATGAAACCGGGCAAACGCCGGTATTAACCAGCGTTAAAAAAGCCGAGCAGTACCTGCTGGAAAACGAAACCACGAAAAACTATCTCAGCATTGATGGGCTGGCTGACTTTGCCCGCTGCACCCAGACACTGCTGTTTGGACAGGAGAGCACCATTGTTAGCGCAAAACGCGCCCGCACCGCCCAGACGCCAGGCGGAACCGGTGCCCTGCGCGTAGCCGCCGATTTTTTAGCGACGCAAACCAGCGCAAAACGCGTCTGGATCAGCAATCCCAGCTGGCCAAACCATAAAAACGTCTTCAGTGCTGCCGGTCTCGAAGTATGCGAATATGATTATTATGATGCAGAGAGCCATCAGCTCGATTTTGACGCGATGCTGGCAAGCCTGCGTGGTGCTAAAGCAGGAGATGTAGTGCTGTTTCACGGCTGCTGCCACAACCCAACGGGTATTGATCCTACCGCAGAACAGTGGGCCCAGCTGGCGCAGCTGTCAAAGGCAAGCGGCTGGCTGCCGCTGTTTGATTTTGCCTATCAGGGCTTTGCGCGTGGTCTGGAAGAAGATGCAGAAGGCCTGCGAATTTTTGCTGCCTGTCATGAAGAACTCATCGTCGCCAGTTCATATTCCAAAAACTTTGGTCTTTATAATGAGCGCGTGGGTGCCTTTACGCTGGTCGCAGCAGATGCCAGCGTAGCCGATACCGCTTTCAGCCAGGTTAAATATACTATCCGCGCAAACTATTCTAATCCTCCGGCGCATGGTGCCGCCGTTGTTGCCACCATTCTTGGTAATGATGCGCTGCGTGCGATTTGGGAGCAGGAATTAACGGATATGCGCCAGCGCATTCACCGCATGCGTCAGCTGTTTGTGAATACGCTCCAGGAAAAAGGCGCTAACCGCGATTTCAGCTTTATTACTCATCAGAACGGGATGTTCTCTTTTAGCGGGCTGAGTAAAGATCAGGTGATTCGCCTGCGTGAAGAGTTTGGCGTTTATGCAGTGAATTCAGGACGTGTTAACGTAGCTGGCATGACGCCAGATAATATGGCCGCCCTGTGCGAAGCAATCGTTGCGGTTTTATAAAACGATAACGTAAAAAATGGGCCTGCGGGCCCATTTTGATTATTCAGATTAAAAAAGGATTACTGATACGCTCACGGCCTAAAGTGGATATTGGCCCATGACCGGGAATGAAGGTGATATTATCGCCAAGCGGCAGCAGCTTATTTTTAATGGAATCAATCAGCGCCTGGTGGCTCCCCTGTGGGAAATCTGTACGACCTACGCCGCCGTTAAAAATAACGTCGCCGGATATCAATAACCGCCCGGCACGGTGGTAAAAAACAATATGACCGGGTGTATGGCCAGGGCAGTGCAAAACTTCCAGCGTCGCATTGCCAACCTGTACCGTCTCCCCTTCTTCCAGCCAGCGATCGGGCGTAAGCGGCGCGCATTCCGCAAGACCAAACATTTGGCTTTGCGTTGGCAGAGCTTCCAGCCAGAAGGCATCGAGTTTATGCGGCCCGATAATTTCTACGCCATAATAAGCGGCCAGCTCAGCGGCAGCCCCTACATGATCCAGATGACCATGGGTAAGCAATATGGCGGTTATCGTGACCTTCTTCGCTTCAACCTGTTGTTTAATGAGTTCCGCATCGCCGCCGGGATCGACCAGCGCAGCCTCATGCGTTTCACTGCACCAAATTAACGAGCAGTTCTGCGCAAATGCCGTTACGGTAATAATATGATAATCCATAAAGCTCCATGACCCGCACAGCTGGCGGGGTTCACTGCATTACCAGTGGCGCACCGGCCCGGTATCAATATGCACAAAGTTACTACGTGGATAATATCCTACACCACCAGCGCGCATTTTTAGCGCCGCTTTGCGTATATTACTCAGAGAAATCCCTTCAATATGAAAATCCATCGCCTGGCCAAGGGTATGATAGCTATGTTTTGCTACCCCACTGCGCTTGCTTTTGCCGCGCAGCATATTATTGGTGGCTAAAGAGCGATAACCCGAAATAAGCTGAATGGGTTTACGATTTTCCAACATTGTCTGTAATCGATAAAGCTGATCAAACAGCCTGGGATCGATGTTTTTAACTTTGTTTGCCCGATAATCGCGGAAAAAGTGATTCAACCGCGCCAGCTCATCCTGATCGTAACTTTGCCCATTAAAAAACTCGGTTTTCAGCGTTTCACCGGTATGAAGATTGTTCAGCGTAAGGATACGAGGACGGGAAGTCGAAACAGAGGCAAGAGCTGAGCCTGGAAGTAGCGCAAGCCCTGCTGCTGCACCACCTAAAACCAGCAGCTTACGACGTTGTGGATCAAAATTAGCCATAAATTGCGTTTACCTGAGAAAAGAAAGCGAACCGTGCAAAAAGTACACAAGCCCGCACCTTAACCGCCACTCCGAATGACGTCAAGGTAGTAAACGGCAGTAATGTGAGAATAAACGAAATTGCAGGCGATAACCCGACCGCCAGAAACAACCGACAGTCGGGAAAAAGTTTACTGAATCAATAATTAAAGCAGGAGTTGGCCCGCCTGCGCCAGAATACGCGTGCCTGACTGCGCAGGGGTATCGTAATTGTAAATATCTGTGCGGAACTGTGTCTTGCCGTCATCCGCTACCCAGGCTGTGAGATAAAAGAGATTTACCGGGACATGATGGCGAACAGGAACATAGCGCGTATCGCCCTGCTGTAAGCTACTGGATATACGCGCCTTATCCCAGCCTGCATTCTGCAACAGTAAACTGGCTAATTCCGAAGCCTTATTTACCCGCACGCAGCCAGAACTCAGCGCGCGAATATCTTTCTGGAAAAGATTATGGTTTGGCGTGTCATGCAAATAGATAGCATCAGAGCTGGGCATATTAAATTTAAAACGTCCCAGCGAATTATGCGCGCCCGGTGCCTGACGTATGCGATAGGGGAATGTGGCTGCTGAGACCATACTCCAGTCAATCATGCTGGGATCGATAACCTCCGCATCATTGCTCCAGCCGGAAAGCAAGGTATAGCCATGCTGATAAAGATAAGAGGGATCGCGTTTAACTTTGGGAATAATATCCTGGCGTACCAGCGTAGTAGGCACATTCCACGGCGGATTTAGCACCACATTATTTAACGCGCTGCGCATCAGCGGCGTTTTACGGTCGGGGCGCCCTACAATCACGCGGGACGATAGGATTTCATTGCCGTCCGCGTAATAGACCAGCGAATAGTTGGCGATATTCACCATGATGCCATTACGCATATCATCCGGCAGCAGGCGCAAACGCTGGATGTTCAGCGCCAACAGCGAGGCTCGCAGCTGCGGCGACACATTAAGCCATTCGCGCGTGCGCGGACCAATTGCCCCGTCTGCTTGCAGGCCCTGCCAACGCTGAAAACGCTTTACCGCCTCAATCAGCGTGGGACCATAAATATTGTCGTTTGTCGCCACCGGTTGTGAAGAGGCGACACTGCCCGGCGCATCCGGCGTGGACGCTGGCATATCAGCCACAGGTGTTGCAGAAGGGCTTACCACAGCCAGCCGATCGCTCTGTGGGGGATTGGCGGCTTCCGCATCCTCATTCGGCGCTGGCGCGTCATGCTGCGCCGCCAGCATGCCGGTACGCTGCAGGATCTCTTTTAACGCCGGAACATCATCGCTGATCTGCCCGGGACGCAGCGTCTGTTTATCTTTTAGCTGCGGCCAGGGATGGTTATCCGCCAGTAACTGCTTCAACGCGTTATGCATTGGGGTATATTGAGGATGCTGCGGAACTAACGAGTTTACGAAGTGAGTCAACTGCCCGGCGTCAACCGCCGCCAGCCACTGGTTGGTAACCGAAAGCGGCGGCAGCGCCATTTTGTAAGGCACGCGGCTATAGAGCCAGCTTTCACCCTGCTTCGGCACGTTAGCAACAAATTGCAGGTAGCCCAGCATCGCGTCCGATAAAACAATATCGCGCGCCATACCGGTGATTTCAGGATCGGTTAACAGCTCTACCCAGCGGGTAAACTGCGGCTGAACCCCAGAAATTGCCACTTCCGCCAGCTGCTGCTGGAAGTGCTGCACCGCTTCTTTTTCCTGCCAGACAGGCTGCATCTGGCGGGCAGCATATAGAGATGCCAGCGAGCCGGTGTAAAAAGGCTTAACGCCCTGCGGCAATGCGGCCAACATTTGCTGTTGTCCTGCCGCCGCGCTCATGGATTCACCGGCTCTTTCTACCGGCACGGCCGTAATAATTGCCGCCGCAGCGGTTGATACCTGTACCAGGCTGATTGCAACTGCCCAAGCCAGCGTTGTTTTCTTCAGTGCTTGATATTTTGCCAGCAACATCCTTGCCCCCTGCCTGCTTTGGTCCGAGGTTAACACACCCTCAGGACTGTTAATTATTATAATAAGTATATAAACGAACAACGGCATTTGTCTCATAGAGCAAATGCCGTTGGCTAGATTAAACGCGAGGCAACCGTTTTACTACATTTATACCTGCGTTTTTTCATCCTCCGACTGGTCCTGCTCCGTCCGAGACATCGTCGCGCCTGGCAGCGGATCGGCAGAGAAACCTCTCAGGCCAACCACATGCACATGTTCCGTATTGTTGAAAACCTTACGCACCAGTTTATAGGTGGTACCTTTTTCCGGGCTGATGTTTTCCGGGGCGGCGATAATCAGCTGCATCTCCAGACGTTCGCAAAGTTCAAACAGCGTCGCGATCGATTTGGCATCAAGGCGCGCGGCTTCATCAAGGAACAACAAGCGACACGGGCTGATATCTTTGCCGCGCAGACGACGCGCCTCTTCTTCCCAGCTCTGCACTACCATAACCAGAATTGACATCCCGGTACCGATCGCTTCACCGGTTGACAGCGCGCCGCTTTCAGCACGCAGCCAGCCATCAGAACCACGGTTAACCTCAACTTCCATTTCCAGATAGTTGCGATAATCCAGTAGCTCTTCGCCGATGGTTTGCGCCGTGCGCTGTCCCATATCGATCTGTGGATTGAGTCGCTGCCAGAGTTTGGCCAGCGCCTCGGAGAAGGTCAGCCGGTTGCTGTTAAACAGATCCTGATGCTGCTCATGCTGTTCAGAGAGGACATCCAGCAGCGTCGCATGGCTTTCGCGCACGTTAACATTCAGGCGCACGCTACGCACCTGACCAAAGCTCACGCTTTGCAGGCCCTGGTTAAGCTGGCGAATACGGTTCTGTTCGCGCTGAATCGTCTTGCGAATAATATTGGCCACGCTACGCGAACTGATAGCCAGCATCTGTTCACGCGCGGTCAACTCTTCAGTCAGACGGCTAAGCTCAATTTCCATCTGCTCGATCGCTTCAACCGGATCGTCGGTACGAATAATATCCTGGCGGATACGCTCGCGCAGATGCTGATAAACGGCGATAAAGAACTGAATCTTACGCTCAGGACGTTTTGGATCTTCAGAAAGACGCAGCACGTCTCGCAGATGTTCATTATCGGCAACCGCCAGACGCAGCGCGCCCAGCGCTTTATCCGACATTGAACGCAGCTCATCGCCGCCCAGATAGGCCAGTTCACGGCGATGCAGACGTCGCTCAACGCCGTTATCTTTCACCATGCGCATCACCGCGCACCAACCCGCTTTGGCGCTGACCACTTGCTCGCGGCTGATATGGTAATCGCGCTCCAGACGACGCAGTTTTTTCTGCAGGCCGTCCATTTCCGCTTCACAGAACGTTAGCTGTTTTTCCAGCTGGTTGCGCCGCGAACGGTTATGGCTAAGGGCATTGTGCAGCTCATCACGGCGGATTCTGGCGCGCTCCTCGGCGCTGGTATCGGCCTGGACGCCAATATCCTGCATCTCCTGCTGCAGCTCTTTCAGCATATCGCGCTTGGCATCCCAGGCGCTTTTTAACGAGGCCAGAACCTGTGAATACTGCGTTAGCTTCGCCTGATGCTCACGCAGCTGCTCACGCGCTCGCGCACGTTCCGCTTCCGCCTGCTCCAGACGCTGACGCAGTTTTTCATTCAGATCGCTGGTTCCGGTCAGCATACCGGCAGAGTCTGCATAGCCGAAATGGGCGCGACGCTGTACTACCTCGGTAATAGCAAACGCCTGCTGGCGCGCTTCACGCTGCGTCTGCTGCGCCTGCTGATAGTCTGCTTTTAACTGTTCATGCTGCTGCGGATCGCTCTGCAGTACCGACAACAGCGGCTCAAGACGAGCCAGATGATTGCCATGCTGTTGTACAAAGCGCGCCGCCTCCTGCGCTTCACTCATCAGTTCACGCAGTTCTTCGCAGCGATCCGCCAGCGTCTCATCAAGCAGCAGATTTACACGCGGTAACAGGCGGTTCAGCTGTGCAACGCCCTCTTTTGCCTGCTCAAACTGCTGACGCTGCTGCTGATTTTCGCTTTCGTGCGCATTGAGGGCACGTTCGATTTCGCTACGGCGCGCACTAAGCTGACGGATTTGCGCTTCAGGATCCTCTTCAAAAGCCACCGCCAGGTGACTGCCGATAAAGCGGCTAAAGGATTGATGCAAACGCTGGGTTTTCTGCACGTCAAAAGAGAGCGTGGCGTAAGTCTCTGCCAGTTGCTCGCGTTCAGCATGCAGCAGCTCCAGCTGCTTCTCTCGTGCGGCGCGACCGAACAGCGGCACTTTAGGGAAGCGGGAGTAACGCCACTGGCGCTCTGCCACCTTGACCACTACGGCTTTTTCCAGCTCTTCGGTGCTGAAAACGCTGTCGTCAAAAGATTGCGGATCCCCTTCGATCAGGTAGAGATCTTCCGGGCACTCTTCCAGGCCATCCAGCTGCTCGCGTACCAGCGAGAGGTCAGGCACCACGATGGCATGACGCGAAGGACCATACAGCGCCGAGAAATAAGGCGCATCCTCCAGGGTGACGTCGTCATAGATCTCTGACAGCAGCACGCCGCCGAAACGCTCAGCCAGCGCGTTCAGCCGCGGATCTTCAGAACCGCCGGGCTGGCTTAAGCGCTCAATCTGCTGTTCCGCTTCACGCTTACGCGCCGCCACCTCATCGCGCTCGACCGTGGTTTCACGCTCGCGCTCCAGCAGCTGCTGCATAAATTCGGTAACCTGCTGGCTGTTTTCCAGCGGCTGCCCGGTCTGTTCGCTAAGCTGAGTCAGGATCTCCTGCGCTGCCAGCCAGTGTGGCGCACGCGCCGTCAGCTGGCTGATACGTTCACGCAGCTGTTCCAGCTCCTGGCGCATCATCATGCGCTGCTCGCCGGCATCGGCTACGCTCTGCGAGAGCTGTTCAATTCGCGCTTCCAGCTCATGCTGCAGCGCTTCCAGCTCATGCGCCTCATACTGCTGGCCCTGACGCTTGCAAAATTCGTTCAGCAAACGCTCCGCTTCATACTGCTCGCGCAGGCGCTGTTCCATTTCCGACAAGCGCATCCGCAGCGATGGCAACTGCTCAGCCTGATGACGCTGGTTAGCCGCGTCGCGCAGCAGTTCCCGTCCGGTTTGCCAGGCTTCACTACGGCTGACCGGCCCGGCAATTTTGCAAACCAGTTCAAAGGCCTGCTCGAACTGACTGTGCGCCGCTTCGGCCACGCTCATTTTCTGCTCAAGCATCAGCAGATTTTCCGTGGCTTCCTGCTCACGCGCCTGGAAGGTTTCCTGCCAGCTTTCCGCATTATCGATGGTGAGTTCAGGCAGACGGCAAATTTCCTGCGCGCGTTGTAACGCCTGCAGCGCTTGCTGATACTGAATCGCACGCGTTTGCTGGACATCCAGCGCCTGCTGGTAGTCTGCCAGCTGGCTTTTCAGCTCATCAACTTCCAGTTCGGCCGCTTCCCGACGCGCTTCGTTCTCTTCCTGCACTTCACGCGCTTCGGCCACTACCTCATTCTGCTCTTCCAGACGGTAGGTTAGCTCATCAATATCGGCTTCGTAGCGTTCGATTTTTTCCTGTTGGCGCACCGCCGTCTGCACCAGGTTCAGGTGATCGCTGGCTGCCTGATAATCGGTTTCCAGGTCGCTTTCAGCAGCGCTGTGCTCCGCCAGCTCACGCGCCATTTCCACATGACGATACTGTTCAGCGGCCAGCTGTTTACGGCTGGCGAAAAGATCATTACGCAGCACCAGCGCGCCATCCAGATGGGTACGGCGTTCATTGGCGTGACGCATATAGTCCGCCGCCACATAGTTGGTGGCTTCAGAAATCAGGTGCTTAAACAGGTCACGATCGGACTGCGTAACGCGAATCGCTTCCAGCGTCATGCGGTTTTCCCGCAGCGCCGCTTCCATATCCTGAAACGCTTTACGCACGCCGCTGTTTTCCGGCAGCAGATAATCACGCAGCGAACGGGTGATGGCGCTGGAGATCCCGCCATACAGCGAAGCCTCAATCAGACGATAAAACTTGCTGCGATCGCTGGCGGAGCGCAGGCGACGCGCCACAATGCCCAGTTCAAACATCAGGCTGTGGTAATCGGTAATGGAGTTGTACTGTTTAAACTGCACCCCTTCCATTGCCTCAACGCGATCTTTCAGCTCGTTCAGCGGCAGGACGCGCGCCTGACGCGTGCCAACCGTTTCTGTAAGCATTTCAGTGGGATGCGTAGCAGTGGGCAGACCGTGAATACTAAATGGACGAATATCCACTTTTTTATCACGTCCGGCAACCTGCTGCAGACGCACCCCGACCACCACGCGCTGGTGACGTGAATTGACCACGTCCAGTACGGAGTAGCAGACGCCCGGACGCAGCTTACCGTGCAGACCTTTGTCACGCGATCCGCTGGTAGAGCCCGCCTCGGTGGTATTACGGAAATGAAGCAGCGTCAAGTCGGGGATCATCGCCGTAATAAAAGCCGCCATGGTGGTGGATTTACCGGCGCCGTTTCCGCCTGAAAGCGTGGTGACCAGGTTATCAAGCTCAAAAGTACGCGCAAAAAAACCGTTCCAGTTAATCAGCGTGAGCGAGCGAAACTTTCCGCGTTCAATCATTCCTCTTCATCCTCTGCCATGTCTGCCTGGCGCTGCTGGCTATCCGCTTCTTCTTCGCTGTTTTCCGTGGTTTCCAGCGTCATGGCTTCGCCGGTGCGAATCATACGCAGCTGCGCTTCGCGCGGATCGTCGCCGCTGCGAACATCGGCGCCAAAGCGAAAAACGGATTCCATAATGCGAAATTTACTGCTGTCGTTGCCCATGAACCACACCATGCCAAGACGGCGCAGACGATTAAGCGACGCGCGCATTTTTTCCTGCAGCTTCTGACGATCGAGATCCGACCCGGTGGAACGCTGATTCACAACCTTTAGCAGCTTCCCTTCATCCGCCAGGCTCACCAGTTCGTCATAGAGTTCCTGCTGGGTAAAAATCCCCTCGTTCGCCAGGCGTTCCGGGCTGAGATAGAGATAACAGAGAATTTTTCCCACCAGCATATCCAGCTCAGAAAGTACTGAACGTGGGATCAGCGTGGTAGAACGCGGACGTAAATAGAAAAAACCTTCCGGCGCACGCACCAGTTCAACGTTATAGCGCGCATAAAACTCTTCAAGGTATTCCTGGTAATCCATTAAAAAGGCATGGTTGTCCAGCTCTTCAATGCCGATATGTCGCCCCGCACGCAGCTGGCTGTCCAGCGCGGGAAAAAGCGGATTCGCCAGTGCCTGAGCCATTTTAACTGGCATCACTTGTTCAATATTTGTCGATGACATGTGCCTGCACCTTGGCTCCGTAATCATTAATGGGCTGCCATTGCGCCGGCAACCCGGAAAAATCAGCTTCCGCCACGCCTAAACGCACCGCCTGGTCGACGACAATGCGCGCCACGTCAAAATGACGGGCCCGTGGGTACTGCGCCAGATAATCCCGCATGACCTCACCGAGGTTAAGCGGTCTGTTTTCCGTTTTGTAAATCTGCAGCGCTTCTTCAATCATCGCTGCAAGCTGCTCACGGATTTCATTAAATTCTTCATACTCCAGTTCCGAAGGCAGCTCGCCGGTGACCTCTTCGTCACGCAGCGTCAGCTCTTCGTCACGCATATCAAACAGGCGATCGGCATTGGCATAGGTCAGCGCCCAGGGCTGATCAAAATAGTTCTGTACCGACTGACGCAAGCGCTGCGCAAAGACACGGTTTTTATCCATATCGATAGCGGTACGGATAAACTTATGGACGTGACGGTCATAGCCGATCCACAGGTCAATCGCCTGCTGGCCCCAGCTAATAATACGATCGAGTTTATTCTGCAGATCGAACACCAGCTTATCGACAAAACCAAGATCCGGGCTGCTGAGCGTAGCATCCTGAATGCGCAGCAGATTTGCCTGCAGCTTATCGCCCGCAGCTTCCAGCGTATCCTGCAGCTCGCGCAGCGTGCCAGACGTTTCCGAAAGCAGCAGTTCACAACTGGAGATAGCGGCGCGCCAGTCCTGATTTAGCAGCGCGGCGATATCGTTTTTAACCGACTGCTGTTGCTCATCCATCAGGCGCTGGGTTAAATCGATGCTGTCGAAAATCTCCGCCACCGAGTATTTCAGCGGCGCGAAAACGTTGCGGTGCCAGTGAAATTCGTCGCCATCCTCTTCCGCTGCATCCGCCGCCCGCTTCAACTCCTGGGCAACAATCGAAAGCTGCATAGAGAGACGCAGAGTGGAAAATTCACGCTGGCGGATATAGTAATCGGTAATACCGATCGCCAGCGGCGTCAGACGATAGATAGCGTTGCCATCCGCCAGTTCGCTGGTAAAGCGATTAAGCAGGCGCTGGCGCACCATATCGTTTATCGCATTATTGGCGCGTACCACTACGGTTTCATGGCTTTGCTCAAAAGCGTTACTGACGTGACGAAACGCATCGATCAATTCGCCCTCGCTCATTTCCCCATCCATGCGCTCGCTGTTTAGCGTGGCGATAGCCAGCAGAAACGCCAGACGTTCGGTGGGTAACGAAACGGAAAAATCGTTTTTCCGCGCCCAGGAGACCAGCTCCGGGACAGTCTGGGAAAAATCACTCATAGTAGGTCCTTCGGGCCGGGTTTGCGCGCCGTGACATGGATATACCGCCCCAGGCTGATAAAGGGTTCCTGGCGGCAATATTGGGTTTCTAATGCCAACAGCCGATCAAATTCATCTATTCGTCGTTGTTTATCGTGCATGTAATCGTGAAATACCCGAATGCCGGCGCGGCGTTCAATAATGAAGCCGCAGGATTGCAGCCACTGATAGACCTGTTGGGGATCGCGCGGATAATCAGGCGAAAGCGTTTTCTTTTTGCCTTTCTTCATGCCTACTTCCAGCCAGCCAAAATTGCCATGCGCCGCCGTACTTAATATCTGCCCGTGCAGGTTGTAAAACATCAACGATAATATGCCGCCCGGTGCCAGCGCTTCATACAGCGTAGCCAGAATCGCTTCAGGCTCGGCGACCCATTCCAACACAGCGTGAAACAATACCAGATCCGCTGGCTTATCCAAGCATTGCGCCACCTGCTGCGCGCTAATTTGTTTGAATTGCATGTTATCCAGCACATCCTGCTGCGCCGCATGTTCGCGGGCACGCTGCAGCATTTCACCGGATATGTCGCACAGCAATACCTGATGACCGCGCGCGGCCAGTCCGCAGGCAATTTGTCCCTGACCGCCGCCAACGTCCAGAATGTTCAGCGATCGCGCCGGTAGCGTCTCCAGCAACGCATCCAACTCCTGCCACAGGATAGCCTGACGAATACGCCCTTTGGTGGTACCGTAAATGTTTTGCGCAAATTTAAGGGCAATATCGTCAAAGTTACGATCCTGCATGCCTCAGCTCCGGGGATTGCTGTTTCAGGGCGCCTATTTTGTCATACCCCGCCGCAGAATGAACCTTTGATGCAGAGTCTGGCTATCAGATGATGTTTTTTCGGACAAAAGGAATCGGTATTCATGCTTTTTACCCTAAAAAAAATAGTTGGCGGCCTGTTGCTGCCCTTGCCTTTGCTGCTTTTGTTAATGGCGGTCGGGCTTTTGCTGCTTTGGTTCTCACGCTGGCAAAAAAGCGGGAAAACGCTTGTTTCCGCCGCATGGATTATGCTTTTTTCTCTGAGCCTGCAGCCGATAGCGGATAGTTTGCTGCGTCCGCTGGAGCAGCGTTATCCCACCTATAATCAAACCGATCCCGTGGCGTTTATTGTGGTGCTTGGCGGCGGCTATACCTGGAATCCAGCCTGGGCGCCGAGCTCCAATCTGATTGGCAACAGCCTGCCCCGCGTAACTGAGGGCGTAAGGCAATGGCGAATGCACCCTGGCGCTAAGATGATTTTTACCGGCGCGTCCGCGTTATCCAATCCCGTCAGCAATGCCGAAGTCGCCGCCCGGGTCGCGCGCTCTTTGGGAGTGCCGTCGGCGGATATCATTCAACTCGACCAGCCACGGGATACGGACGAGGAGGCGCTGGCGGTGAAACAGATCGTGGCACAGCGTCCTTTTCTGTTAGTGACTTCTGCCAATCATATGCCGCGCGCCATGACGTTTTTCCATCATCAGGGCCTGATGCCAATTGCCGCACCGGCAAATCAGATGGCAATCGATTCGCCGCTTAACTGGTGGGAGAAAGCGTTGCCTGCGCCGCTGTGGCTAAGTCATAGCGAACGTGCGGTCTATGAAAGGCTGGGCGCGCTGTGGCAGAGTCTGAATGGGAAAACCGCCGCGGATGGCACGATATCGCAGGCTGCGCCTTTAGCGGATAAGCGGGAGTAGAGAGCGGAAACGCCCGTGTCAGTGTGACAGGGAGGAAAGGCAAAACAAAGGGAGAAACCTGAAGGAGACTCCCTTCGCTGGCAACGTCTGTTTAGCGTAACGCCTCACGAACGCGAGCCAGATCTTCAGCCGTGTCAACGCCTGCGGCTGGCGTTGTCGCTGCGACATCGACATGGATCTTTTCGCCATACCAGAGTACGCGCAGCTGCTCCAGCAGTTCGATCTGTTCCAGTTCGCTGGGCTCCCAGCTTACGTAGCGACGAATAAAACCGGCCCGGTAAGCATAAATACCGATATGACGCAGCAGGCTGCCGCCAATAGTGTCACGCGACTGTGCAAAGCGCTCACGATCCCAGGGAATGGTAGCGCGAGAAAAATAGAGCGCATATCCCCGCGCATCGCGGACTACTTTCACCGCATTGGGATTAAAGGCTTCCTCAGCATCGGTAATTGGCACCGCCAGCGTTGCCATGCCCGCCTCGGACTCAGCCAGATTTTCAGCAACCTGACGGATAATTTCAGGCGGAATCAATGGCTCATCGCCCTGCACGTTAACAATGATGGTGTCATCGGCAAACTGATACTGTTCGATCACTTCAGCCAGCCGCTCGGTACCCGATTGATGATCGGGCCGCGTCAGGCAAACTTCGCCGCCTGCCGCGGTAACTGCCGCCGCCACGTCGGGATGATCGGTGGCAACAATAACGCGATCTGCGCCCGACTGCAGCGCTCGCTCCATCACATGCACCACCATCGGTTTACCGTGAATATCAACCAGCGGTTTACCGGGTAAACGTGTTGATGCAAAACGAGCCGGAATGATGGCGACAAAACTCATGGATGTATCTCATCTGCAGAGAGCGTACGGGCTTCGTTTTCCAGCAGCACCGGAATGCCGTCGCGCACCGGATATGCCAGGCCATCTGGTTTGCAGATAAGTTCCTGCTGCTCTTTGTTGTAGTAGAGCTTGCCGTTACAGACCGGACAAGCAACGATTTCAAGTAAACGGTGATCCATGTTTCCTCCGTAATGCACCGAAGCCTCAGGATGGCAAGCATAACACAGCCGCTGAATGGGCGATAATGTCACGCTTGCGTCGTTAGCGGCCAGTGGGTTCCCATGAGCTGTAACAGCTTATCGGGCCCTTTTTCTATTCTGACCTGCTCAGCGCCCTGCCAGCGGGCAAAGCGATCGATAGCTTTACGCATGTCATTCACCAGGCCTGCGCCAACCCGGGTTTTGTCTTCCAGCCATACGTTCTTAATCTGTAAGCAACGCTCGCGGCGTAACATTTTCGCATCCAGCCGGGCCTTGAGTGCGCCACGATGCAGTAACGGCAAGGTAAAATAACCATAAAGGCGCTTTGCTTCAGGCGTATAGCACTCCAGCCGATAATTAAAATCAAATAGCGCCAGTGCGCGGCGTCGATCCCAGACCACAGGATCAAAAGGAGAGAGAATAGCCGTATGGGTGGCTTTCAGCGGCTTTTCTAATAATGCCGCACTCTCATGATGCAGCCACATCTCGCCCATATCTTCCACCGTTACCGCGACGACAAAGCCCTCTTCCTGCCAGCGTGGCATCAGCTCTTTTAACGCAACGCGTTTCAGGCGGTAATAGTCCGGTAACCACTCGGCGCGAAACAGCCCCAGGCTCCGGGCGCTGTTGCGTAACATCTGTTCCCGGGCATCTTTTTCGCTAAGCATATGCAATGCATCATCCCATTCCGGTAGCACCCGTTGCCGCAGATCATAAATACGCTGAAAATTTTGTCGGCCAGTAACCATCAGCTCCCCGGCGGTAAACAGATTTTCCAGATGTCGCTTATGCGGCTTCCACGCCCACCAGCCTGGCTGATGTCCGGGCGTCGTGGCAAAATCAGCAGAACGTACCGGGCCGTGGGTGGCGATATGTTGAAGCAGGTTCGCCACTTCATCAGCATGTTGCCTCATCCATTCAGCGCTGTATTTCCAGCCCATTTTTTCTGGTTGCAGCATTCGGTGGCGCAATAAGGGGTAATCTTCAGCAGGAATAAAACAGGCTTCATGCGCCCAGTATTCAAACAGACTGCCGGAAGCCAGAGCCTGCTCCAGCCAGATGGCAGGATAATCGCCCAGGCGGCTAAACAGGACCAGATAAGGACTACGCGCGACGACATGAATGGTATCGATTTGCAGCAGCGACATGCGCCGAATTATTGCCAGCAAATCGTTGTAGGTGGCCTGACGTGCAGGTGGATGCAGCAACCCTTGCGCAGCAAGATGCAGGTTACGGGCAGTCTGGCGGGAAAGAGAAACGGGTGCCATCAGCTTTTCCTTTCATTCGGATAGCACCAGTTTAGTGGCTCTGCTCAACGCTGTTAAACCGCTAACGGCACAGCGCGATAATTTTTTGCAGTAGTGGCTCTGCCGTCGTGGAGAAATGCGCTCTAACCGGCAAATACCACCAGTTCTCATGAGCGAAAGCCCGGCACTTTACCGCATCCTTTTCCGTCATGATCAAGGGTTCATTGTTCGGAGTCAGCGCTGTCAGGCTCGCTTCGCTGTAGGCCTGATGATCGGCAAAAGGGATGGCCTGGATAACCTCAACCCCATGCTGACGCAGCGTAGAGAAAAAGCGCGGCGGATGTCCGATACCCGCCATCGCCACCACCGGCGATAAGGCTGCTGCCTGACGGCTGGCCCCGGTCTTCAGGTTTATCGCTTCGCCCGGCTGAAGCGTCATTGACAGCTCGCCTTGCCTGGCCTCTCCACCGTTAATAATCACGGCATCCACCTGTTGCAACCGGCTGGCGCGCTCACGCATCGGGCCGGCAGGTAACCACCAGCCGTTGCCGAAGCGCCTTTCGCCATCGACCACAACAATTTCCATATCGCGTGCCAGCGCATAATGCTGTAAACCATCATCAGTCACGATCAGATCCAGCGGACCGGCGGCGAGCAAGGCTTTAACCGCATCACTGCGTACCGGCGCGACGGCAACCGGGGCACCGGTACGCTGAGCGATCAGTACTGGCTCATCGCCCGCTTCCAGCGTCGAGGTTGCAGCGTTCAGCAGTAGCGGATAACGCTCGGCCTTGCCGCCATAGCCACGTGAGACTACGCCGACGCGCAGCCCCCGCTGCTGCAGTTGCTCCACCAGCCAGATAACCACCGGCGTTTTACCGTTACCGCCTGCAGTGAGATTCCCCACCACTACCACCGGAACCGGCGCACGCCAGGCGTGACGCAGGCCAAGGCGATAGCTCAGCCGGATAAGGCTGGCGATCAGCCCATACAGCAGGCTGAACGGCAACAGCAGCAAATAGAGCGCCGAGCGACCGCTCCAGATACGCTCAATCATTGACCAAACTGCATCTTATGCAGCTGCGCATAGGCGCCCCGCTGGCTAAGCAATTCATCATGCGTGCCGCGCTCAATAATCTGTCCATCCTCAACCACCACGATTTCATCAGCTTTTTCGATAGTGGAGAGGCGGTGCGCGATAACCAGCGAAGTACGGTTTTTCTGCAGTTCATCCAGCGCGGTCTGGATAGCACGTTCAGATTCGGTATCCAGTGCCGAAGTCGCCTCGTCAAGAATCAGGATCGGGCTGTCACGCAGCAGCGCGCGAGCTATGGCGATACGCTGACGCTGTCCGCCGGAAAGCAGAACGCCGTTCTCACCAATAACGGTATCCAGGCCGTTATCCATTTTGCGGATAAAGTCCATGGCATGTGCCATTTCGGCGGCCTTTTCGATCTCCTGGCGGTTATAGACGTCGTTTCGCGCGTAGGCGATGTTGTTAGCAATGGTATCGTTAAACAGATGAACATTTTGCGAGACCAGCGCAACCTGATTACGCAGAGAGCGCAGAGTATATTCACGCAGATCGTGACCATCCATCAGGATCTCCCCCTGCTGGATATCGTAAAAACGCGTCAGCAGGCTGGCGATGGTCGATTTACCCGAGCCGGAACGTCCGACCAGCGCCACGGTTTTACCTGCCGGGATGGTCAGATTGATATTACGCAGTGCCGGGAGATCGCGACCTGGGTAGCAGAACGTAACGTTACGGAATTCGATATCCCCTTTCGCTCGTTCAACTTCACGCTTGCCGGTATCCACTTCCTGCTCGCTATCAAGAATAGAGAACAGCGTCTGACAGGCGGCCATGCCGCGTTGAAACTGAGCATTCACATTGGTTAATGACTTTAACGGACGCATCAGCGCAATCATTGAAGAAAAGACCACGGTGATGGTGCCTGCCGTCAGGGTATCCATTACGCTGGGGAAGCTGGCGGCATAAAGCACAAAAGCCAGCGCCAGAGAAGCGATCAGCTGAATGATAGGGTCGGAAATAGATGAAGCAGAAACCAGCTTCATTCCCTGATGACGCATGCGGTTGCTGACTTTATCAAAACGCTCCGCTTCCACATCCTGACCACCGAAAATCAGTACTTCTTTGTGCCCTTTCAGCATCTGCTCAGCGCTGGTGGTTACCTGCCCCATGGTGTTCTGCATATTTTTACTGATGCTGCGAAAACGTTTGGAGACGGTACGAATCGCTATAGAAACAATCGGTGCGAGCACAATCAGGATCAGCGACAGCTGCCAGCTGTAGTAAAACATCATGATAAACAGGCCGATAATCGACGCGCCTTCGCGTACTACGGTAACCAGAGCGCTGGAAGAAGAAGAGGCAACCTGTTCAGAATCATAGGTTATACGCGACAGCAGTGTCCCGGTGGACTGCTGATCGAAAAAGGAGACCGGCATTCCCATCATATGATTGAATAAGCGACGACGCATATTCATGACAACATTGCCGGAAACCCATGAAATACAGTAGCTTGAAATATAACTCGAGACGCCGCGAATCAACATCAGGCCGATTACCGCCAACGGCATCCACATTAAGACCGATTTATCGGCCTTACCAAAGCCTTCATCCAGTAAAGGTTTCAGCAATGACAGCATAAGGGTATCGCCTGCCGCGTTGATGATAAGCGCTACGGCTGCCGCAATCAGTCCCGCTTTATGCGGTGCGATCATCGGCCAAA
This sequence comes from Pantoea sp. FN0307, assembly GCF_050113815.1. Taxonomy (NCBI): domain Bacteria; kingdom Pseudomonadati; phylum Pseudomonadota; class Gammaproteobacteria; order Enterobacterales; family Erwiniaceae; genus Pantoea; species Pantoea sp. FN0307. The sequence goes on along the minus strand of NZ_JBNJSO010000004.1, from coordinate 275,813 downwards.
GGCGACGAAAAGTCTGCCATGTTGAGAGATCTTTATCTTGATGCATTATTTAACCAGCATTGTTTGAAATAGCCGCTCATTTTACCTGGATTCGCTCTGTACGCCAAACCACTGATGATACCAGCGGGGCATTATTTGTTCTCTTAACCCCTTGACTTGCCATCCATCATGATAAAAACCCACGCTAAGCTGCCCGGAACGCGAAGTATCGCGCCAGTAATAGCCATTTTTACGATAGCGCCCGATAACCTGAACCGAAGGCAAACGCCAGGTGTTATAACGCGCCACCGAAGCAAGCGCCACGCTTCCCTTAACATTGCGTAACAGCGCTGCGGTCGATGAGGTCTTGCTGCCATGATGCGGCACCTGAATAATATCGGCCTGTAGCGCCAGACGATCGCGTCGCAGTAGCGCTTTTTCCGCAGCCGCTTCCACGTCGCCCGTCAACAGTACCCGGTAGCGTCCATCATCAATCCGCACCACACAAGAGTCATTATTATTGCCATGCTCGCTTGTCGCCAGCGGCCACAGTACATCAAAAGTCAACTGCTGCCATTGCCAGCGCGTTCCCGCAATACAGGGTTGATGTCCTGGCAAGGTAAGCGCGCTACGTACCACTGCCCCAGGCCAGGCCTGCTGCATATCAGCTAATCCCCCCATATGATCGAGGTGCTGATGGCTGATAATGATTTCATCCACCGACAGACCGTGCCAGTTTAACCATGGCAACAGAGTTTGCCGGGCGGCGCTTCCTCCAGGCCAGCGATTGCCGGTGTCATACACCAGCGCGTGTCCATTTTGCGAGATAACAATTGCCAGGCCATGACCAATGTCGAGCATATCCAGCCGCCACTCAGGCTCAACACGGGTGATATGCCACAGCGCGGGCAGACAGCAGGTAGCAATTAACGCCGCCGGCGCGCGTCGCCACCATCCCAGACGAAAAGCGATAAAAAGTAGCCAGATGATAAAGCTGGCGATCAGCGCCTTTTTCCCCAGCCATAGCCATCCCTCCGGCAAAAGGGTTAAGAGATAAAAGGTTAGCGCAAGAGAGCGATCGGCCATCCACCAAAGCGGAAAGGCAAGCCAGCTGGCGGGCATCACCATCGCCAACAACAAGGCCGGCACCGTGATAAAAGAGACCACGGGTATAGCCAGCAGATTAGCTGGCAGAGAGGACAAACTTACGCCATGAAAGATATAAATCTGAATGGGGACCAGTAACAGCAACATCCCCAACTGCAAATGCATGAGTTGCAGAAGCATCCAGCGCTTGCGCCAGCGCCAGCGGGCAGGCAATGGAAACCACTGAAACCAAAACAGCAAAATGGCTACCGCCACGGCCGAAAGCCAAAAGCTGTCCGACAGAACCGCCATGGGATCAACAAACAGGATCCCGCCCACGCAGATCAGCCAAATTTGCCAGCTGCTGCAGTTGATCGCCTGAAAGCGCACCAGCGTCCATAGTGTTAACGCACTCATGGCCCTTATAGCCGGTGGGCTATTGCCTGCCAGCCAACAGTAGATTGCGGCGACGCACAGGCTGAACGATAGCGGCAACGCATAGCCTATGCGCCATGTCGGCAACAAATATTGTAAGGCTCTGGCCGCCAGCCATCCCAGCGAGGCAGCCAAACTGATATGCATACCGGAAATGGCCATTAAATGCGCAATTCCGGTATCCCTCAACAGAGCGCGGGTGTCAGCATTAACCTCTTGCCGATCGCCAAAGAGCAAGGCAGTCATTACACCGTGCCAGGGCAGATGCTGATATTGCTGCTGAGCATGGTTCATCAGGCGCTGACGCCATGAACAGTCGCTACTGAGCAATCTTGCAGCCAGCAGTCTGCCCTGTAGCGGCGTATGATTAGCCAGAGCGAATCGCTGGGCGTCAAAACCCCCTTCGTTTAAGCGCGCATGTACCGGGCGCAGACGCAGCGTCATTTCCCAACGTTGCCCCATACACCATTTCTGCTGAAACTTATCTGCTGTTACGCTGGCATAAACCGGGGGAAATATCCGCTGATTATCATACTCAACTATTTTTACCTTTAGCTGTGCCTTATCATGCCGAACCTGAGCGATCTCTGCGGGTACCTTAATGATCCCTTCAGTTAATTTAGCAAGCGGTTCCGTGGCCTGGCGTGCGGCCAGTAATGCCCAGACCATTAATATCCCAGCGGTTGCCAAATAGCGTAACGCCCGCTGCGGCAGCATGAAAAACGTCAGCGCTGCAATTAGCATACAGACCAGGCTGTTATGTTCCGGCAACTGCGCCAAAAACAGCAGGGGCAATGTCGCGAGCGTGGCTAATAAAGCCAGCACATGGAGAGAATACGGCATGGTTTCATCCTTATGAACGAAGGATGAGTATGCCGAATTGACAGGCTACGCACAGCGGAAAGCTGGCATTGCTGAAAGCAATGACGCAAAGAAATTCCTGGGTTTACAAAGGTTGTCGGCTCGCTGTGAACATGCGCGCATTCACTGAATCGAAAGCAAAAAAAAACGACACAACGTGTCGTTTTTTTATATATCGTCATTTTACTTTAGCCGTAAATGTTCGCACGATCGCGCAATTCTTTACCGGGTTTAAAATGGGGAACGTATTTACCTTCCAGTTCCACCTTATCACCAGTTTTAGGATTGCGGCCAACGCGCGGCGCACGGTAATGCAAAGAGAAACTGCCAAACCCCCGGATTTCGATGCGTTCACCCTGAGCCAACGTAGTGGCCATATGCTCAAGCATCTCTTTTACCGCATCCTCTACGGCTTTCGCCGGGATATGAGTTTGCTGGGCCGCAAGTCTTTCAATAAGTTCTGACTTGGTCATTAATCCTCCGGTTAATCCCTGTGGGAATGGTCTGACAGCTTGCTACAGGAACCGGGCGCCCAAAGGCGACCCGGAGCCTGAAGACGATTATTCGCCTTTAGCTGCTTTGAATGCTTCAGCCATAGCGTTAGAGAAGTTGCTCTCTTCCTGTTTGTTGTTAACAGTAGCGATAGCATCTTTTTCGTCAGCTTCGTCTTTAGCACGTACAGACAGGCTTACAACACGGTTTTTACGATCAACGCCAGTGAATTTCGCTTCAACGTCATCACCAACATTCAGAACCTGAGTTGCGTCTTCGATACGGTCGCGAGAAGCTTCAGAAGCGCGCAGGTAGCCTTCAACGCCGTCTGCTAATTCAACTGTAGCACCTTTAGCGTCAACTGCAGTTACTTTACCAGTAACAATTGCACCTTTCTTGTTCAGAGAGATGTAGTTGTTGAACGGGTCTTCTGCCAGCTGCTTAACGCCCAGGGAGATACGCTCGCGCTCTGCGTCAACCTGCAGAACAACAGCGGCGATTTCGTCACCTTTTTTGTACTCACGAACCGCTTCTTCACCAGTCGCGTTCCAGGAGATGTCAGACAGGTGAACCAGACCGTCGATGCCGCCTTCCAGGCCGATGAAGATACCGAAGTCAGTGATTGACTTGATTTTACCTTCAACACGGTCGCCCTTGTTATGGGTTTCCGCAAACTGCTGCCATGGGTTGGATTTGCACTGTTTCAGGCCCAGAGAGATACGACGACGTTCTTCGTCGATATCCAGAACCATCACTTCTACCACGTCGCCAACGTTAACAACTTTGGACGGGTGGATGTTTTTGTTGGTCCAGTCCATTTCAGACACGTGTACCAGGCCTTCAACGCCTTCTTCGATTTCAACGAAGCAGCCGTAGTCAGTCAGGTTGGTCACGCGACCGGTCAGTTTAGTCCCTTCCGGATAACGTTTAGCGATAGCTACCCACGGATCTTCGCCCAGCTGTTTCAGGCCCAGAGACACACGGGTACGCTCGCGATCGAACTTCAGCACCTTAACGGTGATTTCGTCGCCAACATTGACGATTTCGCTCGGATGCTTAACGCGTTTCCACGCCATGTCAGTGATGTGCAGCAGGCCGTCAACGCCGCCCAGGTCAACGAAGGCGCCGTAGTCAGTGAGGTTCTTAACGATACCTTTGACTTCCATGCCTTCCTGCAGGTTTTCCAGCAGCTGGTCGCGTTCTGCGCTGTTTTCAGATTCGATAACGGCACGACGAGAAACAACAACGTTGTTGCGCTTCTGATCCAGCTTGATTACTTTGAACTCAAGCTCTTTGCCTTCCAGGTGCAGCGTATCGCGCACTGGACGCACGTCAACCAGAGAACCTGGCAGGAACGCACGAATACCGTTCAGCTCAACAGTGAAGCCGCCCTTGACTTTGCCGTTGATCACGCCAGTTACAGTTGCAGCTTCTTCGTAAGCTTTTTCCAGCATCAGCCATGCTTCGTGACGCTTCGCTTTCTCACGAGACAGCAGGGTTTCACCGAAGCCGTCTTCTACTGCATCCAGAGCAACGTCAACTTCGTCACCAACCTGGATTTCAATCTCGCCCTGGGCGTTCTTGAACTGCTCAGCCGGAATGGCGGACTCAGATTTCAGACCGGCGTCAACCAGTACGATATCTTTGTCGATAGCAACAACAACACCGCGAACGATGGAACCCGGGCGGGTTTCGATTTCTTTCAGGGATTCTTCAAACAGTTGAGCAAAAGATTCAGTCATATTTAATCTTTAGATAGGTAAATTTAACGTCCACCTGACTTCCTGCCGGATGGGGTTGTTTAACATGCCTGATGACGTTCCTTATCACCAGGTTATTACATCTGTTCAGCCGCCAGCCTACGATAATGCCAGTTTTTCACGGGCATAATTGAGCGCGGTATCAATCACCTGCTCAATACTCATGCTGGTTGAATCCAACACTAGCGCATCTTGCGCGGGTACCAGCGGCGCAATAGCTCGGTTACGGTCGCGCTCGTCGCGCTCCTTTATCTCGGCTAAAAGGCGTTCAAAGTTAACACTAAAGCCCTTCTCCTGCAACTGTAGCATACGACGGTGTGCACGCTCTTCGGAGCTGGCGTCCAGAAAAATTTTTACTGGCGCATCGGGGAAAACCACCGTGCCCATATCACGACCGTCGGCAATCAGGCCTGGCGCATCGCGAAACGCACGTTGACGACGCAATAACGCCTCACGTACCCGAGGAAAGGCCGCCACTTTCGAGGCCGTATTGCTCACTTCCTGCGTACGGATTTCACCCGTTACATCTTCGCCTTCCAGAATGACCGCCATTTCCCCATCGGTAGAGATAAAGCGCACATCTAAATGCGCGGCGATAGGCACCAGCGCCTCTTCTGATTCGATATCTACCTGATGATGAAGCGCTGCCAACGCTAATACGCGATAAATAGCACCAGAATCAAGCAGATGCCACTGCAGCGCCTCAGCCATTGCCTTGCAGAGCGTGCCTTTGCCCGCGCCGCTTGGACCATCAATGGTAATTACCGGGGCTGTTGCCGTCATTTTATTCTCCTGTCGCTGCTGGTCGTTCTTATTGCTACCTGCATTCATAAGTCGCGGCATATTATACGCTGCAATCATTAAGAACGTTATCTTTAAGGACAGACAGGCACCAAATAATCTTCTTTTTAGGAACTTCCGCTCACAGATAAAATAACGTAACGGTTCAGCCGCCACCGCTTAAATCTGCGCTGACGGCCTTTTTTCAGGCTAAGGTGCTGATAGCCGCCAGACGTTCAAAGTAGTCCGGAAAAGTTTTTGCCGTACATTTTGGATCAAGGATGGTAACGGCAGTATCAGAGAGCGCTACCAGCGAGAAACACATCGCCATGCGGTGATCGTTATAGGTGCCGATGTGTGCTGAAGTAAGATGTTGCGGAGGTGTAATACGGATAAAGTCATGGCCCTCTTCTACTTCAGCGCCGACTTTACGTAGTTCGGTAGCCATCGCAGATAACCGATCGGTTTCTTTCACCCGCCAGTTATAGATATTGCGTAATACCGTTGTGCCCTCAGCAAATAACGCCGCAGTAGCAATGGTCATTGCCGCATCGGGGATATGGTTCATATCCAGATCCACAGCCTGTAATTTATCACGTGTACAGGCAATATAATCATCACCCCACTCGATTTTAGCGCCCATTTTTTCCAGCACGTCAGCAAAACGGATATCGCCCTGTACGCTATTACGCCCCACGCCGGTAACGCGCACCGTACCGCCTTTTATCGCGGCGGCGGCAAGAAAGTAAGAGGCAGAAGACGCATCGCCTTCCACCAGATAGTTGCCGGGTGAGATATAACGCTGCTGCCCACGAATCGAGAAGCGTTGGTAATTACTGTTTTCTACCCTGACGCCAAAGGTATTCATCAGATGCAGCGTAATATCAATATAGGGTTTGGATACCAGCTCGCCTTTGATCACAATATGGGTGTCCTGCGCTGCCAGCGGCGCAGCCATCAGCAGAGCCGTTAAAAACTGGCTTGAGACGCTGCCATCTACGCTCACTTCGCCGCCGACGAAACCGCCATGAATATGTACCGGCGGATAGTCGTTCTGCTCGAGATAATCAATTTGCGCGCCGCCCTGACGCAGCGCATCAACCAGGTGACCGATGGGGCGCTCTTTCATGCGTGGCTCGCCGGTCAGAACAATGTCATTGCTGCCCAGGCAGAGCGCCGCAGCCAGTGGACGCATAGCGGTTCCGGCGTTGCCCAGGAACAGCTCCAGCGCCTTTTCCGCTTTTAGCGGCCCGCCGACGCCGTTAACTTCACAGACGGTACGATCTGCTGACAGCTTATAGCCAACGCCTAAAGCGCCAAGCGCATTAAGCATATGTTTAACGTCATCGCTGTCCAGGAGATTAGTCAGGCGTGTCGTTCCCTGAGCCAGCGCAGCCAGCAGTAAGGCGCGGTTAGAAACGCTTTTTGAGCCAGGCAAATTTACCGTGCCGTCAACGCGGACTATAGGTTGTAGTGTCAGGGATTCCTGCATGTGAAAACTTCTCTCCGTAAAGCCAGTACAAGAAAACCTCGTGCCAGGACGAGGTTTGTAGAAAATATGAAACCGGGATCAGCCGTGCCGACGTTCGAAATCAATCATGAAATCGGTGAGGACTTTTACGCCTTCCAGCGGCATAGCGTTATAGATAGACGCGCGCATTCCGCCGACAACGCGATGCCCTTTCAAAGCATGCAGCCCGGCGGCAAAAGATTCTTCAAGGAAAAGTTTATCCAGCGCGGCATCAGCCAGCTGGAAAGGCACATTCATCCGTGAACGGTTGCTGACGGCAACGTCATTGCGATAGAAATCACTACGGTCAATAACGCCATACAGCAAATCGGCTTTGGCCTGGTTGATTTTATCCATTTCGCTGATGCCGCCATGCTCTTTCAGCCATTTAAATACCAGACCAGAAAGGTACCAGGCAAAAGTCGGCGGGGTATTGTACATAGAATCATTGTCCGCCAGCGCTTTATAATTCAGTACGCTGGGCAGCGTCTGCTGGGCGCTGCCCAGCAGATCGTCACGTACAATGACCAGCGTCAGCCCGGCAGGGCCAATATTTTTCTGCGCTCCGGCGTAGATAACGCCGTAACGACTGATATCCAGTGGACGAGAAAGAATGGTGGAAGAGAGATCGGCCACCACGATTTTATCGCCAAAATCAGGTTGTTCATCAATGGCAAGGCCATCGATGGTTTCATTTGGGCAGAAATGAACATACGCAGCCTCATCGCTTAATGCCCATTCGCGCATAGGCAGTAAAGCGCGCTTGCCATCAACCTGAATCTTCGCGTCAATCACGTTAGGCGTACAGTATTTTTGTGCTTCCTGAACAGCGCTATGCGCCCAGTAGCCGCCGTCGATATAGTCTGCGGTTTTGGCCGCGCCCAACAGATTCATCGGCACTGCGGCAAACTGCGCGCGTGCGCCGCCCTGACAGAATAAAACTTTATAGTTATCGGGGATTTTCAGCAGATCGCGCAGATCTTTTTCTGCTTCTTCTGCAACCTGAATAAACTCCTTGCTGCGATGGCTGATCTCCATCACGGAAGTGCCCAATCCATTCCAGTTGCAAAGCTCTTGTTCTGCACGGCGAAGCACTTCTACCGGCAGCATTGCCGGACCGGAGCTAAAATTATAAATCTGCGTCATTTCCCGTCACCACTGTCAGATCTGTTGATTATGAATAGGCTATCGGTTTTATCACTGCCTTCGGCATGCTGCAAACATTTATCCGGGCGCGATCACATTTTCCAGTGGCCTGCCGCAACAGCTTGTATGGCGAAAGCAAAGCAGCACGATATTTTGTGAGGTTCCGCGCTGAGTGAAATTATTGAACCAGTAAGAAAATGGTAATTTTGCCATAATAGCAGCGACGAAATCGCTGTCCGCTAATAGCGCCAGCGCCGGAAAGTACGTATCATTGCGCGCTTTACGCTCAACCAACATCATATAGTAGGCTACATGACTCAAACCTTTATCCCCGGCAAAGACGCCGCGCTGGAAGATTCCATTACCCGCTTCCAACAGAAGCTGCAGGACTTTGGTTTCAATATTGAAGAGGCCTCCTGGCTGAATCCCGTGCCCCACGTCTGGTCGGTGCATATTCGTGACCGCGATTGCCCGCTTTGCTTTACGAATGGTAAAGGCGCAAGTAAGAAAGCTGCGCTGGCCTCCGCGTTGGGTGAGTATTTTGAACGCTTGTCGACAAACTATTTCTTCGCTGATTTTTGGTTAGGCGAGACGATTGCTAACGGCGAGTTTGTTCATTATCCCAATGAAAAATGGTTCCCGCTGCCGGATGATGACAGCCTGCCGGAAGGTATCTTGGATCCGCGCCTGCGTGAGTTTTACGATCCGGAAAATGAGCTGAGCGCCAGCGATCTTATCGATTTGCAGTCGGGTAATGCCGAGCGCGGGATCTGTGCCCTGCCCTTTACCCGTCAATCTGACGAGCGGACGGTGTACATTCCGATGAATATCATTGGCAACCTGTATGTCTCTAACGGCATGTCCGCGGGCAATACGCGTAATGAAGCACGCGTACAGGGCCTCTCGGAAGTGTTTGAACGTTATGTGAAGAACCGCATTATTGCAGAAGCGATCAGTCTGCCGGCGATCCCGCAGAATGTCCTGGATCGCTATCCGGGCGTTGTTGAAGCCATCAATAGTCTGGAAGCAGAAGGTTTCCCAATTTTTGCTTATGACGCCTCGTTAGGCGGCAAATATCCGGTTATTTGTGTTGTGTTATTTAATCCGACCAACGGCACCTGCTTCGCTTCATTCGGTGCTCATCCAGATTTTGGCGTGGCGCTGGAGCGTACCGTAACAGAGCTGCTGCAGGGTCGCAGCCTGAAGGATCTGGATGTTTTTACTCCGCCGACTTTCGATGATGAAGAGGTGGCGGAACATGCCAACCTGGAGACGCACTTTATCGATTCCAGCGGTTCAATCTCATGGGATTTGTTCAAAGAAGAGTCTGACTATCCGTTTGTAGACTGGCGCTTTGACGGCAGCACAGAACAAGAATTCGCGACGCTGATGGCTATTTTCAAGGCTGAAGATAAAGAAGTCTATATTGCGGATTATGAGCATCTGGATGTTTACGCCTGTCGCATCATTGTTCCGGGCATGTCTGATATTTATCCGGCGGAAGATCTGCTGCTGGCAAATAACAATATGGGCGCAGGCCTGCGTGAAACGGTGTTAGCGTTGCCTGGCAGTCAATGGGATCAAGCAGATTATCTGGCGCTGATCGAGCAGTTAGATGAAGAAGGACATGATGATTTTACTCGCGTCCGTGAGCTGCTTGGCCTGGCTACCGGTAAAGATAATGGTTGGTATACCCTGCGTATCGGCGAGCTAAAAGCGATGCTGGCTCTGGCCGGCGGCGATCTTGATCAGGCGTTAATCTGGACTGAGTGGACAATGGAGTTTAATGGTTCAGTCTTCTCTGCTGAACGCGCTAACTACTATCGCTGCCTGCAAACGCTCCTGCTGCTTTCCCAGGAAGAAGAGCGCGACCCGACCCAGTATTATCATGCCTTTGTCAGGATGTATGGTGCTGAGGCTGTTGAAGCCGCTTCTGCCGCTATCAACGGTGAGATGCCTTTCTATGGTCTGCAGCCTGTTGATCTTGATCTGCAGGCGTTCCCTGCTCATCAGGCTCTGCTGGCTGCTTATGAAAAGTTGCAGCAGGCCAAGCGTAATAACTGGAAATAAATAGCCCTGTTTTTCTGGAATCGAAGCCAGCTGATGAACCCAGCTGGCTTTTAAGTTAGCGCAATGTTGCCAATCGGTTATTTTAAATTTCAACTTACTAACATTTAATGAGTAATATTTTTTTATATAACCATTTCGCATTGTGCATTAAATGCCTAATTCAATTTTAAATGCATAATTTAAAATAAATTTTATTATTAATTATCAGCAACATAGATAGGAAAGCCGCGTATTTATTGCGACTAATCCTTTTCAGCCGCTCGGCTAATATGATCTAAATCAATTTTCACTAAATACTCCTTTGTTAGTATCTCTACGACAATATTTCATGGGAGTACGTTAGTGTGAATGCTGACAACCCTTTCAATTTATTATTGCCGCAGGCAATGGCGAAAGTCGCTGAAGAAGCGGGCGTTTATAAAGCCACAAAACATCCTTTAATTACCTTTTTTTTGGCCATTAACGCAGGCGTATTTATTTCCATTGCCTTCGTTTTTTATATTACCGCAACAACAGGCACGGCTGATATTCCTTATGGCCTGGCGAAACTGGTTGGCGGCCTCTGTTTTTCGCTGGGGCTTATGCTGGTCGTGGTGTGCGGTGCAGATCTGTTTACTTCAACCGTTTTAATTGTTGTGGCGAAAGCCAGCGGACGCATTAGCTGGGGTCAACTGGCTCGCAACTGGATAAACGTTTATATCGGTAACCTGTTTGGCGCGCTGTTTTTTGTCGGCCTTATCTGGTTTTCCGGCGAGCATGAAGTGGCTAACGGCGCGTGGGGATTGAATGTCTTACAAACCGCCGACCATAAAATGCATCACTCTTTCATTGAGGCTGTCTGCCTCGGTACGCTGGCTAACTTAATGGTTTGCCTGGCCATCTGGATGAGCTACTCAGGCCGCAGCCTGACAGACAAGATGCTTGCCATGGCCCTGCCCGTCGCGATGTTCGTTGCCTGCGGTTTCGAGCACAGCATCGCCAATATGTTCATGATTCCAATGGCAATCGTTATTCATGATTTTGCATCACCGGCGTTTTGGCAGGCAACGGGCGCAACGGCCGCACAGTTTCCAAACCTGACGCTGAGCCATTTCATCATGGATAACCTGATCCCCGTCACCATTGGCAACATTATCGGTGGTGGGCTGCTGGTAGGGTTAACCTACTGGGTTATTTATCTGCGCGGCAACGGTGCGCACTAGCAGTAACAGCATAACGAATTCGAGCCGACAGAGAATTTTCTGTTGGCTCCAAAAAAGAACTTTTATCAGAAGGTAGGTATATTATGACCGAGCTCAATGAGAAACTGGCTGCCGCCTGGGAAGGCTTTACCGCAGGTGAATGGCAGAAATCAGTTAACGTTCGCGATTTTATTCAGAAAAACTATACGCCGTATGAAGGAGATGAATCCTTCCTGGCCGGTGCTACCGATGCGACTACCCAGCTGTGGAACAAAGTGCTGGAAGGCATCAAAATTGAAAACCGTACCCATGCGCCGGTTGATTTTGATACCAGCGTTGCAGCAACCATCACTTCACATGATGCAGGCTATATCGATCAGAGCCTGGAAAAAATTGTCGGCTTACAGACTGACGCTCCGCTGAAACGTGCCATTATCCCCTTTGGCGGGATCAAAATGGTGGAAGGTTCCTGCAAAGCCTATAACCGTGAGCTGGACCCACAGCTGAAAAAAATCTTTACCGAATACCGTAAAACCCATAACCAGGGCGTGTTCGACGTTTACACTCCGGAAATTTTACGCTGCCGTAAATCTGGCGTGCTGACCGGTCTGCCGGACGCATATGGTCGTGGCCGTATTATCGGCGACTACCGTCGTGTCGCGCTGTACGGTATCGATTATCTGATGCAGGATAAATTTGCGCAGTTCACCTCCCTGCAGGACGATCTGATCAATGGCGTTAATCTGGAAGCGACTATTCGTCTGCGTGAAGAGATTGCCGACCAGCATCGCGCGCTGGGCCAGCTGAAAGAGATGGCAGCAAGCTATGGCTGCGATATCTCTCGCCCGGCAACCAATGCACGTGAAGCAGTACAGTGGACCTACTTCGGCTATCTGGCTGCAGTGAAATCACAAAACGGCGCAGCGATGTCCTTTGGCCGTGTTTCAACCTTCCTTGATGTCTTTATCGAACGCGACATGCAGGCAGGTAAACTCAGCGAGCAGGAAGCACAAGAGCTGATTGACCATCTGGTAATGAAACTGCGTATGGTGCGTTTCCTGCGTACACCTGAATATGATGAGCTCTTCTCTGGCGACCCGATTTGGGCAACGGAATCCCTGGCAGGTATGGGCCTGGATGGCCGTACGTTGGTGACAAAAACCACCTTCCGCTTCCTGAACACCCTGTACACCATGGGGCCGTCTCCGGAGCCGAACATGACTATTCTGTGGTCAGAACAGCTGCCGATTAACTTCAAAAAATATGCGGCTAAAGTCTCTATCGACACCTCATCCGTCCAGTATGAAAACGACGACCTGATGCGTCCGGACTTTGATAATGATGATTATGCCATCGCCTGCTGCGTAAGCCCGATGATTGTCGGTAAACAGATGCAGTTCTTCGGTGCTCGCGCCAACCTCGCCAAAACGCTGCTGTACGCAATCAATGGCGGCGTCGATGAAAAAATGAAAATGCAGGTCGGCCCGAAAGAAGCGCCGATCATGGACGATGTGCTGGATTTCGATACCGTAATGGCTCGTCTGGACCACTTTATGGACTGGCTGGCTAAACAGTATGTCACCGCGCTGAATATCATTCACTATATGCATGATAAATATAGCTATGAAGCTGCGCTGATGGCACTGCATGACCGTGACGTTTACCGCACCATGGCCTGTGGTATTGCCGGCCTGTCCGTAGCGGCAGACTCACTTTCAGCTATCAAATATGCCACAGTAAAACCGATTCGCGATGAAGATGGCCTGGCAACAGATTTTGAAATCGAAGGTGAATACCCGCAGTTTGGTAACAACGATCCGCGCGTTGATGATCTGGCCTGCGACCTGGTTGAACGTTTCATGAAGAAAATTCAGAAACTGAATACCTACCGCAACGCCGTACCCACTCAGTCTGTGCTGACCATTACTTCCAACGTGGTTTACGGTAAGAAAACCGGTAACACTCCAGATGGTCGTCGTGCTGGCGCACCTTTTGGCCCTGGCGCTAACCCAATGCATGGTCGCGATCAGAAAGGCGCGGTTGCCTCGCTAACTTCTGTCGCTAAGCTGCCGTTTGCTTACGCTAAAGATGGTATCTCTTATACCTTCTCTATCGTACCGAACGCGCTGGGTAAAGATGACGATGTGCGTAAAACTAACCTGGCGGGTCTGATGGATGGTTACTTCCATCACGAAGCGGCAATTGAAGGCGGTCAGCATCTTAACGTTAACGTTATGAACCGTGAAATGCTGATGGACGCGATGGAGCATCCGGAAAAATATCCGCAGCTGACCATTCGCGTTTCAGGTTATGCGGTACGTTTCAACTCGCTGACTAAAGAACAGCAACAGGATGTGATTACACGTACTTTCACCCAGTCGCTGTAATCGCTCCTTGTGCTAATAAAAGGCTCCTGCGGGAGCCTTTTTACCAGCAGCCTGGTTTGCCAGAGATCTATACTGGGGTCATCTGGCAAAACAGACTTACTTAACGCAGCAGCCATTAAAGACTGCGTCACCTGCCAGGCAGGTTCACTTTGGAGAACACATCGCAATGTCATCATCCGTCGGTCGTATTCACTCATTCGAATCCTGTGGCACCGTTGATGGCCCAGGCATCCGCTTTATCACTTTTTTTCAGGGCTGCCTGATGCGCTGCCTTTACTGCCATAATCGCGATACCTGGGATACCCATGGCGGGAAAGAGGTTACGGTAGAAGAGCTGATGAGAGATGTTCTTTCTTATCGCCATTTCATTAACGCCTCCGGTGGCGGCGTTACCGCTTCAGGTGGTGAAGCGATACTGCAGGCCGCTTTTGTTCGCGACTGGTTCCGCGCCTGTAAGGCGGAAGGCATTCATACCTGTCTTGATACCAACGGCTTTGTACGTCGTTACGATCCGGTAATTGATGAGCTGCTGGAAGTGACCGATCTGGTGATGCTCGATTTGAAACAGATTAATGACGATGTTCATCAGATTCTGGTTGGCGTCTCTAATCATCGCACCCTGGACTTTGCTCGCTATATTGCTAAAAAAGGCATCCGAACCTGGATACGCTACGTCATCGTGCCGGGCTATACCGATGACGACGACTCCGCGCATCGCCTTGGCGAATTTACGCGCGATATGCAAAACGTCGAGAAGATTGAACTGCTTCCCTATCATGAGTTAGGCAAGCATAAATGGATCGCCATGGGGGAAGAATACAAGCTCGACGGGGTTAAACCGCCCAGGGCTGACACGATGGAACGCATCAAACATATTCTGGAAGGGTACGGTCATAAGGTCATGTATTAATCCGTAAACCACTAAAAAGGGCGACTTCACCGTCGCCCTTTTTTATACTGATTATGCCTGCGCCACAGGTGTAATATGATGGTCTGCTTTACGCAGCAGCATAACCAGATAGATGAACGCAACGGCCGCTATCATCACGAACAGTAAGCGATCGGAGTAGTTTTGCATCAGCATCGCCGTCATACTCGGCCCTGCCAGGCTGCCAATGGTATAGCTCAGCAGCAGAGCCTGATTCATCGCCACCAGTTCATGGTGCTTGACCGTCTCGCATGCCCATGACATGGCTACCGGATAAAGCGTAAAACCGGCAGCGCCCAGGATAAACAGTGCCGGAACCATAGCCATATTGCTGAGCATGGCAATCGAGCCAAGGATCACAATAAACACCTGCACGCGCAGCACCAGCAGACGACCGTAACGATCGGCCATACGCCCTACCGGCCACTGCCCTACGATGCCCGCGCTCACCAGTAACGCCATCCAGTAGCCGACGTTAGCGTCGCTGATCCCCTGATGAGAAAGATAAAGCGGCATCAGGCCATACAACGAGCCAAGTACAATGCCGGAAATAATACAACCGTTGATGCCAAGCCGTGAACTGCGGCGACGGAGCATTGGCCACATGCGAGCCGGGGCGCCATCTTCCTCACTCGCGGTAGCGGTAATTTTCATAAAGATAACCGGCAGTACGCCAGCGACAATCACGGCGGTGATCCAGGGCAAGACGTTCAGCAATTCGGTAGAGACTTTACTTACCAGCAACTGACCGGCCACCGTGCCCAGGTAGTAAACAATCATATAGGCAGCCAGCAGCTGACCGCGATTACGCAACGTGCCGCTACAAAGCAATGCGCTTTCCACTACCACCCAAATCCAGGCGCAGCCAATACCTGCCACCAGACGCCAAAGCGTCCAGCTCCAGAAGCCCTCATTCATCCCCAGCGCCACCGTGGCGACAGCAAAAACCAGCGAAGCAAAATAGTAGCTGCGATTAAATCCATAGTGTTTAATCAGCCAGCCCGCCAGTAAAGTCCCGATAAGATTACCTGTGTAATAAGATGAGCTAACCATGCCTACCTGCCAGGTGGGCAGATTGTCGTGTGTCAGCCACAAAGGCACCAGAGTATTAAGTACGGCAATAGAAACTGTCAGCAGCAGCAGGCCGCAGAGCAACAGCACAACGGGACGAGACCAGGTGAACATTGGCTAAATCACAGGGAAGAAAAGAGAAAGTGCGCGAATATTGCCACTCTTGTTTTTAAAGTCAATCAGCCCGATTTACACGCCGCACAATTTGCCCTGGGCCGATTTAATATTTTTATCCTGAAAGGATTTTTGCAGAATAAAGTTTATACAGAAAAAGAAATCCGCCCTTGTAAATCAGGGGATTATATTTATTGCTGCGAAAGATAACGATATATTTATTTTAATAAAAAAAAGCCCGCCGGAATTAGCGGCAGGCCTGATAGTTCACGAAAAGTATTAACCAATCATGGTTAATCCGCCCATATAAGGGCGCAACACTTCTGGTACTTCGATACGGCCATCAGCCTGCTGATAGTTTTCCAGCACCGCCACCAGCGTACGACCGACTGCCAGGCCTGAGCCATTCAGCGTGTGAACCAGACGCGGTTTCTTATCATTCTTACTGCGGCAGCGTGCCTGCATACGGCGAGCCTGGAAATCCCACATATTAGAGCAGGAAGAGATCTCGCGGTAAGTATCCTGCGCCGGCAGCCAGACTTCCAGATCGTAAGTCTTCGCCGCGCTGGCACCCATATCACCGGTGCAGAGCAGCACTTTACGGTAAGGCAGATTCAACAGCTGCAGCACTTTTTCTGCATGGCCCACCAGCTCTTCCAGTGCCTGCATGGAGTCTTCCGGACGAACAATCTGCACCATCTCAACTTTATCGAACTGGTGCATACGGATCAGTCCACGCGTATCACGGCCATAGGAGCCAGCTTCAGCACGGAAGCAAGGCGTATGGGCGGTGAGTTTAATCGGCAGGGACTCTTCCTCAACGATCTCGTCGCGGACCAGGTTGGTCAGCGGCACCTCGGCAGTTGGGATCAGCGCATAGTTGCTGCTGTCTGATTCTTCTTCCAGCGGGCGGGTATGAAACAGGTCTTCGCCAAATTTAGGCAGCTGTCCGGTACCAAACAACGTGGCATGGTTAACCAGATAAGGCACATAGGTTTCAGTATAGCCATGCTGCTGCGTATGCAGATCGAGCATGAACTGACCCAACGCACGATGCAGACGCGCAATCTGCCCCTGCATGACCACAAAACGGGAACCGGTCAGCTTAACAGCAGCGGCGAAATCCAGTCCTTTTGCCATTTCGCCAAGGTCAACGTGGTCACGTACCGGGAAATCATACTGGCGCGGCTCGCCCCAGCGCAGAATTTCCTGATTTTCAGTCTCATCTTTGCCCAGCGGCACCTCATCTGCAGGCAGATTCGGTAAAGCGAGAGAAAAATCACGGATTTGTTGCTGCAAGATATCCAGTTCGGCTTTAGCCGCATCCAGACGCTCGCCCAGCGCGTTAACTTCCTGACGCAGCGGCTCAATGTCTTCCCCGCGCGCTTTAGCCTGCCCGATGGATTTGGAACGCGCATTACGCTCAGCCTGCAGGTTTTCCGTTTCTACCTGCAACACTTTACGGCGCTCTTCAAGAGAGAGCAGCGTTTCCACATCCAGTTTAAATCCTCGGCGTGCCAGTTTTTCTGCGACTGCGTCTGGCTCGTTACGCAGCAGATTGGGATCGAGCATGCTTATCCTGTGCTTACTGTGATTAAAAAAAGGTTTTGAACCAAAGCGTTCCTTCAGGATCCACCCGGCTATTGCGCTAACCTTACCGCAACGTCTGGGTTAGCGGTAGCGTTTTGTCGGGCTATTTTGATCCTGTTCCGCAAGCCAGGCGAGCTTTTCGCCAATTTTACCTTCCAGCCCGCGACTGGTGGGCTGGTAGTAACGCGTTTGCGCCATCTCAGCAGGGAAATAGTCTTCGCCGGCGGCATAGGCGTTCGGCTCATCGTGCGCATAGCGATACGCCTTGCCCAATCCCATCTCCTTCATTAATTTCGTCGGTGCATTACGCAGATGTTCCGGCACATCAAAATCGGGTTTTTCACGCGCATCGCGCAGCGCGGCCTTAAAGGCGGTATACACCGCATTGCTTTTCGGTGCGCAGGCCAGATAAACAATCGCCTGGGCAATAGCGCGTTCGCCTTCTGCCGGGCCGACGCGGGTAAAACAATCCCATGCGGCAATCGCCACCTGCATCGCTCGTGGATCGGCATTTCCTACATCTTCAGAAGCGATGGCCAGCAGACGACGCGCAACGTAGAGCGGATCGCCGCCCGCCGTAATGATACGGGCATACCAGTAGAGCGCAGCGTCAGGAGCAGAGCCGCGTACTGATTTATGCAACGCTGAAATCAGGTCGTAATAGCGATCGCCTTTATTATCAAAGCGCGCTGCGCGTTCGCCGGATACCTCATTTAACAGCTGCGGCGTTAATTCCCGTTTGCCCTGCGCATCGCTTTCGGCCATATCCGCCATCATTTCCAGCGTATTCAGCGCGCGGCGCGCATCGCCATTCACCAGTTCGGCAATCATCCGGCGGGTTGAGTCAGGCAGGACGATATCCTCTTTGCCCAGCCCGCGCTCTTTATCGGTTAGCGCCTGCTGCAATACCGTTTCGATATCCTCTACCGTCAGGGATTTCAGCAGATAAACGCGCGCGCGCGATAACAGCGCGGAATTCAACTCAAAGGATGGATTTTCCGTGGTTGCGCCAATAAAGGTAATGGTGCCGTCTTCTATATGGGGTAAAAACGCATCCTGCTGGCTTTTATTGAACCGATGCACCTCATCTACAAACAGAATGGTGCGCCGCCCTGCCTGACGATTCTGACGTGCGCGTTCAATCGCTTCGCGTATCTCTTTAATGCCGGAGGTAACGGCAGAAATCCGTTCGACGTCGGCATTGCCGTAACGGCCAATCAGCTCAGCCAGCGTGGTTTTTCCGGTGCCGGGCGGGCCCCAAAGGATCATTGAATGAAGATGGCCTGCTTCAATAGCGCGCGTTAGCGGCTTATCCGGGGCCAACAGATGCTGCTGTCCGATATACTGTTGCAGCGTGGTTGGCCGCATACGCGCGGCCAACGGTTGAAACTGCTCGGAAGAAAAATCAAGGGAGAGATTACTCAACTCAACCTCACTGACGTTGATCGTCTACCGTCACCCCTTTCGGTGGCGTAAAGGTAAATTTATCCGCGCTGACCGGCCCATTATTTTGGCTTTTCAGCACGTAGCTGCTGCGCTGTCCATCCTGCTCAATGGCGCTGAACTGATTAATGGTGCCGTTACCAGAAACGTTAATCATAAACTGCTTGAGGTTACCGGCGTCTGTTTTCGGCGTCAGTTCAAAATTATCACCCTGCTGTTTCACATTATACTGTTTCCAGTCGCTGCTTTGATTACGGGCAATCAGCATAAACGGCGTATTACTGGTGGCACTGTTCAGCCAGGTAGCGCTGACCTGCTCCACGAAAGGATTGTAAAACCACAGGGTTTTACCGTCTGAAATAATAACGCTCTCATCCGGTGCGGTCATATGCCAGTTAAACAGGTTGGGACGTTTTACCCACATTTCCCCTTCACCTTCCTGAACATTCGAACCGCTGCTGTCGGTAACCTTCTGGCTAAAGCTGGCGTGGAAGCTGCTGACTTTATCCAGACGTTGCTGTAATTCACTGGAAGCATCGGCCAGCGCACCGGCGGAGGTCAACGCTGAAAGTAAACCGCAAGCAAGTACTAATTTTTTCATGACTACCGATTCCTTTTTAAGTCGTTATATTCCGCATCAGGCGGCCTTATTACACATTAGACTGACAATTCGCTTCCTGACAGGAGAAAATACTGAAAGCGACGCGGTTAGCCGTTTCTGATGTTTAAATAAACAACGGGCCGGATTTTACCGGCCCGTATAGCGTCTGACAGCACAAACGCTGTTTTATTACATTTCGTGCGGCGGCGGCGCAAGAACCTCACGGTTACCGTTATGCCCAGGCGGAGAGACGATAGCCTGTACCTCCATCTGCTCAATAATACGCGCGGCGCGGTTATAACCAATACGGAACTGACGCTGAACGCCAGAAATCGAAGCCCGACGTTTTTCCACCACAAAGGCCACTGCCTGATCGAACAGCGGATCCAACTCTTCGTCGCCGCCATCTAAGCCCAGGCCGCCACCGTCGCCTTCTTCGCCCGCCGTAATGCTTTCAATATACTGCGGACGACCACGCGCTTTCCAGTCCTGTACCACTGCATGCACTTCCTGGTCACGTACAAAGGCGCCGTGAACACGCACTGGAATCGAGGAGTTTGGCGGCATATAGAGCATATCGCCCATCCCCAGCAGGGATTCCGCACCGCCCTGATCAAGGATCGTACGGGAGTCAATTTTACTGGATACGGTAAAGGCGATACGCGTTGGAATATTAGCCTTAATCAGGCCGGTAATCACATCTACCGACGGACGCTGCGTAGCAAGCACCAGATGAATCCCCGCTGCACGCGCTTTCTGAGCCAGACGCGCAATGAGTTCTTCCACTTTTTTGCCTACCGCCATCATCAGGTCGGCGAATTCATCCACCATGACCACGATATAGGGCAGCTTTTCCAGCGTCGGCGGCAGCGTATCCATACTGTCGCCAGGCTTCCAGAATGGATCCGGGATGGGTCGTCCCATCGCTTCCGCCTGCTCGATTTTCTCGTTGTAACCCGCCAGATTTCGTACGCCAAGCGCAGACATTAGTTTATAGCGACGCTCCATCTCGCCAACGCTCCAGCGCAACGCATTAGCCGCGTCTTTCATGTCGGTGACCACTTCCGTTAACAGATGTGGGATACCTTCATAAACCGAGAGCTCCAGCATTTTCGGATCGATCATAATAAAGCGCACCTGCTCCGGCGTCGCTTTATAAAGCATACTGATGATCATCGCGTTCACGCCTACCGATTTACCAGAACCGGTAGTACCGGCCACCAACAGGTGAGGCATTTTGGCCAGATCGGCCACCACCGGCTGGCCTGCAATATCTTTACCCAGTACCACAGAAAGCGGCGAAGGATTATCACGGAAGCTGGCGCAGTCGAGCACTTCGCGCAGATAAACGGTCTGACGATGCTTATTCGGCAGTTCGAGACCCACATAAGGTTTGCCCGGGATCACCTCAACCACGCGCACTGCCACCGCAGAAAGTGAACGGGCCAGATCGCGTGACAGGTTAGAAATGCGTGCCGCCTTGACGCCTGGGGCTAAATCCAGTTCAAAGCGGGTGATCACCGGCCCTGGTGAAATACCAACCACTTCCGCTTTTACCCGATAGTCAGCCAGCCGCGCTTCAACCAGGCGGGCAGTCTGTTCCAGCGCAAACATATCTACCGGTTCTTCTTCTGCCGGCGGCGAGGTTAACAGATCCAGCGTCGGCAATGGCGTAGTCGGTTTATAGGTTGGCTGCTCATGACGCATCAGGAAAGGATGAATCAGGCTATCCGTCAGCGAATCATGGCTTTCAGACTGTGGCGCTACTTCCACGGCTGCGGGCGTAAAGGCTGACGACGCGCTGCTTTGCCATTGAGAAACGGGCGGCTCAATGGGGCGCTGAACCGGTTCGCTCGGCTGCGTCACCTGCGGTGCCGGGACATCCGTCGGCTGAGAGGCATAACGCGGCTCTGCTGATGCCGGCTGCTGCCACTGTGGCTCCGCTGCCGAAGTCTCTGGCTCAGGCGTAGCGGCAATAGTAAACAGCGGCTCGCCTGGACCATCATCAATCAGATCTTTCATTGGTGAAAAATCGAAAGCGGCAGCAGGATCGATCGTAAAGGCTGGCGTATCGCGCGGCGGCGTTGCAGCCTCCTGAGGAGGCGTATCTGCCAGATGTTCACTGCGCGGCTGTAGCGTATTCTGCTGCGGCTGCGGCTGCGGCTGCGGCTGATAAGTACTATCGGGCTGCGTTGGCTGCGCATATCGCTGCTGAACGTTACCCTCTTGCTGAACCTCAGGCACCGCCGGTTCAGGCTGTGCGTAACGTTGCTGCTGTTGCTGCGCGAACTGCTGCGCCAGCGCCTCTTGCTGCAATGCACCCTCATCCTCGTCAGAGGCATAGTCTGCGCCATAGCGCGCCTGCTGCTGTGCCATAAACGCATCACGTAACTGGTGTTCGTCTTCGGCAATTGACTGCGCATCGGCAGGCTGAGACAGAGCCTGTTGCTGGGCCTCCTGCTTCGCTTTTTCCTCTGCCAGACGCTGGGAAGGCAGCTTAATGCCAAAGGAAGCGAGTTCACGGCGCGTAGGCAACTTAACCGGTTTCGGACGCGGAAGCTCTGGACCGATGCCCTGTTTGATCTGCGGATTAATCTCTTCAGGTGCAGTGGCCGGCATAAAAGGAACGGCGCCTGTGGCCGCAGCTGGCGCTGGTGATGAGGTTGTCGCCTCTTGCCAGTTACCCATTTGCGGACCCTCGTCTTCTGCACCCGGCGTGAAGACGTCGATTGACTGCTGAGGCATTTCAAAACGATAAAGCGGCGGCGCAGCGCTTACGCTCTCGCTTTGCGCCGCTGCGGCAGGCGCAGGAGATACGTTTACAGGCGCGACATTATCGCGCGCTGACACAACCGGCTGTGCCGGACCTGATTGTTCCGCCTGAGTTGGCACAGAATCGTTCTGCTCATTCAGAGCATGAACTACCGGCTGAGCGGATGCAGAAGCTTCGGCGTTCGCCTGGGTCATCGCGGCGCTGTTAGCGACCGGTGCTTTAGCAAACAGGGGATCCTCTTCTTCCGTATCATCTTCCACGGCGTGCAATCTACGCGGCGGCGACAGCAGAATGTCATCGTCTTCATCCAGCTGAACCGCGCTTTTAATCGTGGGTGCCGGACGATAGTCATCCTCTTCATGCCAGGCTTCGTCATTGCGTGAGCGATTGCTGGCAAAGGTCAGCACGCCCATAACCACCGCACCGATTTTCTCGGCAATCGTCAGCCAGGACCAACCGGTATACAGGGTTAACCCCGCTGCCCACAGGCAGAGCAAGGCCAGCGTCCCGCCCGCGCCGCTCAAATACGGCGCCATTGCGTTACTGACCAGACTGCCGATCACCCCGCCGGAGGCAAAGTACCAAATGTCATCAGCATTCAGCGCGGCAAGGCCACAGGTGGTCACCACCAGCGCCAGCACGCCTATCAGACGCAGGCCCACGGCAAAGTAGTCGATATAGTCCTGGCGATCGCGCTGCTGAAAAGTGATCCAGCACAGACCAAGGATCACGGGCGGAATGGCGTACGCCATCACTCCAAAAATAAACAGTAACGTATCGGCCAGCCAGGCGCCGACGCTGCCGCCCAGATTATGGATAGGTTCATGCCAGGCGGTCTGAGACCAACTGGGATCGGAGGGATTAAAACTAACCAGCGCCACCATCAAATAGACAGCGAATAGCGCAACAAGGATCAGCAACG
The DNA here is from genome assembly GCF_050113815.1 of Pantoea sp. FN0307. NCBI lineage: Bacteria > Pseudomonadati > Pseudomonadota > Gammaproteobacteria > Enterobacterales > Erwiniaceae > Pantoea > Pantoea sp. FN0307. The sequence continues at coordinate 252,684 of NZ_JBNJSO010000004.1, read as the reverse complement.
CTTCGAGCAGACGGCGACCACTACTAAGCGGCTTAAGTGACACTTCTTTATCTTCTGTATATTCCTGGCTCAAGAGAACTCTCCAGGTACCTGTAAACTATGAAGGAAACAGCGCCGGGCTACCCGACGCTGTGCCTGTATGAATTCACAGGAGTGTACCGAATACCACCAGGTTTTGCACCTGTCCTGTGTTATCGCGTCTTAATAACCAAACGGTTACTCTGTTTGACTTCTTCCATCACCACGTAAGTCCGCGTATCGTTAACGCCCGGCAGGCGCAGCAGGGTTTCACCCAGCAGTTTACGGTAGGCGGACATATCCGGCACGCGGGTTTTCAGCAGGTAGTCAAAATCACCGGAAACAAGGTGACACTCTTGAGTTTCCTCAAGTTTTTGCACGGCGGCGTTAAATTGTTCAAACACATCCGGCGCACCGCGATTCAGAGTAATCTCAACGAAAACCAGCAATGATGCGTCAAGATAGTGAGGATTGAGCAACGCGGTATAGCCCAGAATAAAGCCCTGACGTTCCAGGCGGCGTACGCGTTCAAGGCATGGCGTGGGCGATAAGCCAACGCGTTTTGAAAGCTCCACGTTAGAAATACGACCATCCTTCTGCAGTTCATTCAGGATATTTCTGTCTATTCTGTCGAGGTCTTTTCCGGGGCGTTTTTTATTGTCTACCATTATTATTGTCTCTCTTCATTCCTTCCCTTTACCTGCCATACCCTGAACGAAATCAATGTACAGGGTCTTTCGTCAGTGAAGACATAGAGCCTGTTGCTATTGCAGCGCCCATCCGCATGACGCATGCTGTCTGTCCACACCATGCGTCATTACGAATGACAGACTGAGTTTATTCGGCGTTGTACGCAAAAGCTGGTACGAAACTCTGTTTACATAGCTCAAATATTCTCTGCTTCCCACAATGTTTTCGCAAAAGCGCAGGCGATTGTCAAAGCAAAACATTGAAAATCAGGAGAACATGCCAGCCCGTGGCGCGTACCGCCATTTTTAACCGGATATTTTGGGCGTTTTGCCTGCAATTTATTTGCTGTGAAGCTTTTTTACGCCGGCCTTTCTTCCCTGCCCCGCGTTATCGGTGAAACCTGTTGCATCAATTGTTAACAAAATCGCAGAACGCTTTTTTTGCGTCATTAAATTCCCTACAATCTGGCTCCATGTTGCCAGTTAACTAATGAGGATCTCATGGGCACGGCCAAACACAGTAAATTGCTTATTCTGGGCTCTGGTCCGGCGGGCTATACCGCAGCCGTCTACGCTGCACGCGCTAATCTGAATCCGGTAATGATTACCGGCCTGGAAAAAGGCGGCCAGCTAACTACCACTACCGACGTTGAGAACTGGCCTGGCGATCCTGAGGATCTAACTGGTCCGCGGTTAATGGAACGTATGCATGAGCATGCGTTGAAATTTAATACCGAAATCATCTTTGATCATATCCATACGGTTGATTTGCAAAATCGTCCGTTTCGTCTGGTTGGCGACAGCGGCGAATATACTGCCGATGCGCTGATCATCGCTACCGGCGCTTCCGCCCGTTATCTGGGCCTGCCTTCCGAAGAAGCGTTCAAGGGTAAAGGCGTCTCCGCCTGTGCGACCTGTGACGGGTTCTTCTATCGTAAGCAGAAAGTTGCCGTCGTGGGCGGCGGCAATACCGCTGTTGAAGAAGCGCTATATCTCTCTAATATCGCCTCTGAAGTTCATTTGATTCACCGTCGCGAGACTTTCCGCGCCGAGAAGATCTTGATCAATCGCCTGATGGAAAAAGTCAGCAGCGGCAATATCGTGCTGCACACCCATCGCGAGCTGGACGAAGTGCTGGGCGATCAAATGGGCGTGACTGGCGTGCGTCTGCGTGGCGCGCAGAACAGCGAAATCACGGAAGAGCTGGATGTCGCTGGCCTGTTTATCGCTATCGGGCACAGCCCGAATACCGCTATTTTCGCCGGACAGCTGGAGCTGGAAAATGGCTATATTAAAGTGCAGTCAGGTTTGCAGGGCAACGCCACGCAGACCAGCATCCCAGGCGTATTTGCCGCTGGCGATGTGATGGATCATACCTATCGTCAGGCAATTACCTCTGCCGGTACGGGCTGTATGGCAGCGCTGGATGCGGAACGTTATTTAGATGGTCTGGTTAAAAACGATAAGTAAGTTGTTAATTAACTGATCTTATTTTTCTGAGGCGACAGTTCAACTGTCGCCTTTTTTCTTTCTGCCATGCTACATTGCCTGCGCCTCTACTGGCATATTCCCTGGCGATATCGGCCAGCCTGTTCTTCTTGAGAAACGGCCCCGGATGGAAAAGAAACGTCAACAACAACTCACCCGCTGGCTGCGCCAGCAGCGTGTCTGTGCCCGCCCCTGGACAACCCTTTCTACGCTGCTGGGCCTGGCAAGCGCCCTGCTGATCATCGCCCAGGCATGGCTGCTGGCCACCCTGATGCATCATTTGATTAGCGAACAGCAGCCGCGTGCGCAATGGCTTTCCACTCTATTTCTGTTGCTGCTCTGTTTCGCGGTACGCGCCTTGCTGAGTTGGCTTCGCGAACAGGCGGGCTATCGGGCGGGAGAACAGATACGACGTGCCCTGCGCAAACAGGTGCTTGACCGTTTACAGCAGTCAGGCCCCGCCTGGATACAGGAGAAGCCGGTCGGCAGCTGGGCCAGCCTGCTGCTGGAGCAGACGGAAGAGATGCAGGACTATTATGCGCGTTATCTGCCGCAGATGACGTTAGCTGTGCTTATTCCCGGTCTGATCCTGCTGGTGATTTTCCCGGTGAACTGGGCCGCCGGACTGATTTTGTTGGCCACGGCTCCGCTCATTCCGCTGTTTATGGCGTTGGTGGGAATGGGGGCCGCCGATGCAAATCGGCGTAATTTTCTTGCGCTGGCGCGGCTTAGCGGTGATTTTCTCGATCGGCTGCGTGGCCTGGATACGCTGCGTCTGTTTCATCGCGGCGCGGCGGAAACGCGCGCCATTGCTGCCGCTTCCGAAGATTTTCGGCAGCGCACTATGGAAGTCCTCAGGCTGGCTTTTCTCTCTTCGGCGGTGCTGGAATTTTTCGCTTCTGTCTCTATTGCCATTGTCGCCGTCTATTTTGGCTTCTCCTATTTAGGCGAGCTGAATTTTGGTCACTACGGTACCAGCATCACTCTGTTTGCCGGCTTTTTGGCCTTGATTCTGGCACCGGAATTTTTTCAGCCGCTGCGCGATTTAGGCACGTTTTATCATGCCAAAGCTCAGGCGGTGGGTGCAGCCGATGCGCTGCACGCTTTCCTCTCCTCCCAACCAGAGGTCACGTCAGCCAGGGGCAAACCTGGATTTTCGCCCGATCGACCGCTGCAAATCGACGCCCGCGGGCTGATGATTATGGCCCCGAACGGAACCTTGCTCGCTGGCCCGCTCGATTTCTCTTTGTCGCCAGGCAGACGTGTAGCGCTGGTGGGTCAAAGCGGCGCGGGGAAAAGCTCGCTGATCAATGCGCTGCTGGGCTTCCTGCCTTATCAGGGCTCCTTACGGATTAACGGCTATGAGCTACGGGATCTTCCACGTCGCGACTGGCATCAGCTTCTGGCCTGGGTAGGTCAAAATCCTCATCTGCCGGAACGTACGGTTCGTGAGAATATAATCAACGGTCAGAGAGTATCGGCGGCACGTTTACAGGAGATACTGACGTTAGCTGGTGTTGATGAGTTTCTTTGCCGTCTGCCGCTGGGGCTGGAGCACGAGATGGGCGATCAGGCTGCCGGCCTGTCGGTGGGACAGGCGCAGCGGATTGCCGTAGCGCGGGCGCTGCTAAAACCTCGTCAGCTGTTATTGCTGGATGAACCGGGTGCCAGCCTGGACGCGCGTAGTGAGCAGCATGTCATGCGGGCGCTGTTGGCCGCATCACAGCAACAAACCACCCTGTTGGTAACGCATCAGCTAAATGAGCTGGCGCAGTGGGATGAAATTTGGGTGATGCGGGATGGTCAACTTATTCAACAGGGCAGCTGGCAGCAGCTTACCAGTCAGCCGGGCCCCTTTGCCACGCTGCTGACCCATCGTCAGGGAGATATAGCCTGATGGCGAAACTACAACCTTTTCTGCGGCTCTATCGCCGTCATTGCTGGCGTCTGTTGTTGGGGGCGTTATTAGCTATCGTGACGTTATTAGCCAGCACAGGACTGCTCACGCTTTCAGGATGGTTTCTCGCGGCTTCATCGCTGGCAGGCACGGCGGGGCTCTACAGCTTTAACTATATGCTGCCCGCTGCGGGCGTACGCGGCGCGGCTATCATCCGCACCGTTGCGCGCTATTTTGAACGTCTGGTCAGTCATGACGGGACATTTCGCGTGCTACAACATCTGCGTGTTTTTACTTTTCGTCGACTGATGCCGCTCTCGCCTGCAGGGCTTACCCACCTGCGCCAGGGCGACTTACTTAACCGCTTTGTTGCCGATGTCGATACGCTCGATCATCTCTATCTCAGGCTAATTTCGCCGCTCTGCGGCGCGCTGATAGTGATTATCGTGGTGACGCTGGGGTTATGCTGGCTGGATGTCTCGCTGGCGTTGACGCTGGGTGCCATTATGCTGCTGACGCTGCTGCTACTGCCGCCGCTGTTTTATCGCGCCGGACGTCCCGCCGGCGAGATCATTACCGCCGAGCGTGCACGTTATCGCCAGCAACTGACTCACTGGCTGCAGGCGCAGGCAGAGCTTTCACTGTATGGCAGCGTTGAAGCCTGGCGCGCGCAGCTGGATTTAGTGGAACAGCGTTGGCAACAGGCGCAGCGCAGGCAGGCCAGCCTGACCGGCCTGTCACAAGCGCTGCTGCTGCTGATCAGCGGCGCGGCGGTAACGTTGATGCTCTGGCTCAGCGCTGGCGGCGTAGGCCACTGGCCGCAGCCTGGCGCCTTGATTGCTCTGCTGGTTTTTTGCACTCTGGCGGCGTTCGAAGCGTTAGCACCGGTGGGTATGGCCTTCCAACATCTTGGGCAGGTTTTTGCCTCTGCTGAGCGTATCAGCCAGATTATCGATCGCTCGCCCGCCGTGGAATTCCCCTCTGAGCAACGCGACGATCTTCCTGCGCCTGGCTCGCTGGCGTTAGAACAGGTTACCTTCTCATATCCGGATGCGGTTTCCCCTGCCCTGCAGCGCCTGTCGCTCCAGGTTAACGCCGGTGAAACCATTGCGCTGCTCGGCCCTACCGGCTGCGGCAAAAGCACGCTGCTACAGCTGTTAACGCGAGCATGGGATGCGCAGCAGGGTGAGATTTGGCTACAGGGCCTCCCGCTACGTCAATGGAGCGAACCAGCTTTACGCGCCGCTGTTAGCGTGGTCAGTCAGCGGGTTCACCTGTTTAACCAGACATTACGCGATAACTTATTACTGGCTGCGCCGGAGAGCAGCGATCGGGCTCTGTGCGCCATACTGGAACAGGTGGGTCTGGAAAAGCTGCTGGACGGCGAGGGGCTAAACGCCTGGCTGGGCGAAGGCGGCCGACAGCTTTCTGGCGGTGAATTACGTCGTCTGGCTATTGCCCGGGCGCTGCTGCACAATGGGCCAATAATGTTGCTTGATGAACCCACCGAAGGTCTGGATGCGGAAACAGAACGGCATATTCTTGCCCTGCTGGCTCAGGTTACCGCCGACAAAACGGTGATAATGGTTACCCATCGCCTGCAGGGGCTGGACAAAGTCGATCGGATTTACGTTATGGATCAGGGTGAGATCATTGAGCAGGGAACGCATGTGGAATTAATTGCAAAAGGCGGACGCTACTGGCATTTTCAGCAGCGGTTTACGCTATAGTCATAGCTTCTTAAACTGCGGGGCTTTCGAGAAATGCGACTGATTCAGTTGTCACGTGAATCGCTTAACTTTCCGCCGCCGGAAATGGCGCTGCGTGAACCAAATGGCCTGCTGGCTATGGGCGGCGACCTTAGCCCTGCACGTTTACTCAATGCTTACTACCGGGGGATTTTCCCCTGGTTTTCGCCAGGCGATCCTATTTTATGGTGGTCGCCCGATCCGCGTGCGGTATTAATCCCGGATGCGTTTCATTGCAGCCGCAGCATGAAGCGTTTTCACCGACGCTCGCCCTATCGCGTCACCATGAACCGTGCGTTTGCTGAGGTAGTAGAAGGTTGCGCCAGCGATCGTAACGAGGGAACCTGGATCACGCCGGAGGTAAAACGCGCCTGGTGGCGTCTGTACGATCTGGGTCATGCACACTCGATCGAAGTCTGGTGCGATCGGGAACTGGTTGGCGGCATGTATGGCCTGGCGCTGGGACAACTCTTTTGCGGCGAGTCGATGTTTAGCCGGAGTGAAAACGCATCAAAAACCGCGCTGCTGGTATTTTGCCAACATTTTTCCCAACATGGCGGCCAGCTGATCGATTGCCAGGTATTAAATCCGCATACCGCATCGCTTGGGGCTACAGAGATTGCACGTACCGATTATTTGCTGGCGCTGAGTCGCCTGGGGAATGCGTCGGTGAACGAGGCCTGCTGGTGTACAGATACGCTTTTTGCCCCTGAACCGATGTTTTACACGCAACGGTGAGGAATAGTGGTATAATAGGAAAGTTTGGTATGTCGTCCGTTTATTGCGTAAGCGCATCGGAATTACCAGGCTGGGAATCACCACGCATCTTCAGAACTGTTTTCTGGCTGTGGCCGGTTAATGGATTCTTAGCCGCTATTCCCCCTCGCTAACGTCACTGTCATCAGACGACGAAAGTTATGCTTGTATGCTGCGCTACAGGTGCATGCGGGCGTTGGTATAATAACCAACAATTCTTTACATAATTCGTGGAATTCGGCATTATCTTGCCGGTTCAAAACTTGGAAGTCCACCCAGAGGATTCGATGGCCAAAGAAGACAATATTGAAATGCAGGGTACCGTACTTGATACGTTACCTAACACCATGTTCCGCGTGGAATTAGAAAACGGACACGTGGTTACCGCCCATATCTCCGGTAAAATGCGCAAAAACTACATCCGCATTCTGACGGGCGACAAAGTCACTGTTGAGCTGACCCCGTACGACCTGAGCAAAGGCCGCATTGTCTTCCGTAGTCGTTAATAAAGCTCTGCGTTAATCTGACATTAACGCCTGACTGTTAACAAAGGCCAGATAATCTGGCCTTTTGCTTTTACGATGCATCAATGCGTGCTCTGTTGTTAATAACGATACGCTGATAAAAAAGGCCGGATTAATCCGGCCTTTTGCTTTTCTGCTGCGCTTATTGCACTGAACCTTCCGTTTTGCGCTTCTCAGCGCTAACAAAATGGTAAGCCAGCTGATTTTTCTCTTTATCCAGCGTGACCGATACCGATCCGCCATCTACCAGCGAACCAAACAGCAGTTCGTTAGCCAACGGTTTTTTCAGGTTTTCCTGCACGGTACGCGCCATTGGACGTGCACCCATCGCTTTGTCATAACCTTTCTCTGCCAGCCATTCACGCGCTTCGTCGCTGACTTCCAGTGAAACGCCTTTGGCGTCCAGCTGGGCCTGCAGTTCCACGATGAATTTGTCCACCACCTGGTGAATAACTTCAGCAGAAAGGTGATCAAACCAGATAATGTTATCAAGGCGGTTACGGAACTCCGGCGTAAAGATCTTTTTGATCTCTTCCATCGCATCGGTACTGTTATCCTGATGGATAAGACCAATGGATTTACGCTCGGTTTCACGCACGCCAGCGTTGGTGGTCATAACCAGAACCACGTTGCGGAAATCCGCTTTGCGGCCATTGTTATCGGTCAGCATTCCGTTGTCCATTACCTGCAGCAGCAGGTTAAAGACATCCGGATGCGCTTTCTCAATTTCATCCAGCAGCACCACGGCATGAGGATGCTTGATCACCGCATCGGTCAGCAAACCACCCTGATCAAAGCCAACGTAGCCCGGAGGCGCACCGATCAGACGGCTTACGGTATGACGTTCCATATACTCGGACATATCAAAACGCAGCAGCTCAATGCCCAGCGCCTTCGCCAGCTGTACCGTCACTTCGGTTTTACCTACCCCGGTAGGGCCGGCAAACAGGAATGAACCCACCGGTTTACGTTCATGTCCCAGCCCGGCGCGGCTCATTTTGATCGCCTCGGTTAATGCTTCAATCGCTTTATCCTGGCCAAACACCAGCATTTTCAGCCGCTCGCCAAGGCTTCTCAGCGTATCGCGATCGGTTGCAGAAACGCTTTTCTCCGGAATGCGGGCAATACGCGCCACTACCGACTCAATATCCGCCACGTTAACGGTTTTCTTACGCTTGCTGACCGGCATCAGTCGGCTGCGTGCGCCAGCTTCATCAATAACATCAATTGCCTTATCCGGCAGGTGACGATCGTTGATATATTTTACAGCCAGCTCAACGGCGGCACGTACCGCTTTGGCGGTGTAACGGACATCGTGATGCGCTTCATACTTCGGTTTCAGACCGTTAAGGATCTGCACCGTTTCATCCACGCTCGGCTCGGTAACGTCAATTTTCTGGAAACGACGCGCCAGCGCACGATCTTTCTCAAAGATATTGCTGAATTCTTGATAGGTTGTAGAACCCATCACGCGGATCCGTCCACTCGACAGCAACGGTTTGATCAAATTCGCCGCATCAACCTGACCGCCGGAAGCCGCACCTGCGCCGATGATAGTATGGATCTCATCGATAAACAGAATACTGCTTTCATCCTGTTCCAGCTGTTTGAGCAGCGCCTTAAAGCGTTTTTCAAAATCACCGCGGTATTTCGTCCCGGCCAGCAGCGAACCAATATCCAGAGAATAGATGGTGCAGTCTTTGATGATTTCCGGCACGTCACCCTGCACGATGCGCCAGGCGAGGCCTTCAGCGATAGCGGTTTTACCCACGCCCGACTCGCCCACCAGCAGCGGGTTATTTTTCCGACGACGGCAGAGCACCTGAACGGTACGCTCCAGCTCCTTGTCGCGGCCGATCAGCGGATCGATACCGCCAACGCGAGCAAGCTGGTTAAGATTGGTGGTGAAGTTTTCCATACGTTCCTCCCCGCCTGCCTGCTCTTCATTGATCTGATTTTCCGGCCCCTGCGCCTGGCCCGGTTCATCTTTACGCGTCCCGTGGGAAATAAAGTTCACCACATCAAGACGGCTGACTTCATGTTTGCGCAGCAGGTAAGCCGCCTGGGACTCCTGCTCGCTAAAAATGGCCACCAGCACGTTTGCGCCCGAGACTTCGCTGCGTCCGGACGACTGAACGTGGAAAACCGCACGCTGCAACACACGTTGAAAGCTGAGCGTCGGTTGCGTATCGCGCTCTTCTTCCGTTACCGGCAATACCGGCGTGGTTTGTTCGATGAAGGCTTCGAGCTCCTGGCGCAGAGCCACTATATCCACCGTACAGGCTTCCAGTGCCTCTCTGGCCGACGGGTTGCTGAGCAAAGCCAGCAACAGATGCTCGACGGTCATAAATTCATGACGGTGCTCACGCGCTCTGGCGAAAGCCATGTTTAAACTGAGTTCCAGTTCTTGATTGAGCATTAGGCACCTCCCCCAATTATCGCCCTACGGTTCATGCCGGAATAGCATAACGCCGATCAGGCTTTTTCCAGCGTACACAGCAACGGATGCTCATGCTCTTTAGCATAGCGGTTTACCAGCGCCACTTTGGTTTCCGCCACTTCGGCAGTAAACACGCCGCAAATCGCTTTGCCCTGATAATGCACTCTGAGCATCAGTTGCGTTGCACGCTCAATATCATAAGAAAAGAACTTTTGCAGAACGTCAATAACAAATTCCATAGGAGTGTAATCGTCATTGTTGAGTATAACTTTATACATCGAAGGCGGCTTGAGACCTTCGCGCAGTTTCTCTTCTGCAAGATGTTCAAAGTTAAGCCAGTCGTTAGTGTTTCCCATAATGTTCCGTCGTATCTGTGTTGCGCACTGGCACGAAAGCCGCATGCCATATTATTCAGTGTAACACGCGTGCCATCCGGCTTCGCGCGGGTAAAAATTCTCCGCGGCGCTACAGGCGCGACCGCTATCACAAATTTGGCAATAGCGTTAACTACCTCAAAGTTTAGCGATTTTATCAATGCCTGAACCGGCCGATGGCTTGACGCTTACCCTTGTTTCTCTACATTCTACAAGCACAAGCTGATTGAGTTTTAAACAACTCTTACAGCTTCCTTACCTCACCTACCTAGTAAAAAAAACGTCTCGCGAGGGAACCAGAAGTATGGAGAAGGGTACCGTTAAATGGTTCAACAATGCCAAAGGATTCGGCTTTATCTGCCCGATCGGCGGCGGCGATGATATCTTTGCCCACTATTCCTCAATTCAGATGGAGGGATACAGGACGCTCAAAGCCGGGCAACAGGTGCAGTTTGACGTTCATCAAGGACCGAAAGGCAATCATGCCAGCCTTATTGTTCCGGTGGAGGCGGTCGAAGGTATCCACGCCTGAACCCGTGTTAACACATTCTGTACAACCCGACTAAAAAATGCCAGCGACAGATGCTGGCATTTTTATTAAACATTTTGGACACCTTATACAGGTGGGGCTGACAACGCATTTTTCAACCCTGCTTACCATGCTGAACGCTCATAAAGAGGAAATGCGGCGCAGATGTAGCCCGAAGCGCACAGCCAAGAATAATGGCTGCAAAATTTCCCACTAAACCATTTGTGCCTCGCGGCATTAACCCGCTGTAGCGCATAATTTTTTAGTTTGTCTGTTAAAAAGCGTGAAAAGGCCTGCCGTTGCGTCAGGCCTTAGCGGGTGACAGTGTGGCCTTACTCGCCGCGCAGCGCCCGCGGGAACAGCAGGTTGTTCTCCAGATGGATATGCTGCATCAGGTCCTTAATAAACTGGTCTGTGCCGCTATACAGGGCGCGCCAGGTGGTGCAGGCACCCTCGGGCGGAGTGAGGTTATTGGTCAGAGATTTAATGATTTCCAGCTGTTCGCCCGCTTCATTATGTTCAAACTCCATCACGGCGATGGGGTTGCCGGCATGCGCGCCCATTCCCTGCTCAATCATGGGAAACAGCACGCGTTCTTCTTTCATCATATGCTCGCTGAGATGCTGCCAGACCGCCTGCAGGGTGCTGGCCAGTCCACGCGGACAGTCTGGTTTTGCGCCATGCACGCGCTCAACCTTTTCCGCCATCATAATCAGATCGGGCAGCTGCTGACGATGCACGTTGTGGTAACGGTCAATAATATGTTTAATCACGTCGGCAAGCGGCGCGTTACGCCAGTTTTCTTCGCTGCTTTCCTGCTGCATCAATTGCTGTAATTCTGTTTCAAGCTGTTCAATATCCAGGTGACGTTTGGCAGCCATCTCCTCCAGCGTATGTTTGCCGCCACAGCAGAAATCGAGATGATATTTATGGAACAGCGCGGTTGAGCCTGGGATAGCAATAACCAGTTCGCCCAGAGAAGTAGTACGTAACGACATAGCTTTTACCTTTTGCTGAAATTATAAGATGCATTTTAAATGCAACTTTAAATCCAGGCCACTCCATTTTGCTTTTACGTTATAAAACAGCTCTTATGGGAAAAAACATGGCTTAACGTTACCCGTGATGTGTGCTCGTCAGAGCGGCAGCGAACAAATTTCCCGTCGGCCTTTACCCTATTGCCTTTTTTGGTTAGCGTGAGGTACTTCAAATTTGTTTATGGATTTTAAAGGATATGTATTCAGGACTGCTGATTATTCTTTTGCCGCTGGTTATTGGCTATTTGTTACCGCTTAAATCCCCCGCCCTGCAACGCCTGGTTAACCACCTGCTGAGTTGGATGGTCTACGTTATTCTGTTTTTTATGGGCATCAGCCTGGCGTTTTTAGATAATCTGGCTGCAAACCTGCTGGCTATTTTACGTATCGCCAGCGTCAGCGTGATGGCTATTTTGGCCTGTAATCTAATCGCGCTGCGCCTGTTAGAAAAGCGTCGTCCCTGGCAGCATCATCATCAGCAGCAGCAGGCGCTGCCGTCGCGCCTTCACATGGCGCTGGAATCGCTGAAACTACTGGGCGTTGTGATGTTGGGCTTCCTGCTGGGCCTGTCGGGCTGGGCATTTTTACATCATGCCGCTCAGGCGAGTGAATATGCCCTGTTGCTGTTGCTGTTTCTGGTTGGTCTGCAGCTGCGCGGCAGCGGCATGACGCTACGGCAAATTGTGCTGAACCGGCGCGGGATGATGGTCGCGGTAGTGGTCTGCGTAAGCGCGTTTGCTGGCGGTATACTGGCAGCGCTGTTGCTCGGCCTGCCCTTAACAACCGGCCTGGCGCTGGCCAGCGGCTACGGTTGGTATTCGCTCTCTGGCATTTTAATGACGGAAAACTTCGGACCGGTTATCGGCAGCGCGGCGTTTTTTAACGATCTGCTGCGCGAACTGGTGGCAATAATGCTGATCCCGCTGCTGATCCGTCAACATCGTTCCAGCGCGCTGGGGCTGTGCGGTGCAACCTCTATGGACTTCACCCTTCCCGTTTTGCAGCGTGCCGGCGGCGTTGAAATTGTGCCCGCGGCAATTGTACACGGCTTCATTCTTAGCCTGGCTGCGCCAGTGCTGATCGCCCTCTTTTCTGCATAGCAAAATGGCGGCATAAAACCAGGCCGCCTCCCCTTTTCTTTTTGCTTTAGATCAATCGTGCTTCAATTATTTCAGCCTGCACTTGCCTGCCAGCGCCCCTTCTCTTTAAAGTTTTATTTAAAATACATCTTATAAAGGGATACCAGAATGTTTTGTGTGCAATGTGAGCAAACGATTCGCACTCCGGCGGGCAACGGCTGCGCCTGGGCGCAGGGGATGTGTGGTAAAACTGCGCAAACGTCCGATTTACAGGATTTGCTGATCGCCGTGTTACAAAGCCTTTCCGCATGGGCTTTGCACGCACGTACCGACAGCATTATCGATCATGAAATCGACAGTTTTGCGCCGCGCGCTTTTTTCTCCACCCTGACCAACGTTAACTTTGACTCCGGTCGCATTATTGATTACGCCATTCAGGCGCAACGCTATCGCGATGATTTAAAAGCCCGCTGTGCCGTGCTGGGTCTGGGTGCACCACAGCATCCGCTAAGTGACCTGAGCCTGAACGGCAGCGATGCCGAGGTCTTACAGCAGCAGGCTCACGCGTTTGCGCTGAATGCCGGTGACGATCATGAAGATGTGGTCGGCCTGCGTCTGCTCTGCCTGTATGGCCTGAAAGGCGCTGCCGCCTATATGGAACATGCGCACGTGCATGGCCGTTACGATAACGAAATCTATCATCAGTACCATCAGATCATGGCATGGCTCGGCACGCGTCCGAACGAGATCGAGACGCTGCTGGCGGAAGCGATGCATATCGGCAAAATGAACTTCTCTATCATGGCGATGCTGGATGAAGCGCAAACCACCACCTACGGCGATCCGCAGCCGGTTAAGGTTAACGTGCGTCCCGTGGCGGGCAAGGCGATCCTGATTTCCGGCCACGATCTGAAAGATCTGCAACTGCTGCTGGAACAAACCGTCGGCACCGGTATTAATGTCTATACCCACGGCGAAATGCTGCCTGCGCACGGCTATCCCGAGCTGAATAAATATCCTCACCTGGTGGGTAACTACGGCAGCGGCTGGCAGAACCAGCAAAGCGAGTTTGCCCGTTTCCCTGGCCCGATTGTGATGACCTCTAACTGTATTATCGATCCGAATCCGGGTGATTATCAGCAGCGTATCTGGACGCGCAGTATTGTGGGCTGGCCGGGCGTAAACCATCTTGATGGCGACGATTTCACCCCGGTGATTGCGCAGGCACAAACCATGGCAGGCTTCCCGTGGAGTGAAATTCCGCATGAAATTACCGTTGGCTTTGGTCGTCGCGTGCTACTGGACGCCTGTGATTCTATTATTGAACTCGCTACCCAGAAAAAACTGCGTCACGTCTTCCTGATTGGCGGCTGTGACGGTAGTCGTGACAAACGCAGCTACTATACCGATTTGGCGACGGCAGTGCCGGACGACTGCCTGATCCTTACGCTTGCCTGTGGTAAATACCGCTTCAATAAGCTCGATTTCGGCACGCTGGAGGGGCTGCCGCGCCTGCTGGATGTGGGTCAATGTAATGACAGCTACGCCGCGATCGTGCTGGCGGTCAAGCTGGCGGAGAAACTGAACTGCGGGGTTAACGATCTGCCGCTGTCGCTGATCCTCTCCTGGTTCGAGCAAAAAGCGATTGTGGTGCTGCTGACATTGCTGGCGCTCGGCGTGAAAAATATCCGCACCGGCCCGACCGCACCGGCGTTTCTCACCGATAACCTGATTGCCATTCTGGAAAAAGAGTTTGGTATGACGCCAGTTACCACCGTTGAAAACGATCTTGCCGCAATTCTGTCGCCACAGGAGTAAACCATGAACACCACCACACTTTGCCCCTGGCGCATGCAGGTTCACCATATTACCCAGGAAACGCCGGATGTCTGGACGCTGGCGCTGATCGATCACGATTTTTACCGCTGGCAGGCAGGCCAGTTTGCGCTGGTACGCATCGGCAACAGCGATGAAGTCCGCGCTTATACGCTGTCTTCGACCCCAGGCCAGAGCCAGTTTATTACCCTGACGATTCGCTATATCGAGCAGGGTAAAGGTTCCGGCTGGCTTACCCGTCAGGTGAAGCCAGGCGACTATGTCTGGTTATCCGATCCGCAGGGCAGCTTCAGCTGCGAACAGCATCCTGCTTCGCACTATCTGCTGCTGGCAGCGGGCTGCGGTATCACGCCAGTGATGTCAATGGCGCGCTGGCTGCACAGCCATCGCCCGGAAACCGATGTACATCTGATCTACAGCGTCCGTTCGCCGCAGGATGTAATTTTTGCCGCTGAACTGCAGGCGCTGCGCCCGTGGCTGAAGCTGACGATTATTGCTGAGCAGCAGCCGGAAGCGCAGATGCTGAAGGGTCGTCTAACCGCAGAAATCCTGGCGCAGCAGGTGCCGGATATTGCCCGGCGTACGGTCATGATGTGCGGTCCGCAGCCCTATATGGACCTGGCAGAAAACAGCGCTCGCGCGCTGGGCGCAGTCAATGTATTGCGCGAGCAGTTTACCGCCGCCGCGCCTGATAACGTCGAGGATAACGGCGTACGTTACCACCTGAGCAGCGCTTCGCATCAGCTACAGCACGCGGCGTTCCCGGCGGGCTGGTCGTTGTTGTCAGCAATGGAACAGCATAAGCTGCCGGTTGAGGCGGTTTGCCGCGCTGGCGTGTGCGGCTGCTGTAAAACGCGCGTGGTCAGCGGCCAGTATCAGACCAGCAGTACGGTTGGCCTGACGGAAGAAGAGATCGCGGCAGGCTACGTACTGGCCTGTAGCTGTCAGCCAGCGGGCAATATCGAGCTGGCCTGATACCCCGGAAATAGCTGGTTTCATCGTGGTTCCCCCGCTTTGCGTGACGTTGACTAGACTTTTTATCGTCTGACATCTCCCCATCGGGATGATGGGTCAACCACAGTAAGGAACCACTATGAAGCAAACCGTTGCGGCGCTACTGGCAAAAACGCTGGAAAGCGCCGGTGTAAAACGCATTTGGGGAGTCACCGGGGATTCCCTTAACGGGCTGAGCGACAGCCTGAATCGCATGGGCACCATTGAATGGATGCCCACACGTCATGAAGAGGTGGCCGCTTTTGCCGCTGGCGCCGAGGCGCAAATCAGCGGCGAGCTGGCGGTCTGCGCAGGCTCATGCGGGCCCGGCAACCTGCATTTGATTAACGGCCTGTTTGACTGTCATCGTAATCATGTGCCGGTACTGGCAATCGCCGCTCATATTCCTTCAAGCGAAATCGGCAGCGGTTATTTTCAGGAAACCCACCCTCAGGAACTTTTCCGGGAATGCAGCCATTACTGCGAGCTGATCTCCAATCCGGAACAGCTGCCGCAGGTATTGGGCATCGCCATGCGTAAGGCCATTCTTAATCGCGGCGTTTCAGTGATTGTACTGCCCGGCGATATCGCGCTGAAGCCCGCGCCGGAACAGGCGTCATCCGCCTGGTATTCACCTCAGCAGCCAATTATCCAGCCTGCAGAGCGCGAACTGGATAAGCTGGCTGCCCTGCTAAACAGTGCAAAAAATATCACGCTGATGTGCGGCAGCGGTTGCGCAGGCGCGCATCAACAGATCGTTGAATTGGCCGCTACGCTAAAAGCGCCGGTGGTTCATGCCCTGCGCGGCAAAGAGTATATTGAGTATGACAACCCTTACAGCGTCGGCATGACCGGGCTGATCGGCTTCTCATCGGGCTATCACGCCATGATGAATGCCGACACGCTGTTGCTGCTGGGTACACAATTCCCCTATCGCGCCTTCTATCCTGAAAAAGCGCAGATTATTCAACTGGATATTAATCCCGGTAGCATCGGCGCGCACTCCCATGTGGATATGGCGCTGGTTGGCGACGTGAAAGCGACGCTGTCAGCCCTGCTGCCGCGTTTGCAAAACAAACAGGATCGCGCCTTTCTTGATAACGCGCTGGAGCATTACGCCAACGCCCGTAAAGATCTGGACGATCTGGCGAAGCCCAATGATAAACAGGCCATCCATCCGCAATATCTGGCGCAACGACTCAGCCATTTTGCATGCGAGGATGCGATTTTTACCTGCGATGTGGGCACGCCGACGGTATGGGCGGCACGCTATCTGGCAATGAATGGCAAACGCCGCCTGCTGGGCTCGTTTAATCATGGCTCAATGGCTAACGCCATGCCGCAGGCGCTGGGCGCTCAGGCGCTGGACAGGAAGCGCCAGGTGGTAGCGATGTGCGGCGATGGCGGTTTCAGTATGTTAATGGGCGACTTTATTTCCGTCGCGCAGCTTAAACTGCCGGTTAAGCTGGTGGTATTTAATAACAGCGTGCTGGGCTTCGTGGCAATGGAGATGAAGGCTGGCGGCTACCTGACCGACGGCACCGATTTGCACAATCCCGATTTTGCCGCCATTGCCAACGCCTGTGGAGTAAAAGGCATTCGGGTGGAAAAGGCCTCGGAGCTGGACAGCGCGATTGAACAAGCCTTTGCCCATGATGGTCCGGTGCTGCTTGATGTCATTACTGCCAAAGAGGAGCTGGCGATGCCGCCGCAGATCAAAATGGAGCAGGCAAAAGGCTTTAGCCTCTATATGCTGCGCGCCATTATTAACGGTCGTGGCGACGAAGTCGTCGAGCTGGCAAAAACCAACTGGCTACGGTAAAACATTAATGACTTTTTACGGGCACACAGGTGCCCGTTTTTTTAAGGAGCCTCTTAGTGATAGATCTACGTAGCGATACCGTCACCCGCCCATCGCCAGCGATGCTGTCGGCCATGGTCTCTGCCCGTACCGGCGACGACGTTTACGGTGACGATCCCACCGTAAACGCGCTGGAGGCAGAAGCCGCACAGCTGAGCGGCAAACAGGCCGCACTGTTTTTGCCTACCGGCACGCAGGCCAATCTGGTCGCCCTGCTTACTCATTGCCAGCGCGGCGACGAATATATTGTTGGTCAGCAGGCGCATAACTATAAATATGAAGCAGGCGGCGCGGCGGTACTGGGCAGCATTCAGCCTCAGCCGCTGGAGGCCGCGGAAGATGGCTCGCTACCGCTGGAGAAGGTTGCGGCAGCCATTAAGCCTGACGACATTCACTTTGCCCGCACGCGCCTGTTAAGCCTGGAAAATACCTTTGGCGGCAAAGTGTTGCCCGTGGGTTATCTGGCCGAGGCATGGCGCTTTACACGCGAGCATCAGCTGGCGCTGCACATTGATGGCGCCCGCATCTTCAATGCCGCCGTGGCGCTTGATCTGCCGCTGGAATCCCTTGCCCGCTATTGCGACACGCTAACGATCTGCCTGTCGAAAGGATTAGGCGCACCGGTGGGTTCGCTGCTGTGCGGCGATGCGCAATATATTCAACAGGCGCGGCGCTGGCGTAAAATGACCGGCGGCGGAATGCGCCAGGCGGGCATTTTGGCTGCGGCCGGACTCTATGCGCTGGAAAATAATGTGATGCGCCTTAAAGAGGATCACGATAACGCCCGTTGGCTGGCGGAGCAGCTGGGCGAACTGGATATTAACGTCAGCCAGCATACCAATATGGTTTTCGCACAGCTGCCGCCAGAGCAGGTTGCGCCGTTAAAGGCCTGGATGCAGGCGCGCAATATTCTGCTGTCGGCGGGGCCGGTTACGCGACTGGTTACCCACCTGGATGTGGATCGCGCCGCCCTGCAACAGGTAGTAAAACAGTGGAAAGCCTTTCTCGTCGCCCGGTAAGCGCCAGTCACCCACGATCGCCTCAGCGCCCATATTTCTCTACCAGCGCCTGGGCGATCGCCCACGTTTCTGCATCAGCCCGCCCGGAATAGCTGGCGGGTCGGAAATGCATCTGAAATGCCGCGATCAGCTTTTGCTGCTGCGCCGGCGTCACCGCCGCGTTAACCTCATAGCCATAGCGCGCCAGCAAACCAAGCAACCTATCCTGCGCCACCGGCTGCAAGCGTTCGTGCCCCTGTAAGAGCGCTTCTACCCGCTGCGGATCCGGCCAGGCACCAATACCCTGCGCGGCCAGTTGCGCCCAGGGAAATCGTGGTCCCGGATCCTGTTTGCGCTGCGGCGCAATATCGCTGTGTCCCACAATGTTTTGCGGCTGAATATGATAACGACTGATTAAATCGCGCAGCAGCGGCAGCAGCGCGGCAATTTGCGCGGGGGCAAAGGGATAAAACTGCCGCCCCTGCGCCGTCAGGCGGTAACCGGGATTGACCAGTTCAATGCCTACAGAGGTATCGTTAAGACGCGTGGCGCCGCGCCAGTAGCTTGGCCCTGCGTGCCACGCCAGTTCATGTTCCGGCACCAGCTGCCAGATAAGCGGTGTACCACGATGCAGCGGCGGCTGAGCCGGGATCAGATAATGCACGCTCACCTCTTTATCAGTAAGCGTCGTCAGCGAAGAAGAGAAATCCTCCGCCGTATAATGAATCACAATCGCCTTCACACGGGGCCGGGCACCCTGTGCCGCCAGCCGGGTATCCACGCTATAGCCCTGACGCTGCTCAAGGCCCGATGTACAGCCAGCTAACAGCAGCGTCAGGAGCAGCGCTAAATACGCTTTCACCGCGTTTTAACCGCCGTACCGCTGACGCTGACCATCAGCATGCTGCTGTCTTTGCCCACGGTTTCATAATCAATATCGATACCCACCACCGCATTCGCACCCAGCGCCTTCGCCTGCGCCTCCAGTTCTGCAAAAGCAATCTCACGCGCCTTACGCAACTCTTTTTCATATGCGCCGGAACGACCGCCGACAATATCGCGGATGCCGGCAAAGAAATCGCGGAAAATATTCGCCCCAAGAATGGCCTCGCCGGTGACGACGCCGCAATACTCAGTGATCGTTTGTCCTTCCAGCGTTGGCGTAGTGGTTAATTTCATGCTCTTCTCCTTTTCTGATTCAGCGATAGTTTAGCCCGTGCAGCTAAAAAGCACGGCTATACTTTATGCTAAAACAAAGCGTTACCCGTTGACCATAAGGAAAATGAGATGAAAAACAAAGCGTTTGCCGCCCTGCTGCCGGCTGTTCTGCTGCTGAGCGCCTGTACTACCGTAGAGCCTGCCTATAAAGATATCGGTACGCGCGTAGCCGCTTGTGTGGATGGCGGACCGGATACGGTAGCGCAAAAATTCTATGATCTCCGTACCGCTCAGCCCACTCAGGGTCTGCCGGACACGCAATTGCTGGCGCGCTACCGCCCCTACCTGAGTGAAAAACTTTATCAAAGCCTGTTGAAAGCCAATGCGCAAAGCGATAAGCCAGCCGAATGGCGTCAGGGCGATCTTTTTTCCAGCCTGGCACAGGGTCCTGACCACGCCGAAGTGGCCGACGCGTCGCGCATCCCTAATACCGATGCGCGCAATATTCCGCTACGCGTTGAGCTGACGCGCGAAGGCGATAAAAGCGTAAGCTGGCAGGATGAGATCTTGATGGTACGCGAAGGCACCTGCTGGACGGTGGATGATGTGCGTTACATGGCTAACTGGCAGCGTCCTGGCGGTGGTGCTTTAAGCCAGGTACTGGAACAATAAAGCTGCCTCGTCAGGCGATCATCATTAATCTTTATGCATAGCGCCGCAGGCATGCGGTGCTATGGTTATCCGACCAGGCCAGAAACTTCCTGCTTATTCACCCCTTCTGCGCGACATGCCAGGATCATGTGCTACGCTTTAGGCATTCCGCTATTCATTAATAAATTTTAACGCACAATGATTGCATAACTATGCTGTGAGCGTTAATATTTGCCGCATCAATTGCTATTCATTTTTGGCGCATGAGTATTCAACTTAACGGTATAAATTGCTTTTATGGCGCCCAGCAGGCGCTGTTCGATATCCAGCTAACGTGTCCGGAAGGCGAAACGCTGGTGCTGTTGGGTCCCAGCGGCGCCGGTAAAAGCTCGCTCCTGCGCGTACTTAATCTGCTTGAAATGCCGCGTTCCGGTACGCTCAGCATCGCTGGTCATGATTTTGATTTCAGCAAAAAGCCTGGCGATGACGCAATCCGCGAGCTGCGACAGAACGTGGGCATGGTGTTTCAGCAATATAATCTCTGGCCGCACCTGACGGTTAAACAGAACCTGATCGAAGCGCCCTGTCGCGTGCTGGGGCTGTCGAAAGAGCAGGCTCACCAGCGTGCCGATAAGCTGCTGGAGCGTTTGCGCCTGACGCCGCACGCCGATCGTTTTCCGCTGCAGCTTTCCGGTGGTCAGCAACAGCGCGTAGCCATTGCCCGCGCGCTGATGATGGAGCCGGCGGTGCTGCTGTTTGATGAACCTACCGCCGCGCTCGACCCGGAAATCACCGCACAGATCGTCAGCATTATTCGTGAACTGGCACAAACCAAAATCACTCAGGTCATTGTTACCCATGAGGTTGAAGTTGCGCGTAAAACCGCCAGCCGCGTGGTGTATATGGAAAATGGCTATATTGTTGAACAGGGCGATGCCAGCCGATTTACACAGCCGCAAACCGAGGCGTTTGCAAATTATCTCTCGCACTGAGTAAGGCCATAAAGATGAAAAAAATCGTTCTTGCTGCTCTGTTAGCCGGTATCAGCCTGAGTGCCTCTGCCGCCGAAACCATTCGCTTTGCTACTGAAGCCTCTTACCCTCCGTTTGAGTTTGTCGATAGCAACAACAAAATTATGGGCTTTGATGTCGATCTGGCTAACGCGCTGTGCAAAGAGATGAATGCCACCTGTACCTTCACCAATCAGGCGTTTGATAGCCTGATTCCCAGCCTGAAATTCCGCCGTTTCGATGCGGTAATGGCCGGAATGGATATTACCCCTGAACGTGAAAAACAGGTGCTGTTCAGCAAGCCTTACTATGATAACTCGGCGCTGTTTATTGCGCAGAAAGATAAGGTTACCGATGTCGCGGCGCTGAAAGGCAAGCGCGTTGGCGTTCAGAATGGCACCACGCACCAGAAATACCTGATGGACAAGCACAGCGAAATTACCACTGTGCCCTATGACAGCTATCAAAACGCGATTCTCGACCTGAAGAATGGTCGTATCCATGCGGTATTTGGCGACACGGCCGTGGTGAACGAGTGGCTGAAACAAAACCAGAACCTGACGGCGGTCGGTGAGAAAGTCACAGATAAAGCCTATTTCGGCACCGGTCTGGGCATTGCGGTGCGTCAGGGCAACAGCGCGCTGCAGCAAAAATTCAATGCCGCACTGGATAAAGTCAAAGCTGACGGCACCTACCAAACCATCTACAGCAAATGGTTCCAGCAGTAATTAAATGAACGAATTCTTTCCTCTTGCAAGCGCCGCCGGGATGACCGTCGGCCTTGCCGTCTGTGCGTTACTGGTGGGCCTGGTGCTGGCGATGCTGTTTGCCGGTTGGGAATCGGTGCGCTGGCGTCCGCTGGCCTGGGCTGGCACGGCACTGGTGACGCTGATCCGTGGCCTGCCGGAAATTCTGGTGGTGCTGTTTATCTATTTCGGCGCCTCTCAACTGCTGCTGACGCTCTCCGACGGCTTTGTGATTAATCTGGGCCTGGTATCACTGCCGGTACAGATGCAGATCGATAACTTTGACGTTAGCCCTTTCCTGTGCGGCGTGATTGCGCTGTCGTTCCTCTACTCCGCCTACGCTTCGCAAACGCTGCGCGGCGCGCTTAAGGCGGTGCCGGTCGGCCAGTGGGAATCGGGTCAGGCGCTGGGGATGAAAAAATCAGCGATCTTCTTCCGCCTGATTATGCCGCAGATGTGGCGTCACGCCCTGCCTGGGCTGGGTAATCAGTGGCTGGTGCTGCTTAAAGATACTGCGCTGGTTTCGCTGATTAGCGTCAACGATCTGATGCTGCAAACCCGCAGCATCGCGACCCGCACGCAGGAGCCATTCACCTGGTATCTGGTGGCGGCGGCTATTTATCTGATTATTACCCTGCTGAGCCAGGCGGTGCTGAAGCGTATCGAATTACGCACCACACGTTTTGAACGGGGGAACAGCTGATGCTGGCCTATCTTCCAGAACTGCTGAAAGGGCTACAGACCAGCCTGACGCTGACCATCGCTTCGCTGTTGGCGGCGCTGTTCCTTTCTCTGTTGTTTACCATGGTGCTGGCGCTGAAAACGCCGGTGGTAAGCCAGCTGGTGAAGGGGTATATCACGCTGTTTACCGGTACGCCGCTGCTGGTGCAGATCTTTTTGATTTATTACGGCCCAGGCCAATTTCCTGCATTGCAGAAAATTGACTGGCTGTGGCAGCTGCTTTCTGAGCCCTGGCTCTGTGCCCTGCTGGCTCTGTCGTTAAACAGCGCAGCCTATACCACCCAGCTGTTTTACGGTGCGGTACGCGCTATTCCTGCTGGTCAGTGGCAATCCTGTGCTGCGCTCGGCATGACGCGACGCGATACCCTGCGTATTCTGCTGCCCTACGCCTTTAAGCGCGCCCTTTCCTCCTATTCCAACGAGGTCGTGTTGGTATTTAAGAGCACCTCACTGGCTTACACCATTACGCTAATGGAAGTGATGGGCCACGGGCAGCTGCTGTATGGCCGCACCTATGATGTGATGGTCTTTGCCGCCGCCGGTCTGATTTACCTCTGCGTTAACGGTTTGCTTACGTTGCTGATGCGTGTGATTGAACATCGTGCGCTGGCCTTTGAGCGGCGAAACTAACAGCCGATCATCGCGATGCTGGATAAAAAAAGGGTGGGGAAACCCACCCTTTTTAATTATTTACCCACTTAAGTTGCATAATAATGCATTAAATGGCATCTTGTTCCTCGCCGCTGGGCACAAAATCATAATGAGAGACAGGAGCATTCGCGATGAAAAAATGGTTACTGGCCGCCGCGCTGGCAGGCATAGCGCTTAACGCAAGCGCAGCGGAAAAAATCCGTTTCGCCTCTTCGGCCACCTATCCGCCGTTTGAGTCCCTGAATAGCGAAAACAAAATCGTCGGCTTCGATATCGATTTGGCGCAGGCGCTCTGCGAAAAAATGAAAGCGGAGTGTACTTTTACCAACAACCCTTTCGATAGCCTGATCCCGGCGTTGAAATTTCGGCGCTATGATGCAGTAATTTCCGGCATGGATATTACGCCAGAGCGCAGCAAGCAGGTCGCCTTTACCCAGCCCTACTATGCCAACTCGGCGGTCGTGATCGCCGAGAAAGGAAAATATGCCGATATCACGGCGCTGAAAGGGAAACGCATCGGTATGGAAAACGGTACCACGCATCAGCGTTATCTTCAGGATAAGCACCCGGAGGTAAAAACCGTGGCCTACGACAGCTATCAGAATGCCATTCTCGATTTGAAGAATGGCCGTCTCGACGGCGTATTTGGTGATACGGCAGTGGTTAATGAGTGGCTGAAAGCGAATCCACAGCTGGGTACCGTTGGCCAGGCCATCACCGATCCGGACTATTTCGGTACCGGCCTGGGTATCGCGGTGCGCCCCGACAACCAGGCGCTGCTGTCCAAACTGAACGCCGCGCTGTCAGAGGCGAAAGCAGACGGCACGCTGCAAAAAATTAACGATAAGTGGTTTGCCCGGTAAGCATAAAATACGCGGATCGGAGAGCTCTTTCCCGTGGGTTCTGCACGCTCCCGGGAGTCGGGAAAGCGTCTCCGATCTGCTACTGACGCCGCTGTAACAGCGTCAGCACTTCGTAATGCGCGGTATGGGGAAACATATCAAACAGCTGTATCCGCCGAATCTGGTAATGTTCAAGACGCGCAATATCCTGTGCCATGCTTTCGGCATTACAGCTGGAATAGAGCAGCCATGAAGGCGCCATGCGGTTCAGATAGAGACACAGCTCAGCGCCAATGCCACGACGCGGCGGATTCACCAGCACCAGCTCCGGCACATCTCCTTCTCCTGTGGCAAAGCGCGTCGAATCCAGCGCCGCGAACTGTACCTTTTCCAGCCCAATCTGCTGCGCTGAACGCTGTGCGCAGGCAATCGCCTCAGCGCTGATCTCAATGCCGGTCAGCTGCATCTCTGGCGTGGCGCAGTGCAGGCCAAAGCCACCCACACCGCAAAAGAGATCCCACATCGACGCGACCTGTAACTCGCAGACCCACTGACGTGCGGTATCATACAGCCGCGCCGCTACGCCGGGGTTGGTCTGAAAGAAGCTGCGCGGTCGAATATAGAGCGGAACATGATTAAGTTGTTCTGCCAGTAGCTGATTTTCCGTTAGCGCAATCTCCTCTTCTCCTTCGAGGATCGCCATCGGCACCGGCTGGATATTGGCAGAAATCACCGACAGCTGCGGCAGCTGTTGCTGTAACCACGGCAGCGCCGCGCGCAGCTGTTCCAGCTTGGCAGTCGAGCGCAGCACAAAGCGCAGCATCAGCTTGCCATCCAGTGAACTCTCGCTGAGCAACAGAAATTTCAACTCGCCACGGCGGCGCGCCACGTTATAGGGTGTCAGGCCAGCACGCGCGATAAACGGCTTCAACAGCGCAAAAACCGGAGCAAAGCTGGCGGGATAAAGCGGACAGGCGGTTAAATCCACCGGCCCGTCAGGTTGCATAATGCCCAGCACCGGACGCTCCACGCTGCCGCTCACGACCATTTTGGCTTTATTGCGAAAAGCCTGCTGTGCGGAATCGACCGGCGGCCGCCAGTCGTCAACGGAAAATGCCTGCAGCAGCGCCTGCAAATGCGTCTGTTTCATTTGCAGCTGCTGAGAATAAGGTGTTGTCAGCCACTGACAGGAACGACAGCGGTCTGCATCGTAAAGTGCGCAATGCATGATTTAGCCTGTAATGAATGGTGGTGCCAGTTGCGGGGCTGGATTGTAGCACCCAGCGCTCAGCGGCGCTGGAAAAATTGCCGACTGCTGGCGGGAAGAAACAGCAGCAGCAGCACCAGCAGATCGGGCGACTTATGCAGAATCAGGCGATGAAAGATCTCTCCATTACTGGCACCGCTAATACTGAAAATCTCTGGGTAGATCCAGCCTATAGAAGCGGCCCACAAATAGAGCAGCACAACTGCCTGGCTGAGCGCATAGAGCAGGCGACCACGGCGCGAGCCACGCATCAG
Organism: Pantoea sp. FN0307; assembly: GCF_050113815.1. Lineage (NCBI taxonomy): Bacteria > Pseudomonadati > Pseudomonadota > Gammaproteobacteria > Enterobacterales > Erwiniaceae > Pantoea > Pantoea sp. FN0307. The sequence continues at coordinate 227,097 of NZ_JBNJSO010000004.1, read as the reverse complement.
CGTCAGCGCGCAGCGCAGTTCGATAAAAAACAGCATCTGGCTGGCGACAAAAATCAGCGTGGAGTCCCAGGCCTGGGCACTACGATGAATAAAATCGGCTATGCCGTCATACCCCAGTTCATTAACCAGCAACAGCACGCTAATACAGCGAGTGGCGATAATCGCCTGACCGGCAATCATGACCGGCACCGGTGCCTGCTGCGGGCGAACTGCCGCCTTACCGAATCTGAACACTTCCGACATTCACCGAACTCCTCCCATTGCGACAAGGCGACTAAAACGGCGGAAATCCGCTCCATAAAGAAAACCGGACCGGACTAACCGCCTGTACAGCCTGTTGTTATAGTGGCAAAGGTTTCGGATTTTAGCTACGTTTCGCTTTCTGAATATCCCGCACCCGCTGTTTTTCTTCATGGGCCATAAAGCGCCAGGCGATAAAGCCCACCAGCCCGACCACAAACAAAATCAGCGACGCCAGCGCGTTGATTTCCGGGTTCACCCCGCGCCGCACGGTAGCGAAAATCGCCATCGGCAACGTTGTAGCGCCAGGTCCGGTAACGAAGCTGGCAATCACCAGGTCATCCAGCGATAGCGTAAAGGCCAGCAGCCAGCCGGTTACCAGCGCTGGCGCGATCATCGGTACGGTGATCACGAAAAATACCTTCAGCGGCGTTGCGCCAAGATCCATCGCCGCTTCCTCAATAGAGCGATCCAGCTCGCGCAGACGCGAATTAATCACCACCGCAACGTAAGCGGTACAGAAAGTGACGTGCGCCAGCCAGATGGTAAGCATGCCGCGATCGCTGGGCCAGCCGATTGCATGCCCCATCGCCACAAACAGCAGCAGCAAAGACAGGCCGGTGATCACATCCGGCATTACCAGCGGCGCGGTCAGCATAAAAGCGAAGCCGGTTGAGCCTTTGAAACGACCAAAACGCACGATCACCACCGCCGCGATAGTGCCCAGCACCACGGCCATGGTGGCGCTGAGCGCAGCAATAGTCAGGCTGAGCGTGACCGCGCTAATCATCGCGCTATCCTGAAACAGCACCTGATACCAGTGCAGCGAAAAGCTTTCCCAGACGGTAACCAGCTGCGAACTGTTAAAGGAATAGATCACCAGCAGCAGCATCGGCGCATAGAGGAAGCTGAAGCAGAGCAGCAGGATCACCAGCCGCCACGGAGAGCGAACCGCGGGCAGATTACTCATGCTTTTTCTCCCAGAGTCTTATTTTGATGCTTATGGAACCAGATAATCGGCAGGATCAGGATCAACAAAATAATGACCGCCAATGCCGACGCGACCGGCCAGTCACGGTTATTGAAAAACTCCTGCCACAGGATCCGGCCAATCATGATGCTATCCGGTCCGCCCAGCAGTTCGGGGATCACGTACTCCCCCACCGCCGGAATAAACACCAGCATCGAACCGGCAATGATGCCGTTTTTGGTCAGCGGCACAATCACGCTAAAAAAGGTTTTTAACGGGCGCGCGCCCAGATCGAGCGACGCCTCAACCAGCGAATAGTCGATGCGCGTCAAAGCGGTGTAGATCGGCAGCACCATAAATGGCAGATAGCAGTAAACGATACCGATATAGACTGCGGTATTGGTATAGAGGATCGCCAGCGGATGATCGATCACGCCCAGCCACAGCAAAAAGCGGTTAAGGATACCGTTGCTGTTCAGTAACCCCATCCAGGCGTAAACGCGCACCAGGAAGGAGGTCCAGGAGGGCAGCAGCACCAGCAGCAGCAAAATATTGCGCACCGAAGGTTTACTGTGCGCCACCGCCCAGGCCAGCGGATAGCCCACCAGCAGGCAGATCAGCGTGGAGATCGCCGCCACCTTCAGCGACTGCAAATAGGCTTCGATATAGAGCGGATCGTCCGTCAGCTGCAGATAGTTCGCCAGATTAAACACCAGCGTCAGCTGATCGTCCGCCCAGGAGAGCAGCTCGGTGTAGGGCGGGATCGCGCGCGCGATCTCAGCGAAGCTGATTTTCAATACGATCAGAAACGGCAGCAGGAAAAACAGCGTCAGCCAAAGATAAGGCAGCGCGATCGCCAGTTTGCGCCCGTGAGCGGTTTTTAGCCGGGTCAGCGTACGACGCAGGTTGCCGGAATGCGCAGCAGCAGCAGGTTGTTTCATATCGGCTCTCTTATACTGTCAGCACGACGCAGCTGTTGGCGTCCCAGCTAAGGCGCACTTCATCGCCCCAGGTCGGCGCGCCTTCGCGGAAACGATGCGCGTTTTGCAGCTGCGCGCTGATCATCTGTCCGCTATGCAACCGCACATGATAAATCGACAGATCGCCCAGATAGGCGATATGCACCACTTCACCCACGGCAAAGTTGCAACCGTCCTCCGGTACCTGATCGCACAGCATCACCTTTTCCGGACGCAGCGCGATAGAAACCGGGACGTTATCCATCACAGAGACGTCCGAAGCCACTTTCAGCGGATGCACCAGTCCGGGACTGTCGATCACCAGCCCGTCCGTGCGGCGTTCGCGCAGCAGGCCTTCAAACACATTCACGGAGCCAATAAATTCTGCGCTGTAGCGACTGGTGGGATGCTCGTAGATCTCTTCCGGCTCGCCGATTTGCACAAACTTGCCGCGATTCATAATGGCGATACGGCCAGCCATGGTCATCGCTTCTTCCTGGTCGTGCGTTACCATGACGCAGGTAGCGCCGACACGCTCCAGGATATCCACTACTTCAAGCTGCATACGATCGCGCAGCTTTTTATCCAGCGCGCCCATCGGCTCATCCAGCAGCAGCAGCTTCGGTCGTTTTGCCAGGCTACGTGCCAGCGCCACGCGCTGACGCTGGCCGCCGGAAAGCTGGTGGGGTTTGCGTTTGGCGAATTCCTGCATATGCACCAGCGCCAGCATCTCCGCCACGCGCTCGGCGATATCGCTCTTCGACAGCTTGTCCTGCTTTAAACCAAAGGCGATGTTCTGCTCTACCGTCATATGCGGAAAGAGCGCATAGGACTGAAACATCATATTAATGGGGCGCTGATAAGGCGGCACGTGGGAGAGATCCTGACCGTCCAGCAGAATCTGCCCTTGAGTCGGTGCTTCAAATCCCGCCAGCATACGCAGCAGGGTGGATTTACCACAGCCTGATGCGCCAAGCAGCGCAAAAATCTCGCCTTTATAAATGGTCAAACTGACATCGTCTACGGCGTGCTGTCCATCAAATGACTTGGTCAGATTACGGATTTCCAGCAGCGGCGTCAGGGCCTTTGCCGTTTTTTGGGGATGACGGGGGATCGCGTCGTTCACTAACATCTCTCTCCGGCAATTAGCGGAAACTCGCGGCACGCAGCCGCACAAATGAGACAACAGAGGCCGATACCGCGCCTCTGTTGTCGTTAACCTGCGATGATGATTCTTGTTAGTCGAATTACTTACCGCTTTTCACTTTGGTCCATGCACGGGTACGCACACGATCAAGTTTAGGTTCCTGTACTTTCAGCACGAACAGTTTGGACATGGTTTCCGGTCCAGGGAAGATGCCTGGGTTATTGCGTATTTCTTCACTAATCAGCGGCAGCGAGGCCTTGTTACCGTTAGCGTAGAACATCTTGTCGGAAATATGCGCAATCACTTTCGGATCCATGATGTAGTTCAGCCATTGATAGGCGGCATCCAGGTTTTTCGCATCTTTTGGAATCGCCATCATATCGAAGAAGGCCAGCGCGCCCTCTTTCGGAATGCTGTAGGCGATATCGACGCCGTTCTTCGCTTCCGCCGCACGCTCTTTCGCCTGCAGAATATCTCCGGCCCAGCCGATCGCCACGCAGGTATTGCCGTTGGCCAGATCGTTAATGTACTGAGAAGAGTGGAAATAACGGATGTTGGGTCGCAGCTTTAACAGCAGATCGGTCGCCGCACCTGAATAATCTTTCGCATCGCTGCTGTTGGGATCTTTGCCGAGGTAGTTCAGCACGGTAGCGAAAATCTCTTCTGGCGCATCCAGGAAAGAAACGCCGCAGCTTTTCAGCTTCGCAAGATTTTCTGGTTTCAGCACCAGATCCCAGCTGTCCACTGGCGCATCTTTGCCCAGCGCCGCTTTCACTTTTTCGACATTGTAGCCGATACCGGTGGTTGCCCAGAGGTAAGGGATCGCATACTTATTGCCCGGATCGTGCTGCTCAACTTTTTTCAGCAGCTCAGGATCAAGGTTTTTATAATTGGGCAGTTTGCTTTTATCCAGCTCCTGAAACACGCCGGACTGCAGCTGACGCGCCAGGAAGCTGGACGACGGCACCACAACATCATAGCCGGTGCTGCCCGCCATCAGTTTGCCTTCCAGCACTTCGTTGGAATCAAAAACGTCGTAAACCACTTTAATTCCGGTCTGCTTTTCAAAGCCCGGTACGGTATCCGGCGAAATATAATCCGACCAGTTATAGACATGCAGCGTTTTCTGCTCCGCCATCGTGCCGGCGGAAACCGCCATCAGCGCACCAGCTATCACACCAGACAACCATTTTTTGCTGTGGTTGTTTAACATGTTTTCCTTCCTCCAGAAACGGGGTCAATCTCAACGATGCAGAACAAAAGAAACCGGATGGCTTCCTGCGTGTAAAACAGAGAATGAATCATTATTCACCACAGGCATAACAGGAAAAGCGTATTGCTCAGTGTGGTTTAAGAGACTTCTTATGCAGCCTCGCAAGCATAGCCGCAGCGTGCCCTTCAGGCTATACCTCAGAGTAAAAAACGCCTTTTATCGATTATTTATGCATGTTTCATCTATGTGATACGCCAGACAGGGCATAAACGGCGATAAATATCTGGCATTAAAGGGCAAACTGCAGAATAAAAATGTGAATTGCGCCGCTTGCCCGGTAAGAATATCGGGAAGCGGTGCAAAAAGGGAAAGTGGGGTGTGAACAGAACTCAGTGCAGCACCGGCAGGCGGTTTCCGGGAACCACCAGATCGTCTTCTTCAGCCTCGCCGTTTATCAGCAGATTATTGGCGAAGGCTTCCATAATCACCATTGAGATCTGCTCTTCGCTCTGGCGCAGGAAATGCACAAACTGGCCATAGGTAATGCCCGCATTGGTCATTAACGACTGGCAAACAATCAGCTTGGGTAAATTATCGTCCTGAATATCAAGAAAGGCTTTTACGGTTAGCGAGGCGGCATTGATTTGTGAAAGATCGCCTACCAGCGGGATCAGCGCCGTTGGTTTAACCTCGGCGAGGGCGGAGAAAAGAATGACGTTATCTACCAGATCGATCTTGGCATCGAAAACGCCATCAAAATTCTGCATGTGCGGCAAATGTAGCGCCTGACAGGCGTCACATTCAAACCAGGTAATGCTCTGCTGATCCAGCCAACGTCGTAATACGTCTAAGTCTGGAACGACGAGTGAATCCATATGCTACTGCCCTATAATACCGCGATGAAATAAGCGCAATAGCTTACGGAAAAAGCAACCTGAAAACCACGTCCGAGGGTCAAAAAGGCGGGTTACCCGCCGGTTTTCAGACTGAAACCGGGGCGAGCATGTTGCTCTATCCAGTCAATCATCATCGCCGCGATATTCAACCCGGTAGTTTTTTCAATGCCTTCCAGACCCGGCGAGGCATTAACTTCCATTACCAGCGGGCCGCGCCGGGCGCGCAAAATATCCACCCCCGCTACGTCCAGCCCAAGCGTGGCCGCCGCCCTGACCGCAATCTCCCGTTCACGCGGCGTAATTTCGACGCAGCGAGCGCGGCCGCCACGATGTAAATTAGAGCGGAAATCGCCCTCTTTCGCTTCACGCTCAATGGCTGCCACCACTTCATCGCCGATCACCAGGCAGCGAATATCACGCCCCTGCGCCTCTTTAATAAACTCCTGCACCATAATGTGCGCGTTCAGACCGCGAAAGGCGTCAATCACGCTTTCCGCCGCCTGACGCGTTTCTGCCAGCACCACGCCGATGCCCTGGGTCCCCTCTACCAGCTTTACCACCAGCGGCGCGCCGCCCACCATCTCCATCAGATCGTGGGTATCGTCGGGAGAATGGGCGAAACCAGTAACCGGCATATCGATGCCCTGGCGCGCCAGCAGCTGCAGCGAACGCAGCTTGTCGCGCGCCCGGGTAATCGCCAACGATTCATTCAGCGGATAGCTGCCGCACATTTCAAACTGACGCAGCACCGCAGTGCCGTAAAAGGTGGTTGCCGGACCGATACGGGGGATCACCGCATCGTAATGCGGCAGCAGTTCGCCACGGTAGTGCACCGCCGCCGAAGCGGGATTGATATTCATATAACAGGAAAGCGGGTCGATGGTATCAACCTGATGACCGCGCGCCAGCGCGGCCTCGCGCAGCCGCTTACAGGAGTAAAGCGTTGCATCACGGGAAAGGATGGCAATTTTCACCCAGCGGTCTCCGCATCCAGTTATCGCGTTGCCCAACCCTGCTTATGCAGGTAATCCAGAATAAAAGGACGGCTTTCACGCACGATAGTGCGTCGAATATGGTTGCTGAAATTATCGCTGCGTTGATTGCTGTCACGCTGCTGATAGTAAGCCTCCAGCTGACGATCGTACTCATCAAGCTGGTGACGATCCAGCGGCTGATAGCGGTTTTCATGCACCAGCATCGTGGCGGGCATACGCGGTTTCACATCGGGTTCATGCTGCGGCCAACCCAGACACATGCCAAACAGCGGCAGCACATGCTGCGGCAAGCCCAACAACTCTGTGACCTGTTCAATGTTATTACGGATCCCGCCGATATAGACGCCGCCCAGCCCCAGCGACTCGGCGGCCACCATCGCATTCTGGCCCATGATGGCGGTATCAACGCAGCCTAACAATAGCTGCTCCGCCAGGCCCAGCTGCGCCTCGGGACAAATTTGCAGATTGCGCTGGAAATCGGCGCAGAAAACCCAAAACTCCGCCGCCTGCGCCACATATTGCTGACCGCCGCTGAGCGTCACCATCTGTTCCCGTAAGGCTTTATCGGTGATACGGATAATAGAAGAGCACTGTAAAAAGCTGGACGTAGAAGCCGACTGCGCAGCGGCGATAATCGCCTCACGCTGTTCATCGCTAATCGGTTGATCGGTAAAAGCACGAATCGAACGATGCGTACGTAACAGTTCAATAGTCGGCGTCATGTAAATCTCCGGAATTTTTTGATGAAGTATCGTCCCCACTGCAGCCAAAAACGTCAGGCGCCATCACCTGCTTAGGGCAGCGCATCAGCGCGATGGCGGCGGACACATCAGGACGATACGCTTAAAATAAGCGCACGGGGCTTAATAGTAAAACGTCCTTCCCGTTCTGGCGCATAGCCTCTGCACATTGTACCAACAGGCAGAGCCTTCTTTACAATGGTGAAGGTTGCGGTTCATGATGCGTTTACTGAGCTTAAAAGTGTGACATAATTCACACAAAAATATGACATAAAGGAGATAACGATGCTTGCAGTCATTTTTGGTCGCCCCAGCTGCCCTTACTGTGTGCGTGCAAAAGAACTGGCGGAGAAGTTGACCGCAGAGCGTGACGATTTTAATTTCCGCTACGTTGATATTCAGGCCGAAGGCATTACCAAAGCGGACCTGGAAAAAACCGTGGGCAAACCGGTAGAAACGGTCCCCCAGATTTTTGTTGATCAGCAGCATCTCGGCGGTTTCACTGACTTCAACGCCTGGAGCAAAGCGAACCTGGGCGTCGCACTGTAAATTACAGGCATAAAAAAACCGGCCCGCTACAGAGCGCGTCGGTTTTTTTATGGCGGTTAGCGTGTAATGCGCGAAGCCGCCAGCGTACGCCACAGCATCACCAGCAGCGCGCCAAAGCCGCACCAAAAGATGGCGCTGGTCATCCATGCCAGCTCCTGCAGCAGCGGAAAAGGCATAAAGGTGCCGCTGATGCCCATCAGCATGCAGAAGGGCGTTGCGGCTACCGCGGCCATTAAAGCCTGTGCCAGCGGCGTATGACGATTGATCATCGCGGCAATCAGGCCTGGCAACATAAACAGCAGCAGACCGGTTTGCTCAGAGGTTTGCCCTGGCGTCTCTTCAGCGCCGCCATAACGAGTCACGAAAAATGTTGCGCAGTAAAGCGTCATACAAATTACGACGCCCGGCCAACGGACGCTATACAACAGCATAATCTTTCCTCGTTTATTTGTGCGAACCAGGATTGTCAAAATAACTATTCACGCCAAAGGCTGTTAAAAAATTAACGAGTAAAAGTTAATAAATATTTTGTTTTGCTGCGGCTTTCTGCTGGAGGTCTGCTGAATAAATGAATAAAATGAATGCCACTCTATACTTACTCCTGAATACAGCTTTCCAGACGCTAACCTGTCTGGCTTACCATAGCGGCCACAGGAATAAACGTTAGCCTGGAATGCCATGAATTTCAACAAGTTACTGGTAAACAAGAAGTTAATACGTGAATATAAACGTCGCAGATTTGTTAAGTCGGAATGATATATTGTTATTATTCGTTGTGCTGGCTTTAGGACTGTGCCTGGGCAAATTACGCCTGGGGTCAGTGCAACTGGGTAATTCCATTGGTGTTTTAGTGGTTTCACTATTACTGGGCCAGCAGCATTTCTCAATTAATACCGATGCGCTTAGCCTGGGTTTTATGCTTTTTATTTTTTGCGTGGGAGTGGAAGCCGGTCCCAATTTCTTTTCTATTTTTTTCCGCGACGGTAAAAACTATCTGATGCTGGCATTGGTGATGGTGTCCAGCGCCATGCTGTTAGCGCTGGCGCTGGGCAAAGCCTTCGGCTGGGATATTGGACTGACGGCGGGTATGCTGGCGGGCGCGATGACCTCAACCCCGGTGCTGGTGGGCGCGGGCGATACGCTGCGACAGTCAATGAGCGACAGCCATCTGCTTGACCAGATGCAGGATCACCTCAGTCTTGGCTACGCCCTGACCTACCTGGTTGGCCTGGTCAGTCTGATTTTTGGCGCGCGCTATCTGCCGCGCCTGCAGCATCAGGACCTGCCGACCTGCGCCCAGCAAATCGCGCGTGAGCGCGGTCTGGACACCGACAGCCAGCGCAAAGTTTATCTGCCGGTGATCCGCGCCTATCGCGTAGGTCCGGAGCTGGTCGCCTGGGCGGATGGAAAAAACCTGCGTGAGCTGGGCATTTACCGTCAGACCGGCTGCTATATTGAGCGTATTCGTCGTAACGGTATCCTGGCCAGCCCTGACGGCGATGCGGTGCTGCAGCTGGGCGACGAAATTTCCCTGGTGGGCTATCCCGATGCCCACGCGCGGCTCGACCCCAGCTTCCGTAACGGTAAAGAGGTTTTCGATCGTGACCTGCTGGATATGCGCATCGTAACGGAAGAGATCGTGGTCAAGAATAACAATGCGGTGAACCGACGCCTGAGCCATTTGAAGCTCACCGATCACGGCTGTTTTCTTAACCGTGTTATTCGCAGCCAGATTGAAATGCCGATTGATGAAAGCATTATGCTGAACAAAGGCGACGTGCTACAGGTAAGCGGCGAAGCCCGTCGAGTGAAAAGCCTGGCGGATCGCATCGGCTTTATCTCTATTCACAGTCAGGTCACCGATCTGCTGGCCTTCTGCGCCTTTTTTATTATCGGCCTGATGATTGGCATGGTGAGCTTTCAATTCAGTGCGTTTAGCTTTGGCATTGGCAACGCGGCCGGTCTGCTGTTTGCGGGCATCATGCTGGGTTTTTTACGCGCCAACCACCCTACTTTCGGCTATATCCCGCAGGGCGCGTTAACCATGGTTAAAGAGTTTGGCCTGATGGTATTTATGGCGGGCGTCGGCCTGAGCGCTGGCAGCGGTCTCGGCCACGGGCTGGGCGAAACCGGTCTGCTGATGCTGCTGAGCGGGCTGCTGGTCAGCCTGCTGCCGGTGGTGCTCTGCTACCTGTTTGGTGCCTACGTGCTGCGCATGAACCGCGCGCTGCTGTTCGGAGCGATTATGGGCGCGCGTACCTGTGCCCCGGCGATGGAGATCATCAGCGATACGGCGCGCAGTAATATACCGGCGCTGGGCTATGCCGGCACCTATGCCATCGCCAACGTTTTGCTGACGCTGGCGGGTACGCTTATCGTGATTATCTGGCCGGCGCTGGGTGGTTAAAAAATATTTGAATTCGGCTGCGAACTTCTTTAGCGAGAGACAGTCTGAATAAGTGCCACTGCTTTTCTTTGAAATCCCAAATTGTGGAGCCCGTTAATCAATGATTAGCGGGTTTTTTTATGGCTGTTTCCCTGCCTCTTAATGTTTTCCTAAGCGCCGCTGCGCACTATAGCCTGTCTGTAATGAGCTATGGACACTGTCATGCAACTTTCTTCAAAGTTAAACCAACACGAAACATTACCCCCGATTAGGATTAACGCGCTTTACCCTTTATCCGCACGCTTTTACGCTATCCACGCTGTTTTACTGGCAGTTTTTGGCCTGCTGTTTTTATGGCTCGCTCGTGACGGCACTCTGGACAATGCGCTAGCCGGTTACTGGTTCGATCCACTGACGCAGCGCTTTCCATGGAAAGATAATCGCTGGCTGGATCTTATCAATCACCGGCTGCTGAAGGATATGGTGATCGCGACCGGCGTTACGCTGTTGATCGCCGGGTTGCTGCGTCGCCAGCCTCGCTGGATTCTGGTGGCATTGCTGACAGGTATCGGTCCGCTGGTGGTGGGCGTGCTCAAAGCGACCAGCGCGCATTCGTGTCCGTGGGATCTGGTGATGTTCGGCGGCAAGGCCGTTGCCTGGCCGCTGTTTGGCGTTGTGCCGCCAGATAGCGGGCCTGGCCGCTGTTTTCCGGGTGGTCATGCTTCAAGCGGCTTCAGTTTAATGGCGCTGTTTTTCCTTTACTGGCCGACGCGCCGACGCCTTGCCTGGCTGTGCTGGAGCGGAGCCGTAGTGCTGGGCTTAGTGATGGGTTACGGGCAAATGATGCGCGGCGCGCACTTCCTTACTCATAATTTATGGGCAGGCTGGTGGGTTTGGCTGGCGCAGCTGTTGACTTACAGGTGTGTAACGTACCTGATGAATAAGATGAGGAAGAAATAATGATGGAAGAGTTGAACCGGATGCTGTTTCTCTGGATCAACGCCACGCCGCAGTCAGCGGCCTGGTTACTGGAACTGGCGATCTTTATCGCCAAAGACTTAATCGCTATCGTCCCGCTGCTGATCGCCGTGCTGTGGCTATGGGGGCCGCACCTTGGCATTCGGACATTGGTATTGAAAACCGGTATCGCTCTGCTTTATGCGCTGGCGATCTCCTGGTGCGTGGGACAGCTGTTTCCGCATCCACGTCCTTTCGCCATTGGACTGGGCCATCAATTTCTGTCGCATGCGCCGGATGACTCTTACCCCAGCGACCACGGCACCACCATCTTTACTTTTGCCCTGGCCTTTATCTTTTGGCATCGCATCTGGTCTGGCATGGTGCTGATGGCGATCGGCTTAGCTATCGCCTGGTCACGAATTTATCTGGGCGTACACTGGCCGATGGATATGCTGGGCGGACTGCTGGTAGGCCTGCTGGGCTGCCTGTTCTCGCAACTGGCCTGGCCGTGGTACGGCGAGCCGCTAATGAAATTACTGCATCAGATTTATCGCCTGCTTTTTTCCCTGCCGATCAGAAAAGGCTGGGTGCGCAATTAATTTACCTTCTTTCACAGGCCTGTTTAACAGGCCTTTTTTTATCTCTTTTTATTTATCGCCAGTTGTATCTTTGCCCGTTCTTATTGCGCAAAAGATGCCTTTTCTAATTAAATAGGTTGCGCAAAAGGGATAAATATTAAACAAATGATATTTTAATTGATTGATTTAAATAGAAATAAAATCTTAAGCGCTTAAAAATCGGACAAAAGGAGACGCTATTTGCTACCGCTAAAAAGATAAGAGTTCAGCCTTATCCTCTATGTTTCACAACAAACTTAGACAATTAAATTAAAAATAATTAAACATCCAGCTTATCAAGCCTAATTTATTCTTTGTATTGTGATCGTTATCACCTGATAGCGCTCTGCTGGCACTTTTAACTTATTTAGATGGTGGTAGAGTGTGCCGCGAAAATGGAGAATTCCAATATTCATTCTGTTTGCCGACGGCGGAAATTTCGCAGGATTTAACTGAGCGCTGGCGGTTTTATATTCATACGTTACTCATGGAGATGGTAATGGCTTCACAGCAAACCGCAATCCAGAACGGGCGGACGGCAGCACGCGTTAGCAGCTGGCGTAAAACCGATACCATGTGGATGTTAGGACTGTACGGCACCGCCATTGGCGCGGGTGTCCTCTTTTTACCGATTAATGCCGGCATTGGTGGGCTAATTCCGCTGATCATCATGGCCCTGCTGGCCTTCCCAATGACCTATTATGCGCACCGTGGCCTGTGCCGCTTTGTGCTTTCCGGCAGCAAGCCAGGCGAAGATATCACCGAGGTAGTGGAAGAACATTTCGGCGTAGGCGCCGGTAAAGTCATTACCCTGCTCTACTTCTTCGCGATTTACCCTATCCTGCTGGTCTACAGCGTGGCGATCACCAATACCGTAGAAAGCTTTCTGACCCACCAGCTGCACATGCAGGCACCGCCGCGCGCGCTGCTGGCTCTGCTGCTGATTGTCGGCCTGATGATGATTGTGCGCTTCGGTAAAGAGGCGATTGTGAAAACCATGAGCATGCTGGTATTCCCGTTTGTTGGAGTGCTGATGCTGCTGGCGCTGTGGTTAATCCCTAACTGGAGCACAGCGATTTTCCAGCACGCCTCATTAAGCGGCAGCGGTAGCGGCCTGGGAATGACCTTATGGCTGGCGCTGCCGGTAATGGTTTTCTCTTTTAACCATTCGCCGATCATCTCCGCCTTTGCCGTAGCTAAACGTCAGGAATATGGCGAAGAGGCTGAAGCAAAATGCTCACGCATTCTGGCGCTCAGCCATATGATGATGGTGCTGACGGTAATGTTTTTCGTCTTTAGCTGCGTGCTGTCACTGTCGCCAGCCAACCTGGCGGAAGCCAAAGCGCAAAATATTTCGATTCTTTCCTATCTGGCTAACCACTTTAATACGCCGATGATGGCGTGGATGGCGCCGATTGTGGCTATCGTGGCGATCACCAAATCGTTTCTGGGCCACTATCTTGGCGCGCGCGAAGGCTTCAATGGGTTAATTATCAAAAGCCTGCGCAGTCGCGGCAAAAGCATGGATGAGAAGAAGCTGAACCGCTTTACCGCCCTGTTTATGCTGCTGACCACCTGGCTGGTGGCGACCTGGAACCCCAGCATTCTTGGCATGATTGAAACGCTGGGCGGTCCGATTATTGCGGTCCTGCTGTTCCTGATGCCGATGTACGCTATCAATAAAGTACCGGCGATGCGTCGCTACAGCGGTGCGCTGAGCAATATCTTTGTCACGCTTATTGGCCTGATCTCCATCTCCGCTATCGTCTTTTCCCTTCTGGGTTAATTCGCTACAAGCCAGGCCAGCACACTGCTGGCCTTCCTTATTTTCTACGGCAGTCCAGGCCTCAACTATCTCCGGAACACAAAGCGTGGAAAGTTCAGGCCACAGCTATCGCGAGCACAAGGCGCAGAAAGTCCAGACAGAAGAGTAAAGCGTCCCGCGCCATGGGCGGCGCGGGTCGAGCTGTCAGGGATGACATATTTTGCGTTTTTACGATCGACCTGAACTTTTCACGCAGGCGTCTATCAATCTGGACTTTCCGTGCTGACACCGAAAACTCAGACTTCAAACAGACACAGAACGGCCTGAACTTCTCTCGCCGGCGGCAAACGCGCCTACGAGAACCACTGACCAAACCAGCCGTTCAGCTTCATCATCACAAAATCAAACATCCGGCTAAAAAAACTGCCCTCCTGCACCGGCTCCAGTACCACCAGCGGCCGTTGCGCAATCGTCTTGCCATCCAGCTGGAAATTAATCGTTCCCACCTGCTGATGCTTTTTCAGCGGTGCCTCCAGCTGCGGCGAACTCAGGGTAAAACTGGCTTTCAAATCTTTCATTTGCCCTTTCGGGATAGTCAGGGCAGCATCTTTTGCCACGCCAAGCGCAACCTCATTGCGATCGCCAAACCAGACGCGCTGCTGAGTAAAAGGCGCATCGGCCTTAACCGGCGTGACCGTTTCATAAAAACGGAAGCCCCAGGTCAACAGCTTTTCACTTTCGCGAAAACGGATACTGTCGGTCTCCGCGCCCATAACCACGGAAATCAAACGCATATCCCCTTCGGTAGCCGAGGCCACCAGATTATGGCCTGCGCCTGACGTATGACCGGTTTTAATCCCATCAACATGCAAATTGCTGCTCCACAGCAGACGATTGCGGTTACGCTGGGTAATGTTATTGAACGTAAACGACTTCTCTTTATTCAACGCATACTCTTCCGGCACATCACGAATCAGCGCCTGCCCCAGCAACGCCATATCGCGCGCGGTACTGTACTGACCTTCCGCATCCAGCCCGTGAACGGTTTTGAAATGGGTATTTTTCAGCCCCAGCGCGTTAGCATAATTATTCATCAGCCCGACAAAGGCATCCTGACTGCCCGCCACGTAATCCGCCAGCGCAATACTGGCATCGTTACCTGACTGAATCACTATGCCTTTATTCAGCTCCGACACCGGAATCCGGTCGCCGGGCTTGAGAAACATCAGCGACGATCCCTTAAGAACCGGATTACCGGTCGCCCAGGCATCCTGCCCTACGGTAACCATATCGTCGCGGGTAATCTTGCCGCTTTTAAGCGCCTGACCAATCACATAGCTGGACATAATTTTCGTCAGGCTGGCGGGATCGAGACGCTGATCGGCATTGGCCTCCGCCAGCACCTGGCCGCTGGCGTAATCCATCAGTACCCAGGCTTTAGCCTCAACCTGTGGCGCAGCAGGCGCCTGTACGGCATTAACAACAACGGGAAGCAGCAACAACGTGCCGCAGAGCGCCAGCGAACCAACGCCGGCGTGAAGACGCAATTTTTTCATGATGGAATCAGATAACCTGTAAAAAATATCATAAGTTTCATTAGGATATGAAACGCAGCGTCTTACGCTAACCTGTCGGCGCGCTGATTAAAACGGCTGCATCGTAAAGTTTCTTAGAGTTTATTAGATAAACCTTATCCTGTGCCTTAACACAAATCACACAGACCAGGGTTGATTCTGATTTTGCATAAATCAAGTAAGACGATCACAAAATTCCGCTAATCTGATTAAACCCGCTCCGAGGAGAATCACCATGGATTTAGCGCTTTTCGATCTTGATGAAACGCTGATTTGTGCAAACAGCAACAGCCTGTGGATGCGCTGGCTGGCATCGCAAGGCTACGCGCCTGAAAGCTTAATTGTTGAAGAGCAGAGATTAATGGCGCAGTATCGTCAGGGAGAGATCCCGCTGGAAACCTATATGAACAGGACGCTGGCACCGTTAACCGGGATGGCGACGCTAACCGTCAGCGGTTGGGTTCGCCGCTTTATACAGCGTGATATTGTGCCGCGCGTCTACCCCGCCGCCCGTGAACGGCTTGCCTGGCATCAGCAGCGCGGCGACACCATTATGCTGGTCTCCGCCGGAGGCGAGCATCTGTTAACGCCCATAGCGCAGCGGCTTGGGCTACACGGCGCGCTGGCGGTGGGCGTGGAGATTATCAACGATCGCTACAGCGGCCAGCCTTGCAGCACCCTAGACGGGCGAGCAGGCAAAGCGCCTCATTTGGCTGACTGGCGATCGCTGCAACATGAGAAACGTTTTCAGCATACCTGGGCCTACAGCGATTCGATTACCGATCTCCCGCTGCTGGAACAGGCGGATCACGCCTGCGTTATCAACCCTGATATTCAGCTATTGCAGGAAGCGCGGCAG
This sequence comes from Pantoea sp. FN0307, assembly GCF_050113815.1. NCBI lineage: Bacteria > Pseudomonadati > Pseudomonadota > Gammaproteobacteria > Enterobacterales > Erwiniaceae > Pantoea > Pantoea sp. FN0307. Next base: position 211,227 of record NZ_JBNJSO010000004.1, on the reverse strand, counting down.
CGCGGCTGGGAAGTCACACACTGGGAAAAATAATCCCGCCAGCCTGACCCGCATGCCACAGGGTCAGGCTGGATCCCGTCTGTTGGCTCAGGGCTGCAAACCCACCTTCAGCAGCTTGCCATTGCTCTCATCGGTCAACACATAGAGATAACCGTCCGGTCCCTGACGCACATCACGGATCCGCTCGCCGCGATCCTGCAACAAACGCTCTTCTTCAATCACCTTGTCGCCATTCAGACTCAGACGAATCAAATTTTTCTCTTTCAGTGCGCCGATAAACAGCGAATTTTTCCAGGGCTGAAAACGTGCGCTATTGTAAAAGGCCATGCCGCTGATGGCGGGTGAATTTTTCCACCAGTAAACCGGCTGTTCTGTACCCGGCGCTTCGCCGCCTTTTGATTCAGGCACCTTATCGCCGCTATAGTCAACGCCCCAGGTAGCCAGCGGCCAGCCATAGTTTTTGCCTTTTCGCGGAATATTGACCTCATCACCGCCGCGAGGGCCATGCTCGCTTTCCCACATCTCCTGCGTCCAGGGGTTAAGCGCCAGCCCCTGTGGATTACGCAGACCATAGGCCCAGATTTCCGGGCGCGCATTGGGCCGCGTAACAAAAGGGTTATCCTGCGGTACCGTACCATCGCCTTTCAGGCGCACCAGCTTGCCGGTGAGCTTATCCAGATCCTGCGCGGTTGCGCTCTGGAAATTATCGCCAAAGGCGATCCACAGATACCCTTCGCGGTCAAAGGCGAGACGGGTGCCAAGGTTAGCACCGCCGGAAAGCCTGGGCTGCTGACGCAGCACTACCCTGAAATCCGCCAGCCGACGCCCGTCTTCGCTCAGCCTGCCGTAGCCAACCACCGCTCCGGCGCGCCCGCTTTTATCCGCTTCGGTATAGCTGAGCCAGACGCGGCGGCTTTGGGCAAAATCGGGCGCCAGCGCCACATCCAGCAGGCCGCCCTGACGCTGATGCCATACCTCCGGCACGCCTTCAACAGGCTGCGACAGCCCTTTTTCCGGCTGCCACAGGCGTAGTGAGCCTGACCGCTCGGTCAACAGAATGGTTTTATTATCGGGTAAAAAAGCCAGTGACCAGGGGTGATCGAGTTTGTCCTGCAGCTGCTGCACCGTAACCTGCGCCGCCAGAGAGGAGGCTGAAAACAGCAGCGCCCCGCTTAATACCAGAGAGATTAATGGACGAGACATCATGCACTCCTTCAGGAATCAGAGAGTAAACTGTGATTATTTTCACGCTTTGGCGCTTAAAAAAGCTAAAAATTCGCCAAAAAGTCAAAGTTAACTAATCTTTTAACTAACGTTAATATTTAGTTTCCCTGGTGTTTGGCCCGTCCTGTTGGCGGGCTTTTTTTTATCCTGCAACGGCTCTATTCCTGCTCTGCGGCTAAATCGGTGCTCACGCGCAATTTATATAAATCGATCGCTTTGTCCCGGATCACCTTTAATTTTGATTCTGCCGCCACCAGCGGCCATACCGTTCCCTGCTGCTGCTGATAATAGGCGGAAATCGCCGCGTTATAGCTGTCACGATAGTGCAACCAGCTACGCTGCGCTGCGGTTATTTTCTGCCTGACGCTCTGCGGCTGCGCGTTAAGCAATAGCTGATACTGCTTATTCAGCTCACCATCCCACTGCTGAATGGCACTGCTGTAGCACTGCGCATTATCGGCCGTGCTGTTGGCATGCAGCTTACACGCCAACAGCTGCTGATCAATCTCCTCGCCCGGCTCTGCCGCCAGGCCAACCACGGGAAAGGTCAGCGACAGCAGTACTAATGCGGTTAACTTCATTTGATTACCTCAATCGGTGCCGCAATGTAATCAGGATTCAAAGGGGTAACAGATCCCCCAGCGCTGACGAATCTCCGTCATCAGGGCCACCACATCATTGGTGAGATAGTGCAGCGGATTTACGCCTTCGGCGGCATATTTTTCCAGCGCCAGAATTTCATACTGTAGCGCACGCCCGCTTTGCCCCGCTTCAAGGGTTTGCGTGGTGCCATCCGCCCAGCTTAACTGCGCCTGCTGCGCGCGCGGAAAATCATCAACGGTAATAAAACCATGCTCGCAGGCGATAATGCCGCGCTTCGGCATTTTGGCGCGAAACGCCAGCGAGATGGTGGCCATTTCGTTTTGGCTGTTTTGCAGCAGAATGCCGCACTGTTCGTCAACGCCGGTGCTGAATTTAGCCACTGTGGTAAACAGCTGGTTCGGCTGCTCGCTCAGGAAAAAGCGGGCAAACGAGAGCGCATAGGTGCCGATATCCAGCAACGCGCCGCCTGCCAGCTGTGGATTAAAGAAACGGTTATTGGGATCGGCTTCTTTAACGGTGCCAAAAGAGACCTGAATCATTTTCAGCTTGCCCAGTTTTCCGCTTTCAATCAGCGTTTTTAGCTGATGAAACAGTGGCATATGAAACAGCGTCATCGCCTCGGCTACGATCAGCTTCTTCTCTGCCGCCAGCTGGTTAATCTCACTCAGCTCATCGCTGCTGACGGTTATCGCCTTTTCCACCAGCAGATGCTTGCCCTGCTCCAGCGCCTGCTTCATCCAGCTGAAATGGCTGGCGTGTGGCGTAGAGATATAGACCGCGTCTATTTGCGGATCGGCCAGCATTTGGGGAATATCATCAAATACCCGCTCAATACCGTAGCGTTGCGCAAACGCTTCACCTTTCTCGCGGCTTCTGGCGCCTACCGCATAAATTTGCCTGCCCATTGCGCCCTGAGCGGCGGCAAACTGATGCGCAATGGCGCCCGGTCCAATAATTGCCCATGTTAACGGCTTCATTTTTCCTCTCTTTTTGCTGTCCGAAGGGTAAGTGTAGACAGCGAAAGGCGCGACGGGTGAATTTGCCCGTCGCGGGCAGTTTTCAGCTTTTCAGTTTCGGATCGAGCGCATCGCGCAGGCCATCGCCCAGCAGGTTAAAGGCCAGCACCGTCAGAAAAATCGCCAGGCTGGGGAAAATCGCCACGTGCGGCGCCATCACCATATCTGCTCGCGCCTCGTTGAGCATCGCACCCCACTCCGGCGTAGGCGGCTGCGCGCCCAGCCCCAGAAACGACAGGCTGGCAGCGGTGATAATCGAGGTGCCAATGCGCATGGTGAAATAGACCACAATCGATGAGACCGTGCCGGGCAGAATATGGCGCACCATCAGAGTCCAGTCCGATGCGCCGATACTACGTGCCGACTCGATAAAGGTTTGATGCTTCAGCACCAGCGTATTGCCACGCACCAGACGGGCAAAGGCGGGCACGCTGAAAATCGCTACCGCCACGATAACGTTGGACATACCGCTGCCCATGATCGCCACGACCGCAATCGCCAGCAAAATCCCCGGAAAGGCGAACAGCACATCGCAGATGCGCATAATAATACGGTCCCACCAGCCCTCATAGTAACCTGCCAGCAGACCAAGCGCGGTGCCGATCGCTCCGCCGATAGCGACGGAAAAAAAGCCCGCCAGCAGCGAAATGCGGGTGCCCACCAGTACCCGACTAAAAATGTCGCGGCCAAGGGAATCCACGCCGAACCAGTGCATCGCGGAAGGGCCTTCTGTCAGCCGGTCATAATCAAAGTAATTTTCAGCATCAAATGGCGCAATCCACGGCGCGCATATTGCCAGCACAATCAGCAATAACACAAAAACGCCAGCCGCCAGCGCCACAGGCTGACGGCGGAAACGTCGCCAGAATTCGCGCCACGGTGTACGTACCCGCTCGTTCTGTTGCAGGGGCATCGCCTTCAGAGCTGCCTCTCGTCGCCAGTTTTTCATCGCAGCTCCTTATTTGTACCGTATCGCCGGGTTAATGGCGGCATACAACATATCCACGATCAGGTTGATCAGGATAAACTCCAGTGAAAACAGCAGTACCTCCGCCTGTATCACCGGATAGTCGCGCATCTCCACCGAATCCACCAGCAGGCGTCCCAGGCCTGGCCAGTTAAACACCACTTCCACGACAATCGAACCGCCCAGCAGAAAGCCAAACTGCAAGCCCATCATGGTGACTACCGGAATCATGGCGTTGCGCAAGCCATGTTTAATCAGCACCTTCGACTCGCGCACTCCTTTGGCACGTGCGGTGCGCATATAGTCTTCCTGCATCACCTCAATAAAAGAGGCGCGGGTAAAGCGCGCCATAATCGACGCCACCGCCGCGCCCAGCGTAATAGAGGGCAAAATATAGTGCTGCCAGCTCTCCGCGCCGACGGTCGGTAGCCAGCCCAGCTCCACGGAGAAAACCTGCATCAGCAACATGCCGAGCGCAAAAGCGGGAAAAGAGATGCCCGATACCGCCAGCGTCATGCCGATACGATCCGGCCAGCGATTACGCCACACGGCGGAGATAATCCCAATCCCCATGCCAAAAATTACTGACCAGATCATACTGGTCAATGTCAGCCACAGCGTCGGCAGAAAGCGTGAAGCGATCTCCTCCGATACCGGCCTTTTCGATACCATCGACGTGCCAAAATCCCCCTGGAGCGCGTTGACCATAAAATGCAAAAACTGCTGCGGCAGCGGCTTATCCAGTCCCAGATCCTGACGCACCAGCGCAACCACGCTGGCATCTGCTTCAGGCCCGGCCACCAGCCGCGCCGGATCCCCTGGCAGTAAATGAACAAACAGAAAGACCAGCACCGCCACGATCAGCAGCGTAGGTATCAATCCCAGCAGGCGTTTAAGGAAATAGTTCAGCATGCGTTTCCCTGCGTCGCAGACGCCAGCCTCAGCGGCTGGCGGCGCGGACATTACTTCAGATCGGCTTCATCAAAATTAAAAGAGGTGTCAGGCATCATGTAAAAACCGCTCAGCGATTTGCTATGAGCCGACACCAGCTTTTCCACCACCAGCGGCGCCCAGGGGCGATCGTTCCAGATACGGTCCTGCGCATCTTTATACAGCTGCGCTTTTTTCGCCGTATCGGTGGTTTTCAGCGCGTCGTTCAGATCTTTATCCACCTGTTCATTGCTGTAAAAGGCGGTGTTAAAGATTGCTGGCGGCCAGGAGCCGGTGGCAAACAGCGGCGTCAGCGCCCAGTCAGCTTCACCGGTCGAGGCGGACCAGCCGGTATAGAACATCCGTACGCCGCTCTCTTTTTGCCCTTTCCCTTCTACTTCCGCCGCGCGCTGCCCGGCATCCATCGCCGTGACCTTGACTTTAATGCCCACCTGCGCCAGCTGCTGCTGAGTAAACTGCAGCACTTTCTGCGCGGTGCTGTGGTTGTGAGAAGACCAGAGCGTGGTGCTGAAACCGTCCGGGTAGCCCGCCTCTTTTAGCAACTGCCGCGCTTTCGCCGGATTGTACTCCATCGCCGGATAGCTTTGCGCAAAGGCAATCGACGGCGGCACGATGCCGGTTGCTGGCGTGGCGTAACCGGCAAAGGCGACTTTGCTCAGCGCCTCGCGGTTAATCGCGTAGTTAATCGCTTCGCGCACTTTCGGGTTATCGAACGGCTTCTGCGTGACGTTAAAACTGATATAGCGCTGCATGATCGACGGCGTGCTGACTAAATCGAGCTTGCTGTTTTGCTCCAGCCGTTTCGCCTGCTCATAAGGGATCGGGAAGGCAAAATTGGCTTCACCGGTTTGCAGCATCGCGGCGCGGGTATTGTTATCCACAATGGGTCGCCAGGTGATGCTGTCGAGTTTCGGATAGCCCGGCTTCCAGTAGCCGTCCCACTTTTTCACCTTCACAAAATCGGTCTGGTTCCAGGTCACAAACTGATAAGGACCGGTGCCGACCGGATGGAAGCCGATCTCCTTGCCATATTTTTTCAGCGCGGTAGGGGAAATCATCGCCGCCGCCGGATGGGCCAGAATATTAATAAAGGCGGAGAACGGCTGCTTCAGGGTAATCTTCACCGTGGTGTGATCGAGCACCTCGGTGGTGGCGATATGTTTAAACAGGTTATAACGCTTCAGATGGTTATCCTGGTCGCTGGCGCGATCGAGATTCACCTTTACCGCCTCGGCGTTGAACAGGGTGCCGTCCTGAAACTTAATACCGGAGCGTAGCTTGATGGTCCAGGTCAGGCCGTCGGGGCTGGCCTGATAGCTTTCCGCCAGCACGTTTACCAGCTTCATGTCCTTATCAAAGCCGAACAGCCCCTGGTAGAAGGATTTCGCCACCGCCTGCGACAGGGTGTCATTGGCATCATAAGGGTCGAGCGTGGTGAAGTTAGAGCCTACGGCGATCACGGCATCCTTTGCTGCCCAGCCGGGCGCAGCGGCGAAACTACTAAGCAGGCCGGCGGTTATCAGCCATCTGCGGGTCGTGAGTTTGGTCATATGCTTGTTCTCCTTAGTCCCTTGCGGGTTGTGCAAAAGCCGGGCCGTCAGGCGCCGCTGATGATATGCCGGGCCACGTAATGATCTGCCCCAACCTGGATTAATGGCGCAACCACCGGCTCATCGCCGGGCGTGCGCAGCGGGCTGGGCAACTCATCCGCCAGCAGCGCTCGCTCGCGGCGGCGGTGGCCCGGATCGGCAACCGGCACCGCTGACATCAGTTTGCGCGTATAGGGATGCTGGGGATTTTCAAATACCGCCTGGCGCGGACCGATTTCTACAATCTGCCCCAGGTACATCACCGCCACACGATGGCTGATGCGTTCCACCACCGCCATATCGTGTGAAATAAACAGAAAGGCGATACCAAATTCGCGCTGCAAATCCAGCATCAGATTGATGATTTGCGCCTGAATAGAGACATCCAGCGCCGAGACCGACTCGTCGGCAATCACCACTTTGGGATTCAGTGCCAGCGCGCGGGCAATACAGATGCGCTGGCGCTGGCCGCCGGAAAATTCATGCGGATAGCGTTGGGCATGTTCCGGCAGCAGCCCCACTTTTTCCAGCAGCCAGGCGACTCGTTTTTCCGCTTCAGCGCGTGACATGACCTTGTGGATCAGCAGCGGCTCCATAATGGAAAAACCAATGGTGAGACGCGGGTCGAGTGAAGCGTAAGGATCCTGAAAAATAAACTGAATATCGCGCCGTAAATGCGCCAGCTGATGCGCCTTCAGCCGATCGATACGCTGCCCGTTAAAGGTAATGCTGCCGCCCTGGCTCTCTACCAGCCGCAGCAGCGAGCGGCCGGTAGTGGATTTACCACAGCCCGACTCCCCCACCAGCGCCAGCGTTTCACCGGCATAAAGGCTGAAGCTCACCTTTTCTACCGCATGCACCCGCCACTTCACGCGGTTCAACAGACCGGCGCGAACATCAAAACGCGTGACTAAATCACGCACTTCCAGGATCGGCGCTTCATGATGCTTTACCGTATCCACCTGCGCCCCGCTGTTCTCCTGCTCGCCCGGCAGCGGAAATTTACGCGGCAGGGGCTGCCCCTGCATAGCGCCAAGACGCGGCACCGCTGCCAGCAGCGCACGGGTATAGGGCTGCTGCGGCGCGCTAAACAGCGTGGCGGTATCGGCGCTTTCGACCACGGCGCCACGGTACATGACCTGCACCCGGTCGGCCATTTCCGCCACTACACCCATGTCATGGGTAATAAAGATCACCCCCATCGCCATCTCTTTTTGCAGCACGCGGATCAGCTGTAAAATCTGCGCCTGGATAGTGACATCCAGTGCGGTAGTGGGCTCATCGGCAATCAGCAGCGCCGGACGACAGGAGAGCGCCATGGCGATCATCACCCGCTGGCGCATGCCGCCGGAAAGCTGATGGGGATAGCGCGTCATGACATTTTGCGCTTCGGGAATGCGTACCAGATCGAGCATTCGCCGCGCCTCCGCCAGCGCCTGCTGGTGGCTTTTGCCCTGATGAAGCCGCACCGATTCAGCGATCTGCTCGCCAACCGTAAACACCGGATTCAGCGAGGTCATCGGCTCCTGAAAAATCATCGCCATATCCGCGCCGCGAATGGTACGCATCTGCGACTGTCGCAGCTGCGCCAGATCCACCAGCGCGTTATCACGCCGCCGCAGCCACAGCTCACCGCTATCCAGACGGCCGCCGCTCTGCTCAATCAGACGCATCAGCGCCAGCGAGGTCACCGATTTTCCTGAGCCGGACTCGCCCACCAACGCCAGGGTTTCACCGCGTCGGACCTCCAGCGAGAGCTGACGTACCGCCTGAATGATATGGCCCTGCTGGTTAAAGCTGACGCTAAGATTACGTACCGCCAGCACGCACTCTTCGGCCAGCGGTAAAGAGGATGACTGTTGCATGCTGGCTCCTTAAGCTTGCCGGTAAATCGCGACTACCGGGCCTTGATCCGCGTAACCGTAGCCGCGATACATGCCTTCAGTATTGAACGGCAGCGCAATGTTTCCCTCAGCGTCGACAGCAATCAGGCCGCCGTTGCCGCCCAGCGTTGGAATTTTATCGAAAATAACCCGTTCGCAGGCTTGCTGCAGGCTGAGCCCGCCATACTCCATCAGCGCGGCGACGTCGCCAGCCGCCAGGGTGCGGATAAAAACTTCCCCGGTGCCGGTACAGGAGACCGCTACGCGGCGATTGCTGAAACAGCCTGCGCCCGGTAACGGCGAATCGCCAATGCGCCCGACCCGTTTATTGGTCATGCCGCCGGTTGAGGTGGCGGCAGCGAGATTGCCCGCGCTGTCGCAGGCTACCGCGCCGACCGTACCCAGTTTGCGGTCGGCATCCAGCGGTGCGGATCCCTGCGCCGCTCCATCATGATCCAGCAGCGTTTGCTGGCTGGCGCGGGCGCGCTCCAGCTGCTGCCAGCGTTCATCCGTGGAGAAGAAGTCCGCCGCAACCGGCGCCAGGCCCTGTTCCTGGGCAAACTGCTCTGCACCGCTGCCGCACAGCAACACATGCGGGCTGTGCTCCAGTACCGCGCGCGCCGCCAGGATCGGATTACGAATATGCGCTACGCCAGCCACTGCACCGGCATCCTGAGTGCGCCCGTCCATGATGCAGGCGTCCAGCTCATGCGTGCCCTGATGGGTAAAGACGCTGCCTTTCCCGGCATTAAACAGCGGACACTCTTCCAGCAGGCGCACCGCTTCGGTAACCGCATCTAACGCGCTGCCGCCAGCGGCAAGGATCCTCTGGCCGCTGGCAACAATTTCGCTTAGCGCCTGGAGATAACGCTGCTCCTGCTCCGCGCTCAGCGCCGAACGTGCAATCGCGCCCGCGCCGCCGTGAATGGCAATGGCTGCTCTGCCCATCATTATTTACCCTGTGTTCTGAAACCGCCGGAAACGGCTGAATGGATGTGATGTTATGATTTTTCGGCAAATTTTGACTATAGGTAGCCGCCGGGGTGATGTAAAGCGTAAAGCCAGGTAAGGTTTAATAACAAAGCGTTATATCTCATAACTAAAAGCACATCATAAGCCTCTGGTGCGCTGGCGGGGTGATCGTCAGGGCATTTCGCGCCATAATAGGCGCTATCTGTAGGTTCTGGCCGGAGGCCAAATGGAAAGTTTTACTGCGGGATTAATCTCCCTTGAAGAGGCCCGGCAAAAAATGCTGGATCGGCTCTCACCGCTTAGCGAGAGCGAAACCCTGAGTGTCTACGCTGCTGCCGGGCGGATTACCGCCGCTCCGGTTATTTCACCGCTCAACGTTCCGCCATTTGATAACTCGGCGATGGATGGCTATGCGGTGCGTATGGCGGATATTGCACGCGGTGAAGCGCTGCCGCTGGCTGGCAAAGCCTTTGCCGGCGCTCCCTTTAGCGGCGAATGGCCCGCAGGCAGCTGTATTCGCATTATGACCGGCGCGCCGGTGCCGGAAGGCACGGAGGCGGTGGTCATGCAGGAACAAACCACAACGGAAGGCGAACGTATCCGCTTTACCGCTGAGGTTAAAGCGGGGCAAAACATTCGTCGCGCCGGAGAAGATATTCGTCAGGGCGACAGCGTGCTGGCGGCGGGCGTGCGCCTCGGCGCAGCGGAGCTGCCGCTGATCGCGTCGCTGGGCATCGGCGAGGTTGAGGTGGTGCGTCGGCTGCGGGTCGCCATTTTTTCTACCGGCGATGAGCTACAGCCGCCAGGTCAGCCGCTGGCGGCCGGACAAATATATGACACTAACCGCTTTGCCGTACGGCTGATGCTGGACCAGCTGGGGTGCGAGGTGATCGATCTCGGCATTATTCGTGACGATCCACAGGCGCTGCGCGCCGCCTTTATCGAGGCCGATCGCGCGGCGGATGTGGTGATCAGCAGCGGCGGCGTCTCGGTAGGTGAAGCAGATTACACCAAAGCGATGCTGGACGAGCTGGGCGCTATCACTTTCTGGAAGCTGGCGATTAAGCCAGGCAAACCTTTCGCCTTTGGGCGGCTGAGCAACAGTTGGTTCTGCGGCCTGCCAGGCAATCCGGTTTCCGCCGCCGTGACCTTCTATCAGCTGGTACAGCCGCTGCTGGCGAAGCTGAGCGGTCAGCAGCGCGCCGCTCTGCCGCCGCGTCAGCGCGCTCGCGCCGCTACGCGCCTGAAGAAAACGCCTGGCCGCCTCGACTTTCAGCGCGGTATCGTCAGCCGTGGCGAAAATGGCGAACTACAGGTGGTCACCACCGGTCATCAGGGCTCGCACGTATTCAGCTCTTTCAGCCAGGCCAACTGCTTTATTGTGCTGGAGCGCGAACGCGGCCATGTCGAGCCGGGCGAATGGGTAGAGATCGAGCCATTTAATCACCTGCTGAGAGGCTGACATGCTGCCGGAGCTGAGCGATAGCGAAACCCTGCGTTATAACCGGCAGATCGTGCTGCGCGGCTTTGACTTTGATGGACAGGAGCGGCTGAAAGCATCGAGCGCGCTGGTAGTAGGTCTGGGCGGTCTGGGCTGCGCCGCCAGCCCTTATCTGGCCTCGGCGGGCATCGGCACGCTGACGCTGCTCGATTTTGACGTCGTTTCCCTCTCTAACCTGCAGCGTCAGGTGCTGCACAGCGATGCAGAGATCGGCGAAGTAAAAGTCGAGTCGGCCCGGCGGCGGCTGGCGCAAATTAATCCGCTGACCCAGCTACGCACCGTCAATGCCCGGCTGGATGATGCGGCACTGGATGCGCTGGTGGCGCAGCATCAGGTAGTGCTGGACTGTAGCGATAACGTCGCCACGCGCGAACAGCTGAATCGCCTCTGTCGGCAGCGACGGATCCCGCTGGTGTCGGGGGCCGCAATACGTATGGAAGGCCAGATCAGCGTTTTTAGCTGGCAGGATGAAACCCTGCCCTGCTACCGCTGTATCAGTCGCCTGTTCGGCAGCGATACCCTGAGCTGTGTCGAAGCGGGGGTGATGGCCCCGCTGGTTGGCGTAATCGGTTCGCTGCAGGCGATGGAAGCGATTCGTCTGCTAACGCATTACGGGGCGGCCGCCTCCGGTAAGCTGCTGATGTATGATGCCATGACGCTGCAGTTCCGTGAAATGAAGGTGGCCAAAGATCCTGCCTGTGAAGTCTGCGGCACCGCTTCCGGTTAATTAAAGTTGGTTATTCAGCAGCTTCCCTTTCCCTGGCTATAGTTGAAACATGGAAAATGGAAATGCGCCCCAGGCGCAGGCGTTGAATAAAGCAGACAGCGAAAGCCGTGCTGCAAAACCAGTGCTGCGTCAGATGATGCTGGTCTTTCTGCTGGTTATCAGCAGCGCGGTAATCGCCATCAACGGCTGGAGCCTGTGGAGCAGCTGGCAACGAACACTCCACCTTACCGAGGAAAACGCACGTAACCTGTCGGTGTCGCTTGCACGTCAGGCAGAAGATACCTTTCTGCAAATTGACCTGACCCTGCAGGATGTGCGCGATCGTATTAACCAGGACGGGATTGAGCAACAGGCCGCTAATCTGCATCAGCTGCTGATGGCGCGAAAAGCCGCTCTGCCTCCCCTGGACAGCATTATCATTTATCACGCTTCCGGCTACCCCGCGCTCTCCTCCTCCCTGGCGACGCTGTCGAAAACCAGCGTCGCCGATCGGGAATATTTCCGCTTTCATCAACGTTCTCCCGACAGCAAACTGCATATCGGCGACGTGGTGCGCAGTCGTGTTAGCGGCAATATGGTGATCCCGGTGACCGAACGCCTGAGTAATCCCGACGGCACCTTTCGCGGCGTGGTGATGGCCTCGATTCGCCTCGATTATTTCCGCCAGGTTTATGATTACTACAACCTGGGCGAACGCGATCTGATGGCGCTCATGAAGGCAAACGCTAACCTGGTCTATATTCGCCCCTACAGCGAAGCGCTGATTAATCGCAATATTTCCCTTAGCCCGTTGTTTACCCAGCTGTTAACCACGACCGCCAGCGGGGCCGCTATTTATCGTGCGGCAGTTGACGGCAGGCCACGCATTTTTGGCTATGCCCGGCTGACCAATTATCCGCTGGTCGTGACCGCAGGCTACGATTTGCAGGAGGTGCGACAGGACTGGATCGCGGATTCTATCGGCTTTGTTTTGCTCAACCTGGTTCTGCTGGCGTTGCTGTTTCTGCTTGGCTTTATCGTACTGCACCATATCCGCCTGAACCTGCATAACCAGATGGAGTTAACCCGGGTGCACGATCAGCTCACCCATATGAACCGCACCCTACAGAACATGGCGCTGGTGGATGGGCTCACCGGGCTGGCAAACCGCCGTCAGCTGGACTGGTTTATCCCCAGAGCGATGGAGCGCGCGATAAAGCTGCATACGCCGTTAACGATTGTGCTTATCGATGTCGATTCGTTTAAGGCCTATAACGATACCTATGGTCATCAGGCGGGCGATGCATGCCTGCGTAACGTAGCCGATTGTTTGAACCGCCTGCCGCTGCGTCATGATGAGCTGATTGCCCGTTACGGTGGCGAAGAATTCATGCTGGTACTGACGGATAAAACACAGCCGGAAGCACATCTTATTGCAATGCAGGCGGTGCGTGCGGTAGCGTCGCTCAGGATGCCGCATCAGGCAAGCAGCGTGGAGGAGAAGGTCGTCACCATCAGCATTGGCATGCACTGGCAGCCACGGGTGTTCGCCGGGGTTTTACCTGCGGAATTTATCGACAAGGCGGACGAAGCCCTTTATCAGGCGAAACGTCGGGGGAAAAACCGGGTCTGGATGAGCAATATGCCGCCGACGGCAGGATAAAAGTAAGGCCGCCATTACGGCGGCCCTGGGTTGGCATTTTGACACCAGCTGGCGCGTCAGCGCTTACTGAACGCCTTTGCTGCGCAGATAATCTTCATAGCTGCCGCTGAAGTCGATGACTTTCTCCGGCGTAATTTCCAGCACGCGTGTCGCCAGCGAGCTAACAAATTCACGGTCGTGAGAAACAAAGATCAGCGTGCCCGGATAGATCTCCAGCGCCATGTTCAGCGACTCGATCGATTCCATATCCAGGTGGTTAGTCGGCTCATCCATAATCAGGATATTGGGGCGTTCCATCATCAGCTTGCCAAACAGCATACGGCCCTTTTCACCACCCGACAGCACTTTCACCGGCTTTTTGATCTCATCCTGACCGAAGAGCAAACGGCCCAGCACGCTGCGCACCGCCTGCTCATCGTCGCCTTCCTGCTTCCACTGGCTCATCCAGTCAAATACATTCAGATCGGTATCAAACTCTTCCGCGTGATCCTGCGCGTAATAACCAATGCGCACGTTCTCAGACCATTTCACCGTACCGCTGTCAGGCTGCAAATCGCCCACCAGTGTTTTCAGCAGCGTGGTTTTACCCACACCGTTGGTGCCCAGTACCGCCAGCTTTTCGCCGACTTCCAGCAGCAGATTCAGATCGCGGAACAGCGGGCCGTTGTCGAAGCCTTTGGTCAATGCTTCCACTTCCAGCGCGTTGCGGAACAGCTTTTTATCCTGCTCAAAACGGATAAACGGGTTCTGACGGCTGGAGGCTTTGACCTCGTCCAGCTTGATTTTATCGATCTGTTTGGCGCGTGAAGTGGCCTGACGCGATTTAGAGGCGTTGGCGCTAAAGCGGCTGACAAATGACTGCAGCTCGGCGATCTGCGCCTTTTTCTTGGCGTTATCAGACAGCAGACGCTCACGCGCCTGGGTGGCGGCGGTCATATATTCATCGTAGTTGCCAGGATAGATACGCAGCTCGCCGTAATCGAGATCCGCCATATGGGTGCAGACCATGTTCAGGAAGTGACGGTCATGCGAAATGATGATCATCGTGCTGTTGCGGTCGTTCAGCACCTGCTCCAGCCAGCGGATGGTATCGATATCCAGGTTGTTGGTTGGCTCATCCAGCAGCAGAATATCCGGGTTCGAGAACAGCGCCTGCGCCAGCAGTACGCGCAGCTTCCAGCCCGGCGCCACTTCGCTCATCAGACCGTAATGCTGCTCAAGCGGGATCCCCACGCCCAGCAGCAACTCACCGGCGCGCGCTTCGGCGGTGTATCCGTCCATTTCGCCATACAGCACTTCCAGATCGGCGACTTTATAGCCATCTTCTTCGCTCATTTCCGGCAGCGCATAGATACGATCGCGCTCCTGCTTTACCAGCCACAGCTCATCGTGTCCCATAATCACAGTATCCAGCACGCTGAATTTTTCAAACGCGAACTGGTCCTGGCGCAGCTTACCGATACGCTCATTCGGGTCACAAGAGACGTTGCCGGCGGACGGCATTAAGTCGCCGCCCAGAATCTTCATAAAGGTTGATTTACCGCTACCGTTCGCGCCGATCAGACCGTAACGGTTGCCGCCGCCAAACTTAACGGAGATATTTTCAAACAGCGGTTTGCTGCCAAACTGCATGGTAACGTTGCTGGAAACTAGCACAGGGATTGCCTTACTTATGCGGGGAAGAGTCCCGTTATAGTTCACATAACAGGGGCGTTAACGCTATGCGCTGACTCGGGCCGTGCCTGAGATGCGCCGGTTCGTCGCCTGCCTGCTGTTGAATTATTTCAGGGAATAACGAAATTTGGCGGGCATTGTGCCATAAAAAAAGGCTGGCGAATACCGCCAGCCTTGCGTAACCCCATCAGCTACCGTGCTGTTCCGTCTTGTGCTTGAGCGGCGCAGGCAGTGGAGGCGTTTCACGATCGGGTGAAAGCCAGTCGCGCAGATAGTGCTCAATCTGCTCCAGGCTGCGGTTGCGCGTTTCCGGAATACAGTTAAGCACAAAGATCGCGCCGCCGATGCCGATAGCGCCGAAGATAAAGAAAGCGCCTGCCAGCCCCACCGATGCCAGCATCACCGGGAACATCAGCGAGATAAGGAAATTGGCGATCCACATGGCGAATACCGCGCCGCCCATAAAAATACCGCGCAGGCGCGTCGGGAAAATTTCTGACAGCAGCAGCCAGGTCACCGGCGACAGTGCCCCCTGCTGGAAACAAAGAAACATCAGCATGCCCAGCAGCACCATATAGCTACGCAGCATATCGGGCTGGCCGTTAAGGGTTTCCGGCATCAGCCAGCTTACCGCGCCGATAAAGAACAGACAGGCGGTACAGCCAAACTGTCCGATCATGGTCATGGTGCGACGGCCGATTTTCCCCAGCAGCCAGATGCCGACAAAAGTCATCAACACCGAAATCACGCCATTGGCGATAGTGGCAAACAGCGCGGCGCTGTTGCTCATGCCGACGCTGGTTAATACCGTCGGCGCATAGTACATAATGGTATTGACGCCGGTCAGCTGCTGGATCACCGCCACGCCGATACCGATCAGAAACAGCTTAAACAGCCAGGGCTGTTTAAGCTCGCGCAGCCGTGGTTTTCCCTGATTCTCCTGCTCCTGTAGCGTCTCCTCGATTTCGGTGAGTTCCCATTCAACATCCTCTTTGGCACGGGTACGCTCCAGCACGTGGCGCGCTTCCGCCAGGCGACCTTTCATGGCATACCAGCGCGGCGTATCGGGCATAAACATCATGCCGAACCACAGCAGTACCGCCGGTAAGGTAGCCACAGCCAGCATCCAGCGCCAGGTATCCGCCCCGCCCCAGATAGCGTCAAAGGAGGCGTTAGAGATATAGGCCAGCATCTGACCGGAAACGATCATCAGTTCCTGTAAGGTTACCAGTTGACCGCGCTTATTCGCCGGAGCGATTTCAGCAATATAAACCGGCACCGTCGCCGCCGCGCCACCGACCGCTACGCCCAGCACCAGACGGAAGAAGATCATCCAGTTAACGTCTGGTGCCAGCGAGGTTCCCAGAGCGCCAATGGCAAAGATCACAGCCAGCACCAGAATGATTTTTCGGCGTCCGGCGGCAGAGGCGAAATGCCCGGCAAGCAGCGCGCCAAAGGCGGCGCCGAACAGCAGCGAACTGGTTACCAGCCCGGTGGTGAAAGGCGTGAGATGCAGTTCATCGCCCATAAACAGCAGCGCACCCGAAATAACCCCGGTATCGTAGCCAAACAGCAATCCACCCAGCGTTGCGACCACCGCGATCACTTTAACGAAGGGTTCAGCGGGCGTGCTGCTGTTTGGCCCGGAGGCTTTGCTCAGCGTAATGTATTGTTCTTTTGGCATAGTGACTCCAGCAACCTGGTTGAAGTGGAAATCCGATCTGCGCCCTGCTGACAGAACACAAACCTTTCACAGCACAACATAGATTATTTTTTTCATTTCAAATAATAGTGAAATATCAATTTTGTGGAGAGAGTCATAATCTTCGGTCTGAAGGCTGATCCTGGTCACACTATTCCGCTTGCAGGGTTGTTAAATCGCCACAAAACCCGTTACAGGCGTTAACGGCATACGTTTCGTTTTCAAGATAAAAAGAAATGTTTATTTTAAATTATGCTGTGCGGCGGGCCAGGTACAAACCGCGCAAAAAAAAAGCCGCCAGTAGCGTACTGACGGCTTGAGATGCATAACGCAGGCGACGACACCCCTTTGTTTTTATCCCTGCGCGTTAAGCGGTTAACCGGCGGGCGTCGCCGGACCAAACAGGTTAAATTGCGGCAAGGCGACGTTTTGATAATTTTCCCAGCCGCCGCCAAGCGCTTTATAGAGCGCGACCAAATCCAGGCTGCTTTGTACGCGCGCCTGCTCCGCCTGCTGTTTTGCCTGCGCCAGCTGACGCTGCGCATCCAGCACCTCAAGGAAGGTAGAGAGACCTTTTTTATAGCTGTCGCTGGCCAGATCAAAGCTGCTCTGCAGGGCGCTAACGGTTTCATCCATCTGCGTTGCCCGCTCCTGATCGGTACGGTAGCTGACCAGCGCATTTTCCACATCCTGCAGCGCGGCTAGCACCGTTTGCCGATAATTTAATGCAGAGCTGGCCTGCTGGGCACGGGTAAGCTTCACGCTGGAGACCAGCCTGCCCCCCTGAAAGATGGGAATCGACAGCGCCGGACCATAGCTGTAAAAGTGGCTACTCCAGTTATCCAGATAGCTGGCGTCCGTATTGCGCACGCCCAGCTGGCCGGTTAATGAGAGGCTGGGGAAAAGCTGCGCAACCGACACGCCGATATTTGCCGTTGCGGCATGCAGGCTAGCTTCCGCCTGACGAATATCGGGACGACGACGCGCCAGCGTTGAGGGAATGCCTACCGGCACGGCAGCAGGCAGCGCGGGCAGCGCTTTTTCGGCGCTCAGTTCGCTATCCAGCGCGCCGGGCGGTTTGCCCATCAGCACCGCCAGCCCGTTCATCGCCTGACGCGCCTGCGCCTGATACTGCGGCAGCTGAGCGCGTAGCGAGCTAAGCTGCGCGCGGGCGTTTTCCACATCCAGCTGCGGCGCAAGGCCGTTACGCTGCTGGCTTTGCGTCAGCGCCAGCGTCTGCTGCGCCACATCGATTTGGGTTTGCAGCGTGCGCGTTACCGACTGCGCGCCGCGCAGCTGCAGATAAGCGCGCGCGACTTCAGCCTGCAGCGAAACCAGCGCATCGTTGCGGCTCTCTATCGACTCCTGCTGCTGCGCACGGGCGGCTTCTGCCTGTCGGCGTACTTTGCCCCACAGATCCAGCTCCCAGGAGGCGTCAAAACTGCCCTGGTAGAGATTAATCGGCTGCGTCAGGCTATCCAGCGAGGAGCGCAACTCCGGTGCGTTCGCATCCAGCTGATCATATGCGCCGTTGGCTTCCAGCACGCCTTTTGCGCCCAGCTGCTGACGTCTTGCGGATAGATTGCCGTTAACAGCAGGCAACAGTGCGCCGCGCGCCTGCGCCAGCTGCTCCCGCGCGCCGGCAATGCGCAGTACCGCCTGCTGCAATGAGAGATTACCGGCAATGGCGCGGTCGATCAGGCTATTTAGCTGCGGGTCGTTAAAGCTGCGCCACCAGCTGAGATCGATGGCGCGGGGCTGCGGCTTTGACGCTGCCGTTGAAGAGAGATCGCGCCAGCTCACAGGCATTTGAGGCCGGGGCGGCTGGTAATCAGGCCCCACCGCGCAGCCCGCCAGTAGCAATGATAAAGCCAGCAGGCCAGGGCGCGAACGCATTATCCCCTGAGTAACGTTCATGTCAGTGTGCTCCTGCGCTGCCTTCGCTCTTGACCGGCGAAAGCAGGAAACATAAAGGAATCAAAATAAACGCGACAATACCCAACCCGACAAATACATCGACATAGGCCAGGATACGCGCCTGCACAATCATTTCCTGATAGAGCTGACCGGTAGCCAGCGTCAGCGGATCGCCAGCGGCCGAGGTAAAGTCGCGGATACTCTGCGCCCAGCGTTCAACAGTGATATTGAACTGCTCATTCAGTGGCGTCATGTTATGCACCAGATGCGCGCTACGTACCTGTTCGCGCTCGGTTATCGCTGCGGTAGAGAGCGAGATGCCAATCGATCCAGCGACGTTGCGGAACATGGTGAACAGCGCCGAGGCGTCGGCATTCAGCCGCTGCGGAATGGTGGCAAAGGCGATAGTGGTTAATGGCACAAACAGGAACCCCAGGCCGATAGACTGGGCGCTGCGCATCAGCACCAGCGTCGCGAAGTCAACCTGCGGCGTTAAACCAGAAGAGTAGAACATCGACACCGCCAGACAGGTAAAGCCGAAAGCGATAATCCAGCGCGTTTGCACTATCGGCATCAGCTTTAGTACCAGCGGAATGGTGAGCACGATCAGGATCGCGCCCGGCGACAGCACCAGACCGGACCAGGTCGCGGTATAGCCCAGATCCTGCTGCGCCAGCTGCGGCAGCACCACGGAGCTGCCATACAGGATCATCGCCATACCCGCCATCAGCAGGCCGGAAACCCAGAAGTTACGATCGCGTAACACACCGATTTCCACCACCGGCTTACGCGCATACATCAGCCAGTAAATCGCGCCGGTCAGGCCAATCAGGGTCATCACGCCGAAAAACTGAATAAAATGCGAGGCGAACCAGTCTTCATCCTCGCCGCGATCCAGCATGACCTGCAAGCAGCCGAGACCCAATGTAATCAGGCTGATGCCGATATAATCGATGGTTAATTTACCTTTGGCCCAGCGCCGCTCCCACGGCGGATCTTCCAGCAGCTGATAGATCGCCAGCGTAGCGAGGATGCCCACCGGCACGTTAATAAAGAAGACCCAGCGCCAGCTGTAGTTATCCGTAATCCAGCCGCCCAGCGTCGGCCCTATCACCGGCGCCACAATAATCGCAATGGAGGAGAGGCCGAACGCCTTACCGCGATCTTCCGCCTTAAAGTAATCGAGCAGCACCGACTGCTGTACCGGCTGCAGTCCGCCACCAAAAAAGCCCTGCAGAATACGGAACAGAATAATTTGCCACAGCTCCGTGGCGATGCCGCACAGAAACGAGCAAACGGTGAACATCACAATACAGATCAGAAAGTATTGTTTGCGTCCAAACAGGCGGGAAAAGAATGCGGAAATCGGTAGCACGATGCCGTTGGCCACCAGATAGGAGGTGAGTACCCAGGTTGATTCGTCGTAGCTGGAGGAGAGCGTGCCGGCAATATGCGGCAGCGCCACGTTAACGATGGTGGTATCCAGGATTTCCATGAATACCGCCAGCGTTACCGTTACCGCCACCAGCCAGGGATTACTGGCCGGCTGCCAGCTTTGGCTCTGGCTCATTCCACCGTAACCTTAGGCACCACGGAGAGTCCCAGCGGCAGAGGCCTGTTTGGATCAAGCCCTTTATCAATGACAATCTTAACCGGCACGCGCTGTACGATTTTCACGAAGTTGCCGGTGGCGTTCTCCGCCGGGAAGGTAGAGAAACGTGATCCGGAGCCCATCTGAATACTGTCTACGTGCCCTTCCAGCTCCATGTCTGGCCAGGCATCCACGCTAATAGTGACCCTGTCACCAGGTTTCATGCGCTCAAGCTGTGACTCTTTAAAGTTAGCGGTTATCCAGATATCCGGCGAAACCAGTGAAAAGAGCGCGCTACCCGCCTGCACTAACGATCCGGACTGTACATTACGTTTGGTCACAAAGCCATCATAAGGCGCCCGTACTTCGCTATAAGAGAGATTCAGCTCGGCAACATTGAGCTGTGCCTGTGCCTGCTCAACCTGACGACGTCGCGCTTCAACATTGGTCTCCTGCTGACGAATCTGTAATGCCACCTGCGAAGCCACTTCGACCTGTGCCTTCGCACTTTGCAGCTGCGCCTGAGCAGAACGTAGCTGAGCGCTGGCGGTATCAATATTACGTTGTGACGTCGCCCGTGGATCAACGCCGCGCAACCGACGATAGTCTGACTGAGCATTGAGCAGATTGGCTTCGGCCTGCGCCTGCTGCGCCAGCGCCTGATCGCGCTGCGCCGGATACTGTACTTTTGCCAGCGCCAGCTGTGCTTCAGCCTGATGCAACTGCGCCTGCGCCAGTCCCAGCTGTGCTTTTGCCTGATCGCGCTGCGCCTGCGTATCACGCGGGTCAATCAACAACAGCAGATCGCCTTTTTTAACCCGCTGGTTATCGTTAACCAGCAGTTTCACCGCATAACCGGAGGTTTTGGCCGCAATGGTGACCGCATTGCCTTCGGTAAAGGCATCGTCTGTGGTCTCTTCATTTCGCGTGGATAGCCAGAAGAAAAGCGCAACGATAATCATCACCACGACCACCACGCCTAAAACAATCAGCGGTTTTTTACCAGGGCGTTTACGCGGTTGTTCTTGTTCCTGCTGGCCTTCGTCAGGGTCCTGATGCGTTTTATCATCACTGCCCGGCGTATCGTTTGAATGAGTCATAGGTTCCATTTTCCTGCAGTACCAATCCTGAACTTACGATTTGAGATTAGCCGTAGAAGTAAAAATTACAAATGCCAGGATTAATTGACAAATTGAGTGTAGCGGGAAATGGGCAGGGATAAAGGAAAGAAGCCGCATTAGTGATCGGCAGAAAAACAGGTAGCGGAGCGTCTAATCAAGCGCGGCGCTGAAAACGCGCCGCAGAAAAGCATACGGTCAGGGTGGCCCTGGATAAGGCGATACCAACGAAAATTGCCGCCTGGCTGGTCGTATTGGCAGGAAAGTTACTGACGGCTCTCGTAGAACTCACGAAAAATAGTCAGGGTTTCATCGCTGACGTGGTGTTCAATTCCTTCGGCGTCGCGTCGTGCGGTATCGGGGCTAATGCCCAACGCCAGCAGAAACGTCTCAACCACATGATGACGCGCCCGACTCTCTTCAGCCAGCTTCTCCCCTTCGCTGGTTAAAAAGACGCCGCGATAGGGCACCTGCTCTACCAGGCCTACGCTTCCGAGGCGTTTCAGCATTTTCGCCACGGTAGGCTGCGATACGCCCAGGCGTGCCGCCATATCAACCTGACGCGCTTCGCCAAATTCGCGAATCAAATCTGAAATCAGCTCAACATAGTCATCAATCAACTCACGGCGATGCGCCTCGCGAACCTGTCGAAACCCTTCGACATGTTCTTCAATTTCTTTTAACGGCCCATTTATCCTGGCAGGAGCGGGCTTTGCGCGACGACTCATTCAGCTTCCTCTTATTCTTCAACCGGTCATTATCAGGCCCTGCCGGCGTGTTGGCGCATCATTGTAAACCATCAGCAAAGAAGCACAAATTTTAGCTGATTAGCATTGGCTAAAGGATATAGCCAGTGCTATATTTGTAGATAAAGTAGTCAGCCAGTATTAACAGCGGAGGAGCCAAAATGAACGAGCCTTACCTGTTGCTGTTAATTTTTCTGCTGTTTATCGCAGGGCTGTGTCTCTTAATTGTCAGACGTTAATCGGGAGGTTCCCATGAACACAACAAAACACTGTCTGGACTGTGGCAGATGTGTTCAGCGCACGCACCAGGCGAATATAAGCTGGAGAGGTATTCTCTGCTTGCTGACGCAATCGCCTTTTCGTCTGCGCCTGATGCTGCTGGAACGTCTCACAGGCGAATGCGCGCAAAGCGCTAACTGTCCACGTTTAATCTGGCGCGGTTAAACGCGCGGCGGTTCGCTGTACATACCGGCTTTATCTGAAAAGAATATTTCTGTAGGTAACAGCCATAAAAAAACGGCCCTTCAGAGGGCCGTTTTTGTTATCCTGCCAGCGGCAAGATTAGAAGCTGTAGCCAACGCCTGCGATCCAGGTGCCAACGTCAACGTTGCGGATACGGCTCTGCTCGTAGCCTACGTCGATAGCGAAGTTTTCATACGGGTTGAACTGCAGACCAGCACCGTAAGAGAAGCCAACATCGCTGGTGTCGGACTTGTTACGTACAGCCTGTTCGTTCTGCTGGAATTTACCGTAGCCGATACCTACTACGCCGTAGATGCTGGCCCAGTCGTTCAGACGGTAAGCCGGACCACCGGTGATGCCGTAGTACTGGCCTTTGTTGTAAAAGCCATCTTCGCTACGGTCTTTCTCGGTGTAGGTGAAAGAACCGATCCAACCCAGCGGGTTAGAGCCATCTTCGTAACGATATTTCAGGTTGAAGCCGTTAGCTTTATTAGCAACGCCCTGCATATCGCTCTGAGCGTAACCGCCAGTAACGGTGCTTTGAGCCATTGCGGAACCGGCAGATACAGCCAGTACACAAGCCAGTGCTGAAAGACATGCAATTTTTTTCATAACCACCTCAAATGTGATAGTACTTCTCTCCTGACAACGCTGAAAATATAACAAAACTTAGCGGGAAACTCTGCCTCGAAATGGTTGTCTAACCGATAGTTTGGTGTAACAGAAAGTTAATGAAATTTCGTATGTCATTCTTTTTTCTTATGAATTTTACCTTTAAAACCCTCTGAATTCTCTGATCAAAAAAAGGTTCATTAAGATTGTTCTTAAATAAACCTGACGTTTCTTTACGTAAAAACGCCCTTTCTGGTTAACAATCACCCGCTTCGCACGCTTACTTTTAGACGTAAAGCGCAAAATTTCCTCTCGTCGATGACTTTTTTTAGCCTGACTGTACACTGTGGACTTTTAACATCTGATGGATATTTAAGGCGGATTACAGGATGTCTTTGCGCGCTTTGCAAAAAAACCTTGTTTCTTCACAAACTATCATGCCGATAATGGTGATTCTGATCGCCATGATCTCTATACAGTGCGGTGCGGCGCTGGCAAAGACGCTGTTTCCCACCGCGGGCGCAACCGGTATTACCGCGCTGCGTCTGGGTATCGGCACGCTTATTCTTAGCCTGATCTTTAAACCCTGGCGTTTACGCTTTTCCCCACAGCAGCGCAAGGCGCTGATTTTGTATGGCGTTGCGCTGGGTGCCATGAACTATCTGTTCTATCTCTCTATTCGTACTGTTCCGCTTGGCGTGGCGGTTGCGCTGGAGTTTACCGGTCCGCTGACGCTGGCGCTGTTTGGTTCGCGCCGGGCGACTGATTTTATCTGGATTTTGCTGGCAGTGCTCGGGCTCTGGTGGCTGCTGCCGCTGGGCCATAGCTTTAGCCATGTTGATCCGCTCGGCGCAGCGCTGGCCATCGCTGCCGGCGCCTGCTGGGCAGTTTATATTCTGGCTGGCCAGCGCGCTGGCGCAGATCACGGTCCGGCAACGGTGGCGATGGGATCGATTATTGGCTCGCTGATTTTTGTTCCGCTGGGATTAACCTTTGCCGCCGACACCATTTGGCAACTCTCTATCCTGCCGATGGCGTTTGCGGTAGCGGTACTTTCCAGCGCCCTGCCCTATTCCCTGGAGATGGTGGCGCTGACAAGGTTGCCTGCGCGCACTTTCGGTACTCTGATGAGCCTGGAGCCAGCAATGGCAGCAATCTCCGGCATGCTGTTTCTTAACGAATTACTGACGCTGATGCAGTGGATGGGGTTACTGGCAATTATCATTGCCTCGGCGGGTTCTACTATTACCAGCCGCCCGCGTCATGCCGTGGTAACGGAAAGCGGAAAAATAACAGAGTAGTGTGATTACGAATATTCTTATTCAGCCTGACTTAACAGGCTGAATAAGCGCTTTTTTATTATTTTGTAATATTCTTAACGCCGTAATGATATTGGCTTGTTTATATTTTGTTATATTTCATAAAATTTATTATCAATATTTTCCATCTGTACAGTAATGAAAAATAAATATTTAAATTCATAAATTTAAATAATTAACTTTTTGTGCCCGCCATTTTCTTTGCTGGTTCTCTGACGAAAGCGCTAAAAAATTTCTTTACCCAACAGTTTGATAAGCGCTATCTGTTCAATAGGCAGTAACTTTCCTGCAGCCTCTAAATCCGGTGCTATACTTAATTCCGTGCTTAATTAGGACATACGACATTAGAGGATATTAATGATGAGTACCGCAAAACTGGTAAAAAACACATCTTCCGATCTGATCTACACCCGTAATGACGTGGCAGAGAGTGAGAAAAAAGCCACCATCGAGGTACTTAATCGTCTGGTTGTTGAATTCATCGACCTGTCGCTGATCACTAAGCAGGCGCACTGGAATATGCGTGGCGCTAACTTTATTGGCGTACACGAGATGCTGGACGGCTTCCGTACTACGATCACCGACCACCAGGATACCATGGCAGAACGTGTGGTACAGCTGGGCGGCGTGGCGTTGGGTACCGCACAGGTAGTGGTAGATAAGACGCCGCTGCAGAGCTACCCGCTGAATATTCATAGCGTACAGGATCATCTGAAAGCGCTGGCAGATCGCTACGGTCTGGTAGCTAACGACGTGCGTAAAGCCATCGGCGAAGTTAAAGATGAAGACACAGCGGATATTCTTACCGCAGCGTCACGCGATCTGGACAAATTCCTGTGGTTTATCGAATCAAACATCGAATAATCTGACATTGATTTAGCAAAGAAGCGGATGGTTGCCATCCGCTTTTTTTTTTGCATTTTTAACATATATTTATGACATATTTAACAATATAAACACTTCAAGGTTCACCTTCCGCTCTTTTTCTGGCTCAATCCCTGAGGGCATTGCACCAAATTACGGCAATGCACCAAAAAGGGTCACAACTTTAGTGCATTGGCAGAATTATCTGAATCTTTGGGCTTATCCTGTCCGTTAAGCACTGGTTTCTTCCAGTGATGTAAAGTTGGCATAGATTTTTCATATGACCATCAGCAACAGCGGTGCAACAGGTACCGCATCGGTAATAAGGATAAAATGATGAAGTCTGTTTTTAAGCTTTCCCTTGCTGCTTTAGCGTTAACGTTTGCCGTTTCCGCCACCGCGGCGGAGAAAAAACTGGTTGTCGCAACCGATACAGCGTTCGTCCCGTTTGAGTTTAAGCAGGGCGACAAGTATGTCGGTTTCGACATTGATTTGTGGGATG
The DNA here is from genome assembly GCF_050113815.1 of Pantoea sp. FN0307. Taxonomy (NCBI): domain Bacteria; kingdom Pseudomonadati; phylum Pseudomonadota; class Gammaproteobacteria; order Enterobacterales; family Erwiniaceae; genus Pantoea; species Pantoea sp. FN0307. The sequence goes on along the minus strand of NZ_JBNJSO010000004.1, from coordinate 185,645 downwards.
CCATCGCAAAACAGCTCAACCTTTCCTATAGCCTGAAGCCGATGGATTTCAGCGGTATTATTCCTGCCCTGCAGACGCGTAATGTCGATCTCGCACTGGCGGGCATTACCATTACCGATGAGCGTAAAAAAGCGATCGATTTTTCTGATGGCTACTACAAAAGCGGTCTGCTGGTGATGGTGAAAGCCAACAATGATGAAGTAAAAGGCATCAACGATCTTAACGGCAAAGTGGTTGCCGTGAAGAGCGGTACCGGCTCGGTTGACTATGCGAAAAAGCATATTAAAACCAAAGATCTGCGCCAGTTCCCGAACATTGATAACGCCTACATGGAGTTGGGCACCAACCGTGCGGATGCCGTGCTGCACGATACGCCAAACATCCTCTATTTTATCAACACCGCAGGCCGTGGACAGTTTAAAGCAGTAGGCGACTCTCTTGAAGCACAGCAATATGGCATCGCCCTGCCGAAAGGAAGCGATGAACTGCGCGAGAAGATTAACGGCGCGCTGAAAACGCTGCGTGACAACGGCACCTACAATACCATCTATAAAAAATGGTTCGGCAGCGAGCCGAAATAAACCTGAAGCCTGAAAGCGTTAGCCACGTCAGGGATGCCTACGCATCCCTGCGTTTCTTTATTGCAACAATGACGGATTTTTTCCGGAGAAAACACCATGGAATTTGACTGGAGCGTGATCTGGCCAGCCATTCCCCTTCTGCTGGAAGGGGCCAAAATGACCCTGCTGATCTCAGTGCTTGGCCTGATTGGCGGCCTGGTTATCGGCGTTATCGCCGGTTTCGCCCGCGCTTACGGCGGCTGGCTGACCAATAATATCGCGCTGGTTTTCATTGAGCTGATTCGCGGTACGCCGATTGTGGTGCAGGTGATGTTTATCTATTTCGCCCTGCCAATGGCCATACCTGACCTGCGTATTGATCCCTTCACTGCGGCGGTAGTGACGATTATCATCAACTCTGGCGCCTATATTGCGGAAATTACCCGTGGCGCGGTGCTGTCGATTAACAAAGGATTCCGTGAAGCGGGTCTGGCGCTTGGCCTGTCGCGCCGGGAAACCCTGCGCTATGTGATTATGCCGCTGGCGCTGCGCCGTATGCTGCCGCCGCTGGGCAATCAGTGGATTGTCAGTATCAAGGATACCTCGCTGTTTATCGTTATCGGCGTTGCCGAGCTGACCCGTCAGGGGCAGGAAATTATTGCCGGTAACTTCCGCGCGCTGGAAATCTGGAGCGCGGTGGCGATTATCTATTTGGTTATTACGCTGGTGTTGAGCTTCGTGCTGCGTCGCCTTGAAAAAAGGATGAAAATCCTGTGATTGAATTTAAAAACGTTTCCAAGCACTTTGGGCAAACTCAGGTGCTGCACAATATCGATCTGAAGATTAATCAGGGCGAAGTGGTGGTGATTATCGGCCCATCCGGCTCGGGTAAGTCTACCCTGCTGCGTTGTATCAACAAGCTGGAGGAGATCACCAGCGGCGAGCTGATCGTCGATGGTTTAAAAGTTAACGATCCCAAAGTGGATGAGCGTCTGATTCGTCAGGAAGCGGGCATGGTTTTCCAGCAGTTTCATCTGTTTCCACAGATGACCGCCCTGGAGAATGTTGCTTTCGGCCCAATCCGGGTACGCGGCACCAAAAAAGAGGCGGCGCATCAGCTGGCGAAAACGCTGCTGGCGAAGGTTGGCCTGGCGGAGCGCGCTCACCACTATCCTTCCGAGCTATCGGGCGGTCAGCAGCAGCGCGTCGCCATTGCGCGTGCGCTGGCGGTTAAGCCCAAGATGATGCTGTTTGATGAGCCGACTTCCGCGCTCGATCCAGAGCTGCGTCATGAGGTGTTAAAGGTGATGCAGAATCTGGCTGAGGAAGGGATGACGATGGTTATCGTGACGCATGAAGTGGGCTTTGCGCAACAGGTGGCTTCACGACTGATCTTTATTGATAAGGGCCGCATTGCGGAAGATGGCCCGCCCGATACGCTGATCTCTAATCCACCCAGCGAACGTCTGCGCGAGTTTTTACAGCACGTTTCTTAATCGCCCCCTTGGTCTGGCCTGTCAGACAAATGAGCAGCTGAGGCGCGGGCAGCCCAGGCAGAAGAGTAAAGCGTCCCGCGCCATGGATGGCGCGGGACGAGCTGTCAGGGATGACGTTTTTTGCGTCTTTACGATCGGCCTGGGCTCTCTGCGCAGGCACGATGTTATTACCCTACATAACTCATCTGCTGATGGTTCTGCCCTGGCTACTAAGCCGTGTAAAGGGGAGAATTAACCCTCTGCATGCCCTTCCCCTGCAACCATAAAAGTCATTTTCTCCGCCAGTCTGACCTCAGGATTCAGACTATTGCCTCAGCATCAGCGTCTATACTTTTCAGACGCTTCTGCCGTACCGGTTGCTATTGGGGAGAAAGATGTTGGGAATAAACGTCGTGTGGTGTCGTCTGCGTCAGGGGGTTCTGTGTGTATTACTGCTATGCCTGATATCGGCAGCACAGGCCGTGTCGCTGCCCGCTGCCGCCGTTGCCAGCCAGCAGGCTCAGAAACCCGCCAGCGAAGCGGCAACGCATGAACCAACCATCGAAGAGAAAAAAGCGGCCTGGCTTGCTCTGGCAACCATTCTGGAAAACGATGAATCGCGTCAGGCGCTGATTAAACAGCTGCGCGAAGCCGCCGCCAGCCCCTCCACCACTAACGAGCCAGCGCTAACGCCGCCGAACGCCGCCGAAGAGCAGGAAGATAAAACCGTTCTGCAAAGCATTACCGACGTCACGCGCGAATATGGCGGACAGTTCGCCGGCAGTTTTATTCGTCTTTATAACAATATCCTCTCCGCGCCGCAGAAAGCCTTTAACAAGGCCACCTTCTTTAACGCGTTTAACCACTTCCTGATGCTGGCCGTGGCGCTGTTCGCCTTTTACTGGGCGATACGCATGCTGGTCACGCCGCTTTACCGCCAGATGGGCCGCTGGGGCCGCAAAAAAAGCAATCAGCCAGACAGCTGGCTGCATCTGCCGTTAACCATTATCGGCGCCTTTGCGATTGACCTGCTGCTGCTGGCGCTGGCGCTGTTTGTTGGACAAATCCTTAGCAACAATCTGAATGCGGGCAGCCGCACCATTGCCTATCAGCAGGGCCTGTTTCTGAATGCCTTTGCGTTAATTGAATTCTTTAAGACAGTGCTGCGCATGATCTTCTGTCCGCGCTTTCCTGAACTACGCCCGTTTTCATTTAACGATATGCGGGCACGCTACTGGCATACCCGCCTTAGCTGGCTCAGCGGCGTGATTGGCTATGGCTTACTGGTGGTAGTGCCGATTGTCTCTAATCGGGTCAATGTGCAAACCGGCGCGCTGGTCAACGTCATTATTATGGGGTTAATGACCGGCTGGGCGCTGTGGCTGATATTTCATAACCGCCGCAGCATACAGCGCGAACTCATTGCGCTTTCCGAACGCTCGTTATCCTTTTTTACGCTGTTTATTCGCGCCTTCGCCTTTGTCTGGCACTGGATCGCCAGCGCCTACTTTATTGTGCTGTTCTTCTTCTCCATCTTTAACCCCGGCGGCAGCCTGAAATTCATGATGTCGGCGACGCTGCGCAGCCTGGTAATTATCGGCCTGGGTGCCGTGGTGTCCGGCATGCTGACGCGCTGGATCAGTAAAACCATTACCCTTTCGCCTGAGCTGCGCCGCAACTATCCAGAGCTACAAAAACGGGTCAATAGCTGGATCTCCTTTATGCTGAAAGCCGCGCGTATTCTCACGGTCTTCGCCGTGCTGTTGCTGCTGCTGAATGCCTGGCAGCTGTTCGACCTCTGGTACTGGCTTACCGTGGGCGCGGGTGAACAGCTGGTGGATGTGCTGATCCGGGTATTTATGATCCTGCTCTTCTCTGCCGTAGGCTGGACCTTACTGGCCAGCCTGATAGAAAGCCGTCTCTCTTCTGATATTCACGGTCGTCCGATGCCCAGCGCACGCACGCGTACGCTGCTCACGCTGTTTCGCAACGCGCTGGCGGTGGTCATCAGCACCATTACCATCATGATATTGTTATCGGAAATCGGCGTTAATATCGCGCCGCTGCTGGCGGGGGCCGGCGCGCTGGGTTTGGCGGTCTCTTTTGGCTCGCAAACGCTGGTCAAAGATATTATTACCGGGATTTTTATTCAGTTTGAAAATGGTATGAATACCGGCGATCTGGTTACCATCGGGCCGCTAACCGGCACCGTGGAACGTATGTCGATCCGCTCGGTTGGGGTGCGCCAGGATACCGGGGCGTATCATATTATTCCCTGGTCTTCGATCACCACCTTCGCCAACTTTGTCCGTGGCATTGGTTCCTTTGTGGCGAATTACGATGTCGATCGCAGCGAAGATAGCGATCGCGCTAATGCCGCGCTGCGCTCCGCCGTGAATGAACTGATGGCGCGTGAAGATATCCACGCCTTTATTATTGGCGAGCCAAATTTTGCCGGGCTGGTTGGGCTAACCGAGCGCGCCTTTACCGTGCGCGTATCAATTACCACTCAGCCGTTAAAGCAGTGGACGGTGCGCTTTGCGCTGGATGAACTGGTGAAAAAACATTTTGATGCGGCAGGCATTAAGGCGCCGCGCCAGACGGTACAGGTTGTCCCATCCGGCGGCGACAGCACCGACGCGGCGGCAATAAAAAGCCTGCCGGCACCGGACTAAGTGCCTCAGGGACGCGGCTTCATCAGTCGCGTCCGCGCCGCGCTCTCCTGAAAGGTCCAGGCGATAAAGCGGCTCTGCTTCTGCCCCTGCGCCATATCAACAATTCGTACCTCGTGCGCGCCTGCGTCGGTTAACGCCTGGCGCAGCGCAGGCAGATGCTCGCGGCGTGACACCAGTGAGGTGAACCATATTACCTGGCGCGCATAACTCACGCTTTCGCTGATCATCTGACCGATAAAGGCTTTTTCACCGCCTTCGCACCACAGCTCCGCCTGCTGGCCGCCAAAATTGAGCGGCGCATCTTTCGCCAGGCCCAGATTACGCACCTTGCGGGCGCTGCCTTCCGCAGCCTGCTCGCTGGAGGCGTGGAACGGCGGATTACAGACCACGGCGTGATAGAACTCATTTTTATGAATAATGCCCTGGAACATCCGATCGCTGTTTGGCTGACGACGCAGGCGAATGGCGCGACGCAGTGCTGGGTTAGCTTCCAGGATCGCCCCGGCGGCCTTCATCGCCTGCGCGTTCACTTCAGAACCGGTAAAGCGCCAGCCATACTCACGGAAACCAATCAGCGGATAGATGCAGTTCGCGCCGCAACCAATATCCAGCACGTTAATATCGCGCGGCACCTGCTGTGCATTATCCTGCGCCAGCAGATCGGCCAGCCAGTGCAGATAATCTGCACGTCCCGGCACCGGCGGACACAAAAAGCCATCCGGAATATCCCAGCTGTGGATCTGATAAAAATGTTTTAGCAGCGCCTGATTCAGCGTTTTCACCGCCTGCGGATCGGCAAAATCGATCGAGCTGTCGCCGCGCGGCGTGGTGATAATAAAGGGCTGCAGCGGCGGATGGGCCGCGCTCAGCGCAGCAAAATCATAGCGCTCGCGATGACGGTTTCGGGGATGCAGTTGGTTTTTAGTGGCGGGCTGTTTCATCAGGCTCTCTCTTGGGTAACGGCGCGTAAGATACCCGCTCCGGAAAAAACCGTAAACAATTGACGTGCATTTTTTCACGCCGAAGCGGCTAAGATGAAGCTGTCGCTTAACTCTAAGGATAATTATGTCTCGTCAACGTTACTCCTATCAACCCCGTGCGGGCCACGGTCTGCCGCACGATCCCTTTAATGCGATCGTTGCGCCGCGTCCTATTGGCTGGATCAGTTCACTCAGCGCTTCTGGCGTGCGCAACCTGGCTCCCTACAGCTTTTTTAACAGCTTTAACTATCAGCCGCCGATTATTGGTTTCGCCAGTCTCGGTAAAAAAGACAGCTTGCGCAATATTCTGGAAACCAAAGAGTTTGTCTGGAATCTGGTCACGCGCCCGCTGGCGGAAGCGGCCAATGAAAGCTCCGCTTCGGTGGCGCAGGAGGTAGATGAGTTTATGTTAGCAGGCGTGACGCCCATCAGCGGCGATCTGGTCAGGGCGCCGATGGTGGCGGAAAGTCCGGTTAACTTTGAATGCCGCCTGACGCAGCATCTGCAGTTACAGAATGCCGACGGCGCGCCGCTGGATAGCTGGCTGATCCTCGGCGAGGTGGTTGCGGTACATATTGATGATGCGCTGCTGGAAGAGGGCATTTATCAGACCAGCAAAGCGCAACCGGTTCTGCGCGCCGGTGGCCCCAGCGCCTGGTACGGCATCAGCGAAGCCCAGCGCTTTGAGCTGCAACGCCCGGACGCGCGCAAAAAGTAACTACCCAGCGCCGCGATTTAGCCATTAAATAACCACGACTGTTTTACGTCGCAACCGATAGACTGCACCGGTTCTCTCTTCTAGAGTGAAGTTATTCCGCTGCGCAAACAGGCGCGGCTCGAAGAGAGGACCGTTATGAGTTTACCCGCAGCGTTAATTGAAGAGGCGGTGCAATGGCGCCGTCAGCTGCACGCTCAGCCAGAGCTGGGCTACCAGGAACAGCATACTGCCCATTTTGTTGCCGAACAGCTACGCAGTTTTGGCTTACAAGTGGCGACCGGCATCGCCAAAACCGGCGTTATTGGCACCCTGGAGTGTGGTCCTGGCCCTACGATTGGCCTGCGCGCCGATATGGATGCTTTACCCATTACGGAACGAGGAGAGCAGCCCTGGCGATCGCAGCGCCCCGGCGCTATGCACGCCTGCGGTCACGATGGTCATACCGCTATTTTGCTGGCCAGCGCGAGGTGGCTGGCGCAGACGCGCCGCTTCAGCGGCACGGTGCATTTTATTTTTCAGCCTGCCGAAGAGAATCTGGGCGGCGCACGTCAAATGGTGGAGGAAGGGCTGTTCCAGCGCTTTCCGATGGATGCCGTTTATGCGTTGCACAACTGGCCTGGCCTGCCGTTAGGCACGCTGGCGGTCAACGATGGCGCAATGATGGCCTCCCTCGATTCGTTTGAAATAACCCTTACCGGCAAAAGCTGTCACGCCGCCATGCCGGAGTGCGGTGCCGACCCCATTGTAGCGGCGGCCCAGCTGATTCTGGCATTGCAAACGATTCCTGCGCGCCGGCTGTCACCGCTGGCCTCGTCCGTGGTCAGCGTTACCCAGATCCAGGGCGGAGAAGCCATTAATGTGATCCCGGAGGCGGTGACGCTGCGCGGTACCGTGCGCTGTTTACAAAGCGAGGTCAGGGAGAAAGTACGCGGGCTTATCGGGTCGTTTGTGGAGGTTCTGCCGCAGCCGCTGGGAGTTGAGGGAACGATTTGCTGGTATCCCGGCTATCCGGTGACACAAAATCATGCTCTGCCCGCCGCACGCGTGCGCGAGGCGGCTATCGGGTTGTTCGGCGCGGAACAGGTACGCTGGCAGGTGGATCCCTCAATGGCGTCAGAAGATTTCGCCTGCATGCTGGAAGCCTGCCCCGGCGCCTATTTCTGGATCGGTGCCGATGGCGATACGCCGTCCCGTGCGCTACATAACGCCAGCTATGACTTTAACGATGCGCTGATTGAACCGGCTATCGCCTTCTGGCAGCGGCTGGTTGAGAGCCATTTGCCGCTGCCGGTAAATCAACGCTAGCGTCGGCTCAGTATCCCGCCGCCGCCAGCGCCGCCAGGCCCTCATCCAGCGAGGCGCTGCGACCGCTGGCCAGATAGCAGCAGGCGATCTGCAGCCGTAATGATTGCGGTACCGGACGAGATTTTTCCAGCACCTGCTGGATCCAGGCGGCAGTGACTGTCGCCTCTTTGCTTTCCGGCAGATCGCAGGTGCACTCCGGCTGACGCGCCACCAGCTCCTGCGGTTCCGCCGCCGCACCGTGGATCAGGTTAATAGCGGGGCAGCGCAGCGGATTGGCGTAAACTTCCCCTTCCGTGCCGTTCAGTAGTAATGCCCTGCCGCCCTGCGCGCTGAAAAATTTTGCCACGCGTGGAATATATTCGGGATGGGAAACGCTGGCGAAACGCAGCGCTGCGGCCTCGTCAAAAGGGGTAATCAGCTTAGCCAGCGTGTGCGCGCTGTTACGCACGCCCAGACGCCAGCGCAGCCCCAGCTGTTTGGCCAGCGGCGCACAAAGATTGTCTACGGTGATAAACACCGGCTCGCCCTGCTCCAGTTTCGCCTGCGCGTTTTGCGCATCGCTGACGGCAGCAATGCCAAGCGCCTGGAAAACGGTCTCGCTGGTCACGCGCGTGGCATCGTCGCTGACGCCATGTACCACCACCGGGAAGCCAAGACGAGAGAGCAGCAGCGCCAGCAGCGGCGTCAGATTGCCCTGACGGCGTGCGCCATTGTAGCTGGGGATCACGATGGGCAGCGGCTTGCCCGCCGGTGGCGTCAGCGAAAGCACTCGCTCCTGTACGGCGCGATAGAAACCGGTCATTTCCGCCTCGCCTTCCCCTTTGATACGCATCGCAATCAGCAGCGAACCCAGCTCCAGATCCGGCACTTCGTCGTTAAGCATGGCGCGATAAAGCTGATACGCGCTCTCTTCATCCAGATCGCGCGCATGGTTTTTGCCACGGCCCACTTCTTTAATCAGTTTGTTGTACTGCAACATTTAATGCTTTTCCTTTTTTCGACGCCGCGCCGCCGGTACGGGCCTGGGTTTGCTGGTGCTTACCGGTGCTATGGTGCCTTCAGGCATCGGCGGCTGCTCTATGGGGAAAACCGGCAGGGCTTTTAACAGGCGTGCACCGTATGCTTTGGTGATCAGCCGCCGATCGTAAATCACAATTTCACCAAAGCACTGATGGCTTCGGATCAATCTCCCCACCTGCTGGATCAGACTAAATGAGGCGCTGGGCAGACTTTGCACCTCAAACGGGTAGCGCTTCAGGCTCTTCAGCCACTCCCCTTCGGTTAAAATTACCGGACTGTCCACCGGTGGAAAAGCGATTTTGTGAATATGTACCTGAGAGAGTAACTCGCCTTTTAAATCCAGCCCTTCAGCAAAAGATTGCAGGCCCACCAGCACGCTCGCCTCGCCCTGCTCTACCCGCTTGCGATGCAGCTCTACCAGCCGGTAGCGCGGCTGATCGCCCTGCACCAGCAGCATCAGCCGCAGATCGCTCAGGTGCGTCAAAAACTGCTGCATGGCGCGGTTGCTGGCAAACAGCACCAGCATGCCTTTGTGCTGGCCCGCTTTCACCTGATGGCGAAAGAAATGAGCCATTTCAGCGATATGCTGCGCCTCATTTGCCATCAGCGGCTCAAAGCGCATCTGGGGGATAATCAGCTTGCCTTGCTCAACATGATTAAACGGCGAGCCGAGCGCCACAAAGCGATCTCCCACCTTTTCGTTAAGCCCGGAAAGTTCCTGTAATCGGTTAAAGCTGTTCAGCGATTGCAGCGTTGCCGAAGTCAGCACCACATGCGGCACTTTTCGCCACAGTAGCTTCTCCAGCTGTTCACTCACGCGAATACCGGCGCAGTGGAAAAAGAGGTGTGGCTGGCCTTCCCGCAGTTCGCGGCTGACCCATTTCGAAACCGGCGCGCCGGAGGCCTGCTCCATCGACGCCAGCCGCCACAGTTTGCTGATGCTTTCAAACCAGCCGAAAGCGCGGTTCATCTGCAGCATCGTACGGTGCAGGCGCACCACATCGTATTGTCCGCTCTTTTCGCTGAGATCGTTTAACAGCCCTTCCGCCAGCCCGCGCAGCCCGTCGCTCAGTTTGAAAAGGCGGGCGCATAAGGTTTGCATCTCTTCCGGCAGTTGCCCCATTTCAAAGCGATGTTCACCTTCCTGCGGCTCTGGCGGCAGCCACAGCGCCAGAATACGCGTCAGGCTGGCGAGATGTTCGCGCCATTCGTCACAGTGGGTTTTTAACCGCTCGGGATTCGCCAGCGGCGGCGGTGATTTTGGCCGAAACTGCGCCATACAGGTTTCCACCAGGCGCACAAACAGATCAAGTTGCAGGCTGGTCCAGGCGGCGGTGATGTCAGCGCTGGTTTCCAGCGCATCGCGCGCTACTTCCGGCAGATGGTGGCCTTCATCCAGCACCAGCAGCAAATGCTTTGCTGGTGGCAGCACCGATTCGCTCTCCAGCGCCGCCATCACCAGCGCATGGTTAGCCACCACCACGTCCGCCTGCTCGATCTCCCGCCGGGCGACAAAAAAGGGACATTCGCGATACCAGTGGCAGTTGCGCGCCAGGCAGTTAGCCTTATCGGTGCTTAAGCGCTGCCAGAGCGTATCGTCGATCGCCTCTTCGCAGTGATCGCGCAGGCCGTCCCACTGATGCCGATCCAGCGACTTTTCCAGTTTGGTACAGAGCTTGCGCTCATCTTTGTTGGCCACCAGATTGTCATCGAGAAACAGCAGCAGATCGCCCTGCTTTTCGCTGTCGGTCGCCAGCGCGTTCAGGTTACGCGGGCAAACATAGCGCCCGCGCCCAAAGGCGGCGGTGAATTTCAGATCGGGGATTATTTTTCGCAGCAGCGGCAGATCTTTACTAAAAATCTGATCCTGCAGCGCGACGTTCGCGGTGCTGATCACCAGCGGTTTCTCTTCGGCACGGCCAACGGCAATGCCCGGGATCAAATAGGAAAGGGTTTTGCCCACCCCGGTCGGCGCTTCGATCGCCAGATGACGCCCATCGTCACCGGCCAGGGTTTTTGCCACTTCGGCAATCATCTGCCGCTGCGGCGCGCGTGGAATAAAATCGGGAACCTGCTGCTGCAGCGCTTTATACCATTCGCCAATCTGCGCTTTTAACGCTGCGGTTAATGCCATCTTGCTCTCTTCCTGCGTTGATAACCTGTATTTTTACACAGTATGACGCTGGCGTCAGCCGCTTATCAGCGAATATGGAAGAGCGCTTCCGGCATTTATAGCTGCACAGCAGCGGCGTTGCGTTCAGCCGCCAAGCGTAAAATCAGGCCAGCCGCTTATACATCACGGTGGTGGCATCCATCGCGCCTTCCGTTGACTGCGCGTAATAAGGAATAGCTCCGGCAACTTCCCAGCCCAGCGACAGGTAAAGCAGACTGGCGATATCGCCGCTGCGAGTATCCAGCACCATCAGGCTGCGCCCTGCCTGTTTAACCAGTTGCTCCGCCCGCTCCATCAACTCACGCGCAATGCCCTGCCGCCGCGCCGCCGGATGTACCAGCAGCTTGCTGATTTCAGCGCGATGGCGTCCGTTGGGCATCATATTCCATAACACCATCACCGTGGCGACAATCTGCTGTTGCTGACGCGCCACCAGCAGCAGCCGATCGCCCTGTTCAAGGCCATTAAAATTATCCTGCCAGAAATTTCTCATCACTTGTCGATCGTCAGGATCGATAAATCCCACGCTGGCACCTGCGTTGACGCACCCCTGCAGAACATCGGTTAATGCTTCCAGCTCGTTTATCGCCTGCTGCCGATTAATAATTTGATATTCAATCATCTTTGCTCCACCAGTAAATGATGCGCCTGTTTGGCCTCTGGCGCGTAACGTTCAGAAACAGGAAATGTGTCTCTGAGAGTTACCGGCTTTGCGGCCTGGATCAAGTTGTACAACTAAAAAAACTATGTACACGTTAACTCAGCTCCGCTAAGGTTAACGCAGATAATGTATTTAAAATGCAAGTTGAGGCAGTCAATGGCCCTGTACAGCATCGGTGATGTCGCCGAACGCTGTGGTATAAACCCTGTAACGTTACGCGCATGGCAGCGTCGCTATGGGCTGCTTAAGCCACAGCGCACCGAAGGCGGGCATCGACAGTTTGATGAGGAAGATGTTCAGCGTATCGAAGAGATCAAGCGCTGGATAGAGAGCGGCGTACCGGTAGGCAAAGTCAAATCGCTGCTGGAAGGCGAAAATATTGATACGCACGACGGCTGGCTGGCGTTGCAGGAAGAGGTAATGAGCGTACTACGCCACGTTCGCCCGGCGAAACTACGGGCTAAAATCGCCAATATCGGTCGTGAGCATTCTGTAGATGCGTTAATTGATCATGTGTTTGTGCCGGTTCGTCAGCGGCTTGGGCTTGATCAAAACACGGCGAAAACCATGTGCAGTCTGCTGGATGGCGCCCTGATCGATTATGTCGCCTTTTACCTGAGCAGCGTACGTAAAAAGGCAGGAAAGGATGCGCTGCTGCTCGGTTGGGGGGTGGAAGACCGTACCCGTATCTGGCTGGAAGCCTGGCGTTTGTGCCAGCAGGGCTGGCGTGTCGACGTGCTGGCAGAACCGCTGGATAACCCCCGCCCGGAACTCTTTCCGGGTCAGCAAATTTTTGTCTGGACGGGTAAAAAACTGACCCGCCGACAAGCAGAGCAGTTTACTCACTGGCATGAGCAGGGCTTCTCAATCAGCCTGCACGGGCCGAGTTAAAAATGGCGTAAATTGCCTGGTCGCCAGTCACGGATCGGGTTATGATCCGCTCTCTTGTTTGATCGTTACAGGCAGTATTATGAACTGGCAAAAATTTCTGGTTGGCACCCTCTTTTTCATTATGGCAGTCGGCGGTACCGGCGGCCTGATGCTGGTGGGCTATACCATTATCTTACATTCCCGCTAAGGCAGCGCTGCAGGCGTTCAAACAGCCGGTCCACCACCAACGCCAGTAGCGCTACCAGCAACGCTCCCTGAATCACATACGCCGTATTAAACCCGCTCAGGCCGATAATAATCGGCGATCCCAGGCTTTTCGCGCCTACCGTAGAGGCGATGGCGGCGGTGCCAATATTGATGATCACCGAGGTGCGCATCCCGGAGATAATTACCGGCGCAGCCAGCGGCAGCTCTACACGGGTTAAACGCTGCCAGTTGCTCATCCCGACCCCCTGCGCCACTTCTTTAACGCTGGAGGGCACTGATTCGATCCCGGCCAGGGTGCCTTGCAGCACGGGTAAGATTCCATACAGCATCAGCGCGATAATCGCTGGCTGCTCGCCAAAGCCGATTACCGGCACGGCCACCGCCAGCACCGCTACTGGCGGAAAGGTTTGCCCGGCGGCAGCCAGCGTCTCCACCAGCGGACGAAACTCCTGTCCGCCACGGCGCGTCACGGCAATGCCTGCGCCCAGCCCTGTCAACGCCGCGCCCAGGCTGGAGATCGCCACCAGTTGCAGATGCGCCAGCGCCAGCTGGAAAAAACGCTCTTGCTGATAGACCGGACGCTCCAGCTCAGGGAACCAGTGGGCGAAAAGCGGCCCGCTCCAGGGCATCAGCAACAGCAGCGCGATAAAAAGCGCAATCAGCCACAGCAGCGGATCGCGCGTTAGTCGTTTCATGCACCCTCCCGCTGACGCAACAGATCGCTGAAGTGCAGCACGCCCAGCGGCACGCCCTGCGCATCGGTTACCGGCAGCTTATCGGTTTGTCGGGCGATAAACAGCGAGAGTGCCTCACGTAACGAGATCGCCGCCGACACCGACTCCTCCTCCAGCCATTCGCCGCGCCTGGCCGCGCTGCCCGCGCTGCCCAACGAGAGCAGGCGCACGCCCAGCTCGCTGCGGCCAAAAAAGTCACGGACAAAATCGTTGGCGGGACGGGTTAACAGCTCCACCGGCCTGCCCTGCTGTACGATGCGTCCGTTATCCATCAGCACAATGTTATCCGCCAGCGCCAGCGCCTCATCAATATCGTGCGTTACCAGCACAATGGTACGTCCGGAGAGCCGATGAATACGCAGCATCTCCTGCTGCAGCGCGCCGCGCGTGACCGGATCAAGCGCGCCGAACGGCTCATCCATCAGTAACACCTCAGGATCGGCCGCCAGCGCCCGCGCTACGCCCACCCGCTGCTGCTGCCCACCGGAAAGCTGATGCGGATAGCGCTGACGCAAGCCCTCATCCAGGTTAAGCAGCGCCAGCAGCTCACTTATTCGCGCCTGTTTCTTCGCCTGCGGCCACCTCAGCAATCCCGGTACGGTGGCGATATTTTTTTCAACCGTCCAGTGCGGAAACAGCCCTATCGACTGAATGGCATACCCCATTCGTCGTCGCAGCGTTTGCGGGTTAAAGCTACGGATCTCTTCGCCGGCAAACAGAATTGTCCCTTCATCATGCTCAATCAGCCGGTTAATCATTTTCAGCGTGGTGGATTTACCTGAGCCGGAGGTGCCAATCAGCACGGTAAATTCTCCGGCGGCGATATGCAGATTGATGCCGTCCACCGCCGCCTTACCGGCAAAGTATTTGCTCACCTGGTTAAACTGAATCATAAGGCGTTCCTTTGCAGCAGGGAGATAACAATTTTAAACAGCGTATCCACCAGCACCGCCAGTGCGATAACCGGGATCACGCCCAGCAGCACCAGTTCCAGCGCGCTGCTGAGCAGTCCCTGAAAAATAATTGCGCCGAAGCCGCCTGCGCCAATCAGGGCGGCGATAACGGCCAGGCCAACTGTCTGAATGGTCACTACACGCAGGCCGCTAAGCAGCACCGGCAACGCCAGCGGGATCTCTACCTGCCAGAAGATTTGCGCCTGCGACATGCCCATGCCGCAAGCGCTTTCGCGCACGCCCGCCGGCACCTGTTGCAGCCCCGCCACCAGGCTACGCACCAGCGGCAGCAGCGCATACAGCACCAGCGCAATCAGCGCTGGTGCAAGACCGATGCCGCTAACGCCAAGCCGCCCCAGCCAGGGAAAATGCGCCGCCAGCCCTGCCAGCGGCGCGATCAACAAGCCGAACAGCGCCACCGACGGCACGGTCTGGATAATATTCAGCACGGAGAAAATCACGCTCTGCCAGCGTGCGCGGCGATAGCAGATCAGGCCCAGCGGTATGCCGATAAGCAGCGCCGGCAACAACGTCGCCGCCAGCAGCAACAGGTGACGCGCCAGCGCCTGGTCAAACACCTCCTGACGGTTGGCATACTCTTTCAGCAACGAGAGCTGATCGAGCTGTCCGCCGAGCAGCAGCGCCAGCAACGGTAGCCAAACCTGAGCATTCAACAGCAGCCGCCACGGTACGCTGCGCGTCAGGCGCGTCACGCTGTCTGCGGCAATCAGCAGGCAAAGCGCGATAGCCGCCCACAGACCGCTGCCGAAACCGGTACGCGCCAGCGCGCTGCCCTGCCCGGCCAGCGTTTGCGCCGCGTGGCCGCCAAGCGCCACCAGCAGGGTGAGCAGAATTTCGCTCAGCGCCAGCGTCAGGATCAGCGTTGGACGATTAAGCGACTGCCAGACCAGCAGCAACAGAAGCGGAAGAATCAGCAGGATCAGCCAGCTCGCCCCCTGCAGCAGTTCGGTCAGCATCACCGGCTGGCCCGATACCAGCCGGTTCGGTGCAAAACTGGCGAAGGGTAAAAGAAACAGCGCTGCAATCAGCAGCGCGGTCAGCAGCAGCAGTACGCGATTACGGGGGATCAAACGCCGCATGGTTTCGTTGCTGTGAATTACAGCAGTTTTTGCTGTTGCAGCCATTCAGCGGCCACCTTTTTCGCATCCTGCCCTTCAACGGCAATTTTGGCGTTCAGCGACTGCAAGGTTTTTTCATCCAGGGCGCTAAATACCGGTTTCAGCCAGGCGGCGATTTCCGGGTACTGTTTCAGCGCTGCGGCACGGATCACCGGCGCGGGCGCGTAGATTGGCTGGACGCCTTGAGGATCGCTTAATGTTTGCAGCCCCAACGCCGCCACCGGTCCGTCAGTACCGTAGGCCATCGCCGCATTCACGCCGGAAGTTTGCTGCGCCGCCGCCTTGATGGTGACCGCCGTATCGCCGCCCGCCAGTGACAGTAGCTGGTCCTGACTGAGCTTAAAGCCATACGCTTTTTCAAAAGCAGGCAGCGCATCGGCACGTTCGATAAATTCGGCAGAGGCAGCCAGCTTAAGGGTGCCGCCCTGCTTAAGATAACGGCTGAGATCGGCCAGCGAAACAAGCTGGTTTTTCTGCGCCAAATCGCCGCGTACCGCGATAGTCCAGGTATTGTTAGCCGGTGCGGGCGTCAGCCAGACCAACTGATTTTTCTGCTCGTCCAGCGCTCTGACCTTTTCATAGCCCGCCTGCGCATTTTTCCATGCCGCATCGCCAGCCAGATTAAAAAAGAACGCGCCGTTGCCGGTATATTCAGGATAAATATCCAGCTCGCCGGCGGTTATCGCACCGCGCACCACCTGCGTATTGCCCAACTGAATTTTATTTACCGTTGGCACGCCATGCTTATTCAGCACCTGCAAAATAATGTTGCCCAACAGCGAGCCTTCCGTATCGATTTTCGAGCCGACACGCAGCGGATCGGCAGCCTGTGCGGTGCCAGCCAGCGTCATCAGGGCGGCAAAGAGCAGTATCCCGCGACGCGCAGTAGCAAAAGCCATGGCAGTTTTCCTTTTCAGCAAAGTGAGTCTGTCAAAGCGTAGCGCAAATGTTTGCAGTGCGAAAATAAAACGGCCTGACATGGCGCAACGGCGTGCGGGCGACGGGCTTCTCTGATCTATCCGTTGGATGCGCCAGGCTTTAGCTGGCCCGCATGCTGAATAAAGCGCGTTAGCTGCGCGGGAATGCGGGCGAACGTATATAAAAACCAGGGAGTAAAGCGGGCAGGATCGTGTGTTATCTCCTGTTGGATAGCCTCCAGTGAAAGCCAGCGGCAGGCATCCGCCTCTTCAGGATTGAGCTGTGGCTGGGCGTCGCTAATGGCAAAAAAAACATGCCCATATTCATGCTCGGTCAAACCGTTACTTAACGGCAGGTTATAGCTCAGTTCAAACATCGCCGTCAGGGTTAAATCAAGCCCCATCTCTTCCCGCAAACGCCGTTCGGCGGCATGCTGAGTGGGTTCCGAAGGATAAGGATGGCCGCAACAGGTATTGCTCCACAGGCCGCCGCAGTGATATTTAGCACTGGCGCGGCGTTGCAGCAACAGTTGATGTTGATGGTTAAAGACATAAACGGTTACCGCGCGATGCAGTAACCCTTTTTCATGCACTTCCTGTTTTTCCATTATGCCGACAGGACGATCAAGAGGATCAACAAGAATAACTTCAATAGCGGACATACGGGCTCCTTCAGACTAATCCCAGCTATTGTGGCATAACCACTCGCTCTTAAGCCGCAAAAAAGTCCCGCGTATTCATCAGAATATGTACAAAAAAGTAACCTGACTTACTCCTTCGCTCCGCTGCCCACTTGCACAGCGGAGCCTGTGGATTTATCGCTTACAGTTTGAAACGGGTTACTACCTGCTCCAGCTGAACGCTCTGCTCTTCCATTGCCTGAGCGGCGGCGGAAACCTGTTCAACCAGGGAGGCGTTCTGCTGCGTGGTGTTATCCAGTTGGTTAATCGCCACGTTAACCTGTTCAATTCCCATGCTCTGTTCACGGCTGGAAGACATGATTTCGTTCATCAGGGTCGTCACGCTGCTGACACCCTGCATCAGTTCATCCATGGTGCGGCCCGCTTCATTGACCAGCTGGCTGCCCGCATCAATATTTGCCACCGACGTTTCAATCAGCTTTTTAATCTCACGCGCCGAGTTGGCCGAACGCTGCGCCAGATTACGTACTTCGCTGGCAACCACCGCGAAGCCGCGCCCCTGTTCACCGGCTCGCGCCGCTTCTACCGCTGCGTTCAGCGCCAGGATATTGGTCTGGAAGGCGATACTGTCAATCACGCTGATAATATCCACCACCTTACGTGAGGATGCGTCAATTTCGCCCATGGTGGTCACCACCTGTCGTACCACGCCGGTACCGCGCTCCGCCACTTTCGCGGCTTCGCCCGCCAGCTGGTTGGCGTGGGTGGCGTTATCAGCATTCTGACGCACCGTGCCGGTTAACTCTTCCATCGACGCCGCAGTTTGCACAATAGAGCTGGACTGCTCTTCCGTACGTGCCGAGAGATCAAGGTTGCCGCTGGCAATCTGGCGCGAGGCGGAAGTAATAGCCAACGCGCTGTCGCCGACCTGTCGCATCAGCCCCTGCAGATAGCTAATAAACTGGTTAAAGCTCTCTGCAACGGCGTTAAATTCCGGGCTGTTACTGGCTGGCAGACGCTGGGTTAAATCCGCCCCGCCAGTGGATAAGGCCAGGATATTTTCGTTAAGCAGGCTCAGGCGCTTCATCATGCTGCGAATAAAGCCCAGCAGCACCAGCAGCAGCACAATAGCTAACGGGATCTGAACCATGCCCAGGCGCGTCATCATTGAGTGGGTCTGCTGCGTCAGCAGGCTGGTCGGCACATCGCTGGCCAGATACCAGGGGCTGCCGGCGATCTGCTGAACAAACAGTGTGCGGTCGCCCTCTTCGCTCTGATACTGGCTCTCTATCGGCTCTTTCCCGGCATTGGCCAGCAGCGTCTTCAGCGGCGCGGCCATTGGCAGGGAAAGCTCATTGAGATATTGCAGTTTCGGCGTCCCCTCAACCAGCGCTGCGTTGCCGACGACTTTGCCATCGGCCTCTACGATCAGTACGCGTCCTTGAATCGCCTCACCCATCTCTTTCGCCAGATGGTTAAAGAACCCCAGCGTCACGTCGATGGTGGCAACGCCCCAGGCTGCGCCGTTGCGATAGATCGCCATGGCGCAGTTGGTACGCGGCTGCGGGCTGGCGGCATCCTGATAGGCGTTAGCCCAGGCGCACTCTCCTTTGCTGGCAGCAAGACCGGCTTTATACCACGACTGTTCATAGTAGCGATCCGCCTCTGGTGAGTTCCAGAAGGTGTTTACCTGTAGCTGATTGCTGGCGTCACGGGCAAAGAAGGTGCTGAATTTTTCCCGGTCTGCGGCGCGCATGTTCGGCAACGGCCAGATACCGCCGCCAAAGACGTTGCTGTCATTATATTGATTAACCAGCGCCGGCAGCAGGCTGTCGATAGCGGCGCTATCCAGTACGCTAACCGCTTCGGTAATGGTGCGTTGCTGAGCCTGAACCCGGTTCATCTGTTCGATAATCCGGGCGGCGAGCGTATCAACTTCGTAGCGCACCAGGCGCTCTTCATTGGTTTTTAATTGTGGAGCAACAAAAAGATTGATGACCACCACGGTGATCGCCATCAATAACAGAAAAAATGCCACGATCGCCGCGGTAAAGCGTGCCTGCGTTGTTTTTATCATGTTCACACCACATAACAGGAAGGGCCATATTGCCCTTCTCGTGTTAACGGCATGTAACCTTTTTACTTGAGGCGATCGCCATCACAATTTACAAATCTTCTCTCTGGTCAAAGAAAGTCGTGACAGCCAGCGGTGGCGAGCATCACCACAACAGACGCAGCCCTCATGTTTCCTGTTCAACCACCTGCTGGCGCGGCCGGAAGATATGATTCGCGCCATACTGCAACAGACGCGTAACCAGTTGAATACCGCCCTGGTCATCCGCCTGAGCAAAGGCCTGTTCGGCGGCCGTCACTGGCGTGGTCCACAATAAATTTACCCGCTCGCCTTCGCGTTTTGGCAAGGCAAACTGTCCACCTTCTGCACCCAGCGTGGCAGAGAGCAAAAACCCTTCAAAGCCTACCGGCGCAACGGAAGAGGGCAGCGTATGGCCTTCGCCCAGCCAGTTCAGGCTGCTCCAGGGATAGTGCGCATAATTCGCCAGTGCGCTGGCCATCTGGATAGCATTATCCTCTGTCATTACTTCCGCATCGATCGCCATCGCCAGTTCAGTGCGGCGATACTGCGGAGCCAGATCCTCATAGAGAAAATCTACCCACGGCATCGGACGGATGCACATACCAAGCGTGAAGAAATACCAGACGCCCTGATGATAATGTTGTGAAATCGCCATCGGCGGCCACTTGCCCTGGTCGATAGCATAATATTTAAGCGACGGGCCGTAGTGTGATTCGTAGCACTGCAGCAGATCGTGCTCGACCGGCTGCCAGAGATGCCCGTCATGCCAGTCGCGCCAGAACTGGCGATGCGCCAGCGCCTGAGCGTAATAGTGGTTGGTTGATGCCGATCCCAGCGGCGCAGTCAGGCGATTCTCCTTGATGCAGCCTGCCGAGAAACTCACCTGTTTATTTTGATACAGGCTCCAGCCCGGGATCACCGCCAGCAGTTGCCCCTGATACCAGACCGCCGCGCCATCATCGGTCGGTTCCCAAATGATTTGCAGACCGGCCGGATCAAGCGGCGGCTCAGCCTCCAGCGTGCGACAACAGTCGGCGCTTAACAGCGGCGCAATCCCCTGCTCTATGGCCGCGCTGTCCTCTTCAAATGGCGCGGGCAGCAGGTTACGCAGCCAGCAGCCGCGTACCGCAAAGCGGGAGCGAAACGGCTCGGTGGGCCAGATATAAAAATAGGCGGCCCGTTCGGTCTGTTCGATGATGGCGGTTAACGTCTGTTGCTGATTAGTCACCTCAGCAATCAACTGCGAATATGTCATAGTGCCTCAACGCAACGTGGAGGAATCCAGCTTCCCCGAGAATAGAGCAGGATCTCCCTTATTGCGACACAGCGGCAAGGGTAATAATCTCAAAAATCACGCCCCATGCGCCGCATTGCGCGCGGAAACGCGCCGTTACGCACCGACCAGCGTAGCAAGCGTGCCAGTAAGCGGATGCGTCGATCGATAATGGCCTGACGGCGCGCGCTCAGGGTCAGATCGCTCATCTGCTGCGCCCAGTCGGGCAGCAGACCCATACCCGCTTCCATCAGCGTGCCCATAACCAGTTTTGCTGGTCTGCTGGGCGCGGGAGCCTGGCGCAGCAGCCTGATAACTTCGCGGGTGCGCGCGTCACAGCAGAGCTGGGGGCGCATCCGCTGCAGGTACTCCTCTACCGCCTGTACGCTTTTGGGCACCTGCTGCGCGCCCAGCGCCTCGGCAACCCGCGCCGCCTGTGCATAGTAGAGATCGCGGTCGGTCAGGCTAAGCGCCGGGTTTTTATAACGCAGATGGCCCGCGAGAAAACAGCTGGCCTCGGCAACATGCACCCAGGTTAACAGCTCAGGATCGCTGGCCGCATAAGGATTGCCGTAAGCATCGACGCCGTTAACCTGTAGATGGATACGCTTTACCCGTTCAATTAAGGTAAGCGCATCGGCGCGGTTGCCAAAGGTAGTGACCGCGACAAACTGGCTGGTACGACGCAAACGTCCCAGCATATCCTGACGAAAGGATGAGTGATCCCAGACGCCTGCCAGCGCCGAAGGATGCAGCATCTGTAACAGCAACGCGCCAATGCCACCGCACAGCATAGAGGTGAAGTCGCCATGCACCGGCCAGACCATGCTATCAGGGCCAAACAGCCCCGGATCGCCCGGCGGCTGAGAGAGATCGAACTCGTTAAGTGACAGGCCGTTTACCCGGAAAACCTGCTTTTCAATGCGCCTGCGTAATAATTCCATTAAATATCCATCACTTCTTTGCCTGCCGGTGCGTTCTGCAATAAACAAATACACTCTTTTACGCAGAATTACGTCTCTGGCAAGCGCATGATTAATAAACCAAAAATTTAATAAGCAAAGTACAAATGAGCACAAATCCTTATCTTTCATCTGCTTGTAAGCGAAGCGCAGATTATTTGCCTGTTTTATCACCTTCTACCAGGCTTTTATGGCAACCGCAGCACACCAACACCTAATTAATAGGGAGATAAGCGTTATGACTATGCAATCGTTAAACGATCTGTTTGTTCATACTCTAAGCGATGTTTACAGTGCTGAAGTTCAGTTAACCAAGGCACTGCCAAAAATGGCCGAGGCCGCCACTGAAACTCAACTTGTCGAAGGCTTTAGACAACACCTCGAGGAGACCAAAGGCCATATCGAACGCCTTGATCAGGTTATCCAGTCTCTCGACAATGTGGAAATGGAAAATGTTACCTGTGTAGCAATGGAAGGGCTGATCAAAGAAGGCGAGGAGATTATTCAGGAAGTGGAAGAAGGGCCGGTGCGCGATGCAGGCCTGATTGTCGCCGCTCAGAAAGTTGAACATTATGAAATCTCCAGCTACGGTTCGCTGATGGCGCTGGCGAAAAATCTGGGCTACGACAATGTCGTCTCTATCCTGAAAAATACCCTGGATGAAGAAAAAGCGACCGATGAAAAACTCACCATGCTGGCTGAACAACAGGTTAATCAGCACGCCGCCTGACGGCGCTAAGCGTGAAGTGATCTCATTAGGCGTTTTTAACAGAGCATAGATACCAGATAAGCCGATCGGTTGGCTGCCGATCGGTTTTTTTATGCCGGTTATCGTGATCCTGTCCTATGCGCATTCATTCCTTTTTCATTCGTTGTGCCTGCGCCTCTCCGCACCGCCCTGTTAGCAACACTCAACTGAAGTGACAAGACCGTTCGTCATAATATTTATCGCTATCGCCTTGCTGAGTTTGAACATTACATTAATGATGTTTATCACCGGGAATCGATAAACAGGCGAATCGCACAGAACCAATGAAAAAACACATTACTTTAATTACCGGCGGCGATCGTGGTATTGGACGCGCTACCGCACTGCTGTTAGCGCAAAAAGGCCACACGATCTGTATCGGCTATCGCAGCCAGCAGGCGCAGGCTGAAGAAGTGGTAGCGCTGATTCGGCGCGACGGGGGCAATGCCATTGCGGTTCAGGCGGATATTGCCGACGAGGAGCAGGTAGTAGCGATGTTTCAGCAGATTGACCGCGAGCTTGGCATTCTGACCGGCCTGGTGAACAACGCCGGCATTCTCAAACCGCAGGCCACTATTGAGCAACTGGACGCGCAGCGCATCGCCTCTATTTTCGCCACTAACGTCAGCGGCAGTTTTATTTGCGCGCGCGAGGCGGTAAAGCGCATGGCGCTGCGTCACGGCGGCCAGGGCGGCGCAATTGTTAACGTCTCTTCTGCCGCCTCGCGGCTCGGCGCGCCCCATGAGTATGTCGACTATGCCGCCTCAAAAGGCGCCATCGATACACTGACCAGCGGCCTGTCGCTGGAAGTGGCGGCGCAGGGCATCCGGGTAAACGCCGTGCGGCCTGGTTTTATTTATACCGGGATGCACGCCGATGGCGGCGAGCCAGGGCGTGTTGATCGGGTAAAGGAGAGTTTGCCAATGAAGCGCGGCGGCCAGCCCGAAGAGGTGGCGCAGGCGATCGCCTGGCTGCTGTCCGATGAGGCCTCATACGTCACCGGCAGTTTTCTCGATATGGCGGGCGGCAAATAGACGTAAAAAAAACCGACCCTGAAGGGTCGGTTTTAAACAGAGCCATATGCCTGCATCAGGCGTTGGTTGCCTGTAAGGCTGCAAGCACCCTACCGCTGAGATGCTGCATTACAGGTAAGTGAATTCCGCATTCTGCGTTCTCACCGAATCCAGGCCAATCATCACTTTGAACTTGCCTGGCTCCGCTACCCACTGCATCTGCTGGTTCCAGAATTTCAGCGCTTCCACATCAATCGGGAAGGTCACGGTTTGTGACTCGCCTGCTTTCAACATGATGCGCTTAAAGCCGCGCAGCTCTTTTACCGGACGGCTGATGCTGGCAACTTCATCGTTCAGATAGAGTTGCACCACCGTTGCACCGTCGCGTTTGCCGGTATTGGTTACCGTAACGCTGGCTTCAACCTTGCCATTATGCGGCATGGTCGATGAGGAGAGCTTCACCGGCGAGACGCTGAAGCGGGTATAGCTCAAACCGTAGCCAAAGGGATAGAGCGGCCCGTTAACCGCATCATAATAGTGCGAAGTATATTTGTTCGGTTTTGCTGAATTATAAGGACGGCCGGTTGGCAGGTGATTGTAATAAATCGGGATCTGCCCCACCGAACGCGGGAAGGAGACCGGCAGCTTGCCTGACGGGTTATAGTCGCCAAACAGCACGTCGGCAATAGCGTTGCCCCCTTCGGTGCCGCTAAACCAGGTCTCCAGCAGCGCATCGGCCTGCTGATCTTCACGCTCCAGCGCCAGCGCGCGTCCGTTCATCAGTACCACCACCAGCGGTTTGCCGGTGGTTTTCAGCGCCGCCAGCAGCTTTTGCTGGCTCTCAGGCAGCGTCAGGTCGGTACGGCTGGAGGCCTCATGCGCCATGCCCTGCGCCTCGCCCAGCGCCACCACCACCACATCCGCTTTTTTCGCCGTGGCCACCGCTTCGTCAATCATCTGCTGCGGCGTGCGGCTATCCACGCTGACCGCCTGCTCATAGAGGTTCAGAAAATCCTGAATCCCTTTATGATCGGTAATATTCGCGCCTTTGGCATACAGCAGCGTTGCCTTGTCGGCGGTGGCGTTTTTCATCCCCTGCAGCAGCGTTACCGACTGCTTCGCCACGCCCGCTGCCGACCAGCTGCCCATAATGTCGCGCTGGCTGTCCGCCAGCGGACCGATCAGCGCAATGGTGCCCGACTTTTTCAGCGGCAGCGTTTCCAGCCGGTTTTTCAGCAGCACCATACTTTTACGCGCCACTTCACGCGCATCTTCACGATGCAGACGGCTTTCCGCATTGGTATCTACCGGATCGCTGCCTTTCGGCCCTAAATGGCTGTAGGGATCGTTAAACAGCCCCATATCATATTTCACGTTCAGCACATGGCGCGCCGCATCGTCGATTTCCTGCTGCGATACCACGCCGCGCTTCACCAGCCCCGGCAGATACTGGCTGTAGTAGACATCACCCATGCTCATATCGATACCGGCTTTTAGCGCTACCCGTACCGCATCTTCAGGATCGCTGGCGACGCCATGCTTGATCAGCTCTTTAATCGCGCCATGATCGCTGATGGTAATGCCTTTGAATTTCCATTGTTCGCGCAGCAGATCTTTCAGCAGCCAGCTGTTGGCGGTGGCCGGCATGCCGTTGATGGAATTCAGCGACACCATCACCCCGCCGCTGCCAGCGTCCAGCGACGCCTTATAGGGCGGCAAATAATCCTGGAACATGCGCTGCGGGCTCATATCCACGGTGTTGTAGTCGCGACCGCCTTCAATCGCGCCATACAATGCGAAATGCTTAACGCTGGTCATCACAGAATAGCGATCCGCCGGGCTTTTACCCTGCATCGCCTCAACCATGGTGCTGCCCATTTTAGAGGTCAGGAAAGTATCTTCGCCAAAGCCTTCTGAACCGCGGCCCCAGCGCGGTTCACGCGTGACATCCACCATCGGTGCCCAGGTCATATTCAGGCCATCGTCTGCTGCCTCCCAGGCAGAGACGCGACCAACGCGGCTGACCGCATCCAGATCCCAGGTGGCCGCCAGGCCTAACGGAATCGGGAAAATGGTGCGTTGACCATGCACCACGTCATAGGCAAAGAATAACGGGATTTTCAGGCGGCTAAGCTGCATTACCTGATCCTGCATAACACGGATGTCGGGACGGGTAACGGTATTAAATATCGCGCCGACCTGTCCTTTCTGGATCATGTCGCGGATCGATTCTTTTGGGTTGTCCGGTCCGACGCTAATCAGCCGCAGCTGACCAATTTTTTCATCCAGCGTCATTTTCGCCAGCAGATCGGTGACAAACGCATCGCGCGCTTCTGGCGTCATAGGATGGGGACCGAAAAGATCGTCAGCGAAGGCGGGCTGCACCGCCAGAGAAACAGCGAGACTCAGGGAGTAAATCCATTTCATCAGATTGGGCTCTCAACAAGAACGCGGAACGGGTTTTGTACCCTAAATAGTTGGCGTTGCAGGAAGGCGGCCAGCGCGTAAATCCCCGGGCGCTGACGCAAATCAGTGGCCGGGATAAGCGAGCGCAGCCAACATACCTGCAGCGTGAAGTATGAAGGGTAATTAGTGCTACAGCAATAAGATAGCTACAGCGTGCAACAGCAAGAGAATAGCAGGTAGTTTTGCCGTTGAACGCTTTTGTGTCGGAGCTGCTACAGTAAATTTGACCCACATAACAGGACAATGGATATGCACCCTCATACTCAATCTGCCAGTCAAACCCTGGTTAATGAACTGCGCCGTATCGTTGGCCGTAGCCATCTGCTGACCGATCCGCGTAAAACCGAACGCTATCGTAAAGGCTTCCGCTCTGGTCAGGGCGAGGCGCTGGCGGTGGTTTTTCCCGGCTCGCTGCTGGAACTGTGGCGCGTGCTGAAGGCTGCGGTCGCGGCGGATAAAATCATTCTGATGCAGGCGGCGAATACCGGCCTGACCGAAGGCTCAACGCCCAACGGCAACGATTATGATCGCGAAATCATTATTATCAGCACCCTGCGCATGGATCGTATTCAGCTGCTGGATAAAGGCAAGCAGGTGCTGGCGTTTCCCGGCAGCACGCTGTTTCAGCTGGAGAAAATCCTTAAACCGCTGGGACGCGAGCCGCATTCAGTGATCGGCTCCTCCTGTATTGGCGCTTCTGTTCTCGGCGGCGTGTGCAATAACTCCGGCGGCGCGCTGGTGAAACGCGGCCCGGCCTATACCGAAATGGCGCTTTACGCTCAGCTGGATGAGCAGGGACAGCTAAAGCTGGTGAATCATCTCGGCATTGAACTGGGCAGCACGCCGGAGCAGATCCTGGGGCGTCTGGATGATGAGACCTGGCGCGAGAGCGATGTGCGCCATGATGCGCGCCAGGCGTCCGATCACAACTACGTCGAGCGTGTGCGCGACGTAGAGGCAGACACACCGTCGCGCTTTAACGCTGACGCCAGCCGCCTGTATGAAGCCTCCGGCTGCGCCGGCAAGCTGGCGGTGTTCGCTGTGCGTCTGGATACCTTCGAGGCGGAGAAAAAGCAGCAGGTATTTTATATCGGCAGCAACGATACGGCGGCGCTGGAGGATATTCGTCGCCATATTCTGGCCCATTTTAAAAACCTGCCGGTGGCGGGCGAATATATGCATCGCGATATGTATGACATCGCCGAAAAGTATGGGAAAGATACCTTTATTATGATCGACCGGCTGGGCACCGATAAGATGCCGCGTTTCTTTACCCTGAAGGGACGTATCGATGCGATGCTGAGCCACATTCCGCTGTTCCGCCCCCATTTTACCGACCGCATGCTGCAAAAGCTGAGCGTGCTGTTTCCGACGCACCTGCCGAAAAAGATGAAAATCTGGCGCGACCGCTATGAGCATCATCTGATGCTGAAAATGTCCGGCGACGGCGTGGAGGAGGCGCGTCAGTTTTTAAGGGACTTTTTCCGCGAGGGCGGCGGCGACTATTTTGAATGCACCGATGAAGAGGGCTCGAAAGCCTTTCTGCATCGCTTTGCCGCAGCGGGCGCGGCGGTGCGCTATCACGCGGCGCATCATGATGAAGTCGAGGATATTCTGGCGCTGGATATTGCGCTGCGTCGTAACGATCGCGACTGGTTCGAGAAGCTGCCACCGGAGTTTGACGATAAGCTGGTGCATCGCCTCTACTATGGCCACTTTATGTGCCATGTGTTTCATCAGGATTACATCGTGAAGAAAGGCGTGGACGCGCATGCGCTGAAAGAGAGAATGCTGGAGATCCTTAACCAGCGCGGCGCGGAATATCCGGCGGAGCATAACGTCGGCCATCTTTACCAGGCGAAGCCGCAGTTGAAAGCGTTCTATCAGCAGCTTGATCCGACTAACAGCTTTAACCCCGGCATTGGTAAAACCAGCAAACTAAAACACTGGGCGGGCTGCGGCTGCGATGCGCATCACTCGGCCGATTAAACGCCCAAAGGCCGCCGTTTCCATGCGAAAAGGCGGCCCTGGCGCGGCTTAGCTTTGCTGTGGATCTTTAACGACCACCTCACCATTCTTGCGCTCAATGATCATGGTTTGCGGGCGCGATAGCACGATGCCCTCTTTACGCAGGCGCGTCAGCAGATCGAACAGCAGATCGCTTTTCACGCCGCCAATCTGCCGCTGGTTAGAGACATTTCCGGTTACGCTCAGCACAATTCCCTGCGGGGTAAGATCTTTGAAACTGACCGAGGGCTCTGGCGTATCCAGAATGCGTTCGTTTTCCTGATAGACCCCCAGTAAAATCTCCCGCACCTGCACCGGATCGATATCCAGCGGGAACGTCAGCGTAATGGTAACCACGCCCTGAGCATTACCCATGGTGGCGTTACGCACGTTCTGCGAGATCAGCTGCGAGTTCGGTACGATCACCGTAGATTTGTCACCCAGCTGAATCTCTGTGGCGCGCACGTTGATCCGGCGAATATCGCCTTCAATCCCGCTGATGCTTACCAGGTCACCCACCTTCACCGGACGTTCGGTCAACAGGATCAGGCCGGAGATAAAGTTTTTCACAATCTCCTGCAGGCCGAAACCGATACCCACCGACAGGGCGCTGACAATCCAGGCCAGCTTGTTCCACTGCACGCCCATGGTTGAGAGCGTTAACAGAATAACCAGCACATAGCCGATATTGCTGAACAGCGTTACCAGCGAAACGCGCATGCCGATATCCATGGTGGTTTTCGGCAGAAAATCGTTATCCAGCCAGCGACGCACCGCGCGCAGCACATAGATGCCAATAACCATGCACAGCAGCGCATTGACCAGATGTGCAGGCACGATATTCAGCGACTCCAGCCCTTTGCCGCCCCAGAACTCTACCGCCTTTTGCAGCAGTTCAATCGGCGTCGAGGTGCCGAAAGTGCCGTTCAGCACCGCCACTACCGCAAACAGCAGCAGTATGGTTTTTCCCAGCGCCGACAGCAGCGCCGCCGCCTGCGAAAGATGCCGCTCATCGATGTTCAGCGAGGTCTGCATCCGCTTGCCGGTCAGGCTATTTACCGACAGCAGCGTTTCGCAGCCATCGCTCACCAGATGGCTAAGGAAATAGTAAGCGCCGCAGACGATACCCAGCCAGACCAGCTCATAGCTGAGAAAGCGCGCCAGGGTAACGTAACCGATAATCAGCGACAGCATGATTGCCAGACCGATAAGCGTAATCGACATCTGAACCAGGCCGACTAAGGTGGATCGGGCCTCTGGCGTCTGCCCTTCCTGCACCAGACAACGACGAACGCGGCTGGAGCGGAAACTGATAGAGAGCGCGGTAGCGCCCACCAGTAGCGCCGTCATGCCGTTTGCCAGAATGGTGGTGCCGACGCTGGTGCCAACGGTGGTATTCAGCGCTTCTACCGTTTGGAAAATAAATACCAGAAGCGCGGTCAGCGGCGGGTAGGGTTTCAGCGCCTGCGCCACCTCGTTGGAAATCGCCGGCAGACGCCATGAAGGGCGACGCGTCGACAGAAACGCCCGTCCCAGCCCGGCAATCAGGCCGCAGAACAGGCTGAGCTGTACCAGACGATCAGCAAAGCTCTGGACGTCATCAGAAACTTCCTCGCGGCGGGTAAACGCCTGATCAAGAAAGTTAAACGCCAGCACCACCGCCACCAGCGTGGTAAGGGCGATCGCCGCCGCCAGGAAGCTGCGCCGCAGACGCCCTTCCGGCAACTTGTTAATACTAATCCACGCGAGGAACTCCTCTCCGTAGCGGCGGCCCAGCGTAGCGATTAGCACCGCGGCTACCAGCCACAACACGGTGCCGAGCCGCCAACCCGGCTCCCAGGCCAGCGCCACGGTGTCCGTTAGCTCATCGCGGAAGTTAGCCAGCTTATCGCCATCTCTTTGCTGCATACCAAACAGCGGTGCCCAGAAACGCGGACCAAAAATACTGCCAGAGTTCAATGCCAGCTGGGTTTTCAGATTATCGCGCCGCAGACTAACAATCTGCGCGCTGAGGTTAAGCGAGCCGCTTTTGATCGTCTCCGCTTGTTTAATCTGTTCGTCCAGCTTTTGCTTTTGATTTTCCAGCGTGCTTCGCTTGCGCGTCACCTCCGGCGTCTCTTTCACGCCGCTGTCCGCTTGTGGCACCGGGCCTAATACTGCCAGCTGCGCCATTAACTGTTGCCGTTGCGGGATCAGCGCCTGTCCCAGCGTATCGGCATTGCCCGACAGCTCCAGCGCCATTTCGTTGAGCTGGGAAAGCTGTGCATCATTGGTTTCGCCGGAAACCTGCCCTTTGATTTTATCGAGGATTTTTTGCATTTTCGGCAGTTCTGCCGACGCATTTACCTTTACTACAGTCTCTTCACCTGCCGCCGCGCTATCCTCAGCGTTTTCCGCCGCGTGAATCACAAATGACGCCATTACCAGCAGCGCCAGCAGGCTTGTGCGCATTAATCGTAACCACTTTGACATCGAAGGTCATTCCACTCTGTTTCTGTTCCACGGCCTCGCCGCGATCGCGCGCCAGTTTATGCTTTTGCCTGCCGCTTCACTATAGGAAAGCGTGAAGAAAAATCGCTCTTTTTGCATAAGAATTTGTTATGAAGGGCTACCGCGCGCCTGTGTCAAAGTAAGACTTTCATCCGGTATAAGGAGAAGTTATGTCTGAGAAGGTCGAACCCCTGCTGATTCGTGATGCATGCGCGGCTGATATCGCCGCTGTCAGCGAAATTTACGCCTGGCATGTGCTGTATGGCTGCGCCTCTTTTGAGGAGACGCCGCCCGATACGGCGGAAATGCAGGCCCGTTTTCTCAAGGTGCAGGCGCTGGAAATGCCGTATCTGGTCGCTGAACAGGCAGGCCGCCTGGTTGGCTTTAGCTACGCTTCACCCTATCGCCCGCGTCCTGCTTACCGCTATAGCGTGGAAGAGTCGATCTATCTGGCACACGACACGGCAGGACGCGGCATCGGTAGCGCCCTGCTGGCGGCGCTGATCGCGCGCTGTGAACAAGGTCCCTGGCAGCAGATGCTGGCGATTATCGGCAACGGCGAGCAGAACATCGGCTCGCTGAAGCTACATCTCAGGCTGGGATTCTGTCAGGCGGGCGTATTAAAAGGGGTGGGATATAAGCATGGTGCCTGGCGCGATACGCTGATCATGCAGCGTGCGCTCTCCTCCGCTGACCGCCCAGCGGAGGAGTAACACACTAATCGATCGCGTTATTGCTGGCGGTATTAGCGGTTTTTTGCTTTTTATACGCCAGCGCCGCCGCCGGAACCGGGGCGGATTTGCCGGTCTCCAGCCAGTCGCGTAGCCGTTTGGCATCGGCAAAATGGGTATATTTGCCAAAGGCATCCAGCACCACCAGCGCGACCGGACGCTGTTTGATCATGGTGCGCATCACCAGACAGTGCCCCGCCTGATTGGTAAAGCCGGTTTTGGTGAGCTGAATGTGCCAGTCCGGCTTATAGACCAGATGATTGGTATTACGGAAAGGCAGCGTATAGTCCGGATTGCTGAAGTGCGCCATCTCCTCATGGGTGGTGCTGAGCTGACCCAACAGCGGATAACGTTTCGTAGCGATCAGCAGCTTTGTCAGATCGCGGGCGGTGGAAACGTTATGAATCGACAGGCCGGTCGGCTCCACATAATGGGTATTGGTCATGCCCAGCGCACGCGCTTTGGCATTCATGGCGCGAATAAAGGCGTCATAGCCGCCGGGATAATGATGCGCCAGGCTGGCGGCAGCACGGTTTTCCGACGACATCAGCGCCAGCAGCAGCATATTTCTGCGACTGATTTCACTCTTCAGGCGTACGCGAGAAAACACGCCGCGCATTTCCGGCGTATGGCTGATATCAATATTCAGCATCTCATCCAGCGGCTGATGCGCATCCAGCACCACCATCGCCGTCATCACTTTGGTAATCGAGGCGATTGGCCTTACCCGATCCGGATGCGAGGCATACAGCACTTTATTAGTATTCAGATCGACAATCATCGCGCTGCCGGAGGCGATTTGCGGCTGGGAGAGCGGCGCAAGCGTGCTTAATGGCGAAGCGGCCAGCGCCTGACCCACCAGGCTCTGCGCGGAGAAAAGAAAAGCCAGGCTCAGCAACGAATAACGAAATTTTGCGGGCATCGTTTAACAACTTACCGGTTCAGGATTGCGCGCTGTGTGTAACACAGGCCGCCGTCACAAGAGTCAACAGGTGCAACGGCTGGCAGACAGAATAATACGCCGGGCGCTCAGTAAATTCCTATCAGAGATTCGTTTCCGGGCGTAAACGGGCAAGAAATTGTCTTTATGAAAAAGCGTCACCGCGCCCACGCACCTGAGCACGGTGCATGAGTGCGTTAAGATTAGCGCACAGGGATTAGAAGGATAAAAGGGAATATTAAAAAGCATTGGAAGCTTCCGTGATGCCTGGCTGGACGCCTTTTTTCAATACGCAACGCCAGCCAGCAAAATACCGCCTGATCTTCAAACTACGCTTGCACGTAAACTTGATATGATCAATGCGGCAGCCTCCTTTAACGTCCACCGCAATACGGTCAGCGCTTTAGTTAACAATCATCGCAAACTCACTACAGATATGGCGTTTCGTCTGGCAAAGGCTTTCGATACAACCGTGGATTTTTGGCTAAATATTCAGTCGGCTGTAAATATATGGGAGGTAGAAAATGATACCCGTGCCCAGGAAGAACTTAACCGTATAGGTACAGTAAGTGATTTCCTGGCTCGCCGTGAAGTGGCGATTAAAGATATCGCATAAAGCTTTAAAAGCATGATTAAGCCACCCGCAGGTGGCTTTTTTAGCAAGACCAAAATATCGGCAGTGTCTGTGCGCAGGCAAGCGGCTTATCCCATACGGAAGCCGTAGCCCCACAGCAGCACCGTTAGCGCCAGCAACACCTCAAACAGCAGAATGCCGATGGCCAGCGTTGAGCCGGAAAAACGCAGGCTTTCATCGCGATCGATATTAAGCAATTGCGGAATGCCCACGTAGAGCAGATAGCCGGTCCAGGCAAGCGCGATTGCTCCTGCCAGCACGCAGAGCCAGACAACCGGATAAAGCGCGATGATGCCGCTCAGGAACAGCGGCGTAGCGACATAGCCGGCAAAAACCGTACAGCGCTGCATGCTGGGACGCTGCGGATAATCACGCGCCATCCAGTGAATGACCCGACCCATTACCGCCACGCCGCCCAGAATTAACAGATAAAACAGCACGGCAAGCATCAGTCCGGTCGACAGCGCGAGCGGAACCGAGCGCCCTCCGCCGAGATACCATCCCATCTGGGTGGTACCAATCAGGGAGCAAATCACCGGAATCGCCGCCATCAGTAAAACGTGATGGGTGTAATGGTGGGAAACGCTTTCGTTTTCCCGTTCGATATTGCGCATTTCCCGATCGGGATGCGCCAGCAGGCCCCAGACATGATTCATGATATAGCCCTCAGTACCTTGCCGCCAATCTGGCGACGGTGACTTAAGTATACGTCATCTGCCTATTTTTTCACCAATCACGGGCGCAACCTTTTCCCCGTATCGCCTTTTTTCGCAAGGCAGAGTTAACGAGGTGTACACTTACCCTGACGCTAAGGCTAAAAGGGACGGTACGTTTTGCATTTCGATATCAACCAGTTTATTCAGCAGTATGGTTATCTGGCCGTGGTTATTGGCTGTATTGCCGAAGGGGAAACGTTCGCGCTGCTGGGCGGCATCATGGCGCACGAAAAGCTGCTGCGCTATAGCGGCGTGGTGCTGGCGGTGATGCTCGGCGGCTTTCTTGGCGATCAGCTGCTTTACTATATTGGTCGTCGATTCGGTTCCCGCATACTGCGGCGCTTTAAGAAACATCAGGGCAAACTGAAGCGCGCCAATCGCCTGATCCGTCGTTATCCGGTGCTGTTTATTATTGGCGTGCGCTTTATGTACGGCTTTCGCATTATCGGACCCATTATTATCGGTGCCAGCCGCCTCAGTCCGCTGAAATTTATGATTTTTAATGCCATCGGTGCCTTTATCTGGTCACTGGTCTTTGTAACGCTCGGCTATTTTGCCGGTGAGATGATCACGCCCTGGCTGCATCGCCTCGATCATCATCTGAAGCATCTGCTGTGGTTGGCTGGTGCGGTGGTGTTTGTGCTGCTGCTGCGTCTGGCGTTTCGCCGCTGGTCGCGGCGAAACGCCGATTAAAATACCAGCTGCGAGCGGGCGTTATAAAAGCGCCGATAGCCGAGCCAGGCGGCGATGATTGTTGAGATCGCCGCCGTTCCCAGCAGCATAAAGGTCACCATGATCTGATATTTAATCGCCAGCACCGGATCGATACCGGCAAAGATCAGGCCTGACATCATGCCCGGCAGGCTAACCAGCCCCACGGTTTTCGCCGCATCCACCGTTGGGCTCATCGCGGCGCGAATGCTGTCGCGTACCAGGGTTGCCGAAGCCTGTTTAACCGATGCGCCAAGACTCAGCATCTCTTCCACTTTCTGACGATTATCAGCGAAGCGTTGATTTAACTGGGCGTAGCATAATCCCACTGCCACCATCGCATTACCGGCAATCATGCCGGAAACCGGAATCACCTGCATCGGCACAAAATCAATCGCGCCGCTTGATACCAGAATGGTCAGCGTCAGGGCGGTGCCGGAAGTAATGGCGGTAAAAGAGATAACAAAGGCGTTACCGATGCGTTTACTGCGTTTGCGTGCATGCAGCGCCGCATTGATACAGATAAACAGCACCATCAGCAGCGTCAGCCAGCGGTTATTAAAATCGAACAGCGTGTGCAGGACGTAGCCCACCAGGGTGAGCTGAATGATGGCACGCGCCACGCTCCATAAAATATCTTTATGCAGTCCCAGCTTCTCTTTCTGGCTGACAAACAGGGCCACCAGCACCAGCATAAAGGCCAGCGCCAGCGAGGTATTGCTAATTTCGGGATGATTCATTGCGCTGCGTCCATGCGGGTTAAAGAGATAATGCGGGAGCCATCGTCGATCTCCTGCGGGTCGTGACTGATCCAGAGCACGCTCATCGGCTGCTGCTGCACCGTCTGGCGAATAAGCTGTTTTACCTGAGCTTTATTCTCTGTATCCAGCGCGCTGGTAACCTCATCCAGCAGCAGAACCGCCGGAGGAAACTGTAAATTGCGCAGCAGCGCCACCCGCTGCCGTTCGCCGCCGGAAAGATCGCCGATGGGCTGCTCGAGTATTTCCGGGTCTACATTCAGCTGCGCCAGGCTGGCGCGCAGCGCCTGCTTTTCAGGCCGCTGCTGACGGATTAGCCAGGGAAAAGCCAGGTTGTCATAGACGCTTTCGCCAAACAGCTGCGGCGTCTGGAAACAGTAAGAGACCTGGCGACGCCAGGTCTCCGGCTTTAGCGTGGTGCTCTCCTCGCCGCGAAGCGCGATGCTGCCGCTGCTGGGCGGCAGTAACGAAGCAAGAATTTTCAGTAATGTGGTTTTACCGCTGCCCGAAGCACCGGTGAGCCAGACGATTTCATGTTGCTGCAAAGTAAAAGAGAGAGGCGCCAGCAGCATTTTATCCGCCAGACGATAGCTGACGTCACGTACCGCCAGCAGTGGGATCTCCATAGCCATATACGCTTCCTTCTTGATTGTGCGCCAAATAATAACGCGGAAGGAGGCGGAACGGAAAAGCAAAACGGGGCAGCAGCCTGCCCCGTAAGCGCGCTAAAGCGCCGGAAATTACTGAGCGGCCTGCTGTTGCGCGGCGGCATACTGCGGATTAGCGAGCATAAAGCCGCCGTCAATAATAAAAGACTGACCAGTGGTATAGCCAGACCACTCAGAGCAGAGCCAGGCAACCATGCTGGCGATTTCGCGCGTATCGCCGGGGCGACCGGCAGGAATAGTGGGCAGGGAAACCTTGTGCGCGTCGGCATTTTCCATATCGTTCATTGGCGTGGCGATAGCGCCCGGCGCGACCGCGTTAACCAAAATTTTCTGTGGCAGCAGGCTAAGCGCCATCGCCTTGGTCAGGCCGCCCAGCGCATGTTTAGCCGCGGTATAAGAGACCGAACCCGGCAGCGGCGTATGCTCATGCACCGAGGTGATATTGATAATGCGACCGCCTTCGCCCTGTTTGACCATCTGACGCGCAGCAATCTGCCCGCAAACAAAAGCGCCGTCGACATCCACGGTAAAAACTTTGCGCCAGTCATCAAAGGCAATATCCAGAAAGTCGCCCTTAACGTTGGTACCGGCATTATTCACCAACACATCGATGCGACCCAGCTTCTCAATCAGCGACGCCAGCGCTTCCCCTCCCAGCTGCGGATCGGAAAGATCCATCTGCACCAGTTCCGCCTGGCGTCCCAGCTTACGCACCTCTTCAGCTGTCTCCTGCGCGCCCTTCTCATCCGAACGCCAGGTAATGCCGATATCGTAACCCTGCTCTGCCAGCATCACCGCACAGGCTTTCCCGATACCGGAATCCGATGCGGTGACCACTGCAACCTTGTTTGTCGGCATAGCTTTACTCCTCTGTCACGCTCAATAAACGAACAGCAAGTATAGCTGCTCTGCCCGCCGCCGCCGCCCAGCCTGGCTATAGTAATAGTTCACACAGCGCAACCGGGGAACGGCATGGCTGATATCAAACGACCTATCGGTAATCACGGCGTCATTGGCGATCTGCGTACCTGCGCACTGGTGGCGGACGATGGCACTATCGACTATTTTTGCTGGCCCAATCTGGATAGCCCTTCGATATTCACTGCCCTGCTGGACAGTGACGAGGCGGGCGTCTTTAGTCTGACGCCAGAGTGGAAAGCGAGCCGCCGCCAGCAGCTCTACCTGCCGGATACCAATATTCTGCAAACACGCTGGCTGGCTGCCGAAGGCGTAGCGGAAATTACCGATTACATGCCGATCTGCGAGCAACAGGACACCAAACCGCGCATTATTCGCCGGTTGAAGATGGTTCGCGGCGAGGGGCGTTTTTCGCTGCGCTGCGCGCCGGTGCATGACTATGCACGCGCCACACCCAAAGCGAAGCTGCGCGATAATGCCGTGTTGTTCAGCGCCGACGGCCAGCCTACGCTGCGCCTGACCGCCACCGTACCGCTCTCTCTGGATCGTCAGGCGGCAGTAGCGAGCTTTACCCTGAAAACGGGCGAGCACGCGGAATTTATTTTCGGCTGCGCGCAGGATGAGCATCTGGATAACCTGCAAACCGATATCTGCTTTAAGGAAACGCTACGTTACTGGCGCAGCTGGTGCCATCAAAGCAACTGGCGCGGACGCTGGCAGGAGATGGTGAAACGCTCGTCGCTGGCGCTGAAGCTGCTGACCTCGTGGCAGCACGGTTCGATTGCCGCCGCCGCAACCTTCGGACTGCCGGAAGAGCTGGGCGGCGAACGTAACTGGGACTATCGCGCCTCCTGGATCCGTGACGCCTCTTTTAGCGTTTATGCCCTGATGCGCCTTGGCTATGTTGATGAAGCGAAACGCTTTACGCACTGGGTAAGTCATTGCGTGGAAAACAGCCATCATGACAAAGAGCGGCTGCAGGTCATGTACCGCCTTGACAGCGCCACCGAGCTGCATGAAAGCGAGC
This sequence comes from Pantoea sp. FN0307, assembly GCF_050113815.1. NCBI lineage: Bacteria > Pseudomonadati > Pseudomonadota > Gammaproteobacteria > Enterobacterales > Erwiniaceae > Pantoea > Pantoea sp. FN0307. The sequence continues at coordinate 148,439 of NZ_JBNJSO010000004.1, read as the reverse complement.
TGCCGCATCTTTCCGGCTATGGTGATTCGCGTCCGGTACGTATCGGTAATGATGCCTGGCGGCAAACGCAGCTCGATATTTACGGCGAACTGATGGATGCGGTTTATCTCGCCAACAAGTATGGCGAGGCGATCTCTGAGCGCGGCTGGCGCAACGTCTGCAGCACCATTGATTATCTGTGCGAGCACTGGCAGGAGCCGGACGCCGGAATTTGGGAAATGCGCGGCGAACCGCAACACTTTTTGCACTCGCGCCTGATGTGCTGGGTGGCGCTGGATCGTGCGCTGCGCCTTGGCATGAAACGATCGTTACCGATGCCCTATGAGCGCTGGGATCGCGTGCGCAGCGAAATTCGCCAGGAGATCTGGCAGGATTTTTGGGATCCTGAACAGGGACACTTTACCGCTACGCGCCACGGTAAATCGCTGGATGCCTCGATGTTGCTGATGCCGCTGGTGCGCTTTGTGGGCGCAACCGATCCCGACTGGCTCTCAACGCTGGATGCGATCAAGGCGAAGCTGGTGCGCGACGGTATGGTCTGGCGCTATGACCGTGAAGAGACGCCTGCCGATGCGCTAAGCGGTCGTGAGGGATCCTTTGTGGCCTGTTCATTCTGGTACGTGGAGTGTCTGGCGCGGGCCGGACGGGTTGAGGAGGCGCATTTCGAGTTTGAGAAGCTGCTGAGCTACGCCAGTCCGCTGGGCCTGTATGCCGAGGAGTTTGATTTTCATGGCTACGCATTGGGCAACTTTCCGCAGGCGCTCAGCCATCTGGCTTTGATCAGCGCCGCCTTTTTCCTGAATCGCAAACTGGATGGCGATGACCCGCAATGGCAGCCCTGAATGTAAAAAATGCCTTCAGGCCCGGCAAGATTGTGTGAAATGACATAGAGTTAAGGAAAGCTGGTGCGGTTACGAAAAATCCTGGTTCCACAATCAGAGGTTATGCACATATAATGTGCAGCCGGTCACAATGGCCGCACCTGGGTCGACTCTCTAACAAGCCATTTAATGGCATTAATCAATTGAAATAAGATGAAAAAGAGCATTCGCGCGATCGCTTCACTGGCAGTAGCACTGGTGGCATTTAGCCAGCAGGCGCTTGCTGTGGTTTATCCTCTGCCTCCGGCCAACAGCCGTTTGACGGGAGAAAACCTGGAAATTACCATCCCGCAGGACAGCAAACTTCCTCTGGAAGCTTTTGCTGCACAATATCAAATGGGCCTGAGCAATATGCTCGAAGCCAACCCCGGCGTTGACGTTTATCTGCCGCAGGCCGGTTCAAAACTGATTATTCCCCACCAGTTGATTCTGCCCGACGCGCCGCGTGAAGGGATTGTCATCAACAGCGCCGAAATGCGTCTCTATTATTACCCGAAAGGCACCAAAACCGTTGTCGTGCTGCCTATCGGCATTGGCGAACTGGGCAAGGATACCCCAGTAGACTGGACCACCACCGTGCAGCGCAAAAAAGCGGGCCCGACCTGGACGCCAACCAAAAAAATGCATGAAGAGTACGCCGCGCGCGGCGAGACGCTGCCTGAAGTGTTCCCGGCCGGTCCGGATAACCCGATGGGACTTTATGCGCTTTATATCGGTCGCCTCTATGCGATTCACGGCACCAACGCTAACTTCGGTATTGGCCTGCGCGTAAGCCACGGCTGCGTACGTCTGCGTGCTGACGATATTAAATGGCTGTTCGATAACGTGCCGGTTGGCACGCGCGTGCAGTTTATCGATCAGCCGGTTAAGGCGTCGGTAGAGCCGGATGGTTCGCGTTATGTTGAGATCCATAATCCGCTCTCCACTACTGAAGAGCAGTTTAAATCGCGTGCGCCGGTACCGATCACGTTAACGCCTGCGGTGAGCAAAATCTTGTCTGACGCCAGCGTAAACCAGACGATCGTCGATCAGGCGATGAGAGCGCGCTCCGGTATGCCGGTGAAGGTTAACGGATTAGCGGAAGAAGCGCCGGTTGAGCCAGTGGTTCCGCAAAATGCTGATACCCAGGCACCAAATCAGACGCTGCCGACCAATGCTGCCGAGCAAAACGGCAACCCTGCGCCTGTGGATCAATCTCAGCCTGTAGCGCCTGCTGACGAAAATAGTGGTTCCTGAGCATAAAGCAGTATCAAAAAGGGCGATGATTATCGCCCTTTTTTTTACCATTTATCCCAGAATTGATAGCCTGGCCCGGTGCCGATGAGCGCCTGATGCGCCAGATCTTCAACCCAGTCACGCTTATAGCTGGCGCGTCCCTGCCAGAAGAACTGTTCACGAAAGGTATAATCAATCGCATAGCGCAGGCTGTAATTATAGGTTTTGACGCTGGCGTCTTCTGTTTCGCGATTCCAGGTTGCGCCGGAATTATGCCGCCATTTACCCTGGCTAATTTTATTGTTGAAAGAGAAATGGGTATCCTGCGTTTCGGTCGATGCGTGTTTCAGGTTAATGCCTGCATCCACGTTGCCGCTCCAGTTAAGCCGCTCGCTTTTGACTTTCGCTTTCATAAAATCGTCGATACGGGAAACCGCGACCTTCTCTTCCTGCTGATTACTGCTGACCACCGTCAGCCAGCCCGCTTCAGCCGCCTCCAGTTTGACGCTATAACTCTCTCCAGTCTGACTATTGCGTAAAGTAACCAGGTTTTTACTGTTAAGCGTGCTGACTGCGCGCCAGTTTAGTGACAGCGTACCGCCCCAGTCGGTATCCATAATTAATTTTCCGTCTTCCAGCGAGCGTACGTTACCGCTAAGGCGATCGCCATTTTTTAGCCAAACGGTGTCGGCCATCGCTGCGCTGCACCACAGCGCAACCAGCCAGAGGGCAGGAAAAAGGAGGCGGGAAATGTTGAAATAGAGCATGGCCTGGTTTCTTAGATCCCTGACGGGCAAAGGAGTAAGCCTGGCAGCGAACCGGCAGCAGTAAAAGAGAAGATAATTCTGAAACCACTATTTACCGGCGCGGTGAACGTCACTTTCTCGTCGCTGGCGGGATGATAAATAACGCCATCTCGTTTGAATAATAATATGTCTTTTATTTTAAGGTTAATTATTAATTAGCACAAAATCAATTATCATTAAGCAGACATTAACCGTAAATAAAATTATCTATTTTTATCCTGTAGCCTACAAATAAACGGTTGACGGAAAATAAAACTTTATCAATAATCCTTTCATCACCTGAAAGGTGATAAATAAATATCTTCTTTCTTTTTTTTCACACCAGGGAATGTTATTCCTGCTCCGTCACGCAGCCCGCCACCGTTTATCTCGGCGGGCTGCGACTAATTGCCACTCTCTTTTTATCACCCTGATATGCTATTTCATCAGGCAGCACTGATTTATTCGCTAATCGTTATCTGAACAACAGATCATAACAATATGAAAGCGGCTTACTGTTATTAGGCCGCATTAATTTCTCCCTTGACGCTTTATCTCACTCTCTTTGCGGTTGTGGCTTGCCGTGCGCAGGGAATGTCTTTGCTGCCGGCCTTTCCATCACGTCATACTGTTGTCATATAAAAAGCGTATCACCACAGGAGCATTCCATAATTTTACGGTGTGATATGAGCGATTACAGCACCTTTGCCCGCTATACCTCACGCTTCCCCACGCTTTATCCGGCACGATCCGGTCGACAACAGCGTCTGCGAATGGCAATGGCTGGCCTGCTTTTGCTGGTAGCGATCGGCTGGATGATGGCACAGCTTGCGGCTGAGATGCGCGCCTCGGGCAACGTTTTTACTCCTGACCTGCTGCTGAGCGGCGCCCTGCTGTTGGCTCTGGGCTTTGTTTTTGTTAACGGCGTGCACGATACCGCCAATGCCGTTACGACAGTAATTTATACCGGTACGCTCTCCCCGGGGCGGGCAGTGCTGATTTCCGCCATTGCGAATATGTTGGGCGTGCTGCTGGCAAGCGGCGTGGTGGCCTGGGGCGTCATATCTCTGCTGCCAGCAGAGGGACTGCTGCAACTGGATGCCCGTCATGGCTACGCGCTGATTTATGCCCTGCTGCTGGCGGCGATTAGCTGGAATCTTGCCAGCTGGTATTTCGCTATCCCTTCCTCCTCTTCTCATGCGCTGCTGGGAGCGATGGTAGGCGTGGGCGGTGCCAGTAGCTTGCTGAACGGCAATGGCGCGTTGACCGGCATCGACTGGCATCAGGCTGGCTGGGCTGGCTGGGCGCTGCTGCTGTCGCCGGTGCTGGGTTTTGTCGCCGCCGGGCTGCTGCTGCTGGCAATGAAGGCGCTATTGCCGAATCGCCAGCTCACTCAGGCTGCCGATCTGCAACGCCCTCCTCCGCTCTGGCTGCGCGGCATGCTGCTGCTGACCAGCAGCGGCGTCTCTTTCGCGCACGGAGCCAACGACGGGCAGAAAGGTATGGGATTGATTATGGTCATCCTGCTGATCGCGCTGCCGGGCACGTTTGCCCTGAACCGCACTCTGCCGGAGCGCGAAATAGCCAGCTTAACCGTGCTGACCGCACAGGCGCAGGCGCAGCTGCCGCAGCGCAGCGATCTCACACTGCCGATGGCAGAAAGTGAACTGCAGCGCTATTTACAGCAGCAGCGCTGGCAGCAAGAGGTATTGCCAGCGCTGGGCAAAGTGACGGGCAGCCTGCATCAACAGCTGAGCGCCCTGACCCGCTTCGATCGGCTCTCAACAAGTGAGGCAACCCGCCTGCGCCTGCAAATGTCGCTGACCAGCAAAACCCTGCATCAGCTGGTAAACAGCCCTGTGCCGCTGACGCATAATGAGCGCGCACTGCTGACGGCGATGGCCGGACAGTTAAATCACGCCAGCAGCCTAATCCCCTGGTGGGTAAAAATCATGGTGGCGCTGGCGCTGGGATTGGGTACCTTGACCGGCTGGCAGCGCATCGCTATTACCATTGGCGAACGCACCGGTAAAGCGCCGCTTAGCGCAGCGCAGGGCGCCAGCAGCGAACTGGTCACCATGACAACATTAGGCGTGGCGGAGCAGTTTGGCCTGCCGGTTTCCACTACTCAGGTGCTGACCTGCGGCGTCGCAGGCAGCATGGTGGCGAATCGCAGCGCCCTGCAGTGGCAAACGCTGAAACGCATGGGCCTGGTATGGCTGCTGACATTACCGGCTTGCGCGCTAATGGCCGCGCTGTTTTATACGCTGCTGGTAATGCTATAACGCCTCGTTAAGTGATAAAGCCTCGGCCAGCTGGCACTGACGATCGATCGCCGCCGCGATCTCCGGGGAGTTTTTCAGGGTGCGGACGGTAGTAAACAGCATATCCGCCTGCGGATATGCTTTGCGCAGATAGCCCAGCCACTGTTTGATACGTGCCACATGGTACATCCCGGTATCGCCCTGCTTTTCCAGCCGGGTGTAGCGATGCAGCAGCGCCATCACCTGCGGCCAGGGCATCGGCGGCGCATTCTCTTTAATAACCCGGCTCAGGTTAGGCACGTTAAGCGCGCCACGACCAATCATTACCGCATCGCAGCCGGTTGTCGCCATACATGCCTGTGCACTTTGCCAGTCCCAGATTTCACCGTTGGCAATCACCGGGATCGATAAACGCTGACGGATTTCACCAATCGCCTGCCAGTTAATCGCCTCGGCACGGTAGCCATCCTCTTTGGTGCGCCCGTGCACCACCAGTTCGCTGGCGCCTGCCTGCTGTACCGCATCGGCAATTTCAAAACGTCGCTCGCCAGAGTCCCAGCCAAGACGCACCTTTACCGTTACCGGCAGCGTAGCGGGCACCGCTTCGCGCATTGCTTTAGCCGCGCGATAGATCAGCTCCGGATCTTTCAACAGCGTAGCCCCGCCACCGCTGCCGTTCACCAGCTTCGAGGGGCAGCCACAGTTGAGATCGACGCCCCACGAACCCAGCTCTACCGCCCGCGCCGCGTTCTCCGCCAGCCACTGCGGATGCTGTCCCAACAGCTGAACTCTGACTAAGGTGCCGGAAGAGGTACGGCTCTGGTGCTGTAGCTCCGGGCAGAGACGCAGAAAAGATTTTACCGGCAGCAGCTGATCCACCACGCGTAAAAATTCGGTGATGCAAAGATCGTAATCATTCACTGAGGTCAGTAATTCGCGTACCAGAGAATCAAGTACGCCTTCCATCGGCGCCAGTAACACCCGCATGAGAAATACCTTTGACAAAATTGACGCGCAAGTTTACGCCTTTTGCCTGAAAGTGAGAATCACCCGGGCAGGCGTTTATTACAGAAGCGGATAAAAAAACAGCGGGAAGCTAACGCGGTATGTAGCAAAAAAAACGGCTACCGCAAGGGTAGCCGTGTTTAGCCAGGCGAAATTAACGATTGCCGGAAGGCTTATCGCTACGCGCCTGTGCCGGGCGCTGGCCGGAAGTACGGCGCGGCTGATTGCCATCGCCGGAAAGACGGCGTGGATGGCTGCCATCGCCAGAAGCGCGACGCGGCTGATTGCCATCACGTTCGCCGGAAGCGCGGCGCGGATTGCTGCCATCGCCAGAGGCGCGACGCGGCTGATTGCCATCACGTTCGCCGGAAGCGCGACGCGGATTGCTGCTATCGCCAGAGGCGCGACGCGGCTGATTGCCATCACGTTCGCCGGAAGCGCGACGCGGCTGACGATCCGCTGAAGCGGATTGACGCTGGCCTGAAGGCTGACGATCGCCGCCCTGAGCGCGACCGCCCTGGCTACGTCCACCGCCGCCACCACGCTGCTGGCGGCCATTGAGGATCGGCTCCGCTTTAATGCTCGGATCCGGCTCAAAACCTGGCTGCGCCATACGTGGAATTTCACGCTTCAGTACACGCTCAATATCACGCAGCAGCTTGTGCTCATCCACACAGACCAGCGATATCGCTTCGCCGGTTGCGGCGGCGCGACCGGTACGACCGATGCGGTGCACATAATCTTCCGGCACGTTGGGCAGTTCATAGTTAACGACGTGCGGCAGCTCTTCAATATCCAGGCCGCGCGCGGCGATATCGGTCGCCACCAGCACACGAATCTGACCGCCTTTAAAGTCGCTCAGCGCACGAGTACGCGCGCCCTGGCTTTTATTACCATGGATCGCAGCGGCAGTAATGCCATCTTTATTCAACTGCTCGGCTAAATGGTTCGCGCCATGTTTGGTGCGGGTAAATACCAGCACCTGCTGCCAGTTGCCCTGGCCAATCATCAGCGACAGCAGTTCCCGCTTGCGTTTTTTATCAACAAAATGCACATGCTGAGTAATCTGTTCAGAAGCGGTATTGCGACGCGCAACTTCAACCTGGCTGGGGTTATCCAGCAGTTTTTCCGCCAGACCTTTAATTTCGTCGGAGAAGGTGGCGGAAAACAGCAGATTCTGACGTTTCGCCGGCAGGCGCGCCAGAACGCGGCGGATATCATGAATAAAGCCCATATCGAGCATGCGGTCCGCTTCATCCAGCACCAGGATTTCTACCTGTGACAGATCGACTGCATTTTGCTGCGCCAAATCGAGCAGACGGCCCGGCGTTGCCACCAGCACATCCACGCCGCCACGCAGTTTCAGCATCTGCGGGTTGATGCTGACGCCGCCAAATACCACCAGCGAGCGCAGACTCAGATATTTACTGTAGTCGCGTACGTTTTCGCCTACCTGCGCCGCCAGTTCACGCGTCGGGGTAAGAATTAATGCGCGTACCGGGCGACGGCTTTTCGCCGCCAGCGGTTTCGCGCTCAGACGCTGCAGAATAGGCAGCGTAAAGCCTGCCGTCTTGCCGGTGCCGGTTTGGGCACTGGCCATCAGGTCGCGACCTTCCAGTACCACCGGGATAGCCTGGCGCTGTACAGGGGTAGGCTCACGATAGCCTTGCTCGGCCACGGCACGCAAAATATCGGCGTTCAGGCCGAGAGAATCAAAGGACATAGGGGTTCAACTCCGGTTCCACCCTGACCGTCGTTAACGGTGCAGTTTCCAGGGGGGAGATCATGACGCTTGTTGAGCAAGCGGTTGAAAGGGCACAAACTACGGTGCGTAATGAGATCAGTGTAACAGTTTACACGTCGGGGCGATAGCGGCGTGGCGCTGTGGCGTCAAAAAGCGTGTGCGGCAGAAAAAACCAGGGCCGCACAAGGCGGCCCTGACAGCAGAAGAACAGCAGGCTTAGCTACGTTTCTTTTCGATACGCGGCGGCGGCTCTTTCACCAGCAGCGAAACCAGCGCCGGTCCTGCCAGCATCACCAGCCCCAGACAGGCCAGCAGCAGATTGTTATGCAGGATGCGTGAAACCAAAAACAGCAGCAGCATCGCCGCGCCGAAATAGTAGGTGGTGGTGATCTCTTCTAAAAAATCACCGGTGCGCCGCAGACGCGGTATACGCTGCGTCAGCAGCATAGCGATAAATACCGCAGCATAGGCGGCAACCAGTACGCTGCTCACTTCAACCAACGCCCGTTCCCGCCAGCCCCAAACCAGAGCCACAAGCATCACCAGATGCAAAGAAATGTGCAGACAGGGTTGGCCAGTGGCAATCTGTATACGGTTAAACCATTTCATTCTCTTCTCCTGATCGCGTTTAAATGCGATCCAAGTAGTCGGCAAAGCCAACGACGGATGTCCATAATGTAACGCAGTTTTCGGACAATGCCGCAAAACGCGGCGGAAGTCAGCGCCCTTTTGTGACAAAGACTACACTTTATCGGAAATCAAAATCAAAAGGAGAGCGCCCCCAGTATGTCACAAAAAGCGCAAGGATTTTCCTTTAAAGTCCTGACAATTAATACACATAAGGGTTTCACTACTTTCAACCGGCGCTTTATTTTACCTGAACTGCGCGAAGCAGTACGCGCGACGTCCGCTGATATCGTTTTTTTACAGGAGGTAATGGGTACGCACGCTGTGCATCCACTGCAGGTGGAAAACTGGCCGGACACCCCGCACTATGAGTTTCTCGCTGATACCATGTGGAACGATTTCGCTTACGGACGTAACGCTGTCTATCCTGAAGGGCATCACGGCAACGCAGTGCTTTCCCGCTTCCCAATCGTTGAGTATGAGAACCGCGATATTTCAGTAGCGGGCACCGAGAGGCGCGGCGTACTGCACTGTCAGTTACAGCTTCCTGACCGCGATCAGACGCTGCATGTTATGTGCGTTCACCTTGGTCTGCGCGATGCGCATCGCCATGCGCAAATGAAGATGATGTGCGAGATGATCGCCGCCCTGCCCTCCGATGCGCCGCTGGTGGTGGCAGGTGATTTTAATGACTGGCAAATGCGCGCCAATAAAATGTTAAAACGTTGCGCCAATCTTGATGAGGTATTCAGCCGTAAGCACGGACGCCCGGCGCGCACTTTCCCGGCGCGTTTTCCGCTGTTGCGCCTCGATCGTATTTATGTGCGTAACGCCGCAACCAGTCATCCCTGGGCATTACCTGTGCGGCCCTGGTCTCATCTTTCCGATCATGCGCCGCTGGCTGTGGAGATTCACTTATGACAATGAACTGGCGCGATGGTAACCGTATCCAGTTACTGGAAAACGGTGAACAGTTTTTCCCACGCGTATTTGGGGCGATTCAGCGCGCACAGCAAAGTGTGCTGTTGGAAACCTTTATTCTGTTTGAGGATAACGTTGGCAAGGCGCTGCATCGCGAACTGCTGGCTGCCGCGAAGCGCGGCGTAAAAATCGAGCTGATGGTTGATGGCTACGGTTCACCCGATCTGTCTGATGAGTTTATTTCCAGCCTTACCTCTGCTGGCGTGCGCTTTCTCTATTATGACCCTCGCCCGCTGGTGATGGGCATGCGCACCAATGTCTTCCGTCGGCTGCACCGTAAAATTGTGGTTGTCGACGGCGTTATCGCCTTTGTCGGCGGCATTAACTTTTCCGCCGAGCACAACACCGATTTCGGCCCGGAAGCCAAGCAGGATTACGCTGTTGAGGTTAAAGGGCCGATTGTCGACGATATCGGTGCTTTTGTAGCGGAGGCTTTTGGCAGCGAAGCGAATACGCGCCGCTGGTGGGGGCAACGTTCTCATCGCCCGGCGCGCAACCAGAAGCCCGGCGATGCACAGGCGCTGTTTGTTTTTCGCGATAATGATAAACATCGCGACGATATTGAACAGCATTATATGGAGATGCTCAGCAACGCTAAACAGGATGTGATTATCGCCAACGCCTACTTTTTCCCCGGCTATCGCCTGCTGCGCGAGATGAAAAATGCCGCCCAGCGCGGCGTGCGCGTGCGTCTGATCGTACAGGGCGAACCCGATATGCCGATTGTTAAAGTAGGCGCGGAGCTGCTGTATAACTACCTGGTAGGAGGCGGCGTGGAGGTGTATGAATATATTCGCCGTCCGCTACACGGAAAGGTAGCGGTACAGGATCAACAGTGGGCCACGGTCGGCTCCAGTAATCTCGATCCGCTTAGCCTGTCGCTGAATCTGGAAGCAAATTTGATTATTCATGATCGACAGTTTAACCAGACGCTGCGCGATAATCTGGAGCAGCTGTTACAGAAAGACTGTGTGCGCGTACGGGAAGATAAACTACCGAAGCGCACCTGGCTGCAGCTGACTAAAAGCGTGATTGTTTTCCACTTCCTGCGCCATTTCCCTGCTATTGCCGGCTGGTTGCCTGCCCATACGCCTAAAGTAAAGCAGGTACCGCCGCCGGTTCAGCCGGAACTGGAAACCCAGGATCGCGTTGATAGCGAAAAACAAGGGGTAAAATCCTGATGTCAAAAGCCCATCCCAAATGGAAGCTGGCCAAAAAAATCCTCACCTGGCTGTTCTTTATTGCGGTTATTGTACTGCTGGGAGTCTATGCCGGCAAAGTAGACTGGGAAGATGTCTGGAAAGTGATCGTCAACTATAACCGCATAGCGGTTCTCAGCGCGGTGGGTCTGGTGATCCTGAGTTATCTCGCTTACGGCGGCTATGATCTGATTGGCCGCGCCTACTGCGGTCATAAGCTGGCCAAACGTCAGGTGATGCTGGTGTCGTTTATCTGTTACGCCTTTAACCTGACGCTAAGTACCTGGGTGGGCGGCGTTGCGATGCGCTATCGGCTTTACTCCCGGCTGGGGCTGAGCGGCAGCACTATCACCCGTATTTTTTCTCTCAGTATCGCCACCAACTGGCTCGGCTATATCCTGCTGGCGGGAATTATTTTTACCGCCGGTATGGTGCCGGTACCGCCCGGCTGGTTTATTGGCGAAGGGACGCTGCGGTTGATCGGCGGCATTCTGGCGCTGCTGGTTCTTGCCTACCTGGGCGCCTGCGCCTTTTCTAAACGACGTCGCTGGACAGTCAAAGGGCAAAAACTGGCGTTGCCTTCGCTGCGTATGGCGCTGTTTCAGTTTGCTATCTCCAGCGCTAACTGGATGGTCATGGGGGCAATCATCTGGCTGCTGCTGGGACAGGAAGTGAATTATCCGGTAGTGCTGGGCGTGTTACTGATCAGCAGTATCGCCGGGGTGATAGTCCATATCCCGGCCGGTATCGGCGTGCTGGAAGCGGTATTTCTGGCGTTGCTGCGTGATGAGCATACTGGTCATGGGCAGATTATCGCCGCCCTGCTCGCCTATCGCGTGCTCTACTTTATCCTGCCGCTGCTACTGGCACTGGTGCTTTACCTGTGGCTGGAAAGCCGGGCGAAACATCTGCGGGTAAAAAACGAGCGAAAAATGCAGCAGCAAGATAACGAGCAACCGGCGGAACAGGATAAGCACCAGGAACGACACGAAACGGACGACAGGCTAAACTCGCACAGCAAACTCACACAGTAACCATATCACCCGGCATCACGCTGATGATGCCGGGTTTGAGCTACATGCGCAGACAGCACGCCTTTCCGCTAAAAACGGCAGCTATAGATCCCTGAATGTTCCCAGCCGATAACCCCGTTCGGCAATCGCATATTTCAACGATGCTGACGTAAGCACATCAAGTTCATCCAGCCGTGGCCAACAATAACTGCTGGTAAGAAGCGGGCGATCGATAAAGGCGGGATGACACATAACCTCAAGAGATTGCACCCCGCGTGCCTGCGCCCTATCCAGCGTCTCCAGCAGTAACGCTTCCGTAATCGCCTCCCCGTAAAAGTCAGTGGCGAAATCCTGCGTGCTTTTTGCGCCCTGAAGCTTAATGCCATGCGCGGTTATCTCGCGACGATCGATGCGTATCGCTACCCCCTTCTCTTTCGCGAACGCTTCGACGATAGGAAAGATTTGCGGGATCATATGGACATGGTGATGGCTGTCGATGTGGGTCGGCGCATGACCAAACAAGGCGATAAAGCGTGCAAACTGCCTGGCCAGTTCTTGCTGGATCTCTTCCAGCGGCAAGGTATCCGTCTGTGCTCTTTGCCAGATCCCTTTATCAAGTTCGCCCTGCGCATTGACTAATTTCGGCATCGCTGAAAGCGGCTTCCCCAGCGTTAAGACAAAGTGCATGCCCACGGCCAGTTCAGGATGGAGCTTGCTTAAGGCTGCGGCATGCTCTGCGCCTGCCGCATTCATCATGGCGGTCGTGGAGGTCACAATGCCGTCGCGGTATGCCTCAATGATGCCGTAATTTTGCGCTCTGCTAAGGCCAAAATCATCGGCGTTTACGATCAACAATTTATCCATAATTCTCCCTTTGAGAACGCCTCGCCGAAGCAGGCGCCGATACCGGGTTATTTCAGCTGAGCTATCGCCTGGGCAAATTCAGGCAGATAGGCCTGATGCGCCAGCAGCATATCGCGCGCCAGGCTTTCCGCATCCTTATCGGAGTGAATCAACGGATTCAGGTTCAGCGCCAGCAGCACATCATTAAATTCACCGCTCAGCGCCGCCCTGCTGGCCGCCACCTCAAAGCTCTTGATGGTATAAATCAGCCCGAGGACGTTCTCATCAAAATGTTTGATGCGTGAGGTGGGCGTGGCACCGTCGCGCCCGATGGTACAGGTCATTTCAATCGCCCAGTCGGCTGGAATGTTATCGATATGGCCCTTATGCGGGAAGTTGACGTAATGTTCGGTTTGCTTGTTGTTATAGATGGCGCTTATCACTTCGCATGCCGCATCGGAGTAATAAGCCCCGCCGCGCAGCTCAAGCTCTTTGGGTTTCGTGTCTAACTCAGGATTTTTATACAGCTCGAAAAGCTGCTTCTCAACCTGTTGCACCACCGTTGCGCGCGCGCCGCCCTTGTAGAACTCGGCCGTCTCAATAGCCAGCATCTCTTTTTGCCTGAAGTAGTAAAGCAGATAAGAACAGGGGATCAGCTTCAGCGAGCGGATTAACCCGGCGCTGAACGGCAAATCAAAAATGTTTTTTACGCCGCTGGCCTTCAGCGTTCCGCAAGCCACGCCTTCCAGCAGTTCAGCAAAACGCGAGGTGCCGTTAACCAGAACATCTTTGATAAACACCATATGGTTTAGGCCAAAGAGATCGATCGACAGGTTATCCTGCGGCGCTACCTGCAGCACGTTGCGGATAAACATTTTCATCCCAACCGGGATATTGCATACGCCAAGAAATCGTTTAAAGCCGGTATGGCGAAACACCGCTTCGGTTACCATGCCTGCCGGATTGGTAAAGTTGATGATCCACGCCTGCGGACAAATCTCCTCTACATCTTTGATGATGTCGAAAATCACCGGAATGGTGCGCAGCCCTTTGAATAACCCGCCAGCCCCGTTGGTTTCTTGTCCCAGATAGCCATAGCTGAGCGGAATACGCTCATCCAGTTCGCGCGCTTTTAATTGCCCTACGCGTAGCTGCGTGGTAACAAAATCAGCATTAACCAACGCGGCGCGACGGTCGAGGGTTTTATAGAGCGTAATCGGCACGCCGGCACGTTTAATCATGCGCAGGCAGAGATCGAATATAATATCCTGCTTCTCTTTACCCGCCTCAACATCCACCAGCCATAACTCGCTAACGGGTAATTCATCGTAGCGCTTAATAAAACCTTCCAGTAATTCCGGGGTATAACTGCTGCCTCCGCCAATGGTGACGACTTTCACTTTTTTGCTCATAGGAACTCCTGTACAGTGGCGCGGCACTGCAAATTAAATCAGCAAATAAATATTTGAATCCAGCCTGAGACGGTTAGCGCCAGGCTAATTCATACGGCACAGCTGTTTTCGGTAATGCTTCGGCGTAAAAGAGGTTAGCCGTTTGAAATTTTTAATAAACAGGCTTGGGCTGCTATATCCAGACTCAAAAGCGATATCCGTTACCGAGTAGTTGGTTATTTCAAGTTGTTTTTTCGCAAAGTCGATACGTATCTCATTAATGATTTGCATTGGCGTCTTGCCATAATAACGCTGTGTGGCGCGATTTAAATACTCCTGCGACTTTCCGGAGATCGCTACCATATTTGCCAGCGCATTATCGCCGAACCAGGCTTTATCATGCATTTTCTCAACCGTGGTCTCCAGCCAGGGTGGAATATGCGTTATCGCTTCCGTTTCGCGGTAATGCCGCAGCCGGTTGACAATATAAAAGGTTACCATCTCCAGAAACTCATTAAACTCGCCGTTTCTGAAGTTGAGCGAAGAAACCATGGTTTCGATATAGTTAAGAAACTCGCTTTTGATCTGATAAACCTGCGAAGCGACAAAATGAGGCGGCAGCAGGCGCAAATAGTGGCGATCGAAAAAGGCCTTGCTGATGCCGACATTTAATATTCTGGCAGCACCAAACTCATAAAAGCTCTGATGGTTTGAACCCAACGGAATAAAAACAAAGTCGCCCCGCTCTAACAGCACCCTTTTGCCGTTTATCTCCTGATAATAACGTCCGGTAAGCACCACGGTGAATTCATAATAGTCATGCTCATGCAGCCCGGAGATGCTTTCGGTTTTGTTGTAGATAAACACATGAAAATTTTGGCCGTCAAACAGTTGGCTTTCATGCGCCGTTTTAATCTCCATACTCAATACCCGTGGCTGCATCATTGTGACTCCACACGTTATTTTATTTTTTCATGCAGCTCAATGAGTTCCGTCACAAGCTCACGCGCCAGCATTGAGGTCATCAGATGATCCTGCGCATGCACCAGGATCAGGCTAAGGTGGGTTTTACCGGTGCCCTGATCCTCTTCAATCAGCCGGGTTTGTATGCGGTGCGCCTCATTTAGCGCCAGACGGGACGATGTCATCAGCGCCTGCGCCTGTGCAAAGTTTCCCGCTTTTGCCTGTTTCAGGGCGGCGTAGGCCTGACTGCGGGCCTGCCCGGCGTTGATGATTAACCCCATCACCACCTCTTCCAGCTCCTCGGTTTGCTGTGCGGCTTCAGCCTGATTATCCAGATTAAACATGTTTACCTCGCAACATTAAGGGAGTTAACGCGGGCTGAAAGGGTTTCAGCCCCGGTAATCAAAATTTCAACGCCTTAGCGATATCTTCTTCGCTCTCTTGCTGGGCAATAGCGCTGTTGGCTTTGTTGGAAATCACCACGAAAGGCAGATAGATCAGCGTGGCGATGCACAGGTTGAACAGCGCCAGCAGCAGAGCCGCAATACTTCCGTTGGTATTAAAGAAGGCGCCAAGGCCGGTTGGCATGGTCCAGGGCGCGATATTGGTAATGGGCGGAATGATCCCTAAGTAATATGCAGCCAGCGTTATCGCCGCCAGCACGGGCTGGACCAACATAAAGGGGATAAACATCACCGGGTTCATGATAATCGGCAGGCCGAAAAGCACGGGCTCGTTGATCTGGAAGATGCCGGAAGGAAGCGCCAGTTTTGCCACCTGACGATGATCGTCACGTCGCGAGCCGATAAGAATAGCGATAATCAAGCCCAGCGTGGCGCCGGTGCCGCCAAGAAAAATATAGGAATCGAGCATGGGTTTGGCCCAGACATGAAAGGTTTTACCAGCAGCCAGCGCCGCCTCGACCGAACCATATTGGGTGTAGATGGCGACATTCTCCAGCGCCCACGGGGTCATAATACCGCTGTCCAGCGCCGCCAGCGCCAGCGAGCCATGCACGCCAAAGAACCACAGCAGCGAGGTGAAGATAACGTAGGTCCAGCCAACCACCGCGCCCATTGAGGCCAATGGCGTAGAGATGGAGTCGATAATAATTTGATGGAAATTGCTGCCGGATAGTGCCAGCACCCACGAAACAATGCCGAAAACAGAGAGGATAATAAAACCGGGAATCAACGCCGAGAATGAACGGGATACGGATTCAGGTACGCTTTCCGGTAGCGTAATCACCCAGTTGCGCCGGATAATAAAGGCAAACATTTCAGCCGTAATCAAACCAATGACAATGCCGGAAATAATATTAGCGCCGCCCAGCCAGTTTGCCCCAACGGCATAGGCGTCCCCTGCGTTATAGGGTGTGACGGTCATAAAGGCGGCTACGGCCAGCACGCCTGCCGCCAGCATATCAACTTTACGCTCTTCCGCCAGCGCGCCGCCGATAAAAAAAGGCGCCATTAACGACATAATGCCCAGCGTGCCGTTATAAACGTTGCCGCCGATGCTTTTTAATCCATTTAGCGTTTCAATGGTTGCCGGATCCAGGCGAATTCCCAGGGAATAAAAAAATGAGCCAGCGCCAAAGCTCAGAAATACGTTATTAATAAGAACAAACATCGCTCCGACCAGGGTCAGCGGCATCAGTTTAATAAATCCGTTTTTAATGGCGTTAACATGCGGCTGCTTCCCCAGTTTTATGGCGCAGGGAAGCAGCACCCTTTCAAGTGAATCAATGAGTTTACTCATTTTATTTTCCTTTTATGCCGCCAGTCTGGCGGCCAGGCGTGGAAAGAGTCTCTTTGACGAAAAAATAAACCTGCTTTAATTTCCGGCTGCTTTTTTTATTGCGGCGACGGCCGATTTTAATACGCCTAATCCATCTATTTTTCCATACAGCGCTGAATCAATAACCTCAACCGGTTTCTCTGGCACGATTTTTTGAATATCCTTCAGCATCCAGGCTATTTGCGGCCCCAACAGAATAAGATCCGCCTCGGGAGCTTTTTCAGCCGCCAGCGACTCCGGGAATGCTTCAATGATGACCGGGACCTCATATTTCAGCGCCTGCGCTTTCATTTTAGAAACAAGCAACGAAGTAGACATTCCAGCGGAACAAAACAAGTAAATCGTTTTCTTTCCCATAACAAAATCCTTATATCCCGAATAAATCACTGATTCGAAGAAGCGCCTCTTTGCCTGTTAATCTAACGGAACAAGCGTTAAACAATAAATAAGCATTTCATTGCCTGAGAGGAGTATACGACATCACTTAAGGAGGGAATATTTATCGGCCACGGAAAATTGTCTCTGCTTGACCTGGCCTTATGACTCTCTTCACATTTTAGCGAAATAATAGCCGGCATGAAGGTGCCTCTTGCAGCTCTGCTTTTTCACCAAAAAACAAAGCACCGAAAACGGGATCTTTCGGTGCTTTGTTTACCTGCAGAGAGGTGACTCTACAAGGGGCTCTGGCCTGGGTGCGGGTCTGGTGCTGCTCTGCCGACGGTTGTCGCAGATGCGCAACATGCCCTGGTGGCGATTGTGAAAGATGCGCAGCATACCTCTAGCGACGGTTGCCAAAGATGCGCAGCAGCATCAGGAACAGGTTGATAAAGTCCAGATAGAGCGTTAACGCGCCCATAATTGAATAGCGGCGCAGGTTCTCTTTATCACGCGTATCAATATTTTCTCCTATTGCCTTTAGCTTTTGCGTGTCATAGGCGGTCAGGCCGACAAACACCAACACGCCAATATAGGTAATCGCCCACATCAGCGCCGGGCTTTTCAGCCAGAAGTTAACCAGCGAAGCCAGCAGCAGGCCAATCAGCGCCATAAATAAAATGCTGCCCATTTTGCTGAGATCGCGTTTGGTGGTGTAGCCCCAAAAGCTCATGGCACCGAACATCCCGGCGGTGACAAAAAAGGTGCTGGCGATAGATGAATAGGTATACACCAGAAAAATACTGGCCAGGGTTAAACCGGTCATTGCTGAATAGAGCATAAACAGCGCGGTGGCCACCGCACCACTAAGCTTATGCACCATGCCTGAAAGCACAAACACCACCGCCAGTTGCGCAATGATCAGCCCAAAAAACGTAATGCGATTGGCGAATACCAGCTCCATTACCGCAGGTGTATTCGCCGCATACCAGGAAATAAAGGCAGTCAGCAGCAGACCACAAGTCATCCAGCCATAAACCTGCGCCATGTAAGTTTGCAGGCCGGTACCGGCGCGCTGCACGATAGTCTCTTGCGAGTGTGGAAATCGATTCATTGATCCCCCTAATTATGTGAAGTAACAGGTCTCTCAAGTGTGGCATAGATTTGACGAACTATGCATATCTCGCTAATAAACGCAACGGATAAAGTAAGTATATGTAATCATCACTCAACTTTATTAATTTATTGCCGATAAGCTGTACAGAAGGACACTCACTGACAGGAGGTTATTTTAATTTTTTACTTTTCCGGGGAATGACATGACCACTTTATCTGCCAGTCGGCGCAAAATGCGCACCCAGACCCTGATGCTGCTAACCGGCGTCATTACCATCTCCCTCGGGTTTATTCTCACTATCGGCTTACTCAGTAGCCAGTCACGCGATCAGCAGCGCCAGCTGGCGCAGGATTACCTGCAGCAAATCGCCAGGGCCAACGCGCAACAGGTGCAAAACAAGCTCGACGAGGCATTACACACTGCGCGTGCATTGGGTAATGACAGCTGGAGCTTAAAAGAGGCGGGCGTGCCGGAGCGCCGGGCGCTGGATCGTATGCTGACCGCTACGCTGGGTTCGCATCAGGATTACCTTTCAGTCGCACTGGCCTTTGAACCCAACGCGTTTGACGGCAGAGATGCGGAATTTGCAGGCCAGCCGGACCAGGATGCTACCGGTCGCTATGCACGCTATACCGATCGCAACAGTGAGGGTCAGCTCGCGCTCCATAACCTGGTGGACTATGAGAAGCCGGGTATTGGTGATTATTACCTGCTGCCGCGTCAGCGCATGAAAGATGTGATCCTTGAACCTTATCATTATCCCTATAACGGCGTAGAGGTGATGCTGACGTCGGTTGCCGCGCCGATCATCAAGGATGGTCAGTTCAAAGGTGTGGTCACCGCTGACTTCTCGCTGGAGACACTGCAAAAAGTGATTGGTGCCATCAAGCCGTGGCAGGGCAAAGGTTATGCGATGCTGCTGTCGCATCAGGGTAAAGTAATCGCCAGCCCCGATGCATCGCTGGCAGGCAAAGCCTGGCAGGGAGAAAAAGGTGGAAACCTCACGGTACATGAATATCAGGATACGTTTCTGAAGGAAGCCACGTTTATTAGCTGGCAACCAATCCATATCGGTAACAGCGAAACGCCATGGCAGCTGGCGATTGTCGCACCAGTCAGTGATGTCATGGCCGCCGCTAACCGTCAGCTTATCTGGGCACTGGTGTTGATGCTGGTCAGCATTGTGGTGGTCTGCGGCGTGCTGGGCCTGATCTTCAGTCGTAAAATCGCACGTCCCGTTGGCGGCGAACCGGCCGAAGCAGCAAGCCTTGCTCTGGCGGTTGCACAAGGCGATTTAAGCCGCACCATCAATGTGCAGGCGAAAGATCAGCAAAGTATTTTTTACGCCATGCAAACCATGCAACAGCAGCTGCGTAGCATGGTGAGCGAGATCATGACCGCCAGTGCCTCGGTACGCAGCGGCGCAAGCGAAATCGCCAGCGGCAACCTCGATCTCTCTGCACGCACTGAGCAGCAGGCTTCCGCGCTACAGGAGACGGCAGCCAGCATGGAGGAGCTAACCGCCACGGTGAAGCTGAATGCCGATAACGCGCACCAGGCCACGGAGCTGACCGACAACGCCACGGCAATAGCCGGACGCGGCGAGGCGCTGGTACAGCAGGTGGTAGAGATCATGGCGCAGATTGACGAAAGCTCGCGCAAAATTGGTGATATCACCAGCCTGATCAGCAGCATCGCTTTTCAGACCAATATTCTGGCGTTGAACGCAGCAGTAGAGGCGGCGCGCGCCGGTGAACAGGGACGCGGCTTTGCAGTAGTGGCTTCTGAAGTGCGTAATCTGGCGCAGCGTTCCGCCAATGCGGTAAAAGAGATCACCGCGCTGATCGACGAGTCCTCGTCACGGGTCAGCACCGGCGTCTCGCTGGTGAATGAGACCGGCAAAACCATGAAAACCATGACCGAGTCCGTGGCGGCGGTGCAATCGATTATCGACGAAATCGTTAATGCTTCCGATGAGCAGTCGCAGGGCATCAGTCAGGTCAGCGTGGCGGTCAATGAGATGGATGGCGTTACGCAGCAAAACGCCGCGCTGGTGCAGCAAATGTCGGCTGCCGCCGCCTCGCTGGAAGATCAGGCGCGCCAGCTGGCCGATACGGTTTCCACCTTCCAGCTGGAGCAGCAGCGCTAAGCCAGAGCATAATCCCTTATAACAAAACGGCCCGCCCGTGATGGATTAACGTCACGGGCATTTTTTTAACGCCGCGCCATGCATTGCTGATAGCGGCTGTTGACCCGCTGGGCAAACCAGGCGGTAGTGAGGTTGCGGGTGATTTTCGGGCTTTCCAGACGGATGCCGGGCAGCATTTCACGCGGCATTCGGCGCCCGGCCTGTTTATCGGCCAGCGCGAAGACCTGCTTCCACAGTTCGCTTTTTTCAAACTCCAGCTTATCGCCCTTTTCTAAATCGCGACGGATCGCCCGAGGGCTCATATCGATTTGCCCCGCCAGCGTGCGTACCGCCAGTTCTGTTGCACCCGCCTTATCGGAGCCATAGATAATCAGATCGCCGTCCAGCGCCAGCTTCATGCCGGTAGTGCGCGCCACCGCTGCCTGAAATGCTGCATTGCGGCTGGCGTACCAGCCTGCGTTAAAGTCGGCGAAACGGTACAGCGGCGTGCTGTAATTAGCTGGATAGCCCAGCAGGTGTTTAACGCCAAACCAGATGCCGCCATGACCAGTAAAGACTTCCTGCCGGATGGAGGTTTCCACCGGCCACGGATAGCCTCGCGCATTCGCCTCAGCAAAGGCGATACTTACCTGCATCGGGCCGCCGGTATGAATTGGGTTCAGGTTGCCAAACAGCGTCTGCCCCATCGGTACCATATTAATAAAGTCATCAAAAATGGCGCTCAGCTCTTTTTCTGTACGCACGCTGTCCAGCCGATCGGCATAGCTACGCCCGTTGGGCGATTTAATCAGCAGCGCGGTACGGACCAGAAAGGCGGGAATATGCAGCCGTGCCGCCCGTTTGTTGATCTCGCCCCAGGCAATTTTTGGCAGGCCGGGCACCGGTGAATCGGCGTTAAAATTGGTTTCCTGATCGGCTACGGCAATCACGGCGCAAATATTGCTGTCGCTGGCCTCGATCTGCTGGGTACGAAAAGCAGTGGCCATATCACTGGACCAGTCCGCTTTTTGCCGCACATGCCCCGGCATTAACGCGGTAATGCGCGCCTGCATCTGCTGCGGCGTTTGCTGCGGCGTCTCTTTCTGTTTGCTGGTACAGCCCGCCAGCGCCAGCAGCGCAACCAGCGGCATAAGGCGAAGTAACTGAGATGACATACCTGTCCTTATCGTTTTTGAAGATAAGCGCACCTTAACCACTGCCGCAGCGAAATGCCAGCACCGCTTTCATTCATAGCCCCCTCGCCTTCCCATTTCTCAGTTTTACGCTAACGTTAAGTTTTGTTAATTGTTATTACAGGAGTTATCAATGAAAACCTCATGGTTACCGGTGGTCGCAGCGCTGATGCTGGCTGGCTGCGGCGGCAATAATACCCCGGCGCAGGTGAACACTCCCGGCGCGCCGACTTCAACAAAAATGAAGCTGCTGGATACCGGCGCCGCCGCAATGCAGTCACGCCCGCCGATTGATGCCATTAACGCCTATCTCGACGGCTTTCATTTTTACAACGGCGACAAAGATGGTCAGATGGAAGCGCACCACTACGTCACTATCCTGAATGATGATGTAATGCAGGCGCTGATTTATGACGGCAACACACGCGATGCCCGTTTAATGGGCGTGGAATATATTATCAGCGAGCGGCTGTACAAAACGCTGCCGCCGGAAGAGAAAAAGCTCTGGCACAGCCACAGCTATGAGGTGAAATCGGGCACGCTGGTGGCACCGGGACTGCCGGACACGGCAGATAAAGCGCTGATGACCAAACTGGTTAACACCTATGGTAAAACCTGGCACACCTGGCATACCGACCGCGATAAAACGCTGCCGTTTGGTATTCCAGCGCTGATGATGGGCTTCACCGCCGACGGTCAGCTCGATCAGCGCCTGCTGAAAGATCGCGACGAACGAATGGGAATTGATACACGTAAGATGCGCCAGCAGCGTGCTGATATCATCGCGCATCCGGTAGTCAAAGGCGCTAACGCCTGGCAGGATGGTGAGGTGATCCAGCTCCAGCGCGTCAAGGGCGGCGGTGAGCATGCCCACGGCAGTACGGAATTTGGCACCTCAGAACAGACGAAGCGCCACAAAACCCCTCACTGATCCCAGCGTCCGGCCGCCTGCTGGTCGCTGTGGCGCGCCTCAACCCAGCGATCGCCTTCGGGCGTCGCTTCCCGTTTCCAGAACGGCGCGCGGGTTTTCAGATAGTCCATGATAAATTCGGCGGAAGCGAAGGCCGCACCGCGATGCGCCGCGCTAACGCCGACAAAAACAATCTCATCGCCGGGAAACAGCTCGCCGATGCGATGGATCACGCTCACCCGTTCCAGCGGCCAGCGCGCGCGCGCCTGTTCCACAATCTCTGCCAGCGCTTTTTCCGTCATGCCGGGATAATGCTCCAGCGTCAGAGCGGAAACGTGCTCCCCCAGATTGTGATTGCGCACTTTGCCGGTAAAGGTCACCACCGCGCCATCCTGGTCGCAGGCGGAGAGCCACTGATACTCTTCGGCCATATTGAATGGCGCCTGCCCCACACGAATACGGGTCGTCATATTAACCTCCGGTGACCGGCGGAAAGAAAGCGACCTCGTCGCCATCCTGTAACGGATGCTGTAGCGATACCAGCGTCTGGTTTACCGAGGCCAGCAGTTTGCCCGCGCTCAGCGCCAGATCCCAACGATCGCCACGGGCGGCCAGCGCCGCGCGTAGCTCTTCTACCGTGGCATATTCCGCCGGCAGCGATAAAGAAGAGGTCGCCACCAGTTCGCGTACCTGCGCGAAAAACAGCACGTTAATCATTATCCACCGCCTGAAAATCCCCTGATTTGCCGCCGCTTTTCTGCAGCAGGCGCACTGACTCAATAACCATATCTTTCTGTACTGCTTTACACATATCGTAAATGGTCAACGCAGCTACGGACGCGGCGGTTAACGCCTCCATCTCTACGCCAGTTTTGCCGGTTAGCCGACAAACCGACTCAATCCGCACCCGATTTTTTTCCGGCTCGGCGGTGAGTTCCACTTCAACTTTGCTCAGCATCAGCGGATGACAGAGCGGGATCAGCTCCCAGGTGCGTTTTGCTGCCTGAATACCGGCGATACGGGCGGTGGCAAAGACGTCGCCTTTATGATGACGTCCCTCAATGATCATTTGCAGCGTGGCGGGCGCCATCACGACGCAGGCTTCCGCGCGCGCTTCACGCAGCGTTTCCGCTTTGGCAGAAACGTCAACCATATGCGCTTCGCCTGCGGCATTAATGTGGGTTAATTGCGACATAGTTATGATTTTTTCAGATGTGATACAAACTGGCAGGGGCGCGTGCGGGCGTCGAGCTGCTCACAGATAATACGTTCCCAGGCGGTCTGGCAGGCAGAGGTCGAGCCTGGCATCGCGAAAATCAGCGTCTGGTTAGCCAGACCGGCCACCGCACGTGACTGCAGAGTTGAAGAGCCAATCTCCTCCCATGACAGCATGCGAAACACTTCGCCGAAGCCTTCAATTTCCCGGTCAAACAGCGGCAGCAGCGCTTCCGGCGTACTGTTTTTGCTGTTAAAGCCGGTGCCGCCGTTGATCAGGATCACCTGAATATCATCGCTGGCAATCCAGCTGGAGACCACCGCACGGATGCGGTAGAGATTGTCTGCAACAATCGCGTGATCGAGCACCTGATGACCCGCTTCGGTCACCGCCTCGCGTAAATAGTCGCCTGAGGTATCATCTGAGGCGTCGCGGCGATCGGAAACGGTCAGTACCGCAACCTGTAGCGCCTGAAACTCCATTGTGGCTTTGCCCATGCTTTACTCCGCGTTTAACCGCCGATAAATGAAAGATTCTGCGTAATGCCGGTGTTGCCCTGATGCAGGAAGTGCGTCTGCTTTTTATGCCCCAGGCTTTCGGCGATGCGCGCCTGTAGCTCAGGCTGCTGCGCATCAGAAACCAGAAGATCGCGTAGCGGCACGCCGCCATCACCAAACAAACAGAGATGCAGATTGCCGGTGGCCGATACCCGCAGGCGATTGCAGCTGGCGCAAAAATCGCGTTCATAAGGCATGATCAGGCCGATTTCGCCCTGATAGTCAGGATGGCTAAACACCTGCGCCGGACCGTCGCTGCGCGCCCGAATCTGGCGCTGCCAGCCCTGCATAATCAGCTGATCGCGGATCACTTCGCCGGAAATATGGTGACGTCGAAACAGATCGCTACCCTCCCCGGTTTCCATCAGCTCAATAAAGCGTAGCTGAATCGGGCGGTGGCGAATCCAGTCGAGGAAGGTTTGCAGGCTGTGATGGTTAACATCGCGCATCAGCACGCTATTGACTTTCACTTTGCTGAAACCGGCCTCCAGGGCTGCGTCAATACCGCGCATGACCTGGTGAAATTTATCCTGACCGGTAATGGCGTGGAATTGACGCGC
The DNA here is from genome assembly GCF_050113815.1 of Pantoea sp. FN0307. Classification (NCBI taxonomy): domain Bacteria; kingdom Pseudomonadati; phylum Pseudomonadota; class Gammaproteobacteria; order Enterobacterales; family Erwiniaceae; genus Pantoea; species Pantoea sp. FN0307. The sequence goes on along the minus strand of NZ_JBNJSO010000004.1, from coordinate 123,672 downwards.
ATCAAGACTATCGACGCTAACGTTAATGGAGGTCAGGCCTGCATCGCGCCAGCGTGCGACATCGCGCGCCATACGGTAGCCGTTGGTCGTGACCGCCAGCTGACGGATCCCCCGGTTTTCACGCACGGCAGCGATGATGTCGACAAAGTCGCGGCGCAGGCTCGGTTCGCCGCCGGTCAGACGGACTTTTTCCGTACCGGCATCGGCAAATGCGCGCGTAACGCGCCGGATCTCATCAAGCGAAAGGAAACTTTTGTTTGTCGCGCCCTGCGGCTTATAGCCATCGGGCAGGCAGTAGGTGCAGCGAAAGTTGCACACATCCGTGATCGACAAACGCAAGTAATAGAACTTGCGGGCATAGGAATCAATAAATTGGGTCACCAGAACACCTTTCCAAATGGGAGATGCAGTCATTTCTTTCTGCACCCTGGCAGCTCGCGGCTGCGGCCAGTGCCCCCTATCTGTCGACGTAGGCGCAAAGGCTTGAGTGTGGTTTTGCCTGTTAAACAGGAATCTGCAAATAGTAACGCCATTTGTCCGGGTATGCCACGGTGAATTTCGTTATATAATTAGATACATATCGCTACTTCGGTGCATTTATCTGCATAATAGCGACAGTTTGCTGCATGATGATTTTAATTAGTCACAAGCGAAGCCCGAACGATGATTGTGATAGCACATTTTTGCGCGTTGTTTGGCAAATCACAGCCGTACTGCTACGGCCAGAGAGTATTAAACGCCCAGAGAAACGATTATCCTGTGGCAATTCGACGGTTAAGATTACCGTCACTTATTGTCAGGAGAATTATGCGTAATCGTACCCTTACGGATCTGGATCGGGTGGTGGCCCTGGGCGGCGGACATGGACTGGGGCGCGTGATGTCGGCCCTTGCTTCGCTGGGCTCACGTCTGACCGGCATCGTAACCACCACCGATAACGGTGGCTCTACCGGTCGTATCCGACAATCGGAGGGCGGCATAGCCTGGGGCGATACGCGTAACTGCCTGAACCAGCTGATTACCGAGCCGGGTGTGGCGTCGGCAATGTTTGAGTACCGCTTTACCGGCAATGGCGAGCTGTCGGGACATAACCTTGGCAACCTGATGCTGAAAGCGCTCGATCATCTCAGCGTGCGCCCGCTGGAGGCGATTAATCTGATACGCGATATGCTGAAGGTGGATGCCATGCTGATCCCTATGTCGGAGCAGCCAGTGGATTTAATGGCAACCGACTGCGAAGGTCATATGGTTTACGGCGAAACGGCAATCGATACGCTGGCGCGGGTACCGCAGGATTTAATGCTGCATCCCAACGTGGCGCCAACGCGCGAGGCGATAGAGGCGATTGCCGAAGCCGATCTGATTTTGATCGGACCCGGCAGCTTTTTTACCAGCCTGATGCCGCTGTTGCTGATGGATGAAATGGCGCAGGCGCTGCGCCGCACGCCCGCTCCGCTGATTTTTATTGCTAATCTGGGCCGGGAACTTAGCCCCGCCGCAGCCAGCCTCAGGCTGGAAGATAAGCTGGCGATCATGGAAAAGTATATTGGTAAAAAGGTGATTGACGCGGTGGTGGTCGGCCCACGAGTGGATGTACAGGGCGTTCAGGATCGGCTGATTGTGCAACAGCCACTGGAAGCGGCGGATATCCCCTACCGTCACGATCGCCAGCTGCTGCGTCTGGCGCTGGAGCAGGCGCTTCAGGCGCTCGGCTAAGGCGCGCCGCCCGCAGCGAAGCCGTCTCCGGGCGGTGGCTTCTGACACGGCCATAAAAAAAGCCGCAGCGGTTCAGGCGGCGGCTTTTTTCGGGACGCATTATTTACGAAGCAGCGATAAACAGCTCGCGTAGCTGATGTAACTGATCGCGCACGTTGGCGGCTTCTTCGAACTCCAGGTTTTGCGCATGCTGCTGCATCTGCGTTTCCAGCTGGTGGATCTTTTTCTGCAGCGCCTGCGGCGTAAGCGCCAGATAACTGGCTTCGGTCTCAGCAGCGCCACGATTGCTGCTCTTGCCGCGTGTTTTCCCTTTGGTCGCGCTTTTACCCAGTTCAAGAATATCGGTAATTTTCTTGTTCAGGCCCTGCGGCACAATACCGTGCTCAGTGTTGTACTCGATCTGTTTCTCGCGGCGACGCTCGGTTTCGCCAATCGCTTTCGCCATCGAAGGCGTAATCCGATCGCCGTAAAGGATCGCCTTGCCGTTAACGTTACGTGCTGCACGTCCGATGGTCTGAATCAGCGAGCGTTCAGAACGCAGGAAGCCCTCTTTATCGGCATCCAGAATCGCCACCAGCGACACTTCCGGCATATCCAGCCCTTCACGCAACAGGTTGATGCCCACCAGCACGTTGAATACGCCCAGACGCAGATCGCGGATAATTTCCATACGCTCAACGGTATCAATATCTGAGTGCAGATAGCGCACCTTCTCGCCGTGCTCTTCCAGATATTCGGTCAAATCCTCCGCCATGCGCTTGGTCAGCGTGGTCACCAGCACGCGCTCGTTGATCTCAACGCGTTTGCGGATTTCCGACAGCAGATCGTCCACCTGAGTGGCGACCGGGCGCACTTCAATAATCGGGTCGAGCAGACCGGTAGGACGCACCACCTGATCGATCACTTCGCCAGCGGATTTTTCCAGTTCGTAGTTGCCCGGCGTCGCCGAAACATAGATGGTCTGCGGCGCAAGCGCCTCAAACTCTTCAAACTTCATCGGGCGGTTATCCAACGCCGACGGCAGACGGAAACCATACTCCACCAGCGTCTCTTTGCGCGCCCGGTCGCCACGGTACATGCCGCCGATTTGCGGAATAGTAACGTGGGACTCATCCACCACCAGCAGCCCATCCGCAGGCAAATAGTCAAACAGCGTCGGCGGCGGCTCGCCCGGCCCGCGCCCGGAGAGATAACGTGAATAGTTTTCGATGCCGGAGCAGTAGCCCAGCTCATTCATCATCTCCAGATCGAACTGAGTACGCTGCGTCAGGCGCTGCTCTTCCAGCAGCTTGTTGTTCGCCAGCAGCGTTTTACGCCGGTCGGCCAGTTCAAGTTTGATCTCTTCCATCGCCTGCAAAATACGTTCGCGCGGCGTAACGTAGTGCGTTTTCGGATAGATGGTAAAGCGCGGCACCACGGAATCTATCTGTCCGGTCAGCGGATCGAACAGCGACAGCCGCTCTACCTCTTCATCGAACAGCTCCACGCGCAGCGCCAGATCGTCCGATTCCGCCGGGAAAATATCGATCACTTCGCCGCGTACGCGGAAAGTACCACGCTGAAACGCCTGATCGTTACGGCTGTACTGCAGCTCAGCCAGGCGACGCAAAATACTGCGCTGGTCGATAAGCATACCGCGCGACAGGTGCAGCATCATTTTCAGATACAGATCGGGATCGCCAAGGCCATAAATAGCCGAAACCGATGCCACCACGATCACATCGCGCCGCTCCAGCAGCGCTTTGGTGGCGGAAAGACGCATCTGCTCGATATGTTCGTTCACCGAGGCGTCTTTTTCAATAAAGGTGTCGGAGCTGGGCACGTAGGCTTCAGGCTGATAGTAGTCGTAGTAGGAAACAAAATACTCGACGGCATTATCGGGAAAGAATTCTTTCATCTCGCCATACAGCTGCGCCGCCAGCGTTTTGTTGGGCGCTAACACCATCGTTGGCCGGTTAAGATCGGCAATCACGTTGGCAACGGTGAAGGTTTTCCCGGAGCCGGTCACCCCCAGCAGCGTCTGGTGTGCCAGACCGTCCTCAAGCCCCTCTTTCAGACGACGTATCGCCTCTGGCTGGTCGCCGGAGGGCTGAAAGGCGGAGTTAAGTTTAAAGGCTTTACTCATTAGGAATGATCTCTGCTGAAGAATTGCACGGACAGGAGGATAATTTTACTCCGCTTCGATGATTTTTCCAGCGCGTGACACTGGATAAATAATCAGTTATTTTGCCCGATACCCATGAAAAAGGCAAAGCGACAATTTAAAGACTTATCATTACATGGGGATAATATTAAGAGACGCAAGGTTATCCCCAACAGCGGGCAGCATTTAACATTTGTCAATAGGCGCAGCGCAAAAGCCATAGCGGAAAAAAGCGTACGCAATAGCAGGCTTGATTTTAACTAACATGTTGAAATTTAATAAAATATAAATAAAGCCCAGTTTCGCGCCAGTTCAGGAAAAAGCCGCGCCCGCTCTGGCTTGCACGTTGTTTTCACTCGGTAATGCACATGGTTATCCACAGGAATAGTGGATAACTGTTTACAGGCCCCGCAACATCGGGGATGGATAAAATTACGCCCCAGGCTGTAACACGGATGAAATATTTTTTTTTCGCGTTTTTCAGCCTGACCTGCCCCTGAATTTTCTGGTTTAACGCCTGCTATTCGGCGTTACCGCGATTTTTCTACCCTAAACGTCAAGCCGTTATTAATAAATTTTTCTGCCTTATGGTGGTTCTTCTGCACCATAAGCGTGGTCTCATTGGCACCGTCAGCGTGCAGCCCATTTATTACCCGATTAAATTATTAAGTATTTCTGACCATTCAACGTCTGCTGTGCATGCCATAACAGCCCGTCTTCTGCCCGTTTTCGATGATTTGGCCTGTGGATTGCAAGAAAGCATGAACCTCCCATCTGGATTGGCCCTTGAGCCTCCAGGGGATAAGGCGGTGATATCACCTCGCCGACATCTGTTACCTGCCTGACCTGAGGCAGGCGGCGGAATGATTTGAACTGTACGGAAGGAGAATATCAGATGCTGCGTTTACGTTCGGTGAATCAGTTTTACGGTAAAAACCATATCCTGTGGGATGTGGATCTGGACCTGCCGCCCGGCACCTGTACCGGCATCATCGCGCAGCCCGGCATGGGAAAAACCACCCTGGTAAACTGTATTATGGGCCACCTGCCGATTAACAGCGGCAGCATGATATGGCAGCAGGCTGGATCGCCGCCGGAAAATTTACTGATGCAGCCAGCGGCAACGCGCGCGCGGCTGGGGATCGGCTATGTGCCGCAGGGACGGCAGATTTTTTCCCAGCTCAGCGTGGAGGAGAATCTGCTGATCGCCTTGCTGGCTGGTCAGCAGGATCGCCACAGTGCCATTCCGCCGCTGGTTTATGAACTGTTTCCCACGCTGTGGCAGCTGCGCCATCAGCGCAGCGGCGATCTGACCCTGGAGCAGCAGCAGAATCTGGCGCTGGCCCGCGCGCTGGCACTGCAGCCGCAACTGCTGATTTTAGATGAACCAACCGAAGGCATGTCGCCGTGGCTGGAGGAGGAAACCGGTAATTTGCTGCATCGACTGAATCATGAGTTCGGCCTGACGATCCTGCTGCTGGAACAGCGGGTTTCGGTTATTCGTCGCGTAGCGGACTATTTTTTGCTGCTGCATCGTGGACGCAACGTGGCGCAGGGCCACGTTGCGGAACTGGATGAAAAGGTAGTGGATAAATGGCTGGCGGTGAGCTAAACGCGCGTCAGACGGGCAGACGAACATAGTCGCCCAGCGCGGCGTTATCAACCTGTTCCAGCCAGGGGATTTCGCCCAGCATCGGCGCAGGCAGGCGCTGTTGCAGGGTCGCCATATATTCCTGATGACGTCGGCCCGGCGGCTGAATATCGTTGGCGATCCAGCCCGCCAGCGGCAGCCCTGCATTGAGGATCGCTTCAGCGCTGAGCATCGCATGGTTGATACAGCCCAGTTTAATGCCCACCACCAGGATCACCGGCAGCTGCTCCTCGCGCACCCAGTCAGCATATGTCTGCTGCTCCGACAACGGCGTATACCAGCCGCCCGCGCCCTCGACCAGCACCCATTCAGCTTTTTCCCGTAGCGTCTGCAGCCCGGCGGAAAGCCGCGCAAATTCAATCGGCTGACCGGTATCGGCGCTGACAATATGCGGCGATGTCGGCTCCATAAACACCAGCGGATTCACCTCTTCATAGCTCAGCGGCACGCTGCTGTTACGCTGCAGCGCCAGCGCATCGCCGTTGCGGATGCCCTCCGGCGTCATTTCACTGCCGGAGGCCACCGGCTTATAGCCTGCGGTAAGAAAGCCCGCGCGGTTAGCGGCCTGCAGCAGCGCGCTGCTGGCAACGGTTTTGCCTACTTCGGTATCGGTTCCGGTCAGGAACCAGCAGTTACTCACAATCAATTACTCCGGTTACCAGTTGATAAGAGAGGCGATAGCCGCGTTCATCCTGCGGCCAGTGCTGTGCCAGCTGCTGCAGGCGCTGGCGCGTTAATAGCCCGCTGGCACGCCCCTGATGAATATGAGTGGCACCGATGCCTTTTAGCGATTGCAGCGCGCTGCGCACATCGGGAAAGCGCTGCTCAACCGTTTCGCTGCTCAGCCGCAGCCCCAGGTCGTCGCCAGCACGCTGGATCGCCGCCACGGAAAGAAAGGTATTCACATGTTGATAGTCATCCAGTGCCTGCCAGGCGCTGCGCATCTCATACAGCGAATCCTCCGCCAGAGTAGAAAACAGCACCCGTCCGCCAGGGCGCGTTACCCGACACAGCTCGCGCAGCCCCTGCGCCAGATCGTCGCACCACTGCATCGCCAGATTACTCCAGCAGATATCCACGCAACGCGCATGCAGCGGCAGCGCCTCAATATCACCCAGCAGATAGTGATGCGCGGTCTCATCGCGCCGCGCCTGTGCCAGCATGCCTGGCGAAAGATCGAGGGCAACGACCTGATGACCCTGCTCGCGCCAGCGTCGGCTGAACCAGCCGGTGCCGCAACCCGCATCCAGCACGGTTCCGCCGGATAACGCAGGCTGCAACGCCATAAGGCGTTCTCCGCTGTAGCGCTGCAGTTCGGCAAAGCGGTCGTAACCGCCTGCCGCGCGGCCAAATGCCTGCGCCACCGCCTGCTTATTCACTTTGTGCGTCATACAGCGCCTCCAGTAGCCGATCGATATCGTCCGCCGTGTGACTTGCGGTTAAGGTAAGACGCAGGCGTGCCGTGCCCGGCGGCACCGTGGGGGGGCGAATCGCTGTAACCCAGCAGCCGCGCTGACGCAGACGGCTGGCGAGCGTCATCGCCTGGCTATCCTCACCCACCAGCAGCGGCTGGATAGCGGTGGAGGAAGGCAGCAGCATCAAGGAGAGTTGCGCGGCGCCGTGACGAAAGCGGGCAATGTTCGCCGCCAGTTGTTGACGCAGATCGTCGCCCTGCTGGACAGCGTGCAATGCCGCACGCAGCGCTTCGGCCTGCGCTGGCGGCATTGCCGTGCTGTAGATCAGATGGCGGGCAAACTGCAGCAGATAATTAGCGGTGTCGTTATCGCACAGCAACGCCGCGCCGCTGATGCCAAACGCTTTGCCAAAGGTCACGATCAGCAGTTCTGGCCTGACGCCCTGCTGCCAGCAGCTGCCGCGTCCCTGTTCGCCCTGTACGCCGATACCATGTGCATCATCCACCAGCAGCCAGCCGCCTGCCTGCTGAGTAAGCTGATGCAGCGCGCCCAGCGGCGCGCTGTCGCCATCCATGCTGAATACGCCTTCGGTGACCACCAGCGTTTCGCCCGCCTCTTGCGGGGTTAACAGACGTTGCAGGCTCTCTGGCTGATTATGGGCAAAACGCCGCAGCGTGGCCGGACTAAGGCTGGCCGCTTCCAGCAGCGAGGCGTGTGACAGTTTATCCGCCAGGATACGGTCGCCCGCCTTTGCCAGCGCGCCGATCGCAGCCTGATTGGCGGCATAGCCGGAATTAAACAGCAGCGCACAGGGATAGCCAAGCCAGTCAGCCAGCTCCGCTTCCAGCTGAGCGTGCGGCAACGCATAGCCGGTGACATGGCCCGACGCCCCGGCACCCACGCCGTAGCGTTCAGCGCCCTGCTGCCAGGCCTGCACCAGACGCGCATCATGGCTCAGCCCGAGATAATCATTGCTGGCGAAGTTGCGGTAGCGTTTTCCGTTATGCAGCAGCCAGCCCGCGCGGCTCTGTTCCAGCAGACTGCGCTGACGAAAGCGCTGCTGCTGTTGACGCTCGGTCAGCGCTGCTGCAATCCGATGTTGCCAGCTCATTACTGGGCCGCGTTGTAATACTGTGGGGTATCGGCGTTAACCAGCTGCTGCGCCAGCGCCTGTTGCTGTTCGTTATCCCCGGCGTGAGTGTGGGTGTGCTCAGGATTAAGGCCCAGCTTACGGAACAGCAGCAGATCCTTATCCTCTTCCGGGTTAGGCGTGGTGAGCAGTTTGCAACCGTAGAAAATAGAGTTCGCGCCCGCCATAAAGCACATTGCCTGGGTCTGCTCACTCATCTGCTCGCGTCCGGCGGAGAGACGCACGTGCGAACGCGGCATCATGATGCGCGCCACGGCGATGGTACGGATAAAATCAAAAGGATCGACATCCTCGTTATCCGCCAGCGGCGTGCCTTTGACCTTAACCAGCATATTGATCGGCACGCTTTCCGGCGGCGTCGGCAGGTTCGCCAGCTGTACCAGCAGCGCGGCGCGATCCTTTACCTCTTCCCCCAGGCCAACGATGCCACCGGAGCAGACTTTGATCCCCGCCTCGCGCACTTTTTCCAGCGTATCCAGTCGCTCCTGATAGGTGCGGGTAGTGATGATATTGCCGTAAAACTCCGGCGAGGTATCAAGGTTATGGTTGTAAAAATCGAGTCCCGCTGCGCCCAGCCGCTGTGCCTGCTCATCGTTAAGGGTACCCAGCGTCATACAGGTTTCCAGCCCCATCGCCTTTACGCCCTGCACCATTTTTTCCAGGTAAGGCATATCGCGATCGTTGGGGTTTTTCCATGCCGCGCCCATACAGAAACGGGAGGAGCCTGCCGCTTTCGCCTTACGCGCCGAGGCCAGCACCTCTTCCACTTCCATCAGGCGTTCCGATTCCAGCCCGGTTTTATAACGGGCGCTTTGCGGACAGTATTTGCAATCTTCCGGGCAGGCACCGGTTTTAATCGATAACAGCGTACTCACCTGTACCTGACGCGGGTCGAAGTGCTGCCGGTGTACCTGCTGCGCTTCAAACATAAGTTCAAGAAAAGGCTTATTAAACAGGGCCTTAGCCTGTGCCAGCGTCCAGCGCATTGACATTGCTTACTCCAGAAAGGGTCGTTTTTATCATGGTATCTGATGTAGACTTGTAAACTAAATCTTTTTATTTTGGTTTACAAGTGATCATGACTTCTGACGATCTCGCCTTCGACCGCGACCATATCTGGCACCCTTATACCTCCATGAGCGAACCGCTGCCCTGTTATCCGGTAGTGGGCGCGCAGGGCGTTCATTTGCAACTGGCCGATGGCCGCCAACTTGTGGATGGCATGTCCTCGTGGTGGGCGGCGATCCACGGCTATAACCACCCTCGTCTGAATCAGGCGCTGCAGCAACAGATGGCGCAAATGTCGCATGTGATGTTCGGCGGTATTACGCATCCCTCCGCCGTGGCGCTCTGTCGCCGTCTGGTCGCCATGACGCCTGCGCCGCTGGAGTGCGTGTTTCTGGCCGATTCCGGCTCGGTGGCAGTGGAAGTGGCAATGAAAATGGCGCTGCAATACTGGCAGGCGCGCGGTGAGCGGCGGCAACGCTTTTTGACCCTGCGACGCGGCTATCATGGCGATACTTTCTCCGCCATGTCGGTTTGCGATCCCGATAATTCAATGCACAGCCTGTGGCAGGGCTATCTGCCTACGCATCTGTTTGCGCCCGCGCCGCAGTGTGGCTTTGATGATTGCTGGGATGAGCAGGATATTGCCGAATTTGCCGCGCAGATTGCCACGCATGCAGGCAGCCTCGCCGCCGTGATCCTTGAGCCGATTGTGCAGGGCGCTGGCGGGATGCGCTTTTACCATCCTGATTATCTGCAGCAGGTCCGCGCGCTGTGCGATCGCTATCAGGTACTGTTGATTGCCGATGAGATCGCCACCGGCTTTGGCCGTACCGGCAAACTTTTCGCCTGCGACCATGCCGGTATCGCACCTGATATTCTTTGTCTGGGCAAAGCGCTGACCGGCGGCACCATGACGCTTTCCGCCACGCTGACCACACGCGAAGTGGCGAACACCATCAGCAATGGTGCGGCGCGCTGCTTTATGCACGGACCAACCTTTATGGGCAATCCGCTGGCCTGCGCCGTGGCCGATGCCAGTCTGGCGCTGCTGCAGGAAGGCGACTGGCAAACGCAGGTAGCGACCATTGAACAACAGCTACGCACCGCGCTGCTGCCGCTGGCGGCTCATCCGCAGGTAGCGGACGCGCGCGTGCTGGGTGCTATCGGCGTGATTGAAAGCCGTCAGCCGGTGAATATGGCGGCAATACAACGCTTTTTCGTTGAGCACGGCGTATGGATCCGTCCCTTTGGCAAGCTGATCTATCTGATGCCGCCCTATGTGATTACATCGCAGCAGCTGAGCCAGCTAACTGAAGCAATTAAGGCGGCCCTGGATCACGCCGAACTGTTTCTGCCGGGCTAATGCCGACCGCCGTTAAGCGCGGGGCCGTGGGATAAACTACGCTTTTAGCATCCCCATTAGCCAAGGAGTGAATAATGTCACAGCAGAAAGAGCATAATCGCCGCGTCATTCTGGTCTCGCGTCCACATGGTGCGCCGACTTCCGCCAACTTTCGTCTTGATACGCAGCCGGTTCCCACGCCCGGCGAGGGAGAGCTGCTGTTACGGACGGTTTATCTCTCACTCGACCCTTATATGCGCGGTCGCATGAGCGATGCGCCTTCCTACGTTGAGCCTTTTGCCGTGGGAGATGTGCTGGGCGGCGGTACGGTGGCGATTGTTGAGCAGTCGCAGCATCCCGACTATCAGCATGGCGACTGGGTGGTCAGCCAGAGCGGCTGGCAGGACTATGCGCTGTCGGATGGTCGCGGGCTGTTTAAATTACAGGGCCCGGTATTAAAGCACCCTTCGTGGGCGCTGAGCCTGTTGGGAATGACCGGCTTTACCGCCTATATGGGGCTGCTGGATATTGGTAATCCGCAGCCGGGCGAAACCGTGGTGGTGGCCGCCGCAACCGGTGCCGTTGGCTCGGTAGTGGGTCAAATCGCGAAGCTGAAAGGCTGTCGCGTGGTCGGCATCGCCGGCGGCGAAGAAAAATGCCGCTACGCTATGGAAAAACTGGGCTTTGACCACTGTGTCGATCACCGCCGCGACGATCTGGCGCAGCAGCTGAAGCAGCACTGCCCTGACGGCATCGACGTCTATTTTGAAAATGTCGGCGGCAAAGTATTCAACGCGGTATTGCCGCTGATGAACAGCAAAGGCCGAATCCCACTGTGCGGTCTGATTGCCGACTATAACAGCACCGACCTGCCGCAGGGACAGGATCATTTACCGCTGTTCCAGGGAGCCATTCTGCGTAAGCGCCTGCGGGTGCAGGGCTTTATTATCAATCAGGATTACGGCGATCGTTTTGAGGAGTTTTTCCGTCAGATGAGCCAGTGGGTAGCGGAAGATCGCCTGGTGTTCCGTGAACATAGGGTTGATGAGCTGGAAAACGCGCCTGAAGCCTTTATCGGCATGCTGGAAGGCAAAAACTTCGGCAAGCTGGTTATTCAGGTAGCAGCGGATCAACCGGGAGAGCAGTAATGAAAATTTTAATGGTCTTAACGTCCCACGATCGGCTGGGCGATACCGGCAAAAAAACCGGCTTCTGGCTGGAGGAGTTTGCTGCGCCTTATTATATCTTCAAGGATGCCGGTATCAGCGTGGTACTTGCCTCGCCGCAGGGCGGGCAGCCGCCGCTCGATCCGAAAAGCGACGAGCCGGATGTGCAGACCCACGATACCCAACGCTTTCGTCAGGATATTGCTGCTCAGCAGGCGCTGGCGAATACGCAACGTCTGGAAACCATTGATGGCAGCAAGTACGACGCGGTATTTTATCCCGGCGGCCACGGTCCGCTATGGGATCTGGCCGAGGATAAGCACAGTATCGCGCTGATTGAAAATCTGTTCGCTAACGGTAAGCCGGTCGCTACCGTTTGCCACGCGCCTGGCGTTTTGCGCCATGTGAAAAAACCAGACGGTACACCGCTGGTAGCGGGTAAACGCGTCACCGGCTTTACCAACAGCGAAGAGCAGGCGGTCGGACTGTCAGATATTGTGCCTTTCCTGGTAGAGGATGAGCTGAAGAAACAGGGCGGCCTGTTTGAACGCACCCAGGACTGGGGCGTCTGGACGGTAACCGATGGTCATCTGATCACCGGCCAGAATCCCGCTTCTTCTGCCGCCACCGCCGAAGAGTTACTGAAACTGTTGCATCAATAAAATGGAGAGGCGATGAGGGTTTATAGTCACAATTTCAACGACGGCGAAAAGATGCCGGAGCGCCATGTCTTTAATGGCATGGGTTATCAGGGCGATAACATTTCACCGCATCTTGCCTGGGATGAGGTGCCGGAAGGCACGAAAAGTTTTGTCGTGACCTGCTACGATCCTGATGCGCCGACCGGTTCCGGCTGGTGGCACTGGGTGGTGGCGAATATTCCTGCTGACGTCACGGTACTGCCACAGGGCGCGGGTTCCGGCCAGGCATCGCTGCCTGAAGAGGCGATCCAGACGCGCACCGATTTTGGTAAAGCGGGCTACGGCGGCGCGGCCCCGCCGCAGGGCGAAAGCCACCGCTATATTTTTACCGTACATGCGCTGGACGTGGATAAAATCGAGGTGGATGAAAACGCCAGCGGCGCGATGGTGGGCTTTAATGTCCATTTCCACCGCCTCGCCAGCGCATCGATTACCGTGCATTACAGCTAATAGTATTCAGCGGGGCGCTGGTGCGCTCCGCCTGCTGCCAGCCGCCTGAATTCCTCTTTTGCTTTTACCATCTGCTGACTGAACTGCGTGTTATTGTGCAGCCTTGCCACCATTGCCGCAGCGCTGCGATGCGGCTCAAGTTTTACAGCGCGTGGATCACCACCCACATCGGCCCCTGCCCTACCGCATAGCGCGCCAGCGGCGTCAGCAGCCCCTGCTCGCCATCGATACGATAGACTTCGATATGATGCGATTTCTGCCCTGCCGCAACCAGATACTGGCCGCTGCGATCGATGTTAAAGCCGCGCGGTTGGGTTTCCGTCGGCTGATGCCCTTGCAGAGTTAACATGCTGCCATCTTCGCTGACGCTGAAAATAGTCAGGGTGCTGGAGGTACGATCGCAGGCGTAAAGATGACGACCATTCGGCGTCAGATGAATATCCGCCGCCCAGCGCGTGTCGGTAAAGTCGGCAGGCTGCATATCCAGACTCTGTACGCACTCTACTTCGCCGTGGGCGTTGCGCAGCTTCCAGACGTCAACGGTGCTGTTAAGCTCATTGACGCAGTAGGCATACTGCTGACTGGGATGGAACACCATATGACGCGGGCCTGCGCCCTCAACGGTAGTGACCTGCGGCTGCTGATGCGGCGTGAGTTTTCCGGTGGCATGAACATCAAACAGGCAGATACGATCCTGCTTCAGGGCTGGTACAAATAGCGTCTGGTTGTCGCTGCCGATATTCGCGGAATGGCACCCTTCCAGCCCGTTAATAATCTGGCTCGGCTCCAGCGGTACGCCATCAGCGCCGATCGGGCTAATGCTGACGCAGGCGTCGTTATAGGATCCGCAGAACAGGAACCGGCCCTGATGGTCGGTAGAGATATGCGTCGGGCTGCCCGGCAGCGAGGCCTGCCCCGCTTCGCTCAGCGTGCCATCCTCAGCGATACGATATGCAATAGTACGGAACTGCGGGCGCACGCCTACGTATAAAAAAGGCTGGGTGGGGTTCACCACCATCGGCTGCACCTGACCGGCGACATCCACCACTTGCAACAGCGTCAGCGCGCCATCCTCATTCATACGCCAGACGTGAATCTGTTGGCTTTCCGGACTGGCGGTATAAACAACTTGCTTCATGAATTCTCCTTGTCTGATTACCTGTAATTGTTGGCCTGTGGCAAAGGGTAGCGTGTTTTAACCAGACTCGGCGGATTGATTGTGCCGCTATGGTTTGGTGACCAGCACCACAGGGTGTAACATCGCTGCTTTGCTAATAATGACTGGCGGAATTAACTATGAGCTATCGCGTGATTGCCCTCGACCTTGACGGTACGCTGCTGACGCCGCGTAAAACCATTCTTCCTGAATCGCTGGCCGCCCTTGCCGAAGCCCAACGGGCCGGGGTAAAAGTCCTGATCGTTACCGGACGTCATCACTGCGCCATCCATCCTTTTTATCAGGCGCTGGCGTTAGATACACCTGCAATCTGCTGTAATGGTGCCTGTTTGTATGGGTAAAGCATTACTACAAAAAAATCCTGTCCATGCTTCCCTTCCCATGACTTACAAGTGTTGATCAACAAAGCAAGCGGTGTACTATCAGTACATCTTCTAACTAAGACACTGCGAAAATAGCATGGATTATCAGGTAATAGCTCTCGATCTGGACGGCACTTTATTGACCCCAGAAAAAAAAATCCTCTCTGAATCACTCACTGCCTTAGAGAATGCCCGTAAGTCTGGTGCAAAAGTCATCATTGTTACCGGAAGACATTTTGTTGCAATTCACCCATTTTATCAATCACTTGCATTAGATACCCCTGCGATATGCTGTAATGGTGCATTATTGTACAATTACCAAGAAAAGAAGGTGCTTGAGTCTGATCCCCTGCAAGCTGAACAAGCTATTAAGTTGATTGATCTGCTTGATAGTTACGATGTTCATGGATTGATGTACGCCGATGACGCCATGATTTATCAAGAAGCAACCGGGCACATCATCCGTACTGAAAATTGGGCAAGAGCCCTACCAGCATCGCAGCGTCCTGTGTTTAAAAAAGTAAACTCAATACGAGAAGCCGCAGATGACGTATCGGCAATCTGGAAATTTGCTCTTACTGATACTGATATAGTGAAGTTGCAAAACTTTACTGATGTGGTTGAAAGCGAGCTTGGCCTTGCTTGTGAGTGGTCTTGGCATGATCAGGTAGATATAGCCCAAAGCGGAAACAGTAAAGGTAAACGCTTAGCACAATGGGTTGAATCTCAGAGTTTATCTATGAGCCAGGTTATCGCTTTTGGTGATAACTACAACGATATTAGTATGCTAAAGAATGCTGGTCTTGGTGTAGCAATGGGTAACGCTTCTGATAAGGTTAAAGATAGCGCTGATCTTGTTATAGGTACTAATGTTGAGCCAGGAATAGCAGAAATAGTTAATAAGTATTTTTCAGAACAACAATCAACAGCGTGCAACTGAAACAGGAATGTATGAAATGATACAATTTATACCAGAAAATGGAATGCGAACTTACATTGATGAACAGTTAGTACGGCTAACCTTTCTGTGTATTTATTAATGACTATAAAAACACGGATCAAATCACATTGTTAATCTTAAAACAAAAAATGCCCATACATTGGGCATTTAAAATGAACTGTAATATATCATTCAACTATATAACCAACGTCCAGCTTTAGCACTTTCAACGAGCATACCAACTGTTAGAGGCTTATACGGATCTGGCTCTTTACTTCCAAGATATTCTGGATTCAGATAGTTAAGTATTTCAAATTTTCCTGAATCTACATTCCAACGCTTAAAGTATTCATGTAGTAACTCTTCACTATCTTCAAATACGAGTTTTAGATCGTCTCTAATACTTGTATCAAGCGTAATGGTTCGCTTTGGCCCAAAGAGAAAGTACTTTTTTGTGTTATATTCCTGATCGATAAAATCGATAATTTCTTTCTCAATATCTCTCATTAGAAGTATGTCCACTGAATGCGATCTTTAGGAGCCGCTACACGATTATATGTATCCTTAACATCTCTCTGAATGTCATAAATCGTAGTAAATGTCATAACCCAACCGAGCCAGGGAACATTACGACCAACGAACCGACCTAAATTATTGGTTGAACTTAATCTTAAGCTATTGATAGTTTTACCTGTCAACGTTGGTAATCTGATCCCACGTGGCAGTTTATAATTCAGCCAATGACTGATGTACTTAGAAGCAATAGATGTACCCGGCGTTGCCGTTCCTGGCTTGGCTCTCGTACCTATGATTGGCTGTCCTGAGATCACCAGTGCAGCATCAACCGCCGAGATCCCCAGATGATTGCTCACAACGGCGATGGTTATAGCCCACCATAGTTGTTGTGGTGTCAGGTTTGATAACCCGCCGTAGAAGTACGTACCATTCAGTGTTTCAGTAGTGTCCATTTACTCACTCCCTCTAACCATGACGAACAATTATACAACACACAATCTCGTTGTTCTAACTAACAATTATGGGAGTTATACGCAATTGTCTACTTGAAGTGGTCAACAAAAACTGGCCACATCTTTAGAGTTTTTCCAGTATCGATTTTCCGATTGGTTTGGTGGTAACCCACCGTTATATTCGTGCGGTCTGAGCGCGCTGTAATCTCCAACGATATAGTCTGTTATTGCATGGGCAGCATCACTGAAGCTTATGTAACCTGTCACCGGCACCCACTCATTCTTCAGGCTCCTCGCTCCATCGGGCTGTTATCCCGGCAGTTTCCACGTCGACTCATACTCTATTTGATCGGGCACTGCCACAGTAACTGCCGGAACTGCCTGCTTGTATAATGACTGCCCTGATCACTGTGGAACATCACTCCACCTGGCTTGCCGCGCGCTTCCCATGCCATTTCCAGCGCTTACCTGTCTAACTATACGTCACGTCGCCGCACCTGATTTGGCACTGTCACTGCGAACGGCTGCTCAAGGTGATTCGGGATAGCGACGTGTTCATGGCCGCCACGTTTATATTGATGAGTCGGCTGCTGGCAACTGACCAGCTCCAGCTCTTTCATAAGTCTGCCAGCAAGCCAGCGCCCCATCCGATAGCTTCTCTGAGTCGCCATTGTGGAGATGTTCCTTGCTCCGACCATGGCTGATGTTATACAGATCCAGCACCTGGCTTCGTCGGATTCACGTTTGAATTCACGACTAAAATTTCTTCTTTTCATTGGTGCACCTGTGTTGTTCTGAGGTAAACATATCACCTCTGTTCAGGTGGCCAAATTCAGTAAACCACTTCAAAAGGCAAACGGCTGGCGCAATGGGTCGCTTCGCAGGGACTGGAAATGAAAGATGTGCTGGCGTTCGGCGATAATTATAACGATCTCAGCATGCTGGAAACGGTGGGGCTGGGCGTCGCGATGGGCAACGCCGATGAGGCGATTAAAGCGCGCGCCGCGCGGGTTATTGGCACTAACCTGGAACCAGGGATTGCAGAAACCATTCGGCGCGAAGTGCTGTAAAGCCTTAAGTGCCATACATCAACGGACCCGCCGTTGCTGCCTTACCTGACAGGCAGAGAAAAAACCGCGGAGCCAGGGACGGCTCCGCCGCTTTCAGGGCGTGATAGAAACGCTTTTGATCTGGGCGTACAGCCACATTCCCGGTTTGATCGCCAGCTCATCGCGCGCCCACGGCGTGATGCGCGCCCACAGCTCGCTGGAACCGATACGCAGCTTGACTTCAATCTGCTGATTGGAGACTTCAATCAGCTCGCTGACCTGCGCGGGCAACACATTACGAATGGTGCTGTTAAGCGGCGGTTGCAGAATTAACGACACGTCCGATGACTGAACGCGAATACGCAGCGGCGTTTTCAGCGGCGCGTCTACCCGGCTGACCCAGATATGCTGGTCGCCAAGCGACAGTGCGGTCATGGCATAATCGGGATGCTGCTCCAGTACCTGCACGCGCAGTACGCTGCTCTGTTCGCTACGCGGCAGCCACGGACGTAGCGCGCTGCCGTTCCATACCTCTTCCAGCGTCCCGGTCGCTTTAACCTGACCGTTATCAAGTACCAGCACCCGATCCGCCAGCTGTAAGATCTCATCCAGACTGTGCGACACGTAAAGCAAGGGAATATCTACCTGCTTTGCCAGCTTCTGCAAATAGGGCAGCAGCTCGCGCTTACGTAGCAGATCCAGCGCCGCCAACGGCTCATCCATTAGCAGGATATCGGGCGCGGTTAACAGCGCGCGTCCAATCGCCACGCGTTGCTTTTCACCGCCGGAGAGCGACCAGGGAAAGCGATCCAGCAGGTCGCCAATACCCAACAAACTGACCAGCGCATCAAACTGCCCCTGGCGGCTTTTGGCCATACCGTAGCGCAGATTGCCGCGCACCCGGTAATGCGGAAACAGGCGCGCCTCCTGAAACACATAGCCGACGCGCCGTTTCTCCGGCGGTAGCCAGACAGCCTGTTCCGCATCGCTCAGCGTGCGCCCGTTCAGGCGGATATAGCCCTGCTGCGGCGCAGCCAGCCCGGCGATGGCATTGATCAATGAGGTTTTGCCCGCGCCCGAGACGCCAAAAATGGCGGTGATACCGCTGGCGGGCAGCTGCGTATCGATCTGCAGCGAGCTGTCGCCCTGTTGCAACGTGAAGTTAAGTTCCAGCATCAGCCCCCCAGACGCTTACGGCCCCAGCGAGCCAGCCATTCCGACAGCAGCAATGAAATCAGCGCCAGCGCAATAGCGATCAGGCAGAGTCTGGCGGCATTCGTTTCGGCTCCCGGCGTTTCCAGCAGCGTAAACATCGCCAGTGGAATAGTGCGGGTTTCGCCAGGAATATTGGATACAAAAGTAATGGTGGCGCCAAACTCGCCGAGCGAGCGGGCAAAGGCGAGCACGGTACCGGCGATCAGGCCCGGCAGCGTAAGCGGCAGAGTAACCGTAAAAAACACGCGCAAGCGTCCGGCCCCGAGAGTACGCGCCGCCTGCTCCAGTTTCGGATCGACCGCCTCCAGCGCCAGGCGAATAGCGCGCACCATCAGCGGCAGCGCCACCACGGCGGCAGCCAACGCTGCACCGCGCCAGCTAAACGCGAAGCTGATGCCAAACCAGTCATAGAGCCATGCGCCCAGCCAGCCGCGCCGCCCAAGCGACAGCAGCAGCAGATAACCCACCACCACCGGCGGCAGCACCAGCGGCAGATGGATCAAACTATCCAGCAGGGCTTTGCCACGAAACTCACGGCGCGCCAGCACCCAGGCGAGCAAGATGCCAAAAGGCAAACTGAATAACACAGCAATAGCAGAAACTTTCAGGCTGAGCTCGACAGCCTGCCATTCAACATCACTCAATATCATTAGCGTGGCGTAAATCCATATTTTTTAAATATTGCTGCCGCCTCAGGCCCTTTTAAGTAGTCATAAAATGCGCTGACGGCAGGATGGCGGTGATCTTTGACAATGGCCATCGGATATTCCACCGGTTTATGGCTGTTTGCCGGGAAATGCCCGACCACCGTCACGTTATGGCTGGCGACTGCATCAGAGCCGTAAACAATTCCGTAGGGGGTTTCGTTACGTTCCACCAGCGCCAGCGCGGCGCGTACATTATTGGCGCGCGCCATAACCGGCGACAGCGTATCCCAGGCGCCTAAATTTTGTAAGGCCTCTTTCGCATAAATACCGGCCGGAACATGATCCGGATCGCCGGTAGCAATACGCTGCCCCTTTAGCAGACTTTTCCAGTGGGTATTTTTATCAATGGTAACCGCTTTCGCCTGTGCATCGGCAGGCGCGATAAGCACCAAATCGTTGCCCAGCAGCGTATAGCGCGAATCGCCCTCGATACTGTTTTTTTGCGCCGCGTAATTCATCCACTGCTGATCGGCGGAAATAAACAGATCGGCCGGCGCGCCCTGCTCTATCTGACGCGCCAGCGTCGACGAGGAGGCGTAAGAGGTAACGATTTTAATCTCATGTTTGTTTTTTTCATACTGGCTGACAATATCCTGTAGCGCATTGGTCAGCGACGCGGCGGCAAACACCGTTACATTTTGCGCGGCAACGGCGTGCCCCGATACGCTCAAACTGATGGCGGCAGCACCCAGCCAGCGGCTCCATTTAACAGCAGACATAGCATTTCTCCTGGTTACGTTATATAGCGCATAATATAACGAGACAGGAAGGTATGTCATACGTTTGATCAAATAGCGGCGAATAGGTAGATAAACAGCAGGGCCGACATCATGTCCGCCCTGCTAAAAGAAGAGAATCGCGCGGTGGGATTACTGGCGATGCTTTGCCGGCTGGTCATTACGATGACCGAATTTAGAAATGACGTTGAAAACTTCGCCCAGGCCATAAATCAGGCCAAGAATGACCGCCATTACGATCGGCACCATGATCACGGCGACAGCAAGGCTTTTTAATAACTCCAGCATAGTTGCCTCGTTTATTACGGTAAAAAAACCATTTTAACCAGCGTGGCAGAAAACGCACTGCTATTTTGTGCGCTTTACCTTTCCTTAAGCGGCAATGCTTAACGCCGTGACACTCCCTGCCGCCTCTTTTACAATCCGATGATTACCACTTTTTGGGATTTAGCATGCAGGCTGATATTTCTCTGATTATTCGACTACAGCAGAAGCTGTTTGCCGATCCGCGCCGGATTGCGTTATTGCAGCAAATCAAACACACCGGTTCAATTAGCCAGGGCGCAAAGCTGGCTGGCATCAGTTACAAAAGCGCATGGGATGCGATCAATGAGATGAATCAGCTGGCGGAGCGCACGCTGGTAGAGCGCGCAACGGGCGGCAAAGGCGGCGGCGGCGCGCAGCTTACGCGCTATGGCGAACGTTTAATTGAGCTGTTCCGTCTGCTGGAGCAGATTCAGCAAAAAGCGTTTGATGTGTTGCAGGATGACCAATTGCCGCTGGATAGCCTGCTGGCAGCCATCGCCCGTTTCTCGCTGCAAACCAGCGCGCGCAATCAGCTGTTTGGCACCCTGGTGAATCGCGATGCGCAGTCGGTGCAGCAGCACGTTGAGGTGTTGTTAGCCGATCAACAGACGCGACTGAAAGCTGCCCTGACCCGGCAGAGTGCAGATCGCTTGCAGCTGAGCGCGGGCAAGGAGGTGTTACTGTTGATCAAAGCGCCCTGGATCGAGGTAAGCCATACGCCTTCCGGGGCGGATAACCAACTTCCCTGTACCATCAGCGCGATTGAGCATGGTGAGCAGCAAAGCGAAGTATTGATGCGCCTGACCAGCGGCGAAACCCTGTGCGCCACGTTAAGCAATCAGCAGGTTGCGCAGCAAAATCTACAGCCAGAGGCGACGGTGCTGGCACATTTCAATGCCGATCGGGTGATTATCGCGACGCTGCTCTGAATTGGTCACGGTTGTTTGACAAGCTTTCAGCCAGCCATTAAAAATCCTTTTTACGCTGCAAAAAACGGAATGAAAAATGGCTACATTGCAAATTTCGCAAGGCACGTTTCGTCTTAGCGATACCCGGATCCTGACCCTTAATGATTTAACGCTGCGCGGCGGAGAAAGCTGGGCTTTTGTTGGCGCTAACGGCAGCGGTAAATCTTCTCTGGCGCGCGCGTTGACAGGTGAGCTGCCGCCGCTGCAGGGCCGCTTTTCCAGCGACTTTATCCGCCCGACGCGCCTGTCGCTGGAAAAACTGCAAAAGCTGGTTGAGGAGGAGTGGCAGCGTAACAATACCGATCTCCTGAGCGAAGGCGAAGAGGATACCGGGCGCACGGCGGCGGAAATGATTCAGGAGGAGGTAAAAGATGAAACGCGCTGCCGCCAGCTGGCGCAGCTGTTCGGCATTGAATACCTGCTGGAACGCCGCTTTAAATATCTTTCCACCGGTGAAACGCGCAAAACCCTGCTTTGTCAGGCGCTTATGGCTCAGCCGGATCTGCTGGTACTGGACGAACCTTTTGATGGGCTGGATGTGGCTTCGCGCGCCAGCCTGGCGGCGCTGCTTGAGCAGCTGCATCAGCAAGGATATACCCTGGTGCTGGTGTTAAATCGCTTTGACGATATCCCCGCTTTTGTCGAGCGTACCGGCGTGCTGGCGGAGTGTAGTCTCACCCATGTCGGCGCACGCGAAACGGTGCTGGCAGAAGCGCTGGTGGCGCAGCTGGCGCACAGCGAACAGCTGGCGGGCATGGCGGTGCCGGAAGCAGATAATCCTGCTCAGCAACCGCGGCTGGCGCCTGACGTACCGCGCATCGTGCTGAAAAACGGCGTGGTCAGCTATAACGATAAACCGGTTTTACACGGGTTGACCTGGGAGGTTAAGCCAGGCGAGCACTGGCAAATCGTCGGGCCTAACGGCGCAGGGAAATCGACCTTGCTGAGCCTGGTAACCGGCGATCATCCGCAGGGTTACAGCAACGATTTAACCCTGTTTGGTCGTCGGCGCGGCAGCGGCGAAACCATCTGGGATATCAAACAGCATATTGGCTATGTCAGCAGCAGCCTGCATCTGGATTACCGCGTCGCCATCAGCGTGCGCAACGTGATCCTTTCCGGTTATTTCGACTCTATCGGCCTGTATCAGGCGGTTTCCGACCGCCAACGCAAGCTGGCTGATAACTGGCTGGCGCTGCTGGGAATGGCGACGCAGGGCGATACGCCTTTCCACAGTTTGTCGTGGGGGCAGCAGCGGCTGGTGCTGATTGCGCGGTCGCTGGTGAAACACCCTGCGCTGCTGATTCTGGACGAGCCGCTACAGGGGCTGGATCCCATCAATCGACAGCTGGTACGCCGCTTTGTAGATATATTGATTACCGAAGGCGAGACGCAATTGCTGTTTGTTTCACATCATGCTGAAGATGCGCCGCAATGTATTACCCACCGTTTGAGCTTTGTGCCGCAGGACGATCGTTACCGCTATGAAATTGCCGCGCTGAGTTAATGTTATGGCCCGGGCAAACCGGGCCATAATGAAGCCACAAACGCAGGCCGATCGTTATCTCCTGATTTCCCCTGCTCTTGTTGCATTTGCTGCGCATCACAAAGCGGCATTCATTATGTAACCGTTACCATTATTTCACCCTGTCTAATCAACCCACAAAGCATCAGGTGCTATTAACACTGGCAAATAAGAATTTTCATCTTGTGTAAACGATTCCATTTATCCAGACTGGATCACGCTTTCAGGTTTTACACTGTGCTATTTTTTATTCTGCGATCTCCGCTTTAGTCAGCTATCAGGACACAACATGGAAAAATTCAATCCGGTCGATCATCCTCATCGCCGTTATAACCCGCTGACCGATCAGTGGGTGCTGGTTTCCCCACATCGTGCGAAACGCCCATGGCAGGGCGCGCAAGAGGCACCGGCCGTGCAGCAACTGCCGAAACACGACCCTGACTGTTTTCTTTGTCCGGGGAATACCCGTGTGACCGGCGACAAAAATCCCGATTATCCCGGCACCTGGGTGTTTAACAACGACTTTGCCGCGCTGATGGTTGATACGCCTGAAGCGCCGCAAAGCGACGATATGTTGATGCGCTGCGAAAGCGCGCGCGGCACCAGCCGGGTGATCTGCTTTTCTCCTGACCACAGCAAAACGTTGCCGGAATTAAGTCTGTCGGCGCTGGAAGAGGTAGTCGCCACCTGGCAGCAGCAGACCGCCGAGCTGGGCCGCGACTATCCCTGGGTACAGGTGTTTGAAAATAAAGGCGCGGCGATGGGCTGCTCAAATCCCCATCCGCACGGTCAGGTATGGGCAAACAGTTTCCTGCCAAACGAAGTGCAGCGCGAAGATCAGCATCAGCGCGCTTACTGGCAGCAGCACGGCTCACCGATGCTGGTGGATTATGTGGCGCGTGAGCTAAAAGACGGCAGCCGCACGGTGGTGGAAACTGAACACTGGCTGGCGGTGGTGCCCTGGTGGGCGGCCTGGCCGTTTGAAACGCTGCTGCTGCCGAAAACGGCTGTTCAGCGCCTTGTGGATCTGACTGATGCGCAGCGCAGCGACCTTGCGCTGGCGCTGAAAAAGCTTACCAGCCGCTACGATAACCTGTTCCAGTGCTCTTTCCCCTACTCCATGGGCTGGCATGGCGCGCCGTTCAATGGCGAAGAGAACCCGCACTGGCAGCTGCATGCACATTTTTATCCGCCGCTGCTGCGTTCGGCGACGGTACGTAAGTTTATGGTTGGGTATGAAATGCTGGCAGAAACCCAGCGCGACTTAACCGCAGAACAGGCAGCGGAGCGCCTGCGTTCCGTCAGTGATATTCATTTCCGCCAGACGGGAGACTCAGAATGACGTTAAAAACCACTACCGATCAGATTTTCCAGCAGCAGTTTGGCTATCAGCCGACACACACCATTCAGGCACCGGGCCGCGTCAACCTGATCGGTGAACATACCGATTACAACGACGGCTTTGTGTTGCCCTGCGCTATTGATTACCAGACGGTGATCAGCTGCGCCAGGCGTGACGATCGTCAGGTGCGGGTTATCGCGGTAGATTATGATAATCAGCAGGACAGCTTCTCGCTGGATGAGCCGATTATGAGCGTTAAAGAGCCGATGTGGGCGAATTACGTGCGCGGCGTGGTGAAACATTTACAAAAGCGCAGCGGCAACTTTAACGGCGCGGACCTGGTGATCAGCGGCAACGTGCCGCAGGGGGCTGGACTCAGCTCATCTGCGTCGCTGGAAGTGGCAGTGGGTACCGTATTCCAGCAGCTTTACCATCTGCCGCTGGATGGCGCCGAGATCGCGGTAAACGGTCAGGAAGCGGAAAACCAGTTCGTCGGCTGTAACTGCGGCATCATGGATCAGCTGATCTCCGCGCTGGGTAAAAAAGATCACGCTATGCTGCTTGACTGCCGCACGTTAGGCACGCGTGCGGTGCCGATGCCGCAGGATGTGGCGGTGGTGATTATTAACTCGAACTTCCGTCGCAGCCTGGTAGGCAGTGAGTACAACACGCGCCGCGAGCAGTGCGAAACCGGCGCACGTTTCTTCAGCCAGCCCGCGCTGCGCGATGTGGATATCAATCAGTTCAGAGCAGTAGAACATGAGCTGGATCCGCAGGTTGCCAAACGCGTGCGTCACGTATTAACCGAGAACGCCCGCACGCTGGAAGCTGCCGAGGCGCTAAGCAAAGGCGACCTGAAACGCATGGGTGAGCTGATGGCGGAATCACACGCCTCAATGCGCGATGATTTTGAGATCACCGTACCGCCTGTCGACCAGCTGGTTGAGATAGTGAAAGACGTTATCGGCGATCGGGGCGGCGTGCGGATGACCGGCGGCGGCTTTGGCGGCTGCGTGGTGGCGCTGATTCCGGTTGACCTGGTGGAGCCGGTAAAAGCCGCCGTTGCCAGCCAGTACGAAGCCAAAACCGGGATTAAAGAGACCTTTTATGTCTGCAAGGCATCGGAGGGCGCGGGACAATGCTAAACGAAGCGACTTCACTGGCTCCCGACGGCCAGCCGTGGCGCATTACCGTACTGCGCAACGGCAAGGGCATGGTCGCCACCTTTATGGACTGGGGCGCGACCTGGCTCTCGGCGCGCGTCCCCATGAAAGATGGCAGCATTCGTGAAGCGCTGCTCGGCTGCGCAACGCCTGCCGACTACCTTAAGCAGACCGCTTATCTTGGCGCGACCGTAGGCCGCTACGCCAACCGCATCGCCAGTGCGCGTCTGAACAAGGCGGATATTTTTTTAGCGGCAAATCAGGGCGCGCATCAGCTGCACGGCGGCCCGGAAGGTTTCGATAAACGCCGCTGGCAGATTGTTCGCCAGAACGAAAACAGCGTTATTTACCGTATCGATTCACCCGACGGCGACCAGGGCTATCCCGGCAATCTTATCGCTCAGGTGGAATATCGGCTGGATGATAATAACTGCCTGTGGATTAACTGGGAGGCGCAGGTGGATCGTTCCTGCCCGGTCAATCTGACCAATCACGCCTATTTCAATCTGGACGCGCATCACGGCGATGCGCGTCAGCACAGGTTGCAGCTCAGCGCCGATCGCTATTTGCCGGTAGACAGCGAAGGCATTCCGCGCGCGCCGCTACAGACGGTAGAGAACAGCGGCTTTGATTTCCGCCAGCCCAAATCCATTAGCCGTGACTTTTTGCAGGATGAGGATCAGCGTCTGGTACAGGGCTACGACCATGCCTTTCTGCTGAATGAACGCGATGCCGCGCAACCTGCAGCGCAGCTCTGGTCGGCAGACGGCAAACTTAAGCTGACGGTGCATACCAGCGCGCCGGCGCTGCAGTTTTACAGCGGCAATTATCTGGCAGGAACGCCGGCACGTGACCAGGAGAGCTATACTGCTTTCCAGGGCATCGCGCTGGAGAGTGAGTTTTTACCCGACTCACCTAACCATCCTGAATGGCCCCAGCCTGACTGTTGGTTACAACCGGGCGAAACCTATCACAGTGTTACCCGCTATACGTTAACGGCGGAATAACATCAGGCTGAAAAACAGGCATCGCGCAGGTTGAGTACTTACGCCGTGCGTAGAATTCCGCTATGGTAGGGCACTATCGATTGCCGTGCCGCGCGCGACGGCAATATAATGGTTTCATTATCATACGAGCGTTAAGGAGTTAAGCTATGGCTGTAACTAAGCTGGTTCTGGTGCGCCACGGCGAAAGCCAGTGGAACAACGAAAACCGCTTTACCGGATGGTACGATGTGGATCTGTCTGATAAAGGCCGCGGAGAAGCAAAAGCAGCAGGTCAGCTGCTGAAAAAAGAGGGGTTCACCTTCGATTTCGCTTACACCTCCGTGCTGAAGCGCGCAATTCACACTCTGTGGAACATTCTGGACGAACTGGATCAGGCCTGGCTGCCGGTTGAAAAATCCTGGCGTCTGAATGAGCGTCACTACGGTGCGCTGCAGGGCCTGAACAAAGCAGAAACCGCTGAGAAGTATGGCGACGAGCAGGTAAAACAGTGGCGTCGCGGCTTTGCCGTTACCCCGCCGGAACTGGATCGCGAAGATGAACGCTTCCCGGGCCACGATCCGCGCTATGCGAAACTGACCGCTGAACAGCTGCCTACCACGGAAAGCCTGGCGCTGACCATTGAACGCGTTATCCCTTACTGGAATGAATCTATTCTGCCGCGCCTGAAAAGCGGTGAGAAAGTGATCATTGCCGCTCACGGTAACTCACTGCGCGCGCTGGTGAAATATCTGGATAACATGAGCGAAGAAGAGATCCTCGAACTGAACATCCCAACTGGCGTACCGCTGGTTTATGAGTTCGACGAAAACTTCAAGCCGCTTAAGCGTTACTATCTGGGCGACGCTGACGAAATCGCAGCGAAAGCCGCAGCGGTAGCGAACCAGGGCAAAGCGAAGTAATTCGTTATTTGCAAAAAAACCCGCCAGACGGCGGGTTTTTTATTGCTGCCTGTGCGTAAGACGACGCTCAGCCCCGGCGCGCTTTTACCGCAGCGGCCAGCCGATGCAGTACCTTCTCCGTATCTTCCCAGCCGATGCAGGCGTCGGTAATGCTCTTGCCGTAAACCAGCGGCTCGCCGCTTTCCAGGCTTTGATTACCTTCCACCAGATGACTTTCGATCATCACGCCGATAATGCCCTGCTCTCCGCCTTCGATCTGCTGTGCAACATCCTCAGCCACTACCATCTGACGCTGGAACTGCTTACTGCTGTTAGCATGGCTGAAATCGATCATAACCTGAGCCGGCAGACCCGCTTTTTCCAGACCCGCTTTTACTGTGCTGACATGATGCGCACTGTAGTTCGGCTCTTTACCGCCGCGCAGGATAATATGGCAGTCACCGTTGCCGCTGGTTTCAACAATCGCAGAATGGCCATACTTGGTCACCGACAGGAAACAGTGTGGCGATCCGGCCGCGTTAATCGCATCAATCGCCACTTTAATGGTGCCGTCAGTGCCGTTCTTAAAGCCTACCGGGCAGGAAAGGCCTGAAGCCAGTTCACGGTGCACCTGTGATTCGGTGGTACGTGCGCCAATTGCTCCCCAGCTCATCAGGTCGGCAAGATACTGCGGGGTGATCATATCCAGGAATTCACCCGCCGTCGGCAGACCGGCGTCATTGATGTCCAGCAACAGTTTGCGGGCAATGCGCAAACCATCATTGATCTGGAAGCTGCCGTCCATCAGCGGATCGTTGATCAGCCCTTTCCAGCCCACCGTGGTACGCGGCTTTTCAAAATAGACGCGCATCACGATTTCCAGCTCGCCGCTTAACGCTTCACGCAGCGTTGACAGACGGTGAGCATATTCTTTGGCTGCTTCAACATCATGAATAGAACAGGGACCGATCACCACCAGCAAACGGTCATCTTCATTTTTCAGAATTTTGTGAATCGCCTGACGCGAAGCGGCAACGATCGTCGCGGCTTTTTCCGTCGAGGGAAACTTTTCCAGTAGCGCAACCGGAGGTAACAGTTCTTTTATCTCTTTGATTCTTAAATCATCATTCTGGTAATTCATAAGCTATCCATTTTTATATTTTGCCTGTCATGCAGCTGGCACACCTTGCCCAATCTATCCCGTCACTGCCGCGCTGTAAATCGCGTTTCCCTAAACAAAGGGCATTAGGGATTTGCGTTTCTTTGGTTCCTTACTACACTTTTAACCGTTAGTTCTTAAAAATTTATTATTTTCATCACAAGTTTTCGCCATATGTTGCTGTGGCGATATATTGTTTTGCCTGCACGAGAAAATGACTTAAACGTTTTATCAGGTTTCGTCAGCAACTATCAATAATTAACGGGAGCATAATTATGAATAAGTTTGCCATTGCAATTCTGACAGCAGCCATGACTTTGGGCAGCGGTGCCGCACTGGCCGCAGACGGTAATAACGGTGCAGCAAACCAGGCAGCGGATGCCGGCGCAGTAGCGCCAGGCGCAAAAGAAAATTTGCCGCCGAATAATGTTGATAATAGCCAGATTAACAATTCCGGTATTAATAATAATACCAGCAGCACGCCAACCGCTGGCAGCAACGGCATGAGCGCTGATGAAATGGATAAAAACGCGCAGTGTAAAGACGGCAAATGCCCTAACATCAATGAAAAAGTTCAGACGCAGCAGGGCGGTGGCGACGTTGATCGTAAAACCGACGGCACGACGCAATAACATGACGCCGTCATGCTGATTAAATAAAAGAGAGCCGCGGCTCTCTTTTATTTTGACCCACGATAAATTTTTGCTGGTTTACCGCCTTCTCTTCTGCCAGACATTGCTTCCACCGCTTTTTTCGCTATTCTAAGATGCTGTAATAAATCAAATAACGATCAATGAAATATTTCTATGGCGCATCTGTTACTTATTGACGACCATCCGCTGGTGCAGGTTGCGCTGGAAGCTGCACTGGCAAATGCGCCTATTCGCCTGAGCCTGACGGCAGTGGATAACGAAGCCGCCGCTTTTCAGGCTTTGCAGCAGCAAATGCCCCATTTGGTGATCCTGGATATCAGCCTGCCTGACAGCAATGGGCTGGAGATGCTCAAGCTGCTTAAACGCCGTTTTCCTGATCTGCCGGTGCTGATCTACTCTGCTCAAACCGAGCGCCTGTATATGCAAATGGCGCAGGCTACCGGTGCCGCTGGCTACATTGTAAAAAGTCAGAGTATGCCGCAATTGCTGAGCGCTATTCTTGCGGTGCTGGGCGGGAAGACGGTTTTCGCCGCCGATATTTCCGCTGCAGGCGCTTTGCCACTGACCGGCAAAGAACAGCAGGTGCTTTCCTTACTGGCACAGGGCTTGTCTAATTTGCAGATCGCTCAACAGCTGCATATCAGCAATAAAACGGTCAGTACGCATAAAAAGAATATTCTGGAGAAAACCGGAGCCCATTCCGTCCTGGATCTCGCCGCCTTATGGAAAGCTCAGCAATAGCTCGCCTGCTGCTGCTGGCGCTGCTGCTGAGCCTTCCGGCCACCGCCGCCTGGCGACCGGTAAGCAGTATGCCGCTGCCGCAGGAGCTGATGATGCCGGGCGGCGAAACAGGGCCCTGGCAGGGAAAAACGTTGCGCGTAGGCGTGCTGCAGGCCAGCAGCGCGCCGTGGAATATGTTTGTCGGTAAGGATTTATATGGCATCAACGCCGATTACCTGGTGGCGCTGGGTAATCTGACCGGCGCGCGCTTTGCCATTAACAGCTATCCGACTAACGCTGCGCTGCTGGATGCGCTGCGTCAGGGCAAGGAAGATCTCGCCTTTGGCATCCCGCGTCAGGCGATCGCCGACGATCTTTACGCCACCCGCCCCTGGTTTAGTACCCCGCTACGCATCTACCGCAGCCGCCAGAATCATCGCCCGGTCATGTTTAATTCGCAGGAGGCACGCATTGCGGTTAGCGCCAGCACGCTGCAGCAAGTTGATCCTGACTTTGCGCATCGTCACCGCTGGGAAACTTACAGCAGTGATTTACAGGCGCTCTATACCCTGTTCAATCGGCAAAACGATTATGTTGTGGCGGATGAAACCAGCGCGGGCTTTCTGCTCAGCCAGCTACAGCAGGGAGAGATTTATCAGATTGCCTCCACGCTTGAGCCGGGTGAACTGAGCCTGTACGCCGTTACGCCGCAGGTCGCGCTGCGCGACGCGCTGAATCAGGCGATTCGGCAACTGCCGGTCGAAGTGATTAATGGTATCCAGGGGCGCTGGAGCATGCAGCTACCGCGCTACTCTGATACCAATACGCTGCATCTTACCGCAATGGAAAAGGCCTGGCTGAAGCAGCATCCGCAGGTGGTCTATAGTGCGCTAACGGATAATTATCCCTGGAGCTACCGCAGCGCCAGCGGCGAAGCGCGCGGTTACAGCATCGACCTGCTGAACGCCATCGGACAAAGTACCGGCCTGCGCTTTACCCCGCTGTGGGTTAATAATCCGCAGCAGGCGCGGGAACGGGTCAGCACAGGCCAGGCGCTGATTGAGCTGGTGCAGCCGTTGACCGGCAGCGATGGCATGGAAAGCAGCACGCTTCCGGTCTGGCGTGCGCTATGGGGCGTTTATGTCGGCGCGCTGTCGCCCAACCTTACCCGCTGGCAGGATTTACAGGGCAAACGCGTGGGTATCCGGCGTGGCGATTTAGCACTACAGCTGCTCCCTGAAGGCGTTACCGTGCAACCTTTTGACGATGCCTCCACACTGTATAATGCGCTGGCCAACGGACAGCTGGATGCGGTGGTAGATAATGTGCTCTCGGCACGCTGGCTGATACAAAGCCGCTACGGCGAGGCCGTGCGCTTCGCCTTTGCCGCCAGCGATATTGCCTGGCCGATCGCGATGGGCGTCAACAGTCAGCAGCCGTTGCTGCGTGCCATCCTCGATAAAGGACTGCAGCAGATCCCACCCGATACCCAGCAGCGTATGCGAGCCGCATGGAGCAATGAAAATCAGCCCGGCAGTGCGGATAGCGGCGCCATGCGCCCCGTTATTCTGACGCTGTTGATTCTCGCCCTGGCCGCTATTCTGCTACTGCTGGCGTTGCTGGTACGCCGCTGGCGGCAACAGCGCCTGGAAGCGCGGCAGCGTTTACGGCTTGAGCAGGAGCGCGAGGCGGCAGAGCAAGCCAACCGCATGAAAAGCCAGTTTATCGCCAGCGTCAGCCATGAACTGCGTACGCCAATGCAGGCGATTCTCGGCCTGCTGGAGCTGGAGCTGGCCCATCAGCCACAGACAAGCCGCCTGAGATTAATCCACAGCAGCGCCACCTCACTGATGTCGTTATTAAACGATCTCCAGGATCATGCGCGGATCGAAAATAACACCTTTAGTTTGCAGCCGGTCCCGCTGGATCTCCAACAGTGGCTGGAGGATCTTTCCCGCTTCTGGTCGCCGCTGATGCGTACCAACGGTCCCGCCTTCAACGTGAAAGCGCTGAGCGCCCTGCCCCGGCGCGTGTTGCTGGATGGCGGCCGACTGCAGCAGATTGCCACAAACCTGATCAGCAATGCGCTGAAATTTACCGCTCAGGGCACCATTACCCTGACGCTGAGCGCCACGGATAGTGAGCTTACGCTATGCGTTACCGATAGCGGCTACGGTATCCCTGCGGATGAGCAGGCGCGACTGTTTGAACCCTGGTATCAGACACCTTCAGGGCGTGCGCGCTCTGTCCAGGGAAGCGGACTGGGACTCTCGATTTGTCGTGAAATAGCGCGCCGAATGGGTGGCGATATCATTCTATACTCGCAGCCCGGCCAGGGCACCCGGGTCACCGTGACGCTACCGCTGACCTTCACTTCCGAAGCGTCATTGATTACGGCATCTTCCGCCAATAATCCCTCAGAGCTTCAGCATCTAACGATTGCGGTAGTTGACGATCATCCTACCAACTTGCTGGTTATGAAGCAGCAGCTCAACTGGCTGGGCGCACATGTTCAGGTGTTCGCTGAAGGGCGCGCGCTGCTGCGGGCCGCACAAAGTACCCGCTTCGATATTATTTTTATCGATTACAATATGCCGCATCCCGATGGCCCAACGGTGGCGCGCATTTTACGGCGACGCGAACGCGGTGCGGAAAAACGCACCCGGCTTATCTACTGTAGCGCCGACGTTCAGCTGCCACAGCACCCGGAAGCCTGGCGCGAGGCGGACGAAGTGATACTGAAGCCGGTCAGCCTCACGGCGCTGCGAACCCTGTTAACCAGCCAGCCGGCTACCCAGATCCAGGATGAGCTGGAGCAACAACTCTGGCAGTTGGCCAACCGGGATGCGGCATTCTTACCACGGGTCATCACCACGCTGCGTCAGACGCTTCAGGAAGACAGCGAGGCTATTCAGCAGGCGCTCGATCGACAGGACTGGGCGCAGCTGGAAAAACATGCTCATCGCATGAAGGGCAGCTGGTTGCTGTTAGGTATTGATGAAGGCAAGCAGCTTTGCCAGCAGCTGGGCGCGCAGGCGCAGACGCGGCAGGCGTGCGGGGAAACCAGCCGTTTACTGTTATTATTAATCAAAGATTTATTAGCCAGACTGGAAAACTATGACGCATCATCATTCACACCCGGAACATGACGGCAACCGCTCCCGCCTGCTCGCGGCCTTTATTGTTACCGCCCTGTTTATGCTGGCAGAAGTGGCAGGCGGGCTGCTCTCCGGCTCGCTGGCGCTGCTGGCCGATGCCGGTCATATGCTGACGGATACCGCCGCGCTGCTGATGGCTCTGCTGGCGGTACATTTTGCGCAGCGTAAGCCGAACGCCAGCCATACCTTTGGCTGGCTGCGCCTGACCACGCTGGCTGCCTTTGTTAACGCCATCGCGCTCTTTGTGATTACCGTACTGATTGTCTGGGAAGCGGTGCAGCGCTTTTATCAGCCGCAACCGGTAGCAAGCGGGATGATGCTGGCTATCGCCATTGGCGGCCTGTTGGCCAATCTGCTCTCTTTCTGGCTGCTGCATCGTGGCAGCAGCGAAAGCAATCTGAACGTGCGGGCGGCGGCGCTGCACGTGCTGGGCGATCTACTCGGCTCTCTGGGAGCGATTGTTGCGGCGTTAATTATTATGTTTACCGGCTGGACGCCTGTGGATCCCATTTTGTCGCTGGTGGTCTCCGCGCTGGTGCTACGCAGCGCCTGGGCATTGCTTAAAGAGAGCCTGCATGAATTGCTGGAAGGCGCGCCTGCGGCGATTGACGCAGAGAAGCTAAAGCGTGATTTAACGCTGAATATTCCGGAAGTGCGTAATGTGCATCATGTTCATCTTTGGCAGGTAGGCGAAAAGCCTGTCGTCACGCTACACGTTCACGTGATCCCCCCTTACGATCATGACGCGCTGTTGCAGCGTATTCATCACTATTTGCATCAGCGCTATCAGATCGATCACGCTACGGTTCAGATGGAATACCAGGCCTGCGAAGGGGGGGACTGCGGCCTGACGCTGGGCGCGTCGTCGCACGCCCATCATCACCATCACTAACCCTTTAACGCGCGCGTTGATGCTGACGCGCGCTTTTGATCCACAGCCAGCTGCCATTTAACGCAATCAGCGTCAAAATCAGATATTCCAGCGACATGGCATAGACACCCTGACGGGCAAAAATCCACACGCTGATCACATCAATCACAACCCACAGCAGCCAGTTCTCGACATATTTACGCGTCATCAGAATCATCGCCACGATCGATAACACCATCATGGTGGAATCCCAGAACGGGAAGGCATCAGGCTGCAGTTCCGGCATGGTGACCTGTAGCCCCAGCGCCTGCATCAGCATCACGGCCACCTCGGTCAGGAAAGCGAACACCGGGTCGATCCATAACGTCATTAAGGCTATCGCTAGCAGACTGCCCACGCCCCAGCCAAGCGCTTTGTTGCGCGGTAGCCAGCGAATCTGCAACGCCGCCTGGTTTCCCTCCTGTCGGCTCCAGGCGTACCAGCCATAAAGATTGGCGGCAAAGAAAAACAGCTGCAGCAGCAGGCTGGCATAGAGCTGGATCTGGAAAAAGATAATGGCGAACAGCGTGACGTTGATCAGCCCAAACAGATAATTGATGATTTTTTCCCGGCTGGCCAGCCAGATACAAAGCAGACCCGCCAGAGTGCCAATCGCCTCAATCCATGATAAGTCGTAACCGCCTTTGCCCAGCGGAATGTGAATCAGAATGTTTTGCGTGCTTAAAAAGTCCATCCTGGCACCCTGAAGTAAGCCGTCAGGCATTACCCTTTACGTTAAGTTTAAGTTCCGCTGCAAAAGATAGCATACGGTTAAGCGGCAGCAGCGCCCGCTCACGCAGTGCCTCATCCACATGGATCTCATGCGCCTTACCGCCCTGCTCCAGCCCTTCTGCAATCGCCTGCAGACCATTCATCGCCATCCAGGGACAGTGCGCGCAGCTGCGGCAGGTTGCGCCTTCGCCTGCGGTAGGCGCTTCCAGCAGAACCTTTTCCGGCACCGCCTGCTGCATCTTATAGAAAATGCCGCGATCGGTAGCCACGATCATCTGCGGATGCGGCAATGTTTTCGCCGCCTGAATCAGCTGACTGGTAGAGCCAACCGCATCGGCCAGATCCACTATCGCCTGCGGCGATTCCGGATGAACCAGCACCGCCGCCTGCGGATACAGCGCTTTCATTTGCTGCAGCGCCTGGGTTTTAAATTCATCATGAACAATGCAGGCGCCCTGCCAGCACAGCATGTCGGCTCCGGTTTGCTGCTGCACGTAACGTCCAAGATGTCGGTCCGGCGCCCACAGAATTTTCTCGCCGAGGCTGTCAAGATGTTCTATCAGCTCAACGGCAATGCTGGAGGTGACCACCCAGTCAGCCCGCGCTTTTACCGCCGCCGAGGTATTAGCATAAACCACGACGGTGCGGTCAGGATGCTGGTCGCAGAAGGCATTGAACGCATCAATCGGGCAGCCGAGATCCAGCGAACATTCCGCCTGTAACGTAGGCATCAGAATCGTTTTTTCCGGGCTGAGGATTTTTGCCGTTTCACCCATAAAGCGCACGCCAGCAACCAATAATGTTGAAGCGGAATGGGCGCTGCCGAAACGCGCCATTTCCAGCGAGTCGGCAACGCAGCCGCCGGTTTCTTCCGCCAGCGCCTGAATTTCTGGATCGGTATAGTAGTGGGCCACCATTACCGCATTACGCTCACGCAGCAGACGTTTAATTTTCTCGCGATAGTGCTGTTTTTCATCAGCGGTCAGGCGACCCGGTTTGGGCGGGAAAGGATAGAAGTCATTGAAATCGGGCAACAGGCTCATTCAGCGCTCTCGTTTTATCAATTTAACTTATTTAGCATTTACACCGCTGTATAACGGCATAAAAACCCACATCTGTTTTTTATGCTAAACAAGATAATGGAAAACGAGGCCGCTGTCGCGCGTTTTAGGCGACGGCTGGTGAAACAGGCGCGCCGCGTCTTTCACTGGCTCAGCAGGTCAGGCTTTTCAATCGCCAACAGGAAAGCCTTGGCCTCCAGACCACCGGCAAATCCGGTTAATTTGCCGTTAGAGCCAATGACCCGATGGCAGGGAGCAATAATAGAAACGGGGTTTCTGCCGTTGGCGGCACCGACCGCTCTTACCGCTCCAGGATGGCCTATCGCCCGGGCAATGTCAGCGTAGCTGCGCGTTTCTCCATAGGGAATCGCCACCAGCGCCTGCCAGACCTTTTTCTGAAATTCGGTGCCGTTAAAATCGAGCGGCACGGTAAACTGTCGCAGCTCGCCGTTAAAATAGGCGTTAAGCTGACGTTCTGCTTCCAGCAGCAGAGGATGCCGGGGATCTTCCGTTACCGGAACCAGCCGGATGCGTCTCAGTTCATTGGGCCACAGCACCGCAGCCAGCCCGCGTTCGCTGGCGAACAGCGTTAACTCACCAACCGGCGACGCCATTTTTTTGCTGTAGTAGCTCATGGTATTTACCTCCGTTCACTCGCACTGTTTGCTTATTATCGCGCCTTCTCTGGCGCTTACTCGCTGTTTCCGGTCAGCAGAACAAAAAATATGCCTGTCCGAAAACAGCGAGTTTTATACTGAACCAGAGCATAAGATAAGGTTTATGACCTCTGGCGGAGCAAGACAATGATTAACGGCGATACCGCTTATCAAGCCCTGACCTCTAAAGACACACGCTTTGACGGCCTGTTTTATGTTGGCGTAACTTCGACCGGCATTTATTGTCGCCCTGTTTGTCCGGTGAAAGCGCCGCGAAGGGAGAACTGCCGTTTTTTTGCCAGTGCCGAAGCGGCGGAAAAGGCTGATTTTCGCCCCTGTCTGCGCTGCCGTCCTGAGCTGGCACCAGGCAATGCGCCAGTTGACAGCGCCCATCGGATAACCGATCTGCTGTTGCAGCGTATTGATGAAGGCATGATTGATGAAGTCAGCAGCCTGGAAGAGGTTGCCGCCTGGTTCCATCTTAGCCTGCGCCAGCTACGACGCATTGTGCAGCAGGAGCTGGGGGTTTCCCCGCTTGAGCTGAAACAGACGCGCCGCCTGCTGCTGGCTAAGCAGCTGCTGACCGAAACGCGCCTGCCCATCACCGAAGTCGCTTTCGCCAGCGGCTTTAGTAGCCTACGCCGATTCAACGATGTTTTTAATGCGCGTTATCGTATGCCGCCCAGCCGTCTGCGTAAAGAAGCCGCTACCGGAGAAAAAGATTTCGGTCATTTAGGTTCATCCACCCTGCTGTTGGGTTATCGGCCCCCCTATAACTGGCAGACCATGCTCGACTTTCTTCGCCTGCGTGCGTTAAAGAATGTGGAGTGGGTTGATGAGACTCGCTACCTCAGAACAGTGCAACTGGGGCGCTATCGCGGCTGGATTTGTGTGACCCATGCTCCGCAGAAAAACGCATTGCAGGTAGAGTTTTCGCACGCGCTGACCGGGGCGCTGCCTGCGTTGCTGCGACGTCTGCGTAATTTATTCGATCTTAATGCGCATCCGCAGTGTATTGACGAGCGTTTACGCCAGGATCCTTTGCTAACCGCCAGCATCGATGGCGATCCCGGCCTGCGAGTCCCGGGGGCTTTTGACGGCTTTGAAATGGCGGTACGCGCTATTCTGGGTCAGCAGATTACGGTTAAAGCAGCCACGACGCTGGGAGGCCGTTTTGTCAGCGCCTTTGGTGAGGCGTTTGAAACGCCTTTCCCTGAGCTTAACTGTCTCGCTCCCCTGCCGCAGCGTATTGCTGAGGCGAGCATTGACGAGATCGCCAGCCTGGGCATTGTCAGCGCCCGGGCGCGTTCTATTCTGGCGCTGGCCGCCGCCTGTGCCCAGGGCGATCTGCAACTGGATACCTGTACTCACCCCGAAGAAATGATGCAAAAGCTTAAGCAGCTGCCGGGCATCGGTGACTGGACGGCTGCCTATATCGCCATGCGCGCGTTGCGCTGGCCAGATGCTTTTCCCGCTGGCGATATTGTGGTGCGCAATAACCTTGGCAAGATCAGCGCAAAGCAGGCAGAGGCACGCTCTGTGGCCTGGCAACCGTGGCGCAGCTATGCGGTAATGCATATCTGGAAAAATCTGGGGCCAAAAAAATAGCGTGGTGAATACAGGTTCTCATCCTGCCGATTTTGCATAGCAGAAAGGCGCCTTTAGGGCGCCTTTCTGCACTGGTGGGTCGTGCAGGATAACCCGGCTTCGCCTCGCCCTGCGGGCCGTTGCCGCTGGCAACGTTGTCTCGCTTCGCTCGGCCCGAACCTGCTGCAGGTTCTCATCCTGCCGATTTTGCATAGCAAAAAGGCGCCTTTAGGGCGCCTTTCTACACTGGTGGGTCGTGCAGGATTCGAACCTGCGACCAATTGATTAAAAGTCAACTGCTCTACCAACTGAGCTAACGACCCGATGGTGGGTGATGACGGGTTCGAACCGCCGACCCCCTCCTTGTAAGGGAGGTGCTCTACCAACTGAGCTAATCACCCGCAATGCGGTTACTGCTGTTCAGGAAGAAACGGGGTTCGCTTCCTGCCGATTTACACCGGATACTGCTTTAATAATGGTGGGTCGTGCAGGATAACTCGGCTTGCGCCTCGCCCTTCGGGCCGTTGCCGCTGGCAACGTTGTCTCGCTTATGCTCGACCCGAACCTGCTGCAGGTTCGCTTCCTGCCGATTTACACCGGATACTGCTTTAATAATGGTGGGTCGTGCAGGATTCGAACCTGCGACCAATTGATTAAAAGTCAACTGCTCTACCAACTGAGCTAACGACCCGCAATGCGGTTACTGCTGTTCAGGAAAAAAACGGGGTTCGCTTCCTGCCGATTTACACCGGGTACTGCTTTAATAATGGTGGGTCGTGCAGGATTCGAACCTGCGACCAATTGATTAAAAGTCAACTGCTCTACCAACTGAGCTAACGACCCGCAATGCGGTTACTGCTGTTCAGGAAGAAATGAGGTTCGCTTCCTGCCGATCTACATCGGGTACGGCTTTAAGTGGTGGGTCGTGCAGGATTCGAACCTGCGACCAATTGATTAAAAGTCAACTGCTCTACCAACTGAGCTAACGACCCACTTTTTGCCGTCCGAAACCTAATTGCTTAAGCCTCGTCAACGGCGGCATATATTACTGATTTACCTTTCCAGCGCAACCACTATTTTCCCACAGAAGGTTCAACTGCTTACCTTTCATGCGTTAAGACCAGAAATCCAGCGAAATCTGGTCATTATTACGCGCTTAAAGGCTGGCAGCGCGTTTTTCCGCCTGTTTGGCTGCTTCGGTATTTGGATACTGTTTAATGACCTGCTGATAAACAGCTTTGGCTTTTGCGTTATCACCTTTGTCCTGCATGATAACGCCCACCTTATACAGCGCTTCCGAGCTTTTTGGTGATTTCGGATATTTTTTCACCACGGTAGCGAAATAATATGCCGCATCATCCTTTTTGCCTTTGTTGTAATTCAACTGTCCCAGCCAGTAATTTGCATTAGGCTGATAGGTTGAATCAGGGTATTTCTTCACAAAAGCCTGGAACGCTGCAATAGCCTGATCGTACTGTTTCTTTTCCAGTACCAGCGCAACGGCGCTGTTGTAATCAGTATTGGCGTCACCGCTTTGTACCGGTGCCGCTGACGTTGCACCTGTCTCTGCCGGGGCCGCTGCAGTATCACCGCCGGCATCAGGGGCAGCATTACTGCTCGCCGCCGCAGCGCCGCTGCTCAGGCTGTCAATTTGCTGATAGATCTGTTTTTGCCGCTCAACAACCTGATTCAGTTGATAGCTGTTTTCCTGAATCTGCCCACGCAGCGAATCGATATCACTTTGCGTTGCGTTAAGCTGCTGTTGAAGCTGTTGAAGAAGCTGAGCCTGTGCATTGGAAATGCGCTCAAGGGAGGTGACACGGTCTTCTACCGAGCCGGAGCCGACGCTACTGATTAATGCCTGAGCATTAGCGGCCCAGGGGGCCGCTAAGCCAATCAGTAACGACAGACTCAACAAGTGAGGTCTGAAGCTACTAATCATGTGACTCTCTTAGTATACCAGGACGGCACGGCGGTTTTTGGAGTAAGCCGCTTCGTCATGACCAAGAACCGCAGGCTTCTCTTTACCGTAAGAAACGATAGAGATCTGATCGGCAGAAACGCCTTTACCCTGCAGGTACATCTTCACTGCGTTAGCACGACGCTCGCCCAGTGCAATGTTGTATTCCGGCGTACCGCGCTCATCCGCATGACCTTCAACGGTAACTTTGTAGGACGGGTTATTACGCAGGAAAGTCGCGTGCGCATCCAGCATCTGAGCGAAGTCAGAACGGATGTCATATTTGTCCAGGTCAAAGTAAACGATGTTGTTCTGCTGCAGCTGCTGCATCTGCAGACGCGCCTGCTCGTCAGAAGACATGTTGCCGCCGTTCATGCCATTGCCGCTACCGTATGCACCATCAGCGCCGCCCATACCGTTGGTCTGGTCGTTG
The DNA here is from genome assembly GCF_050113815.1 of Pantoea sp. FN0307. NCBI lineage: Bacteria > Pseudomonadati > Pseudomonadota > Gammaproteobacteria > Enterobacterales > Erwiniaceae > Pantoea > Pantoea sp. FN0307. The sequence goes on along the minus strand of NZ_JBNJSO010000004.1, from coordinate 83,557 downwards.
TCGTTGTTTTTGTGCGAGCTACATGCAGCTACAGCGATTACCGGCAGAGCCAGCATTAAACCTTTCAGCACTTTGTTCAGTTGCATTTCTAAATCCTGTTATTAGTTTGCCATACATATTTACACATGCATCACAGATACGGCGACCAGGCAGGAAATTTGACCTGTCCATCAGTCGCCGGAAGACGCGCTTTGAAACGCCCATCTGTCGAAACCAACTGCAACACGGAACCCATCCCCTGAGTAGAGCTATAGATTACCATCGTGCCGTTAGGTGCGAGACTTGGCGTCTCATCCAGGAACGTGTCCGTTAATTGTTGAACGGCTCCCGTTTCCAGATCTTGTCTGGCGACGTGTTGAGCGCCGCCGTTGGTGCTGATCATCACCATAGATTTGCCGTCAGTAGCAACGTCAGCGTCCTGGTTTTGTGAACCTTCCCAGGTAATACGCTGCGGCGCGCCGCCATTGACATTAATTTTATAAATTTGTGGACGTCCGGCCTGATCCGAAGTGTACGCCAGGCTCTGGCTATCCGGGAACCAGGTAGGTTCGGTGCTGTTAAAGCGACCATCGGTCACCTGACGAATCTGACCCGATCCCAGATCCATTACATAAAGGTTAAGGCTGCCGGTTTTAGAGAGCGCAAACGCCAGCTTAGAACCGTCCGGCGAGAAGGCCGGCGCACCGTTGTGACGCGGGAAAGAGGCAACCTGACGAATCGCACCGTTAGCCAGCGTTTGAATTACCAGCGCAGACTTGCCGCTCTCAAACGTAACATAGGCCACCTTGCTGCCGTCCGGTGACCAGGCCGGTGACATCAGCGGCTGTGGTGAACGGTGTACCACAAACTGGTTATAGCCATCATAATCCGCTACGCGCAGTTCATAAGGGAACTGGCCGCCATTGGTCTGCACCACATAAGCGATACGGGTACGGAATGCGCCTTTAATGCCGGTCAGCTTTTCAAAAGACTCATCGCTGGCGGTATGCGCGGCATAACGCAGCCACTGTTTGGTGACTTTGTACTGATTTTGCGCCAGCACGGTACCCGGCGAGCCGGAAGTATCCACCAGCTGATAAGAGACCGTATAGCTGCCATCAGCACCCGGCTGAATCTGCCCCACCACGACGGCATCAATACCCAGCGCGGTCCAGGCGGCTGGCTGCACTTCCGCCGCGCTGCCAGGTTGCTGTGGCAGACGAGAGCGATCCAGCGGATTGAATTTACCGCTGTTGCGTAAGTCCGCAGCGATAATGCCGCCAATATCTTCCGGCGCCGCGCCCGGCCCCTCCCATTTAAACGGCACAACACCAATCGGACGCGCCGTATTCACCCCCTGGGTGATTTCGATGCGTACTTCTGCATGCAGCACTGCTGCCCACAGAAGAAGAAAAAAGCTTAGGGTTACACGTAGTGCCTGCTTCATTTTCTCTCCCTTATCTGAACGCCATGTTCTCGATAATTCGCACTGTTCCTGACGACGATTAACTAAAACCATACAGAGTACGGCAAGCTAACCATAGTTCAACCTGCCATTTGTTACTGCATTCTTACGGCTTGAATTCCAGCGTCGCATCTTTTACCGCCTGCCAGACATCCTGACTTGGTGGTTTAGGCATACGCGCCATACGCGCCGCATTGATCGCCGCCTGACACAACACCGCATCGCCGCCCGCCGCCGTAGCTGAAATCAGCAAACCATCAGGCGCCAGCTTGATACGAACGTCACAGGTGCGCCCCTTAAAGGTATCGGCATCATAGAATTTACTCTCTATCGCGCCTTTTACCTGTCCCAGATAGCTGTCAATCGCCGCGCCGGAAGCGCCTGATTTTTTCTGAGTGCCCTTCCCTGCCGCACCGCCACCAGCCTGGCCGGTTTTCGGTGCGTTTTTACCTGAGGTCAGGCCGCCCAGTAAATCATCAACCGCGCTGCTGTCGCTGGCGGCTTCCGCCGCTGCTTTTTTCTTCGCTTCAGCCGCTGCTTTCGCTTTAGCTTCAGCGGCGGCTTTTGCTTTCGCTTCCGCTTTGGCCTTTGCCTCAGCGGCCGCTTTCTCTTTTGCTTCCTGTGCCGCTTTGGCCTTGGCCTCAGCCGCTTTCTCTTTTGCTTCCTGCGCCGCTTTGGCCTTTGCCTCAGCAGCCGCCGCTTTAGCCTGCTCCGCCGCCTCTGCTTTCGCTTTCGCTGCCGCAGCTTTGGCTTGCTCCGCCGCCTCTGCTTTCGCTTTCGCTGCCGCAGCTTTAGCTTGCTCCGCCGCCTCTGCTTTCGCTTTCGCTGCCGCAGCTTTAGCTTGCTCCGCCGCCTCTGCTTTCGCTTTCGCTGCCGCGGCTTTGGCCTGCTCCGCCGCCTCTGCTTTCGCTTTTGCTGCCGCGGCTTTGGCCTGCTCTGCCGCTTCTGCTTTCGCTTTCGCTGCAGCGGCTTCTGCAGCTTTTTGCTGCTCTGCGGCGCGTTTGGTGGCTTCTTCCGCCTGGCGCTGCTGTTCAGCCTGCGCCTGGGCCTGTTGTTTCGCCTCTTCCTGCGCCTGAAGCCGCTCTTTTTCCAACTCTTTCAATCGCTGCTGCTCAGCTGCGCGCTTTTGCTGCAGCTCTTCCGCCTGCTGCTGCGCCTGCTTCTGACGCTGCTGCTCGGCGCGCTGGCTGTCGCTTTGCTGATTTTGCTGGCGGTTATACTGCTCAACCACCGCACCTGGGTCGACCATAACGGCATCAATATCGCTACCGCCACCGCCACCGCTGGCCTCGATTTTTTCGTTAAACGAACTCCAAATCAGTAATGCAATCAGGACGATATGCAATATCACTGAGATGATTATCGCGCGTTTTAACTTATCGTTTTGTTCGGATGCCTTCGACACGCTCGGTTCCCAAAAAACGGTTACGGAATAATTAAATTGGCTGCGTCATCAGGCCGACTGATTTCACACCCGCCTGGTGCAGCAGGTTCAGCGCCTTGATAATCTCGTCATAGGGCACATCTTTTGCGCCGCCAATCAGAAATACCGTTTTCGGATTCGCTTCCAGTCGGCGCTGTGCTTCCGCCACCACCTGCTCTGAAGGCAACTGCTCCATACGATCGTGATCGACAACCAGGCTATATTGCCCAACGCCGGAAACCTCTACGATCACCGGTGGATTATCATCACTGGACACCGTTTTAGAATCCGTGGCGTCCGGCAGATCCACTTCAACGCTCTGGGTGATAATGGGCGCCGTGGCCATAAAAATCAGCAGCAGCACCAGCAGCACGTCCAGCAGCGGAACGATGTTAATTTCAGACTTCAGATCGCGACGACCGCGACCACGCGTTCTGGCCATACGTCACCTCTGCTTACTTTTTATTCTCACTGGAGAATGCCTGACGGTGCAGGATAGCCGTGAACTCTTCCATAAAGTTGTCATAACCCTGTTCCAGTTTGTTAACGCGCTGGTTCAGGCGGTTATACGCCATTACGGCAGGGATAGCGGCAAACAGGCCGATAGCGGTCGCAATCAGCGCTTCGGCAATACCCGGCGCAACCATCTGCAGCGTGGCCTGCTTCACCGCGCCCAGCGCGATAAAGGCGTGCATAATCCCCCACACGGTACCAAACAGGCCAATATAAGGACTGATGGAACCCACGGTGCCAAGGAAGGGAATATGGTTTTCCAGGCTTTCCAGCTCGCGGTTCATTGAGATACGCATTGCCCGACTGGCGCCTTCCAGCACCGCTTCCGGCGCATGGCTGTTGGCGCGATGCAAACGCGCAAACTCTTTAAAACCGGCGTAAAAGATCTGCTCTGAACCGGTTAGCTCATCGCGACGCGCCTGGCTTTCCTGATAAAGGCGGGATAGCTCAATGCCCGACCAAAATTTGTCTTCAAACGCTTCCGCTTCGCGTCCCGCCGCGTTAAGAATGCGGGTGCGCTGGATAATAATCGCCCAGGACGCAATGGAAAACCCGATCAAAATTAACATGATAAGTTTAACCAGAAGGCTTGCCTTCAGGAACAAATCAAGAACATTCATGTCAGTCACTGCTTGAACTCCGCGACAATAGACTTGGGAAGCGCTATTGGCTTCATTAGGTGTGGGTTGATGCAGGCGATAAGGACTTCTGCCTCATTGAGCAATTTGCCTTCTGCATTAACGATGCGTTGCCTGAACGTCATAGTGGCACGGGTCATCGACGTCACCTCGCTCTGCACTTCAAGCATATCATCCAGTCGCGCGGCGGCAATATAATCAACCGTGATTCGACGTACAACAAAAGCAATCTGCTGTTCAAGCAGCGATTGCTGATGAAAATGATGCTGGCGCAGCATCTCCGTACGCGCTCGTTCATAAAAAGCGATATAGCTGGCGTGGTAAACCACCCCACCGGCATCGGTATCTTCGTAATAGACACGCACCGGCCATCGAAACAGCGTTGTACTCACTTTACATCCCGGTAATGCTTTTTAAACGTTGCTACTATACGCAAGTGCAAACGGCTTTGGAATGGGTCACCAGAGCGTGGAGAAAATAATTATAGAATGGAAACTATTGACAAAAATGGCAGGATAATCATTGAAAAAAAACGGCGCTAAACAGACGTTTGCTGACATAAATTTTCAGCGTCAGGCAGACCTGAGCCTGTACTCATGTTTCAGGCCTGCAATCGCATCAAAAAAAGAAAAAGAACGTTCCCAGCGAGAGGGCAATCAGGGCCAACAGCGGCGAGAAAAACATCTGCCACCGTACCCGTCGAGGATGAAATCCAACGCCATGCACCACGCCAGCGCATACCGCCCATATCAGTAAAAAACCCTGCCAGACGGTGAGCGAACTGGTGCTGGCGGCAAAACGCGTCGGATCCCAGAACAGGCAGCCTGCCAGCAGCAATGCCAGCACCAGAGAAAGCGCCCGCAGCGGGCGCTTATCCATGATGAAATAGAGCTGTTGTAGCTGCTGACGCATCAGGGTTTATCCTGTTGCTGGGCGCTATCTTCTACATGCTCCAGCGCCAGCGCGGTGATAATCCCGAAGGCACAGGCCAGTAGCGTTCCAAGAATCCAGGCAAAATACCACATGGTTTAACGCCTCCGTTAATAGAGTGAATGAGTGTTGCTTTCAATATGTTCTTTAGTGATACGTCCGAACATTTTGTAGTAACACCAGCTGGTGTAAATCAGGATAAGCGGCACAAAGATCATCGCCACAAACAGCATCAGCTTCAGCGTCAACAGGCTTGACGTGGCATCCCACATGGTCAGGCTCATGTCAGGCTGAGTGCTGGAGGGCATAATGAATGGAAACATCGCTACGCCAGCGGTCAAAATAACGCAGGCCAGCGTCAGCGAAGAGAACAGAAACGCCCAGCCGCCCTTCCCGATGCGTGAACAGACGACGGTGAACAGCGGCAACGCCACGCCCAGCGCCGGAATCAGCCACAGCAGCGGATGCTGCTTGAAATTAATCAGCCAGGCGCCTGCTTCGCGCGCCACTTCTTTATTAAGTGGATTTGAGGATGCGGCATGATCCAGCGTGCTGGTCACTACGTAGCCATCAATGCCGTAAACCACCCAAACGCCCGCCAGCGCAAAGGCAACCAGCATGATCAGCGCACAGATTTGCGCAGTGGCACGAGCGCGTAAACAGAGCTCGCCATGGGTGCGCATCTGCAGGTAAGTTGCGCCCTGCGTCAGGATCATCGTCAGGCTAACCACGCCCGCCAGCAGACCAAACGGATTCAGCAGCTGGAAGAAATTACCGGTGTAGTAGAGACGCAGATAGGCGTCGATATGGAAAGGCACGCCCTGCAACAGGTTGCCAAATGCCACGCCAATCACCAGCGGCGGAACAAAGCTGCCGATAAAAATGCCCCAGTCCCACAGCGTGCGCCAGCGCATATCTTCAATTTTCGACCGGTAGTCAAAGCCCACCGGCCGGAAAAACAGCGAGGCCAGCACTAAAATCATCGCAACGTAGAAACCGGAAAAGGCGGCGGCATAGACCATCGGCCAGGCGGCAAACAGTGCGCCGCCGGCGGTAATCAGCCAGACCTGGTTTCCATCCCAGTGCGGCGCAATGCTATTGATCATGACCCGGCGTTCCGTATCGGTACGTCCGAGAATGCGCGACAGCATGCCCACGCCCATATCAAAACCATCGGTGACCGCAAAGCCAATCAGCAAAATACCGATCAGCAGCCACCAGATAAAACGTACAACCTCATAATCCAACATGGCTGGCTCCTTTACTGCACCGACTGCGAGGCGAGAGTGGACTGCTCATAGTGATAGCGTCCGGTTTTCAGGCTGCTTGGTCCCAGGCGGGCAAATTTGAACATCAGATACATTTCCACCACCAGGAAGAGCGTGTAGAGGCCGCAAATCAGTCCCATTGAGAACAGCAGATCGCCGACGGTAAGCGTTGAGTTCGCCACGGCCGTTGGCAGCACCTCGCCAATCGCCCACGGCTGACGACCATACTCTGCAACAAACCAGCCCGCCTCAACGGCAATCCACGGCAGCGGAATGCCATACAGCGCCGCTTTCAGCAGCCAGCGGTTTTTCCCGATGCGGTTACGAATAACGCTCCAGAACGAGAGGCCGATAATGCCGAGCATCAGCACGCCGCACAGCACCATAATGCGGAAAGAGAAATAGAGCGGCGCAACATGCGGAATTGAGTCCTGAGTAGCCAGCTTGATTTGCGCTTCCGTGGCGTCGACAACATTTGGCGTATAACGTTTCAGCAGCAGACCGTAACCCAGATCCTGCTTGTGGCCGTTAAAGGCTTCACGCACTGCCGGATCGGTATTGCCTGCACGCAGTTCTTCCAGTAGGTGATAAGCCTTCATCCCGTTGCGGATGCGCACTTCATGCTGTGCCAGCAGATCTTTCAGGCCGGTAACTGGCTGATCGACCGAACGGGTAGCGATCAGGCCCAGCAGATAAGGAATTTGAATCGCGTAGCTGTTTTCCTGCGTCAGCTGATTGGGCAGGCCAAACAGGGTAAAGGCTGCCGGGGCGGGCTGCGTTTCCCACTCGGCTTCGATCGCTGCCAGCTTGGTTTTTTGCACATCGCCCATTTCGTAGCCTGACTCATCGCCCAGCACGATCACCGACAGCACCGCCGCCATGCCGAAACTGGCGGCGATAGCAAAGGAGCGTTTAGCAAATGCCAGATCGCGCCCGCGCAGCAGGTAATATGCACTGATGCCAAGAATAAACATTGCGCCGGTGGTATAGCCTGCCGCAACCGTATGCACAAACTTCACTTGCGCGACCGGGTTAAGCACCAGCTCTGAGAAGCTCACCATCTCCATGCGCATGGTTTCAAAATTAAATTCAGAGGCGATGGGGTTTTGCATCCAGCCATTTGCCACCAGGATCCAGAGCGCAGAGAGGTTGGAACCCAGGGCCACCAGCCAGGTGACGGCCATATGCTGCACTTTGCTCAGGCGATCCCAGCCAAAAAAGAACAGGCCAACAAAGGTGGATTCAAGGAAGAAAGCCATCAGGCCTTCAATGGCCAGCGGGGCACCGAAGATATCGCCGACATAGTGAGAGTAGTAAGACCAGTTGGTGCCGAACTGGAACTCCATGGTCAGGCCCGTTGCCACGCCCAGTGCAAAGTTGATACCAAACAACTTGCCCCAGAATTTGGTCATATCTTTGTAGATCTGTTTACCCGACAGGACATAAACGGTTTCCATAATCGCCAGCAGAAACGCCATACCCAGCGTTAACGGCACGAAAAGGAAGTGGTACATCGCAGTCAGGGCAAACTGTAAACGCGACAGTTCGACGATATCAAACATCTTAACCCCTTGCTCTTTGCTAAAAGCAGTTAATGCATGATGTTCATTTGCCGGAAAGCGTTGGCAAATAGCGCCATGCTGATTGCTGTTTTCAATAAAACGATATTTATAGTTTGCTGTTAAACGGACAGGGAAAATCACACCCGCAGGCAGCAAATAAAAGAGAGTTGATAACTCACCGTAAGTGAGACGGCAATATCATACCCTTACAAACGATACGGTAAAGAAAAATTATTGTGATCTCCGGGATATTTTTTGATCTGGACCCGCATTTAACCTGAAAGTGTTATAAAGGCTTGATATGACATAGCGTAATAGGATCAAAAATGAGAAACAATCTCAAAAATCACTTAAACATCCATGACTTAGCTATAAAATTAAAATAAGGTTAAATATAATAATCAATATAAACCAAACAGGTAAAACATATGTTAATAATATGTTTTGGCTAAATGACTTTATTAAAACTTTATTTAAAAACAGCGGAAATCATACCGCATAAATGTCTATTCCTTTCGCAAGAGCAGTCTTAAATTTTCATTTCAATTCCATTGATAAAAAGAAAAATAGATTTTTACTGCATTTAACTTCACAATTATTAAACCGAAATTCATTTTATTATTAACAAACATCCCTTATAGCAGGAATAAAACTCATAAAAAAGGCCACCCGTAGGTGGCCAGTCTGTGGAATAAGCTGATACCGATTATTTAAGAGGGAGGACTGCTTTTACCGCGTCACCAATATCCGCCAGGCTACGGACGGTTTTAACACCGGCCGCTTCCAGCGCAGCGAATTTCTCATCCGCCGTACCTTTGCCACCGGCAATGATCGCGCCAGCATGGCCCATACGCTTGCCTTTCGGCGCCGTAACGCCAGCGATATAGCCAACAACCGGTTTGGTAACGTGTTCTTTGATGTAGGCTGCCGCTTCTTCTTCTGCGCTGCCGCCGATTTCACCGATCATCACGATGGCTTCTGTCTGCGGATCATCCTGGAACATCTGCAGGATATCGATAAAGTTAGAGCCAGGGATCGGGTCGCCGCCGATACCCACACAGGTGGACTGGCCGTAGCCGATATCGGTAGTCTGCTTCACAGCTTCATAGGTCAGCGTACCGGAACGTGAAACGATACCGATGCGGCCCGGCTGGTGAATGTGGCCCGGCATAATGCCGATTTTACATTCGCCTGGGGTGATAACGCCCGGACAGTTCGGGCCAATCATGCGCACGCCCGCTTCATCCAGCTTCACTTTTACCGTCAGCATATCCAGCGTCGGGATGCCTTCAGTGATAGTGATGATCAGCTTAATACCCGCATCGATCGCTTCCAGAATACCGTCTTTGCAGAAAGGAGCCGGAACATAGATAACGGATGCCGTTGCGCCAGTCGCTTCCACCGCCTCGCGTACGGTATTGAATACCGGCAGGCCCAGATGCGTGGTGCCGCCTTTGCCTGGCGTTACGCCGCCAACCAGCTGCGTACCATAGGCCAGCGCCTGTTCAGAGTGGAATGTACCCTGGCCGCCGGTGAAACCCTGGCAGATCACTTTGGTGTTTTTGTCGATCAAAATGGACATTATTTACCCTCCGCTGCAGCAACAACGCGTTGGGCCGCGTCGGTCAGGCTGGTTGCTGCAATAATGTTCAGACCGCTGTCCGCCAGTTTCTGTGCGCCCAGCTCAGCGTTGTTCCCTTCAAGACGCACCACTACCGGTACGTTGACGCCAACTTCTGCCACCGCGCCGATGATGCCATCAGCAATCAGGTCACAGCGTACGATGCCGCCGAAAATGTTAACGAATACCGCTTTTACCGCGTCGTCAGACAGGATGATTTTAAAGGCTTCGGTAACGCGCTCTTTGGTTGCGCCGCCGCCAACGTCAAGGAAGTTAGCTGGCTGACCACCGTGATGTTTCACGATGTCCATGGTGCCCATCGCCAGACCGGCGCCGTTTACCATACAGCCGATGTTGCCTTCCAGCGCAACGTAGTTAAGTTCCCACTGCGTCGCATGCGCTTCGCGCGGATCTTCCTGGCTCGGATCGCGCATTTCACGCAGCTCCGGCTGACGGAACATCGCATTACCGTCTGCGCCCAGTTTGCCATCCAGGCAGACCAGGTCGCCCTGTTTGGTGATAACCAGCGGGTTGATCTCAACCAGGGCCAGGTCGCGTTCCAGGAACAGCGTCGCCAGACCCATAAAAATTTTGGTGAACTGATTGACCTGCTTGCCGCTCAGACCCAGCTTAAACGCCAGCTCGCGGCCCTGATAAGGCTGCGGGCCAGTCAGCGGATCCAGCGCCATTTTATGAATCAGCTCTGGCGTCTCTTCCGCCACTTTTTCAATTTCAACGCCACCTTCGGTGGAGGCCATAAACACCACGCGACGCGTGCTGCGGTCAACCACGGCACCCAGGTAGAGTTCCTGATCAATATCGGTAGCGGCTTCAACCAGAATCTGGTTAACCGGCTGGCCTTCCGCATCCGTTTGATAAGTGACCAGACGTTTACCCAGCCAGTTTTCAGCAAAAGTACGGATCTCTTCTTTGCTGTTAACCACTTTCACACCGCCCGCTTTACCACGGCCACCGGCATGAACCTGACATTTTACTACCCACGGACCTGCGCCAATTTTAGAGGCCGCTTCTTCCGCTTCACGTGGTGTAGTGCAGGCGTAACCGGTCGGTGCCGGTAAGCCATACCGTGCAAACAGCTGTTTCGCCTGGTACTCGTGTAAGTTCATGATGTTCTATCCATTCAGGTCTGAAAAGATTAATAAGGTTGGGCGCGGCAGTAACCGCGCCCGGCAACATTAAACGTCCAGCAGCAGGCGCGCCGGATCTTCCAGCATCTCTTTCACTGCCACCAGATAGCCCACAGATTCGCGGCCATCAATCAGACGGTGGTCGTAAGAGAGCGCCAGATACATCATCGGCAGCACCACAACCTGACCATTAACCGCCATTGGGCGATCTTTGATTGCGTGCATGCCCAGGATGGCGCTCTGCGGCGGGTTAATGATCGGCGTCGACATCAGCGAACCGAACACGCCACCGTTGGTGATGGTAAAGTTGCCGCCGGTCAGCTCTTCGACCGTCAGCTTGCCGTCACGGCCTTTTACCGCCAGCTCTTTAATTTTCTTCTCGATATCCGCCATGCTCAGCGTATCGACATCGCGCAGAACCGGCGTCACCAGGCCGCGCGGCGTGGAAACGGCGATGCTGACGTCAAAGTAGTTGTGATACACCACATCATCGCCATCGATGGAAGCGTTCACTTCCGGATAGCGTTTCAGCGCTTCCACAACCGCTTTGATATAGAAGGACATAAAGCCCAAACGCACGCCGTGACGTTTCTCGAAGGCATCGCCGTACTGCTTACGCAGTTCCATGATCGGCTTCATGTTGACTTCGTTAAAAGTGGTCAGCATGGCGGTGCTGTTTTTCGCTTCCAGCAGACGCTCGGCAACGCGCTTACGCAGACGCGTCATCGGTACGCGCTTCTCGCTGCGGCCAGCCAGCGGTTGAGGCTGTGCCTGCTGCGCGGCGGCTTGCGGTTTTGACTCGGCTTTCGCCGGCTGCTGCTTGAGATGTTTTTCCACATCTTCGCGGGTAATGCGTCCGCCTACGCCGGTGCCTTTAATCGCCGCCGCATCCAGATCGTGCTCGGCAATCAGCCGACGGATCGCCGGGCTGAGGGCATCGTTGCTCTCTTCTTCCAGCGAAGCAGACTGACGCTGCGCCGGAGTGGATTCATTGCTTTCCGTTTTAACAGAGGCCTCTTTGCCGCCGCTGTTACCCTCTTTCAGGCGTCCCAGGATCTGACGCGAGGTCACGGTTGCACCCTCTTCTTCCAGTATGGCTTCCAGCACGCCGTCAGCAGAGGCTGGCACTTCCAGCACCACTTTATCGGTCTCGATTTCTACCAGTACTTCATCGCGGCTTACCGCATCGCCCGGTTTCTTATGCCAGGTTGCTACAGTGGCATCAGCAACAGATTCAGGCAGGTCGGGAACGAGAATTTCTACGCTACTCATTATCTTTCCTTATTTAATCAACGTTCAGCGCGTCATTAACCAGGTCTTGCTGCTGTTTCAGGTGTACAGACATGTAACCTACAGCAGGTGAAGCGGAAGCCGGACGTCCGGCATAACGTAAAGAAGCACCAAAAGGAATCACTTCACGGAAGTGATGCTGGCTGCAATACCAGGCGCCCTGGTTTAGCGGCTCCTCCTGACACCAAACGAAATCATGCACGTGCGCGTAAGGCTGCAGCGCTTCCTGTACCGCTTTGTGCGGGAAAGGATAAAGCTGCTCAATGCGCACGATAGCGACATCGCTTTGTTCATTTTTGCGACGCTGCTCCAGCAGATCGTAATAGACCTTACCGGCACACAGCACTACGCGTTTTACTGCTTTGGCATCCAGCGCGTCGACTTCACCAATCGCGGGCTTAAAGCTGCCGTTAGCCAGTTCATCCAGGGTAGAAACCGCCAGCGGATGACGCAACAGCGACTTCGGCGACATGACCACCAGCGGGCGACGCATACCGCGCAACGCCTGACGACGCAGCATGTGATAGACCTGCGCCGGGGTCGACGGTACACAGACCTGCATATTCTGCTCTGCGCAGAGTTGCAGATAACGCTCCAGGCGCGCCGACGAGTGCTCCGGTCCCTGCCCTTCATAGCCGTGCGGCAGCAGCATCACCAGGCCGCACATACGGCCCCACTTCTGCTCGCCGGAGCTGATGAACTGATCGATAACTACCTGAGCGCCGTTGGCAAAGTCACCAAACTGCGCTTCCCAGATGGTCAGGGTACGCGGCTCAGCGGTAGCGTAACCATATTCAAACGCCAGCACGGCTTCTTCCGACAGCACCGAATCCCAGACTTTGAACTGGCCCTGGCCGTTATGGATATGCTGCAGCGGGATCCAGGTTGAGCCGTTCGCCTGGTTATGAATCACCGCATGACGATGGAAGAAGGTGCCGCGCCCGGAGTCTTCGCCGGAAATACGCACCGGAATCCCCTCATCCACCAGCGTGGCGTAGGCGAGGTTTTCCGCTGCGCCCCAGTCAAACGGCTTATTGCCTGCTGCCATTTCAGCGCGGTCGTTGTAGATCTTCGCCACGCGCGACTGCACTTCAACGGATTCCGGCACCTGGCTGATGCGTTTCGCCAGCTCCTGCAGACGCTTGAGTTCCACTTTTTCCGGGTAGCTCTCATCCCACTCATGGTTGAGATAAGGCGACCAGGTGAAAGAGTGCAGGCTCATGGGACGCCATTCCGGCACTACGCACTCACCTGCATCCAGCGCATCACGGTAAAGGTTAACCATCTCCGTAGCGTCTTCCAGATTAATCACCTGCTCCGTTTCCAGACGATCGGCGTAGATTTTACGCGGCGTCGGATGCTTTTTGATTTTCTGGTACATCACCGGCTGGGTTGCGCTTGGCTCATCCGCTTCGTTATGGCCGTGACGGCGATAGCAAACCAGATCGATAAAGACATCGCGCTTAAAGGTATTACGGAAATCGAGCGCCAGGCGGGTAACAAAGGCGACCGCTTCCGGATCGTCGGCGTTAACGTGGAAAATAGGCGACTGCACCATTTTACCGATGTCGGTACAGTATTGTGTTGAACGGGCATCTTTCGGGTTTGAAGTGGTAAAACCGATCTGGTTGTTAATCACGATACGCACCGTACCGCCCACTTCATAACCTCGCGCCTGCGACATGTTCAGGGTTTCCTGAACCACGCCCTGGCCGATGACCGCCGCATCGCCATGAATGGTAATCGGCAGCACTTTATTGCTGACCGGCTCATCCAGACGATCGAGGCGGGCACGTACCGAGCCCATAACTACCGGACTGACGATCTCCAGATGCGACGGGTTAAACGCCAGCGCCAGGTGAACCATACCGCCTTCGGTTTCCACATCGGAAGAGAAGCCCATATGATATTTTACGTCACCGGTACCGAGATGCTCTTTGTGTTTACCGGCGAACTCATCAAACAGATCCTGAGGTTTTTTACCCAGTACGTTGATTAATACGTTCAGGCGACCACGGTGCGCCATCCCCAGTACCACTTCACGCGTGCCGCTTTTGCCGGCGTGACGAATCATCTCACGCAGCATCGGCACCAGCGCATCGCCGCCTTCCAGCGAGAAGCGTTTCGCACCGGGGAATTTAGCGCCCAGATAGCGCTCCAGCCCTTCTGCGGCGGTTAGCTCTTTCAGAAAGCCTTTTTTCTCTTCAGCGGAGAAAGATGCGCGTCCCACAGCCGATTCGATACGCTGTTGCAGCCAGCGTTTTTCATCGGTGTTGGTGATGTGCATATATTCCGCGCCGATTGAGCCGCAATAGGTTTGCTTCAGCGCATTAATCAGTTCCCCTAACTGCAGGCGATCTTTGCCGATGGCAAAAGAGCCGACATTGAAAGTTTCCTGAAAATCCGCCTCGCTTAAGCCATGAAAAGCCGGGTCGAGATCGGAAACCTGCTCCTGCTGCCAGAGGCCCAGCGGATCGAGGTTAGCGTGCTGATGTCCACGGAAGCGGTAGGCATTGATCAGTTGCAGGACTTTAACCTGTTTGGCATTGGCATCGGGATCGCCAACGGAAGCGGCGTAACGCGAGGTATCTTTTGCCAGACGACGGAAATAGTCGCGCGTAGAGGAGTGGAACTGCTCAGGCCTGAGCCCGGTGCCGGGAAGCTGTTGGAACATATCGCGCCATACAGCATCAACAGAGTCAGGATCGGTGAGAAAATCCTCATAGAGCTGTTCTATGTAAGATTGGTTCGCGCCGGCCAGCCAGGAAGAGTCAAGCCAGGGCTTCATTGCGCTGTTCTGCATTGTGATCCCTTAAGCATTACATGCTTTTTTCGAGGTTTCATTGTTGCCGGGTTACCGGCTTGCCCAACGCTGTGTCGCGCACCTGCTTGGAAAGTGCCCGCCACAGCCAGATCCAGTTCATCGATACAAGCACGGGGCAATCGATGCCCTGGCCCGTAAGGGAACCTTGGTAAGGTTTTTCACCGCGCCGTGACAGACCTTACCAGGGTCTCCGTAAATGCTCCAGGAACCGGGGTTCCCGGAGCATAGTGCTGTTATGCGTTACGCTGCAGCAGCATCGACTTAATATGGCCGATAGCGCGCGTTGGGTTCAGCCCTTTAGGACAGACGCTGACACAGTTCATGATACTGTGGCAACGGAATACGCTGAAAGCATCGCTGAGATCGTCCAGACGCGCATTGGTTTCGGTATCGCGGCTGTCGATCAGGAAGCGATAGGAAGCCAGCAGCCCCGCAGGCCCAACAAACTTATCCGGATTCCACCAGAATGACGGGCATGACGTTGAGCAGCAGGCGCACAGAATACATTCGTACAACCCATCCAGGTGCGCACGATCTTCCGGCGACTGCAAATGCTCGCGTGCAGGCGGATTTGCGCCATTATTCAACAGGTAAGGCTTAATTTTCTCATACTGCTTGTAGAACTGCCCCATGTCCACGACTAAGTCACGGACTACCGGCAGGCCCGGCAGCGGACGGATAACGATTTTTTTCTTGCCGTTGCCCAGCGCTGAAACCGGCGTAATGCAGGCCAGACCGTTACGACCGTTCATATTCAGGCCGTCAGAGCCGCAAACGCCCTCACGGCAGGAACGCCGAAAGGCCAGCGTCGGGTCTTTCTCTTTCAGCTTGATCAGCGCGTCCAGCAGCATCATGTCACGGCCATCTTCCGCTTCCAGGGTGTAATCCTGCATGCGCGGCGCGTCATCCACGTCCGGGTTATAACGATAAATGGAAAATTCGAGTCTCATCGTCTCTTCTCCGCAAATTAGTAGGTACGCACTTTCGGCGGGAAAGCGGCGCGCAGTTTCGGCTGCATGTTCACCTCACGGCGCGTCATGCTTTCGGTTTGCGGCAGATAGAGCGAATGGCACAGCCAGTTCTCATCGTCACGTTCCGGGTAGTCAAAACGGCTATGGGCGCCGCGGCTCTCCGTGCGGTAATTCGCTGCTACCGCAGTAGCAAAAGCGGTTTCCATCAGGTTATCCAGCTCCAGGCATTCGATGCGCTGGGTATTGAAATCGCTGGAACGATCGTCAAGACGCGCATGTTTCAGGCGCTCACGGATCTGTTTCAGATCCTCAAGCCCCTGCGCCATCGCATCGCCTTCACGGAACACAGAGAAGTTATTCTGCATGCAGCTTTGCAACGCCTTACGGATTTCAACCGGATCTTCACCCGTGGTGTTGTTATCCCAGCGATGATAGCGCGCCATGGCGGCGTCGATATCTTCTGAAGTGGCATCGCGCAGCGTTCCCTGCTCCTGAATCGACTCCAGCAGATGCAGGCCTGCCGCACGGCCAAACACGACCAGGTCCAGCAGCGAGTTGCCGCCCAGACGGTTCGCGCCGTGTACCGATACGCAGGCAATTTCGCCAACGGCGAACAGACCCGGCACCACCACATCTTCCCCTTTTTCGTTCAGGGTCAGCGCCTGGCCGCTCACTTTGGTCGGAATGCCGCCCATCATATAGTGGCAGGTTGGGATAACCGGAATCGGTTCTTTTACCGGATCCACGTGAGCAAAGGTACGGGACAGCTCAAGGATGCCCGGCAGACGCGACTCCAGCACCTCTTTACCCAGATGATCCAGCTTGAGTTTAATGTGCGGACCCCACGGGCCTTCACAGCCGCGGCCTTCACGAATCTCAATCATCATGGAACGCGCGACCACATCACGGCCCGCCAGATCTTTGGCGTTCGGCGCGTAACGTTCCATGAAGCGTTCGCCATGTTTATTCAGCAGATAGCCACCTTCACCACGACAACCTTCGGTCACCAGCACGCCAGCGCCCGCGATGCCGGTCGGGTGGAACTGCCACATCTCCATATCCTGCACCGGCACGCCCGCGCGCAGCGCCATACCCACGCCATCACCGGTATTGATATGGGCATTGGTGGTGGACTGATAGATACGGCCTGCGCCGCCGGTCGCCAGCACCGTGGCTTTCGCTTTGAAGTAGACAACTTCGCCTGTTTCAATACTCAGCGCGGTACAGCCCACTACGGCGCCGTCCTGATTTTTCACCAGATCCAACGCATACCATTCTGAGAAAATGGTGGTTTTGTTTTTCAGGTTCTGCTGATAGAGCGTGTGCAGCAGCGCATGGCCGGTACGGTCAGCGGCCGCCGCGGTACGTGCCGCCTGTTCGCCGCCGAAATTACGCGACTGTCCGCCGAACGGACGCTGATAAATGCGGCCATCTTCCAGACGGGAGAATGGCAGGCCCATATGTTCCAGCTCCAGAATCGCTTCCGGGCCGGTTTTACACATATATTCGATCGCGTCCTGGTCGCCGATATAGTCGGAGCCTTTAACGGTATCGTACATGTGCCATTCCCAGTTATCTTCATGGGTATTACCCAGCGCGACGGTAATACCGCCCTGCGCAGAAACGGTATGGGAACGGGTAGGAAAAACTTTAGACAGCAGGGCGCAGCTCTGGCCCGACTGTGAAATCTGCAGGGCCGCGCGCATACCTGCGCCGCCTGCCCCGATAACTACGGCATCAAACTCTCTGACTGGCAAATTCATTCTCACGCACCCCACACCACAACAGTTCCATAAATTGCATAAACCAACAGCGTAACAACGATGACCAACTGCAACAGCAGACGCCATGCCAGAGGTTTAACATAGTCTGTCAGCACCTGCCACATACCGATCCAGCCGTGGATCACGGTAGAAAACAGCGTCAACAGGGTAAAGACCTTAGTAAAGGAAGAGGCGAAGAAGGCGCGCCAGATATCATAGGTCAGCGTATCTGACACAATGATGAAGCCAAGAATATATAAGGTGTAGAGCGTAATGAGGATTGCAGTGGCACGTAACAGCAGCCAGTCCTGCACACCATTGCGACCCAGTGCAGTAGCATTGCTTACCATACGAGGACTCCAGCCAGAATTGAAAGCACGATAGTAATAGCGAAACAGAAGTGTGCAGAGCTATTGCCGACACGCTGCGTTTCCGCCAGGTAACCGAAATCCATCAACATATGGCGAATACCGCCAACAGTATGCCAGGCCAGGGCGGTGAGAATGCCCCACATAATGAACTTAGCGAAAAAGCTGTTCATCACGGCAGATGCCTGCAGGAAGCCTTCAGGAGAGGAGAGCGAGAGTCCGAGTAACCAGAGCAGGATCCCAACAGCCACAAAACTAATGACGCCGGAAACGCGGTGGAGAATGGACGATATTGCAGTAACGGGAAACCGGATCGTAGTGAGATCCAAGTTGACAGGTCTTTGTTTTTTCACGGTTTTGCCCACACAGCTTTTCTTATTTTGCTTCCTCCGGGCCTGAAGGTGATAGCCGAACACGACTCGTGCACCGGCACCATAACAGCAACATCCAGTGTTAATTGAAGCGATAAAAACGCTGGGTGGCTCCTGGTGTCAGGGTATTCCGGAGACCTGGCGGCAGTATAGGACGATCACATTCTCATTACAATTGCTCTACAAACGCTTTAGCGAGATTTAAGTGGAACAGTGATCAACCTCACGGTTTTCATATTTTAAACAAATTCAATTATCTGATTTGACAAAACTTCAACAATTCAGTTACAAACTAACGCACGAAAGTCCTATGATGCGCAAAAGTTATGGGGATACACTTTACCCCTCAACGCAAGTTATGTAACAGTGATGAAATAAATTGCTAAACGCATCAGGTTATTAGTTAAGATTCATAATGACCAGCACGGATCTTTAACAACCACAGAACGCATTAGCATCGTGGCTGTCGGAAACTTCCGACTGCGCCCGTCACTCTGTACCCTGCAAGCAAAACATGCCACAGAGTAGATAGTCTGCAATTACTTCACGCAATTTGCAGCATGATGGTAACTTCGGTGTCAAAGATCCTACAAATATGGCGCTAAGGAGACTGTAAATGGCTGATAAAAAAGTGACGCTCACCCTTGACGGTGAAGCTCCTGTTGAGCTGGACGTGCTACAGGGCACGCTGGGCCAGGATGTTGTCGATGTCCGAAGCCTTGGCTCACAGGGTTTGTTTACGTTTGACCCTGGTTTTACCTCTACTGCGTCCTGCGAATCCAAAATTACCTATATTGATGGTGATGAAGGCATTCTGCTCCATCGTGGCTATCCCATCGACCAACTCGCTACCCACTCTAATTATCTGGAAGTCTGTTACATCCTGTTGAATGGTGAAGCGCCGACGCCAGAACAGTTTGAAGAGTTTCGTATCACGGTTACGCGCCATACCATGATTCATGAGCAGATTACCCGTCTGTTTCATGGCTTCCGTCGCGACTCGCATCCGATGGCGGTTATGTGCGGCGTCACCGGCGCGCTGGCGGCGTTCTACCATGACTCAATGGATGTGAATATTGAGCGTCACCGTGAAATTGCGGCGTTCCGCTTGCTCTCTAAAATGCCGACCATGGCAGCCATGTGTTACAAATATTCGATTGGCCAGCCGTTCGTCTATCCGCGCAATGACCTCTCTTATGCCGGTAACTTCCTGCATATGATGTTCGCTACCCCGTGTGAAGAGTATAAAGTGAACCCGGTGCTGGAGCGCGCCATGGATCGTATTCTGATCCTGCACGCGGATCATGAGCAGAACGCCTCCACTTCAACGGTACGTACCGCAGGATCGTCCGGCGCTAACCCGTTCGCCTGTATCGCTGCCGGTATCGCCTCGCTATGGGGACCGGCGCACGGCGGCGCAAACGAAGCCTGTCTGCGCATGCTGGAAGAGATTAGCCATAAAGAGCATATCCCGGAATTTGTGAGGCGTGCGAAAGATAAGAATGACTCTTTCCGCCTGATGGGCTTCGGTCATCGTGTTTATAAAAACTACGATCCGCGTGCAACCGTTATGCGCGATACCTGTCATGAAGTGCTGAATGAGCTGGGTATGAAAGATGACCTGCTGGAAGTGGCGATGGAGCTGGAGCATATTGCGCTGAACGACCCATACTTTATTGAGCGCAAACTCTATCCGAACGTCGATTTCTACTCTGGCATTATTCTGAAAGCGATGGGCATCCCCTCTTCTATGTTCACCGTGATTTTTGCCATGGCGCGTACCGTTGGCTGGATTGCCCACTGGAAAGAGATGCATGACGAAGGCATGAAAATTGCCCGTCCGCGTCAGCTCTATACCGGTTACGCACAGCGTGAGTTCGAATCCCAGCTGCAGAAATAATTTTCCTGCCAAAGAAAAAAGGGCCTGCGGGCCCTTAAAGTTTGTTCTGGCGATCGCGCGGGAGACAAGGTCCGTTCGCAAAGACGCAAAAGACGGCATCCCTGCCAGCTCGGCCCGCGCCTTCCCTGGCGCGGGACGCTTTGCTCTTCGGTCCTTGTCTCCCGCGCTTAAGCATAGGCGTCTGAAGGGCCTGCGGGCCCTTTTTTATTAGCGCTAACAGATTAATGTTGACAGCCGGGGCACCAGTAAAAAGGACGCGATGAAAGCGTGCTTTTTTCAATGATTCCGCCGCAGCGCTCACAGGGTTTGCCAGCCCGATGAAAGACTTTAAAACGAAAGGCCGCGCCGTGATGTGCGCTCTTCATGGTGCCACGCATCCGATAAGAGTGACGCGGAATCGCCAACAGCGCATGCGCCAGGCGCTGTAGCTGCGCCCCGGTTAAATCCTGCGCCCGATGCTGCGGTGCCAGCGCTGCGTCCCATAAAATCTCCACACGCAGGTAATTGCCTAAGCCCGCCAGAAAAGCCTGATCCAGCAACAGCCCGCTGAACTGACGCCGACGAAAGCGCGGTGAAAGCAGGCGCTCGCACACCTCTTCTTCGGTAAGCGTCATATCCAGAACATCGGGCCCGATGCGCTGCAAAAAAGGATGCGCCGCCAGCGTGTCGCTGTTGTGCATTTCAATATCAGACGCGCTATAGAGCAAAATCGTTTGGTCGGCGCAGCCGAGACGCACCCGTAATATGCGCTGCGTTGCCGGCTCGCTACCGGTTTTGATCACCCGCCAGACGCCATAGAGCTGGTTATGGCTGTAAAGCGTTAATCCGTTGGAAAAGTGGGTTAGCAGCGCTTTGCCTCGGGTTTCAATGGCGGTGATCGTTTCACCAATTAACGCGTTTTCATAAGTTTTTAGCTGCGGAAAAGCAAACCAGACCTCCGTCAGGGGCTTGCCCGCGATGGCTTTTTCCAGCCGATCCGCCGCCCGACGGATCTCGGGTCCTTCTGGCATAGAGATATCCTGTTAGTGCGTTGCGCCGCCAACCAGACGCAAATCCTGTTCAGTTCGTAGCGCAATGGTAATCGCCATTTCCAGCGCCAGAATCACGGTTTGTGCCGCCATGCTCGGCGCGCCGGGATGGTTAATCGCCTGTTCCGGCAGATAAGGAATATGAATAAACCCACCGCGCACCCCGTTGCCCTGTTGAGCAAGACGATGCAGCAGCCCATACATCACATGATTGCAGACGTCGGTACCTGCCGTTTGTGATACCGATGCGGGAATGCCAGCTTCACGTATCCCTTCAACAATCGCCTTAATTGGCAGGGTTGAAAAGTAGGCGGCCGGACTGCCGGGAATAATCGGTTCATCAATGGGCTGATTACCCTTGTTATCAGGGATACGCGCATCGTTAATGTTGATACCGATGCGCTCCACAGAAATATCGGCGCGCCCACCCGCCTGCCCTACCGCAATAATTAATTCGGGCTGCAGCGCCTCCATTTCAGCGTAAAGCGTAGCGAGCGCATCGCCAAAGACGCAGGGCAATTCTTTGGCTACCACCTGAAAACCGCACAGCATACGCTCATGTAGCTGACGCACCGCTTCCCATGAAGGGTTTATCTGCTCACCGCCAAAAGGCTCAAACGCCGTAATCAGTACTTTTCTCATTATCGCCTCACAAAAACATCAGGAAATAGAGCAGGAATATGTTCACAATTAACAGTAGCACGCCGGTAGGCGTCTGCGCCTTGATGACCGCATTGCGATCCGGCAGCTCCAGTAACGCCGCAGGAACAAGATTAAAATTGGCTGCCATCGGCGTCATCAGGGTGCCGCAGTAGCCGGAAAACATCCCAATAGCGGCCATAACGGCCGGGTTGCCGCCGTGCTGCAGCACCAGGATCGGAATACCGATACCGGCAGTGACAATGGGAAACGCAGCAAAGGCATTGCCCATAATCATGGTCAGCAGCGCCATACCAGTCACATAGACCGCTACGGCAATCATACGATTATCCACCGCCAGATATTCCCCGGTGAGGTGAGCGATCGCGCTGCCAACGCCTGCAGTGGTAAACAGCAAGCCCAGGGTGGCAAGGAGCTGCGGCAAAACAAAGGCCCAGCCGATGGAGTCCAGCAGGCGGCGCGCTTCCTGCAACGATTGCGCCGGACGCTCATGGCTGATTTTCAATGCCACCAGCCAGCCCACCAAACAGCCCACGGACATTGAAAAGAGCGTGACCAACGTAGCGTGGTTGCCGGTGCCGAACACCCGCGTTTCCAGCCCGGCAATATGGTTAAACGCCAGCACGCCCGCTACCGTAACCAGCGGAATAGAGAGCGCCGGCAGGAACAGGCGATTGCCCAGCCGACTGGCGCTTTGCTGACGTTCTTCTTCGCTGCGCTGGTGATAGCGCCCGAGTTTTAACCCACCCAGGCCAGCAATCACGCCCATTAACATCACCAGCACGCCTACAAAAATATGCAGATTACGCGCGCCAGCCTCGCCGGATCCGGTTAACTGTGTCGCCAGTTGATATGCCCAGTCACCGATAAAAAAGATCAGGCCATACAGGCCCCAGAATAGCCCGGTAGTAATACGTCGCGGATTGGCCTTATCACGCCATGACATCAGCGCCACTACCAGCAAAATCAATCCAGCCAGATAAAACAGATACTGTTGCTGAAACATTAGCGGCTCTCCTTCTGCTGCAGCGCCGCCTGATTTAGCGCGCTTAGCTCTGCCGCCAGTTTCTTATCCAGCCGACGCAGACGCAGAGCGTGGATAATAAAGGCGCAAACCGCTGTAGGAATGCCCCATAGCGCAATGTGCAATGGCTCGGTGTGGATACCGCCCGATTCCAGCATAAAGTTATGCATGAAAATAATGGCACCAAAGGCGACAAAAATATCTTCGCCAAAAAAGAGCCCAACGTTATCGGTTGCCGCTGACATGGCGCGCAGACGGTAGCGTACCTCAGCGGGCAGTTCGCCATAACGGTTTTTTGTGGCACCTTCCGCCATCGGCGCCAGTAGCGGGCGCACCATTTGCGGGTGTCCGCCCAGGCTGGTTAGCCCCAGCGCCGCCGTGGCTTCACGCACCAGCAGATAGATAATTAACAGGCGACCTGCGGTGGCCGTTTTAATTGTGGCGATCCATGCCTGGGCACGCTCTTTTAATCCATGCCGCTCCAGCAGCCCGATTATTGCCAGCGGCAACAGCAGAATAAACGGCAGGTTACGGGTATTCAGGAATCCCGAGCCCAGTTTTTCCAGAATATCCGCCAGCGGCATATGCGCGGCGAGGCCAGTGACCAGACCGGCCAGAAGCACCACCAGCACCGGGTTAAAACGCAGTAAAAAACCGATAATAATGGCTGCGATCCCCAACAGGGGCCACAGGCTTACCAGAGGTTGCATAGTATCTCCTGCTAAAAAACCCCGCTACGATCAGGGGTGCACTGTCAGATTTCACTGCTAACAGCAATATGCTGCGCAGCAAACGCGTCACGCAGGCGGCGTGCGAAAGTTAATGCATGCGGGCCGTCGCCGTGCAGACAAACGGTTTGTGCACGCAGTGTTACCCACTCACCGGTGACGCTGGCGATTCTTCCCTGCTGCACCATGCTTAAGGTACGAGATATGGCTTGTTGTTCTTCTTCAATCAGCGCGTCCGGCTGATTACGTGGCACCAGCGAGCCGTCGGCCTGATAACCGCGATCGGCGAAGACCTCTTCCCGGGTGCGCAATCCGTGATGCTGCGCGGCGCGGATCGATTCACTGCCCGCCAGCCCCACCAGCAGCAGCTCAGGGCTCACCGCCTTAACCGCCCGGGCAATCGCATCCGCCAGTTGCCCATCGCGCGCGGCCTGGTTATACAACATGCCATGCGGCTTAACGTGCGTCAGTTCTCCACCTTCGCTTTCCGCCAGGGCTTTTAATGCGCCAATCTGATACAGCACCTGGGCATAGACCGTTTCCGGCGGCAGCTGCATAGCGCTGCGCCCAAAATTTTCCCGATCGGGAAAAGAGGGATGCGCGCCAATCGCCACGCCAAATTCCCGCGCCCAGCGTACCGACTGCAGCATGGTTTGCGCATCGCCCGCGTGAAAACCGCAGGCGATATTGGCTGAGGTCACTAACTGCAGCAGCTCGCGGTCATGGCTGCAGCCCTCGCCCAGATCCGCGTTTAAATCAATTTTCATCTTCCAGCCCCCATGCCATGCGCTCAATAACCTGCTGTTGCTGCCGCTTCGCCTGTAACGCCTCCTCCAGCGTACAGTGTATAAAGTGGATCGGCTCGCCCAGACGGATCTGCGCCAGATGATGAAGATCCGCTTCGATCACACAGGCAATGCGCGGATAGCCGCCGGTGGTCTGCGCATCGGCCATCAGCACAATTGGCTGACCGTTATGGGGAACCTGAATCACGCCCGGCAACAGGCCATGTGAAAGCAGCTCGCGATTAACGTTGCGCGTCAGCGGCCGTCCCTGAAGGCGATAACCCATACGGTTGCTCTGCGGATCGAGCCGCCAGGAAACACGCCAGAAGGCTTCCTGAGACTCTTTACTGAACTCGTGATACTCCGGCCCTGGCAGCGCGCGCAGGCGATTGCCCCACAACAGCTGTCGTACACCGGCGGTTTTGCTGAAATCATGCGTGGGTGCCGCCAGCGGCAACAGATCGCCATCCTGCAGACGCCGCCCCTGCCAGCCGCCAAATTCCGCCCTGGTATCGGTGCTACAGGATCCCAGCACCGGAGCAATATCAAAGCCGCCGTTAATCGCCAGGTAGCTGCGCATACCGCGTACCGGCATCGATAGCGTCAAACGCTGGCCTTTTTTTACCGGCAGACGCCAGCCGGTCCAGGCAGGGCGACCATCTATATCGGCATTGCAGCCAGCCCCTGTTAATGCAAACCAGCCGTCGCGATCGAACTCCGCACAAAACTGGCCCAGCGTAATTTCCAGCACCGCCGCTGTTTGCGGATTACCCACCAGCAGGTTTGCGGTGCGCATCGCCGGTTCATCCAGCACGCCGCCGCCGCTGATGCCAAGCTGACGCCAGCCGCTACGACCGCAGTCTTGCAGTGTGGTATTGATTCCGGCACGGATAATTTTCAGCATACGCCCTCCTTCTGCGGCACAAAGCGCACTTTATCTCCCGGGCGCAACAGCGTGGGCGGCTGATGCTGAGGATTAAATAACGCTAGCGTGGTTCGTCCCAACAGTTGCCAGCCACCGGGCGAGGCCAGCGGATAGATACCGGTCTGACTGCCGCCGATGCCCACCGAGCCCGCGGGCACCAGCACGCGCGGTTCAGCGCGGCGCGGCGCGTGCAGGCGGCTGTCTAACCCGCCCAGGTAGGGGAAGCCGGGCTGAAAACCGATGAAATAGACCACATAATCACCGGCGGCGTGCGCCTCAACCAGCTGCTGCGGCGTCATTTGACAATGGCGCGCCACCGCCACCAAATCGGGGCCGGCCTCACCGCCATAGACCACCGGAATGGCGACCTTGCGCGATTCCGGCACTGCGGCTTCGCTCTCTTCCCACCAGGTCTGCAGACGCTCAATGGCGTCCAGCGCCTGATGCTGTGGGTCACGCAGAATGACAGTGAGGTTATTCATTCCAGGGATCGCTTCCAGCACCTGCGGATAGTCACGCAGGCGTTGGGTTAATCCCCAAATTCGCTGTTGGCTGAACAGCGATACAGGCGGTTCCAGTTCAAGCACGACCGCGCGTTCTCCCAACAGGTAACAACGTGCTCTTTGCAAAACTTACCTCCTGTTATCACTAAGTCGCTCAAACTTATCTATTTTGAGCAGATAGTTATGATGAGATGAGGCAGGCGTGTCAACCGCTTTGCATCAGGTGAAGTTACGAAAATGACGACGGAAACGCCGTCGTCATCGTCAGGAAAAGAGCCGTCAGGGGAAAATCGCAAGGAACTCAGGCTGGGTTAGCAATATCAATAAACGTCACATCCAGCTGATGATGCGCTGCCAGCCACTCGCCCAGTGCACGAATGCCGCCGCGTTCAGTGGCATGGTGACCGGCGGCAAAAAAGTGCAGCCCGTTTTCTCTGGCGCTGTGGATCGTCTGTTCCGATACTTCGCCGGTGATAAAGGCATCCACGCCGAAGTCCGCAGCGCTGTCGATAAAGCCCTGTCCACCGCCGCTACACCAGGCGATACGGCGAATCTGCGACGGCGCGTTGTCGCTACAGTGCAGCGGCTGACGTCCTAATACGCGATTAATGCGCTCCGCCAGCTGCGCTCCGCTCAGGCTCTCCTTTAGCTCTCCCCACGGCACCAGCGGCTGTATTTCGCCCTGTACGTTAATATCCAGCGCCTGCGCCAGCTGTGCGTTATTGCCTAATTGCGGATGCGCATCCAGCGGCAAATGCCAGCCATAGAGATTAATATCGTTCGCCAGTAAGGTACGCAGGCGACGGCGCTTCATGCCTTTAATCACTGGCGCTTCGTTTTTCCAGAAGTAGCCATGATGCACCATGACCGCATCCGCCTGTAAACGCACCGCCTCATCCAACAACGCCTGGCTGGCGGTTACGCCGGTCACGATTTTCCGCACCTCATCGCGCCCCTCAACCTGCAAACCATTTGGCGCATAGTCGCTAAAGGCGGCGCTGTTCAGCTGTTGGTTAACGATTTTCTCCAGTTCAAAATTGTTCATTCATCGACTCCAGGGGCATAACATGGGACGCTTTGCGCGCCGCGGCAAAAATAGCTAACGTTTTTTCTCTTGCCGCCTTATGTTCCACGATTGGTGACGGATAATCGAGTCGCTGATTATTTTTCTTTGCCCAGCCGTGCGGATCGTGGATATCGCTATCCGGCACCTTCGCCAGTTCCGGTAGCCAGCGGCGGATAAACTCGCCCTGTTTGTCAAAGCGCTCGCCCTGCGTGGTGGGATTAAAAATTCGGAAATACGGCGCCGCATCGGTGCCGGTTGAGGCCGCCCACTGCCAGCCGCCATTGTTAGCGGCCAGGTCGCCATCAATTAACATCGACATAAAATAGCGCTCGCCCCGTTGCCAGTTGATCTGCAGATCTTTAACCAGAAAGCTGGCGGTAATCATGCGCAGCCGGTTATGCATCCAGCCGGTGCGGTTCATTTGGCGCATCGCCGCATCCACAATCGGATAGCCGGTTTTTCCCTGTTGCCAGGCGGTGAAATGGTGAGGGTTATCCTGCCAGGCAACCTGTTTCGTCCAGGTCATAAAGGGCTGGTTTTTACACAGCGCCGGAAAAGCCACCAGCAAATGACGGTAGAAATCTCGCCAGATTAATTCGTTCAGCCAGACGCTGGCCTGCCCCTGTTCCAGCGTTTGTGGCTGTTCGCGCAGTAAACGATGCAGGCACTGGCGCGGCGATAAGGTTCCCGTCGCCAGGCAGACCGATAGTCTGCTGGTGCCGTCCAGCGCAGGCAGATCGCGCTGTTCAGGATAGTTCAGCACCGGCTGTCTGCAAAACGCACGCAGACGCTGTAGCGCCGCGGCTTCGCCTGGCGGAAAAAGCTGATGATCGAACGCTTGTCGGGGATAATCAAAGGGCGCTAATGCAGGTAACGTCTGCGGCAGCGTCTGGCTGCGCGGTTCCGGCGCGGGCAGGCATTCCGGCAACGAGATGCGCAACCGTTGCAGGTAAGCTTTACTGAAGGGAGTAAAAACTTTATACATTTTTTGACTGCCGGTACGGACGCTGCCTGGCGGCAGGAGAACGCTGTCATCAAAACCCTGTACTGTGATGCCCTGCTGCGTCAGCCTGCGCTCCGTCGCCGCATCCCGCTCCCGCTCGTTAAACTCATACTGGTAGTTATAGAACAGCGCATCAACCTGCTGTTCACGGCAAAAAGCCGTCAGATAATCAACGGACGCGCTAAAGTCAGCACACTGGTAATAATGCAGAACGATACCTTTTGCCGCCAGCGCCTGCTGGAGGAGCTGCAGGCTGTGCCAGATATAGTCAGCCTGGCGTGGCGACATATCATGCTGACGCCACTGCTGCGGCGTAGCGATAAATAACGCCATGACGTTTGCATCGCGCTGACGGCAGGCGGCCCAGAGCGCGCTGTTGTCATTGATACGCAGATCATTGCGCAGCCAGACCAAATGGGTGGCCATTACCTCTCCTGTATGCTCAACTCAGCGGCCGTAGCGCAGGCGCAGCGTTTCTGGATAGGGTTCAAAATAGCGCTGCTGCGACAGCCATTGTTGCGGATACTCTTTCATATAATGTTTGAGCAAGGTGATGGGGGCCAACAGCGGCTGCACTCCCTGACGATAGCGATCGATCAACGAGGCCAGCTCCTGCCGCTGCGACGACGTCAGCTGTTTACGAAAATAGCCCTGAACGTGCATTAACACGTTGGTGTGATTGCGGCGCGTGGCGGGATGCTTCATGAGTTTCATTAGTCGATTGCGATATTCAACGGCATACGCCTCCAGCGAAGCGTAATCGTTCATTGCCGCCACAAACGGCCCCAGTTCACGATATTCCGGCTGTGAATGCGCCAGCAGCAGCAGCTTGTAGCGGGTATGGAACGACATCAGCTTATGGGCCGTTAACCCTTCGCGCCAGAGCTGATTAAACTCATGCAGCGCATAAACGCGCCCGACAAAATTTTCACGCAGCGTGTCATCATGCAAACGCCCATCCTCTTCCATTGGCAGCCAGGGCATCTCCTGCTGTAACGCCTGTGCGAAAATCCCGATGCCTTCTTTGCGGTTATTCTTGCCGTCGGGTTCATAAATGCGTACCCGTTCCATCCCACAGCTGGGTGATTTGGCACACAGAATATAGCCGCACAAATGATGCAACTCAGCAACTTTCCGCGTGGCGAAATCGCGCATCTGAGCGGTAATCTCTTCACCACCGTTTTTGCTGAAACAGAGTGAAATCTCGTCCTGATGTTTCACCAGACGCAGGGCCGGACGCGGCACAGGCAGGCCAATCGCCATTTCCGGACAGATGGGCTCATAGCGTACATAGGGAGCCAGCTCTTGCGTGGCAAAAGTCAGCCGTTTATGTCCGCCATCAAAACGCACGCTGTCGCCCAACAGACAGGCGCTGATTCCTACCGGGATTTTCTCACTCATACTTGTACAACCCATAACTTCTTGTATAAGTTTAAGTGTAGCTGAAGCTGTTGAATGACGCACCGAAAATGCAGTGATGCTGTGGTACAACGCAAAAAAATCCCGCCAACAGGGCGGGATCTCAGTGAGCGGTTATCATCAAGGCTGAACCGGGCGTGGAAAAAACCAGGGCTAGTAGATGTCTCCGCCTGCGGCTTCAGCCTGCGCCAGCCAAACGGGTTTGGTGCTGGTTTTACTCCAGACGCGGTGCAGATAGCTGTAAAAGCGTGCACGATCGCTGCGAAACAGCATGACCGGAAGCGCCAGCAGGCCAATAACCACTACAACGCTGCGACGCAGGATAATTTTATGCAAAGGGTAAATTGAATAGCTCACCTGGGCCTCCCGGAGGGTTAAACAGCGAATAATTGTTCATTAGTTAATCATCATACGCCGCATTGTGTAATTTTACTACTCATCCGACCACTCGATCGCTGAAAAAAAGTACATCCTCTGATTTTACCTGTAAGAAAGTTACATAAATGTTGATTTAAAGTGATCATCTTGTGCCGGAAAAACCGATTGCCACGCAAAGCGCAGCGGGTTTTGCTAAAGTGCGCTTTCCGTCATTGCTTTATGACGTTGGGGAAGCATGATTTTGACCAGCGTACTGATTGTTGAAGATGAAAAAGAGATTCGCCGTTTTCTGCGCGTGGCGCTGGAAAACGAAGCCCTGCGCGTTTATGACAGCGAAACTTTACAGCGTGGGCTGATGGAAGCCGCGACCCGCAAACCCGATCTGGTTATCCTTGATCTTGGCCTGCCGGATGGCGACGGCATCGACTTTATTCGTGATTTTCGCCAGTGGAGCAGCGTCCCGGTGATTGTGCTTTCCGCACGCAGCGAGGAGCAGGATAAAATCATGGCGCTGGATGCCGGCGCAGACGATTTTCTTACTAAGCCGTTTGGCGTTGGTGAACTGCTGGCGCGCGTTCGCGTTGCGTTGCGCCGTCACACAGGGCTGCAGACGCCAGATCCAGTGGTGCATTTCGCTCAGGTTCAGGTTGATTTGGCTGCGCATCATATTGTGCGTAATGGTGAGACTCTGCATCTGACGCCTACCGAATTTCGTTTACTGGCGCTGCTGCTGAATAATCCAGGCAAGGTACTGACACAGCGGCAGCTGTTAAGCCATGTCTGGGGGCCGAACGCGGTGGAACACAGTCACTATTTGCGCATTTATATGGGCCATCTGCGGCAAAAGCTGGAACAGGATCCCGCCCGTCCGGCGCACCTGCTTACCGAAACCGGTATCGGCTATCGCTTTATGCCGTAGCGCTACGCTGGCCATAAAAAAAGGCGCTGAGATTCAGCGCCTTTTTCGTAGCGATTAAACTCAGGCGTTTTTCAGCACTGCGCTCACAATCTCTACGGCTTCTTTTTCGATTTTTTCGCGATGTTCCGCACCGAGGAAGCTTTCACAATAGATTTTGTAAGCATCTTCCGTACCGGAAGGACGTGCAGCAAACCAGCCGTTTTCGGTCATCACTTTCAGGCCGCCAATCGAAGCGCCGTTGCCTGGCGCGCTGGTTAAACGCGCGGTGATAGGATCGCCCGCCAGCGTTGCCGCGCTTACCATTTCCGGCGACAGCTTTGACAGCGCCGCTTTCTGTGCAGAGGTCGCAGACGCCTGTAAGCGGTTGTAGCTTGGCGCGCCGAAACGTTCTGCCAGCTCATCATAGTGCTGCTGCGGGTTTTTACCGGTTACGGCAGTGATTTCCGCCGCCAACAGGCAGAGGATGATCCCGTCTTTATCGGTAGACCACGGCGTACCGTCGAAGCGCAGGAAAGACGCCCCGGCGCTCTCTTCGCCGCCAAAGCCGAAGCTGCCGTCAAACAGACCATCCACAAACCATTTGAAGCCCACCGGCACTTCCACCAGTTTACGGCCGATATCGTTAACCACACGGTCAATCATGGCGCTGGAAACCAGCGTTTTACCTACGGCAACCTCTTTGCCCCACTGCGGACGATGCTGGAACAGATAGTTGATTGCCACAGCCAGATAGTGGTTCGGATTCATCAGACCTGCAGGCGTGACGATACCGTGACGGTCGTAGTCCGGGTCATTGCCAAACGCCAGATCGAATTTATCACGTAGCGCCAGCAGACCGGCCATTGCACATTCTGATGAGCAGTCCATGCGCACCACGCCATCTTTATCCAGATGCATAAAGCGGAATGTCTGGTCGATAGCGTCGTTAACGATGGTCAAATCGAGCTGATAATGCTCGGCGATGCGTTTCCAGTATTCCATACCAGAGCCACCCAGCGGATCAACGCCGATTTTCAGGCCCGCTTTTTTAATCGCTTCCATATCCACAACCTGGGCCAGCCCTTCAACGTAAGGCTGAATCAGATCTTTTTCCTGAATATGGCCGCTGGCCCAGGCCTGCTCCAGCGACAGGCGTTTAACCTCTTGCAAATCATTCTGAATCAGCTGATTCGCACGGTCTTCCACCACTTTGGTAACGTTGGTGTCAGCCGGGCCACCGTTAGGCGGATTATATTTAATACCGCCATCTTCCGGCGGATTATGGGAAGGCGTAATCACGATGCCGTCAGCCTGAGCGCCGCCCGCTTTGTTATATTCAAGGATTGCGTTAGAGATGGCCGGGGTTGGCGTATAACCGTTATCCTGCTGCACAATGACATCAACGCCGTTGGCCGCTAACACTTCCAGCACGGAAATGATCGCCGGCTCTGACAGCGCGTGGGTATCTTTACCCACGTAACAAGGGCCAGCGATCCCGTTCTTTTTACGTTCTTCAGCAATGGCCTGAGCAATAGCCAGAATATGCGTTTCATTGAAACTCTGACGTGCGGCGCTGCCGCGATGCCCTGATGTGCCAAACTTCACCGCGTGTTCCGCATTCCCTTTCTCTGGCTGCAGAACGTAATACTGGGATGTTAATTGTGCAACGTTAATCAAATCGCTCTGCTGGGCTGGCTGCCCGGCACGGGGGTGATTGGCCATTGGCGCTTCTCCCTGACGCTTCAGTTAAATGGTGCCGCAAACCTTATCTGACAGCTCCGGTGGGAACTGCATAGCCAGCATGATATGTTCTACCATGCTGCATTTGCGGCCTGTGTTAGTGTTGGTGATCACCCAGTACGGCGTGCCGGGAACATGCTTCGGCTTGGTATGGGTGCCATGCTGCAACAGTGTTTGTTCATCGCCGGCAAAATAAACGCGGGTGCGTCCCTGCAGCGATGCGGTGGCCTCAGCAAACGCTTCGGGATCAAGACGATATAGTGTAGATAAAATCAACATAAAGCGATTTACCGCTTTATTCTGCTCGGCGTACTCATCAGAGAGTAGCAGCTCGCGTACAGCACGCACCCGATCTTGCGCACGCGTGGTTGGCTTGCTGACTTCATTTTCCTGACTCACGCTAACAGCAGGTGCCGGGGCCGCAACCGCAACCGGCGCGCTCTGACCAGCGGTAAATTTCAACATCCGCCGTAAAATGTCGGAGGCGCTTTCACCGATATGCTGCGTGTGGCTGGCAATATAGCGATAGAGTTCTTCGTCGACTTCAATCGTTTTCATCTTTATCCGTACGGTAATTGCTTGTGGCAGATCCAGGCGCAGCGCGTAATAGCAAATTTCAGCTGTACAATCTGTGCGCTGGTTCTAACATAAGGATTATAAAGTTAAATCCTGCGGGTCGGTAGCGACGTTGGCGCTTGCAGGCAAAAGTCAGAATATGCCGCAAAGCAATCCGGCAAACAACCACTGACCGGCAGGCAGTCTATAAATCATGATAACCTATGCTTTCCTTTCAACTGTAAGAACTTTGCCATGAATTTGAATACTCGCCTGCAAACTGAACAGTCCGATCCGGACGCGCTCCCCCTTCTGCTTATTCATGGCCTGTTCGGCAGCCTTGATAACTTAGGCGTGCTGGCGCGCGGCTTAAAAGCGGATCGTCCGTTGATTCAGGTGGATGTGCGTAATCATGGCCTTTCACCGCGCAGCGATGAAATGTCCTATGCAGCCATGGCGCAGGATATGCTGGATACGCTCGATGCGCACGGCATCGATAAAATCGCAGTGATGGGTCACTCCATGGGCGGGAAAATCGCCATGACCATGACGGCGCTGGCACCTGAGCGGATCGAACAGCTGGTATTAATTGATATCGCCCCGGTTAACTATCGCACCCGGCGTCATGATGAAATTTTCGCGGCGGTTAATGCTGTAACCGCCGCGAAAGTGCAATTGCGCAGTGAAGCAGCCAGCGTAATGCGCGGGATCATCGCTGACGAAGGCGTTATCCAGTTTCTGCTGAAATCTTTCCACGACGGCGCATGGCGTTTTAACGTTCCGGCGCTCTGGGACAACTACAGCAGCATCTCCGGCTGGGAAAATGTGCCCGCCTGGCACGGCCCGGCGCTGTTTATTCGCGGCGAGCTTTCTCCCTATCTTGATGATATTCATCGCAATGCTTTGCTGGCGCAGTTTCCAGCGGCGCGGGCGCACGTGATTGCCAGCGCAGGCCACTGGGTTCATGCTGAGAAACCGGATGCGGTGCTGCGGGCCGTGCGGCGTTTTTTAGCGCTGTAAAAGCAATATGTTAACGGGCTAACAAAGATTGTCCTCGCTCTTTGGTCAGGGTATGATGGCGCGCTAAAATTTTGCCGCTGTTAAACTGGCGGCAAACCGGCCCAAACGTCACCATGCGCGGCGCACACGCGCAGCCCATTCAGTATCACGATTCTATGGCAAAAGAACAAACGGACCGGACCACGCTCGATCTCTTCGCAGATGAACGTCGCCCGGGTCGCCCGAAAACCAGTCCGCTGTCGCGTGATGAACAACTTCGTATCAACAAGCGCAACCAGCTGAAGCGTGACAAAGTCCGCGGGTTACGGCGCGTTGAACTGAAGATGAACAGTGAGGCCGTCGATGCGCTTAATGCGATGGCTGCCGAACGTGGCGTCAGCCGCAGCGAGCTGATCGAAGAGATGATTCTCGCCCAGTTGCAGGCGCTTTGAACGGCTGGAAGAAGCGCACTAAGAAACAAATGCAGCGGCTTTACGAGTTCCGCCTCCTGACGGTCTCTGCTATTATTGCCGTAATCTGCATACAACGGGCAGTTACCATATTTTTAAGTTTCAAGAGGTTACTAAACTCATGGCAATCGTAGGTATTTTCTTTGGCAGCGATACCGGCAATACAGAAAACATTGCAAAGATGATCCAGAAACAGCTCGGTAGCGATGTTGCCGAAGTGCATGATATTGCCAAGAGCAGTAAAGAAGACCTGGAAGCTTTTGATATTCTGCTGTTAGGCATCCCGACCTGGTACTACGGCGAAGCACAATGTGACTGGGACGATTTTTTCCCGACGCTGGAAGAGATCGACTTCAACGGCAAACTGGTGGCCTTGTTTGGCTGCGGCGACCAGGAAGATTACGCTGAATACTTCTGCGACGCGATGGGGACTATTCGCGATATCATCGAGCCAAACGGCGCGGTGATTGTTGGTCACTGGCCAACCGAAGGTTATCATTTTGAAGCGTCGAAAGGCCTGGCAGATGATAAGCATTTCCTTGGTTTAGCCATTGATGAAGACCGTCAGCCCGAATTGACTAACGAACGCGTTGATAAATGGGTTAAACAGATTTATGCAGAACTGCACCTGCAGGAAATTCTGGAAGCCTGATTTAACGCGCATTGTGCTGTAAATCACATTGCGTAACAGGTATTTCCTATAGAAATGATAGATACGGGTTTGAAAATTTTATCATTGAGTCGGTAGAATACCCGTATCGGTCGCGCGCTTTCCTGCCGTGGTGCTGTAAAGCGGCAGGATCAAGCGAAATGTAAACACAGCATCATATGGGCATGAACAACGCCGGACGTAGCGATCTTCTCTTTACTTCCACTTGCGATTTCACGCGCACCCTTACGGTTTTCATTTCGAAGCATCAGTTCTATAATGAGACGCTATTAGCTTAGCGTCGACCGATGTTCATGGCTGTTCAGCCACATTGTGACTAGCAAAGTAACAGGACAATATCCGCATGACTGACAATAACACCGCATTAAAGAAGGCCGGACTGAAGGTCACACTTCCGCGACTAAAAATCCTGGAAGTGCTTCAGGGACCTGAGAGCCATCACGTCAGTGCGGAAGAGTTATACAAGCGACTCATTGATATGGGCGAAGAGATCGGGCTGGCGACGGTTTATCGCGTCCTGAACCAGTTTGACGATGCCGGTATCGTTACCCGCCATAACTTTGAAGGCGGCAAATCCGTTTTCGAACTGACCCAGCAGCAGCACCACGATCATCTGATCTGCCTGGACTGCGGCAAGGTAATCGAATTTAGTGATGAGTCTATCGAATCCCGCCAGCGTGAAATCGCCACGCGTCACGGTATCAAGCTGACCAACCATAGCCTTTATCTGTATGGTCATTGCGCGTTGGGCGATTGCCGCGAAGACGAAACATTACACGATAAATAATCAATTATGCTATGCAGTAAAATGAAAACCGGTGCTCAGGCACCGGTTTTTTTTACCCTTCAGGCTGCCCGCATGCGTTAAAAAACAGTGAACGGGGCGATAACTATAAACTTCACGTCTTTCTCATCCTGGAAAATATTACCGTATCCGCCGCCATAACTGGGGAGGTTGCTGTGATTGTCGTAACGGGTAAAGTGCAGCTTAAACAGCGTATCCTTCGCCCTGCCCTGTTGAATGGTATAAAGCAGGTCCAGATTCCAGGCCGATTCCCTGATGCGCTGTTGCTGATCCCATTGCGGATGGGTAGCGGGTTTGGCATCCCAGCCCCAGACGTAAGAGGTTCCGACCGTCCAGCCAGGAAGATCCCAGCCGCTTAAGTCATACATCACCCCGGTAAAAATCGCTTTTTCACCATTGGCGTTCCAGTCGGAGCGCGCATCCCACCAGATATCAAGACGCCCGTTAGAGCTGCCATAGGAGGGCGTCATACGCTGCAGAAAGTAGCCCTGATTGCCTTCCGCTTTCACCCAGGTTCCTTCCAGACGGAAATCAACAGGTCCCTGGTTATAGCTAAAAGTCAGCGCCTGCAGCCAGGCCACCCCATCATAAACATCGTTGCCGTTCGCTGCCCCACCTTTTTCATGGTCATGCGCACCATAAAATTGATAGCTGGTAAGCAGATCATTACCCGCCAGCGGCATGGTCCATGAGGCTTTGGCGAAATATTGATCCATATAATTTGCCGCCTGGCCCCATGAAGCTTCCAGGATTACCCGGTTTTTAAAATCATAGCGGGCACCGACCGCATGCAGCCAGGGAATACCGGTTTTGCCATCGGCCTTGCGGAACGAATACAGATGCTGATACCAGGGCGCTTTATAGCGATCGCTCCAAATCCAGGAGATATCCAGCGCCCCCGCGTCAGACAGATCCTGATGCACCCCAGCCTCCAGAGCGCGATAGGTGCCGGGTAAAAAACTCCAGTGCGGCGTCAGCAGCGTTTGCCCCTGAGGCTGCAAATATCCTGCCCGCAACCAGTAATCTCCCACTTTCATTTTTAAAGCCGCTTTATACAAACTGGCACCGCTGCGATCGCCGCCCCACTCTTCATCCCAGGCCGTTCTCGCTTTACTGAAGCCGATTTCATTTGGCGCTGCCGGGCCGCTATTGCTTATTTCCCACGCGCCAAATAACGCCACATCCAGGCCGATAAAATCTGCCGCGTAGCCGGAATTAAAATCCAGGCTGCTGTTAAAGGTGGCATGATGCAGATTAGCCTGATATTGCCCATACTTTTCGCTTGCAGGATCCATATCTTTACGATCGCGCTGCCGCTGCCAGTAATAAACAGCGCCCGTAAGCGATGCATCTTCTAAAAAGCTGGTGGCATGAGCAGGTGGAAGGATAATAAGGCTTGAAAGCGCAGTGATAATGGAAACTGACCAGCCAGTAGCCTTACGCTTCCCTGTTAAGGCGCGCATGATTAATTCCTCTTTGACGGAAAAATAAAAAACAGCAGCAAACATTGGGAAATAGATTCAGCTGCGTAAGTAAGAATATTTTTCACATCATAAATTATCAATACGCAAAAGAGATTAATGTATTAAACCATGATCTTAGCCGCATAATAGACGTTGAGTTTTAACAAGAAGATAAAGTTTTTTATTATAAAAACATCATTATATTCAGGCGACTTTCCCTGCCTGATAAAGGGATGGTCAATAGCGGGAAATAGCCTTAAAAATAGCGCTAATTAAATAATTTATTTCACAGTAATTAATCTGACAAATAAATACAAACGTGATGCTTATTCTCAGGACGGTAAATAAAACGTCCTGAGAATAAATTTAGCGGGCGTAGACCGGAAGTAAATCAGCGTAGCTCAGTAACGACACCACGATATTCAGAACGGCAAACAACAGCACCAGCAGTACCGGTAGATTGCCGCCTTTTAAACGCCAGCCTTGGGGTTGCGGAAAGCGTTGTCTGGCACGCCAGACCAACAGCGCCGGTGTGATAACTGCCCAAACGGTGGCGGCCAGCCCGGCATAGCCAATCGCCACCAGAAAACCATTCGGCCAGATTAACGCTGCGGAAAGCGGCACAACAAATGTGATCAACGTGGTTTTTAACCGCCCTGTCGCACCCTTATCCATTTTCAGCAAATCGGCCAGATAATCAAACAGCCCCAGCGTAACCCCAAGAAATGAGCTGGCAACGGCGAAAGTTGAAAAAATAGTGAGCAGTACGCTAAGCGAGGCGTTTTGCAGTAGATTACCTAACGCGTCAACCAGTGCATCGATATTGCCGCCGCGTTGGGCTATCGCAATAAAGTCCGTGCGTGGAATATTCCCCATGGTGCCAATAATCCAGACCAGATAGATCATCAGCGCCGCCAGGGTTCCCAGCAATAAGCAGCGCGCCACTTTTTTACCATTGCCCTGGTAATAGCCGAGCAGTCCGGAAATATTGCCGTGGTAACCAAACGAGGCCAGGCAAAAAGGAATCACCATCCAGCCATAGCGAAGATAATGGCTTTCCGTTGCGTTGGTATCAAACAGCAACGCCGGCTTAACATGTCCAAGCAGGCCACCGAACAGCAGAAAGAAAGTAATAACTTTCGCGCCCAGAAAGATCAGCGTAACGCGGCTGACTGCGGCCGTCCCCAGCCAGACAAACAGCGCCACCAACAGTGTAAAACCCAGTCCCGCCGCTCTGGCAGAAACCGGCATCGCCAGCGTAGCAAAGGTATGCTGCAAAATAGCGCCGCTGGCTGAAATATAGGCATAGGTCAAAATACCCAGCACAAAGAGGATGGACGCGCCGTTAAGCAGGTTCCAGCGCTGGCCCAGCAGATCGCGCGTCAGCGTATCGAAGCCCGCCCCGCCCGGATAGTGCAGGCTCGTCTCCAGAAACATCAGCCCGGACAGCAGCATGCAGAGCCAGGTAAATAATAAAATAGCTGATGACCAGCTAAACCAGGCACCGGACATCACTACCGGCAGCGAAAACATACCGGCTCCGACTATCGTACCGGTAATGATCAGCGTGCCCCATAGTATTGAGGGAAGCTTGCTGGCGGAAACCGCTGTTTCCATAACATGTCCTTAGAATGATATTTGTTCATTTAATGTTCAGTTGGCACTCTGTCTGGCTGAGAGGCCATTAAGGAAGATATTCTACCCGATAGTGAACTCATGAACTAGTACATGTCATAAAAAACGGCTCAATGCGCTGCCAGGGTTGCAACAAGCAAAAAAAAGGCGGCTCACTAAGCCGCCTTTGATTATTGAAACGTCTTACTCGCCGCTTTTAGCCCAGGTGTCACGCAGGCCAACGGTACGGTTAAATACCAGATGCTGCGGACTGGAATAAACACTGTCGGCACAGAAATAGCCTTCGCGTTCAAACTGGTAAGGCGAGGTGGCTTCAGCCTGCTTCAGGCCTGGCTCGACAAAGCCATGCTTAATCACCAGCGATTCCGGGTTAATGGTCGCCAGGAAATCTTCCGCCGCGCCCGGATTCGGCACGCTAAACAGACGATCGTAAAGACGGAACTCGGCCGGTGCCGCATGTTCTGCCGATACCCAGTGGATAACGCCTTTCACTTTACGGCCATCCGCCGGATCTTTGCTCAGCGTATCAACATCGCAGGTGCAGAAAATGCAGGTAATATTACCCTCTTCATCTTTCGCGATACGCTCGGCACGGATAACGTAGGCATTGCGCAGACGCACCTCTTTACCCAGCACCAGACGTTTATACTGCTTGTTCGCTTCCTCACGGAAATCAGCGCGATCGATCCAGACTTCACGGCTAAAAGGCACTGAACGCGTGCCCATCTCCGGCTTATTCGGATGATTTGGCATGCTGATGATCTCTTCATGACCGGCGGGCAGGTTCTCAATCACCACTTTCACCGGATCGAGCACTGCCATTGCGCGCGGCGCATTTTCGTTCAGATCGTCACGAATACAGGATTCCAGCGCCGCCATCTCCACGATGTTATCCTGCTTGGTCACGCCAATGCGGCGGCAGAATTCGCGGATAGACGCAGCGGTATAACCACGGCGGCGCAGACCGGAAACGGTAAGCATGCGCGGATCGTCCCAGCCTTCCACCACTTTCTCTGTGACCAGCAGGTTCAGCTTACGCTTGGACATAATGGCGTATTCAAGATTCAGGCGAGAGAATTCGTACTGACGCGGATGTACCGGGATGGTGATGTTATCCAGCACCCAGTCATACAGACGGCGGTTATCCTGGAACTCCAGCGTACAAAGCGAATGGGTGATCCCTTCCAGCGCATCGGAAATGCAGTGGGTGAAATCGTACATCGGATAGATGCACCACTTGTTGCCGGTCTGATGATGCTCGGCAAATTTCACGCGATACAGCACCGGATCGCGCATGACGATAAAGTTGGATGCCATATCGATTTTAGCGCGCAGGCAGGCGGTGCCTTCAGCAAATTCACCGTTGCGCATTTTCTCAAATAGCGCCAGGTTTTCTTCTACGCTGCGATCGCGGTATGGGCTGTTTTTACCCGGCGAGGTCAGCGTGCCGCGATATTCGCGGATCTGTTCCGGCGACAATTCATCGACATAAGCCAGACCTTTGTTGATCAGCTCAATGGCGTAGTGATAAAGCTGGTCAAAATAGTTGGAGGAGTAACGAACTTCACCACTCCACTGGAAACCCAACCATTGCACGTCACGCTTGATTGACTCGACATACTCGATATCTTCTTTTACCGGGTTGGTATCGTCAAAACGCAGGTTACACTCGCCCTGATAATCTTGCGCGATGCCAAAGTTCAGGCAGATAGATTTTGCGTGACCAATATGCAAATAGCCATTTGGTTCCGGTGGAAAACGGGTATGCACACTGCTGTGCTTGCCGCTCGCCAAATCTTCGTCGATGATCTGACGAATAAAATTAGTTGGGCGGGCTTCAGCCTCACTCATCACTGTATCCTCAACACGAAATGTCTGGTCGTTATAACCATGAAATAACGGATATGATCCACAAAGCGTGCAAGGGAAACAACCGTTTGTTAGCGCTGAGACAGAAAAAAGGCAGGAATCGCTTCCTGCCTGAAGAGGTTTAACGCAGAGGCGCGTTATTTCTGGATTTCGTACAGTTTGCTTTCGCCTGCAATCACCGTTCCGGTGGCCAGCGATGTCATTCCGGTGAAGTCGTCGATATTGCTCACCACCACCGGGCTGATCATGGAGCGGGCGTTGGCATTAAGGAAATCGAGATCCATTTCCAGCACCGGCTGACCGGCGCTTACGGTTGCGCCCTCTTCCACCAGTCGCGTAAAGCCTTTACCCGCTAACGCCACGGTATCCAGCCCCATATGCACCACGATTTCCACGCCATTTGCCGTTTCCAGGCAGAATGCATGATTGGTGTTAAAGATTTTCACTACCGTTCCGGCAATCGGCGCTACCACTGTTTTACCGGTAGGTTTGATCGCTACGCCATCACCCACGGCTTTGCTGGCGAAAGCTTCATCAGGCACCTGATCAATCGGCACAATTTCACCGCTTACCGGCGCGACCAGGGTGGCAATAGTTTGCTGAGCGCTTGCCGGAGCCGCTTTTACTGCAGGCTCAGCGGCGATAAGTGGCGCTGCGCCACCGGATGCCGCTACCGGTCCTTTTGCCAGGACGTTTTTCATTGCTGAGGCGATGGATTCCGCCTGGGTGCCGACAATAATTTGTACGCTCTGCTTGTTCAGACGGATCACGCCGGATGCGCCTAAACGCTTCGCCAGCTGTTCGTTCAGCGCTGCGCTGTCTTTTACATTCAGACGCAGACGCGTAATACAGGCATCAATATGCGTCAGGTTAGCTGAACCACCTACCGCGCTAATATAGCGACGCGCCAGGGATTCGGTTTCCGTTTCGCCCTGCAGGTTATTTTCAACATTTACATCGTAGCCATCCGTCTCATCACCGGAAACCGCCAGTTCACGACCCGGAGTCAGCAGGTTGAAGCGTTTGATGGTAAAACGGAACACCAGATAATAGATAACAAAGAACACCAGCCCCTGCGGGATCAGCATATACCACTGGGTTGCCAGCGGATTGCGCGATTGCAGCGCCATATCCACCAGCCCGGCGCTGAAGCCGAAACCGGAAATCCAGTGCATGCTCGCAGCGATAAACACTGAAATACCGGTCAGGACCGCGTGGATAAAGTAAAGCACCGGTGCCACAAACATAAAGGAGAATTCCAGCGGCTCGGTAATACCGGTAAAGAAAGCCGCAAACGCTGCGGCGATCATAATGCCGCCTACTTTGGCGCGATTTTCCGGATGCGCGCACTGATAAATCGCCAGCGCAGCGCCCGGCAGACCAAACATCATGATCGGGAAGAAGCCCGCCTGATATTGCCCCGTTACGCCAACAATCCCTTTACCGCTGGCAATGGACTGCGCGCCGCCGAGGAAATTAGGGATATCGTTGATGCCCGCCACGTCAAACCAGAAAACAGAGTTCAGCGCATGATGCAGACCGACCGGAATCAGCAGGCGGTTAAAGAAGGCATAAACGCCGGCGCCAGCAGAACCCAGTTTTTGAATATGTTCGCCAAAAGTGACCAGCGCGTTGAAAATAAGCGGCCAGACATACATCAGAATAAAGGCGATCAGGATCATCAGGAAGGAGACCAAAATGGGCACCAGCCTGCGTCCGCTAAAGAAGGAGAGCGCTTTCGGCAGTTCTACGTGGCTGAAGCGGTTATAAACTTCAGCAGAGAGAATACCCACCAGAATACCGACAAACTGGTTATCAATTTTGCCGAATGCGGCTGGCACTTGCTCCAGCGGCATTTTCTGAATCATCGCCACTGCCGCTGGAGAACAGAGCGTGGTCACGACCAGAAAGCCTACAAAGCCCGATAGCGCCGCGGCACCGTCTTTATCTTTCGACATGCCATAAGCAATACCCACGGCAAACAGCGCAGGCATATGTTCGATAATCGCGCCACCCGATTTAATCAGCAGCGCGGCCAGTGCGTTACCCGCTCCCCAACTATCGGGATCGAGCCAGTAACCGACGCCCATTAAAATTGCGGCGGCGGGTAGCGTAGCAACAGGCACCATCAGCGCCCGGCCCACCTTTTGCAAATAACTAAGAATATTCACTCTTTCCCCCT
Organism: Pantoea sp. FN0307; assembly: GCF_050113815.1. Classification (NCBI taxonomy): domain Bacteria; kingdom Pseudomonadati; phylum Pseudomonadota; class Gammaproteobacteria; order Enterobacterales; family Erwiniaceae; genus Pantoea; species Pantoea sp. FN0307. The sequence goes on along the minus strand of NZ_JBNJSO010000004.1, from coordinate 40,718 downwards.
GTGAGAATCAAAAAAGGCGTCTGAAGCTGTTACTTTTATTATCACATCCCTCAGATAACCTAACGAAAGTACAGCATGCTATGCAGTGTAAAAAGAATTTAATTCGCTTCGCAAATTAAAACCGCTCCGTATGTGACAGTTGTCACCATAAACTTGATTGAAGGTTGCATAGCGCTGGTTATCTCCCCCTACTTATTTTATGATTAAAAATATCCGGACGGCGATCTCCTTTACGGTAAGTGTTAACACATCAAAATACGCTTAGATTAGGTGGCTTTACCGTCCATTAACCGGTTTGAATAATACTCCTTAAACGAGGTCAACTATGAGACTAATTCCCCTGGCAAATGCTTCCCAGGTAGGTAAATGGGCCGCTCGTCATATCGTAAACCGTATTAACGCCTTTAAACCCACGCGCGAACGCCCTTTTGTACTTGGTCTGCCCACCGGTGGTACGCCGCTGGAAGCCTATAAACATTTAATTGAAATGCACAAAGCGGGCCAGGTTAGCTTTCAGAACGTCGTCACCTTCAATATGGATGAATATGTCGGCCTGCCGAAAGAACATCCTGAAAGCTACCACAGCTTTATGTATCGTAATTTTTTCGATCACGTTGATATTCCGCGAGAAAACATCAATCTTCTTAATGGAAATGCGGCGGATATTGACGCAGAATGTCGCCAGTATGAAGAAAAAATTCGTGCTTATGGAAAAATCCACCTGTTTATGGGCGGCGTAGGCAATGACGGTCATATCGCCTTTAACGAACCTGCGTCTTCGCTGGCATCCCGTACTCGCATCAAAACGCTGACGCATGATACCCGCGTCGCTAACTCACGCTTTTTCGATGGCGATGTGAATCAGGTACCTAAGTATGCCTTAACGGTGGGCGTTGGCACGCTGCTGGATGCTGAAGAAGTGATGATTCTGGTGACCGGCCATGTGAAGGCGCAGGCGCTACAGGCAGCAGTCGAAGGCAACGTTAATCATATGTGGACGATCAGCTGTCTGCAGCTTCATCCCAAAGCAGTAGTGGTTTGCGATGAGCCTTCCACCATGGAGCTGAAGGTAAAAACGGTCAAGTATTTCCGCGAAATGGAAGCGGAAAATATGCAGAATTTATAATCACTGGATTTAACCCCCTGTCCGGTTAACCTGCCGGACAGATGCCGCCTTGAGTCGGGAGAATATTATGTACGCTTTAGTAAATGGTCGCGTGTTTACCGGCCATGAGATCCTGGATAATCACGCTGTTATTATTAATAACGACCTGATTGAACGTGTCTGCCCTCACAATGAGCTGCCAGCGGAATGCGAACAGCGTGATGTGGGCGGTGCAATTATTGCTCCCGGCTTTATTGACGTTCAGCTAAATGGCTGCGGCGGCGTCCAGTTTAATGATGATATTGATGCGATTAGCCTGGAAACCCTGGCTATTATGCAAAAAGCGAATGAAAAGTCAGGCTGCACCAGCTTTCTTCCTACCCTGATTACCAGCAGCGATGAGCTGATGGTGCGGGCGGTCGAGGTGATGCGTAGCTGGCTGAAACTGCATTCCCATCAGGCGCTCGGCCTGCATCTTGAAGGCCCGTGGCTGAACGTGGCGAAAAAAGGCACCCACCACGCAGAGTTAATCCGTAAACCCGATGCGGCACTGGTGAAATTCCTGTGCGATAACGCCGATGTGATTACCAAAGTTACCCTGGCGCCAGAAATGGCGGGCACCGAAGTGATCCGTCAATTACATGATGCTGGCATTATTGTTTCCGCCGGGCACTCTCATGCTACCTATGATGAAGCGCGTAGCGGTTTTGCCGCCGGTATCAGCTTTGCCACCCATTTATATAACGCCATGCCGGTAACAACCGGTCGCGAACCTGGTTTGATTGGCGCACTGCTGGATACGCCAGAAGTTTACTGCGGCATTATTGCCGACGGCCTGCATGTTCACTACGCTAACGTGCGCAACGCAAAACGCATCAAAGGCGATAAGCTGGTACTGGTTACTGATGCCACCGCGCCGGCCGGTGCAGCCATTGACCGGTTCATTTTTGCCGGTAAAACAATATACTATCGAAACGGGCTGTGTGTTGACGAAAACGGGACACTGAGCGGATCGGCGCTAACGATGATCGAAGCAGTAGAGAACTGCGTTGAACATGTCGGCATTTCACTGGATGAAACCTTGCGTATGGCAACGCTTTATCCAGCCCGTGCAATGGGCGTGGATAAACAGTTAGGCTCTATTGAAGCTGGAAAAGTAGCAAACCTGGCTGTTTTCACACGCGATTATCACATTATCAAGACTATCGTTAACGGTAACGAAGTCTTTAGCGAGTAATCATTGATGACCACTGGCGGCCAGGCACAAATAGGAAATGTCGATCTCGTAAAGCAGTTAAACAGCGCAGCGGTTTACCGTCTTATCGATCAGATGGGTCCGATTTCCCGTATTCAGATTGCGGAGCATAGCCAGCTTGCGCCAGCCAGCGTCACAAAAATTACCCGCCAGCTTATTGAGCGCGGTCTGATAAAAGAGGTCGATCAGCAGGCCTCTACCGGCGGTCGTCGCGCTATTTCGATCGTTACCGAAACGCGAGGCTTTCATACCATCGGCGTGCGCCTTGGGCGTAACGACGCCACGCTCACGCTCTACGACCTGAGCGGTAAGTCGCTGGCGGAGGAGCATTACCCGCTGCCTGAGCGCACCCAGGAGACGCTGGAGCATGCGCTTTTCAATGCCATCGATCACTTTATTGCCGCTCATCAGCGTAAGCTGCGTGAGCTGATTGCCATCTCTGTTATTTTGCCGGGCCTGGTGGATCCCCATAGTGGCATCATCCGTTATATGCCACATATCACGGTCAATAACTGGCCGCTGGTCGCCAATCTTAAACAGCGTTTTCACGTTACCAGCTTTGTTGGTCATGACATTCGCAGCCTGGCGCTGGCGGAACACTATTTCGGTGCAAGTCGCGACTGCGCAGATTCTATTTTGGTGCGCTTACATCGCGGCACCGGGGCGGGCATCATCACTAACGGTCATATTTTCCTTGGCAGCAACGGCAACGTAGGGGAGATAGGTCATATTCAGGTGGATCCGCTGGGCGAGCGCTGCCACTGCGGCAACTTTGGCTGTCTGGAGACCATTGCCGCCAACGGCGCGCTGGAAAATCGCGTGCGTCGTCTGTTGCAGCAAGATTACCCCAGTACGTTAACGCTGGATGATTGTACGATTCACGCTATCTGCAAAGCAGCCAATCGCGGTGACAGGCTGGCGACGGAAGTGATTGAGCATGCCGGGCGCTATTTAGGTAAAGCGATCGCGATTGCGATTAATTTGTTTAATCCACAAAAAATCGTGCTGGCTGGCGAGATCACCGAAGCGGAAAAGGTGCTGTTCCCGGCTATTGAAAGCTGTATCAATGCGCAAACGTTAAAGGCGTTTCGTAAAAATTTACCGGTCGTGCGCTCGGAGTTGGATCATCGTTCCGCCATTGGCGCTTTCGCGCTGGCCAAACGCGCCATGCTGAATGGTGCCCTGCTCCAGCATCTGCTGGAAGAATAACCGCTAACGCCAGCCTTTCACGGCTGGCTTTTTTTTTGCGTTGCGCCCGCACGGATGTTTTTTGCTCATCGGAGCATCTTTTTTGATGAATCCACAATTTTCAGCGCTTTTTATTAGATAAAATCTAATATCCGACGCCTGACAACAACCTTTTTATCAAGAAAAAGGGAAATCGCTTGCATTGCATGTACCAGATAGCGCATTTTCTTATACATCACGCAACGACAGGCGTTGCTTATCCAACATCACTTAATGAAAACATCACCGTTTAGGTGAGATCAGGAGTAGGTTATGTGTTCAATCTTCGGTGTACTCGATCTGAAAAGCGACGCTTCAGAACTGCGTAAAAAAGCGTTAGAACTTTCACGCCTGATGCGTCATCGCGGCCCGGACTGGTCCGGTGTCTATGCTGACGATCATGCCATTCTGGCGCATGAACGTTTGTCGATTGTTGACGTTAACAACGGCGCGCAGCCCCTGTACAACGCAGCCCATACCCACGTTCTGGCCGTTAACGGTGAAATCTACAACCACCAGGCGCTGCGCGCAGAGCTGAGCGATCGCTATGCGTTTCAGACCGGCTCCGACTGCGAAGTGATCCTGGCGCTTTATCAGGAGAAGGGCGTTGATTTCCTGGACGACCTGCAGGGCATGTTCGCCTTCATCCTTTACGATAGCGAAAAGAAAAGTTGGCTGATTGGCCGCGATCATATCGGGATTATCCCGCTCTATATGGGCAACGATGAGCATGGCAACCTGTTTGTAGCTTCAGAGATGAAAGCGCTGGTGCCGGTATGCCGCACCATTAAAGAATTCCCGCCGGGAAGCTATCTTTCCAGCACCGACGGCGAAATTCGTCGTTATTACCAGCGTGACTGGATGGAATATGACAGCGTCGCCAACAACTCTACCGATGCAACCGCGCTGAAAAATGCGCTGGAAGAGTCAGTAAAAGGTCATCTGATGTCTGATGTGCCTTACGGCGTGCTGCTTTCAGGCGGTCTGGATTCGTCCATTATTTCAGCGATCACCAAACGCTTTGCGGCCAAACGCGTGGAAGATCAGGATAAGAGCGATGCCTGGTGGCCGCAGCTGCACTCTTTCGCCGTTGGTCTGGAAGGCTCGCCCGATCTGAAAGCGGCCCGTTCCGTCGCCGATCACCTGGGTACGGTGCATCATGAGATTCACTTTACCGTGCAGGAAGGTCTGGATGCGATTCGCGATGTGATCTATCACATTGAAACGTATGATGTCACCACCATCCGCGCCTCTACGCCGATGTACCTGATGTCACGTAAGATTAAAGCGATGGGCATTAAAATGGTGCTCTCTGGCGAAGGTGCCGATGAAGTGTTTGGCGGCTATCTCTACTTCCATAAGGCACCAAACGCGAAAGAGTTCCATGAGGAAAACGTCCGTAAGCTGCTGGCGCTGCACATGTATGACTGTGCGCGTGCCAATAAGGCGATGTCCGCATGGGGTGTGGAAGCGCGTGTGCCCTTCCTCGATAAAAAATTCCTCGACGTGGCGATGCGCATCAACCCACAGGATAAAATGTGCGGCAGCAACGGCAAAATGGAAAAACATATTCTGCGTGAATGCTTCTCTTCTTACCTGCCGGAAAGCGTGGCCTGGCGTCAGAAAGAGCAGTTCTCTGACGGCGTAGGCTACAGCTGGATTGATACGTTGAAAGAAGTCGCCGCACAGCAGGTAAGCGCTCAGCAGCTGGAAACTGCGCGCTATCGCTTCCCGTACAACACGCCAACATCAAAAGAAGCCTATCTCTACCGCGAGATCTTCGAAGAGCTGTTCCCGCTACCCAGCGCGGCAGAGTGTATTCCAGGCGGTCCGTCTGTGGCCTGCTCTTCTGCTAAAGCCATTGAGTGGGATGAAGCCTTTAAAAGCATGGACGATCCGTCTGGGCGCGCTGTTGGCGTACACCAGTCCGCCTATAAATAAGCGATCTCACATCACTGATAAAACGGGCCTGCGCGGCCCGTTTTTTTATTGCATCTGGCGGTGTTACGATCAAAAATTGCCGTTTTTATCATCATGCTGGTTACAAGCCAGTCAAACAGTGTGCGAATGGTAAAAAACGACAAAAAACTTGTTGACGCTCTTGAGTGCAATACGCATAATGCGCCCCGCAACGCCGATGAAGGTAGCGCGAAAAAAGATGGCTACGTAGCTCAGCTGGTTAGAGCACAGCACTCATAATGCTGGGGTCACAGGTTCGATTCCCGTCGTAGCCACCATCTTTTTGCGGGAGTGGCGAAATTGGTAGACGCACCAGATTTAGGTTCTGGCGCCGCAAGGTGTGCGAGTTCAAGTCTCGCCTCCCGCACCATTTCAGTCATCGGTTTAGCGGATGGGGTATCGCCAAGCGGTAAGGCACCGGTTTTTGATACCGGCATTCCCTGGTTCGAATCCAGGTACCCCAGCCATATTTCTGATGTGAAACTGATGCGTAATCGGATCTTGGGATATCGCCAAGCGGTAAGGCACCGGTTTTTGATACCGGCATTCCCTGGTTCGAATCCAGGTATCCCAGCCACATCAGAAAGCAATAAAATTTGGCTACGTAGCTCAGCTGGTTAGAGCACAGCACTCATAATGCTGGGGTCACAGGTTCGATTCCCGTCGTAGCCACCATTTTATTGGGGTATCGCCAAGCGGTAAGGCACCGGATTCTGATTCCGGCATTCCGAGGTTCGAATCCTCGTACCCCAGCCAATTAAAAACTGTTTATCCCATTTTATTGGGGTGTCGCCAAGCGGTAAGGCACCGGATTCTGATTCCGGCATTCCGGGGTTCGAATCCCTGCACCCCAGCCAAACAGTGTAAAAAAGCCCGCTTCTGCGGGCTTTTTTGCGTCTGCGTATCTGGTATTTCAACGGGCGCTGCCTTCCGCCCGCCTCGTTTACAATCCCAGCGCGTAACGCAGCGCCTGACGTTTCAGCACGCCAGCATGTTCTGCCGCCATCAATCCCACATTACGCAGCACGCGCAGCGGTGGCAGGCGGTTGCTGAAGGCAAAATAGAAAAGATCCATACCGCTCTGCATCAGCAAATTATCTTTCTGGCGCTGACGTTGATAACGCAGCAAGACCCGCTCTGAAGACCACTCTTCCGCCTGGTTGCGAGCCGTGGTTAACACCTCAATCAGCGCATCAACGTCGCGGTAGCCCAGATTTACCCCCTGCCCGGCCAGCGGATTGATGGTATGCGCCGCATCACCTACCAGCGCCAGCCCCGGCTGCACATAACGATTGGCGTGACGACGCACTAACGGGAAGGAGGCAGCCTGCTGCACGTGAAAACGCCCCAGACGCGACGGGAAACAGCGTTCTACCTCTTTTTGCAACTGTTCTGGCGACAGCGTCTGCAGCTGGCGAATGCGGGCCGGGCTGTCATACCAGACCAGCGACGCCCAGCGATCAAACAGCGGCAGCAACGCATGAGGCCCCTCTGGCGTGAAATGTTGCCAGGTGGTATCGCCTGCCGCATGATCCAACTCCACGCTTATCAGCATACAGGACTGGCTATAGTTCCAGCCCTGAATGCCAATACCGGTAAGCTGGCGCACCTGAGAGTTCGCCCCATCGGCACCGATCACCAGCCGGGCCGTAAGCGTCTGGCCATCTTCCAGCACCAGCTGCCAGCCGCCGTTATGCTGCTGCAAGGCACTCAATTTCGCTGGCGCGAACAGGCTAACCGGCTGCTGTTGCAGACGCTGCCACAGCGCCAGCTGCAATACCGAATTCTCCACCATGTAACCCAACTCTGGCAGACCAAGACTTGCGGCATCAAACTGTACGCGCGCCGTCTGCCATTCCCAGGTTTCCAGCTTACGATAGGGCGCACAGCGCATTTGCTGTACGGCCGGCCAGACTTCCAGCTGTTTGAGTAAATCCACCGAGGCGCAGCCGATGGCGGAAATGCGAATATCTGGCGGCGCGTCAGGATCGAAAGCCGCCGGAACGTCTCGCTCCAGTACGGCAACCTGAAAGCCCTGCTGCGCCAGCCCACTTGCCAGCGCCGCGCCAACCATACCTCCGCCAACCACGACGACATCGAATTGCGTTTGATGCATAAATTTATCCTTTTGTGCCCTGCCGTCTCGCGGCGACAGGTCCGCGAGCCCGTTAAGTTAAAGTGTACCGGAAATCCTGCGAAAAACAGAAAAGCCGATACACTGGTCACAACAGCAGCAAAGCATTACAATACGCGCCCTGCAATCCTTCCTGCACTGATAAATGGCAAGTTAGATGAGTAAAAAACTGCATATCAAAACCTGGGGCTGTCAGATGAACGAATACGATTCATCTAAAATGGCCGACCTGCTGGAGAGTACGCACGGCTATACCCTCACGGAAGTGGCGGAAGAAGCTGATATTCTGCTGCTTAATACCTGCTCTATCCGCGAAAAGGCACAGGAGAAAGTCTTTCATCAGCTGGGCCGCTGGAAGACGCTGAAAGAGCGTAATCCTGAACTGATTATTGGCGTGGGTGGCTGCGTCGCCTCGCAGGAAGGTGACCATATTCGTCAGCGCGCCAGCTATGTCGATATTGTCTTCGGCCCGCAAACCCTGCATCGCCTGCCGGAAATGATCAACACCGTGCGCGGCTCGAAAAGCCCGGTGGTGGATATCAGCTTCCCGGAAATTGAGAAATTTGACCGCCTGCCGGAGCCGCGCGCTGAAGGTCCGACGGCGTTTGTTTCCATTATGGAAGGCTGCAACAAATACTGTACTTTCTGCGTGGTGCCTTATACGCGCGGTGAGGAAGTCAGCCGTCCCTGCGATGATATTCTGCTGGAAATTGCCCAGCTCGCTGCTCAGGGCGTTCGTGAAGTGAACCTGCTGGGCCAGAACGTTAACGCTTATCGCGGCCCTGCTTTCGACGGCGGCATCTGTTCTTTTGCTGAACTGCTGCGTCTGGTGGCGGCGATTGACGGTATCGATCGCATTCGCTTTACCACCAGCCATCCGATCGAATTTACCGACGATATTATCGAGGTTTACCGCGATACGCCGGAACTGGTGAGCTTCCTGCATCTGCCGGTGCAGAGCGGTGCTGACCGTATCCTGACCCTGATGAAGCGTGCCCATACGGCGCTGGAGTATAAAGCGATTATCCGCAAGCTGCGGGAAGCGCGTCCGAATATTCAAATCAGCTCTGACTTTATCATCGGCTTCCCTGGCGAAACACAGGAAGACTTTGAAAAAACCATGAAGCTGATCGCCGACGTTAACTTCGATATGAGCTTCAGCTTTATCTATTCTGCGCGTCCCGGCACGCCGGCTGCCGATCTGCCGGACGATGTCAGCGAAGAAGAGAAAAAGCAGCGTCTCTATATCCTGCAGGATCGCATTAACCAGCAGGCGATGGCATGGAGCCGTCGCATGATGGGCACCGTGCAGCGCATCCTGGTTGAAGGGCCGTCACGTAAAAATGTGATGGAGCTTTCAGGCCGTACGGAAAACAACCGCGTGGTGAACTTTGAAGGCACGCCGGAGATGATCGGCAAGTTCGTCGATGTGGAAATCGTGGACGTCTATACTAATTCTCTGCGTGGCGTGGTGGTTCGTACCGAGCAAGAGATGGGCCTGCGCGTTGCAGAAAGCCCGGCTTCCGTCATTGCGCGTACCCGTAAAGAAAATGAAATTGGCGTGGCCATTTTCCAACCCTGATATGATGTCATTCAACGGTGGGCAGCGCTTGCCCACCGCACAATTTCACCTCATTGCACTTGCTTTCTGAAAGCAACGCCCAAATATCGGCTTTACAGCTTGCGCCTTTTGGTCATGCCATAAATACTTCTGCTATGGTTCGCCTGTATCTCAGGCGGCAAGTCCCTGTTAATTATCAACCTGGCCCTGAGCGACCCAAAGGATTAGTTTGAATATCGAAACACGCGAAATAGAATTAGAACCTGCTGATAACAACCGGTTGCAGAGCCTGTGTGGTCCGTTTGACGATAACGTGAAGCAGCTGGAGCGTCGGCTGGGCATTGAGATCAGCCATCGCGATCACAGCTTTAAGCTGGTTGGACGCGCGCTCTGCGTGAATGCCGCTGTGGATATCCTGCGTACTCTGTATGTGGATACCGCGCCGGTACGCGGCGTTATCCCGGACATCGAGCCGGAACAGATCCATCTGGCGATTAAAGAGAGCCGCGTGCTGGAGCAGACGGCGGAAAGCGTGCCTGAATATGGCAAAGCGGTAAATATCAAAACCAAACGCGGCGTTATTAAGCCACGTACGCCGAATCAGGCGCAGTATATTGCTAACATCCTCGACCATGACATCACCTTCGGTGTAGGCCCTGCGGGTACGGGTAAAACCTATCTGGCGGTGGCTGCTGCGGTTGATGCCCTGGAGCGCCAGGAAATACGCCGTATTCTGCTGACGCGTCCGGCCGTCGAAGCGGGTGAAAAGCTGGGCTTTCTGCCCGGTGATTTAAGCCAGAAGGTCGATCCCTATCTGCGCCCGCTTTATGACGCGCTGTTCGAAATGCTGGGCTTTGAGCGCGTAGAAAAGCTGATAGAGCGTAACGTGATTGAGGTTGCCCCGCTGGCTTATATGCGTGGCCGTACCCTGAATGATGCGTTTATCATTCTCGACGAAAGTCAGAACACCACCATTGAGCAGATGAAGATGTTTCTGACCCGTATCGGTTTTAACTCCAAAGCGGTTATTACCGGCGACATTACCCAGATCGACCTGCCGCGCAACGCCAAATCAGGTCTGCGCCATGCGATCGAGGTGCTGTCAAACGTCGAAGAGATCAGCTTTAACTTCTTCCACAGCGAAGACGTGGTGCGTCATCCGGTTGTTGCCCGTATCGTAACGGCCTATGAGGCCTGGGAAGAGGCCGATCAGAAGCGTCGTGATAAACTGGCCGAAGAACGTAAGCGCGAAGCGCAGGCAGCTGCACAGGAACAGAAATGAGTCAGGTTATTCTCGATTTACAGTTGGCTTGCGAACAGGCCAGCGGCCTGCCGACCGAAACGGATTTCCGTCGCTGGCTGGAAGCGGTGCTGCTGCAGTTTCAGCCCGAAAGCGAAGTCACTATTCGCGTAGTGGACGAAGCGGAAAGCCACGATCTTAACCTGACCTGGCGCGGAAAGGATAAGCCGACTAACGTGCTCTCTTTTCCTTTTGAAGCGCCACCCGGCATAGAGTTACCGCTGCTGGGCGATCTGGTGATTTGCCGTCAGGTTGTCGAGCAGGAAGCCGCCGAGCAAGAGAAAGCGCTGGAGGCGCACTGGGCGCACATGGTTATTCATGGCACCCTGCACTTGCTGGGTTACGATCATATCGAAGATGATGAAGCCGAAGAGATGGAATCGCTGGAGACCGAGATAATGCTTGCTCTTGGTTATCCCGATCCGTACATTTCGGAGAAAGAGGCGCCGTAAAGGCTGCCTGTTGTTAAATCCTGCCGGCAAAGGCTGGCAGGCCGATCCTCATAAAGAGAGACCCATACCAGAACGCCATGAGCGACGACCATTCACAAAACAGCGACAGTCCCAGTAGTAAAAAGGGCTTTTTTTCCCTCATTCTCAACCAGCTTTTTCATGGTGAGCCTAAAAACCGTGAAGAACTGTTGGAACTCATTCGTGATTCCGAACAGAACGAACTGATCGATCAGGATACGCGTGACATGCTGGAAGGCGTCATGGATATCGCTGAGCAGCGCGTCCGCGATATCATGATCCCCCGCTCGCAAATGATTACGCTGAAGCGCAATCAAAGCCTGGAAGAGTGTCTGCAGGTCATTGTTGAGTCTGCCCATTCCCGCTTCCCGGTGATTAGCGAAGATAAAGATCATGTCGAAGGGATCCTGATGGCAAAAGATTTACTGCCGTTTATGAGCAGTGGATCAGAGCCGTTCAGCATGGAAAAGGTGCTGCGTCCAGCCGTTGTCGTGCCGGAAAGTAAGCGCGTGGACCGCATGCTGAAAGAGTTTCGTTCTCAGCGCTACCATATGGCGATCGTGATCGATGAGTTTGGCGGTGTTTCCGGCCTGGTGACCATTGAAGATATTCTTGAGCTGATAGTGGGTGAAATTGAAGATGAATATGATGATGAAGAAGATCGTGATATTCGTCAGCTTAGTCGTCACGCCTATACCATTCGTGCGCTGACGCCGATTGAAGACTTCAATGAAGCCTTTGCCACGCAGTTCAGCGATGAAGAGGTCGATACTATTGGTGGTCTGGTGATGCAGGCGTTTGGTCATCTGCCGGCGCGTGGTGAAAGCATCGACATTGAAGGCTATCAGTTTAAAGTCGCGATGGCGGACAGCCGTCGTATCATTCAGGTGCATGTAAGGATACCGGAAAATGCTCCACTGCCTGTGCTGGATGAATAACGCTTTGTAGGGCTATTGCCTGATTCTGGATGAATAACACATTTATGGCTATTGCCTCTGTTTACGCCCGTCAGCAGGTTCGCCTGCTGCTGGCTTTAGGTGCCGGCGCCGTCGGCACCCTGGCTTTTTCCCCGTATGATTTCTGGCCTGCCGCGCTGCTTTCGCTGATCGGCTTACAGGCGCTGACCTTACAACGCACCACGCCACAGGCTGCCGCTATCGGCTTCGCCTGGGGCTTTGGCCTGTTCGGCAGCGGCATAAACTGGGTATACGTCAGCATCGCCACTTTTGGCGGCATGCCTGGCCCGGTCAATGTTCTGTTGGTTATTCTGCTGGCTGCTTATCTGGCGCTCTATCCGCTACTATTTGCCGCAGTGGTGAATCGTCTTAGTCCACAAGCGAGCCTGTTAAGGCTGGTATTACTGGCGCCGGTTGCCTGGCAGGTCAGCGAGTTCTTGCGCGGCTGGATCCTGACCGGTTTTCCGTGGCTGCAGTTCGGCTACAGTCAGATTGACGGTCCGCTAAAAGGGCTGGCTCCGCTGGCGGGCGTGGAAGGCGTCACCTTCCTGCTAATGATTATCGCCGGGCTGGCAGTTTACGCATTAATGCAGCGACGTCTGTGGCCAGCGCTGGCGGCGCTGGCGCTGCTGCTGCTGCCCTGGCCGTTGCGTTATATTAGCTGGTATCAGGCGCAGCCAGCGCGAGCGGTAAACGTTGCGCTGGTGCAGGGAAACATTGCGCAGTCGCTGAAATGGGATCCGGAACAGCTGCGTAATACGCTGCGCATTTACAGCGACAGCGTGCGTCACTATATGGGCAAAGCGCCGATTATCATCTGGCCGGAATCCGCCGTTTCCGATCTGGAAGTAAACCAGCAGCCATTTTTACACCAGCTTGATGATGCCCTGCAGGCGGGTGGCAGTACGCTGATTACCGGCATCGTGGATTCACGCCTGGAAGGCAACCGCTATCACGACTATAACTCGGTGATCGTGCTGGGCGGAAAAGAGCCCTACAACTATTACGGCGGCAATCGCTACCAGAAAAATCATCTGGTGCCTTTTGGTGAATTTGTGCCGCTGGAGTCGTTACTGCGTCCGCTGGCTCCCTTCTTTGATTTGCCAATGTCCTCTTTCAGCCGTGGCAACTATCTACAGCCTCAGCTACAGGCGGCGGGCTATAATCTGACCACGGCTATCTGCTATGAAATTGTGCTGGGCCAGCAGGTCAGGGATAACTTCACTGCGCAAACCGATTTTCTGCTAACGGTCTCGAATGATGCCTGGTTTGGTCACTCTATCGGCCCGTGGCAACACTTCCAGATGGCGCGCATGCGCGCGCTGGAGCTTGGCCGTCCGCTATTACGCAGCACCAATAACGGTGTAACCGCCGTTGTTGGCGCCGATGGCGAAGTGCAGCACATTATTCCGCAGTTTACTCGTCAGGTACTGGGAGCGAAGGTCACGCCGACAACCGGTCTGACGCCTTACGCACGCACCGGCAATCTTACCGTCTGGTTGATAACGCTGTTGTTTACTCTGGCTGCAATTTTTACGGCGCGCCGCTCTCGCCGCTAACTTTCCAGGCGAAGCCCATGCTTCGCCTGTTTTCCCCTCTGCTCTTGTTTCATCAAACCGACATCTTTTTTTCATACCTTCACTGGCACAGGCTTTGCATTAGTTTGATAGCGAAACCGTGCTTTCTGCGCTCACGCCAACGGGCCGTCAGCTTTTGCACCATGCAGGGTCAGCCAGCGCTCCCCTTTGGCGCAGAGCAGCAGAAATGCATTGATTTGGTGCGGCGGACTTCGCAAAAAACAAACTTTTCTGTTTCATTACGTTAACATTCCGCTATGTTAAGAATTATTCAGAACCCGTTCTGGAACCAAAAGAAAAGCGGCAGGCATTAATAACCTATCTCGGTCCCTGAATTAGGTGCCAAAAACATGAAGGAGTTGGAACATGCAGATGCGCAAAGTTGCACTGTCTCTGCTGTTGCTCAGTGCAGCAGCAGGCGCAGCCCAGGCCGAAGAACTCACCGGCACGCTGAAAAAAATTAATGATAACGGCGTGATTGTTGTCGGGCATCGTGAGTCTTCCGTTCCCTTTTCATATTACGATAACCAACAGAAAGTGGTGGGTTACTCTCAGGCTTATTCTAACGCCATCGTCGATGCCATTAAGACCAAACTGAATAAACCCGATCTGCAGGTCAAAATGTTGCCGGTGACGTCGCAAAACCGCATCCCTCTGCTGCAAAACGGCACCTACGATTTCGAGTGCGGCTCCACCACTAATAACCTGGAGCGCCAGAAACAGGCCGCCTTCTCCAATACGGTCTTTATTATCGGTACGCGCCTGCTGGTTAAAAAAGGCAGCCCGATTAAAGACTTCACCGATCTGAAAGGCAAAACCGTGGTTGTGACATCGGGCACCACTTCAGAGGTGTTGCTGCATAAGCTGAACGATGAGAAAAAACTGGAGATGCGCATTATCAGCGCCAAAGATCACGGTGACTCCTTCCGCACGCTGGAAACCGGCCGCGCCGTGGCCTTTATGATGGATGACGCCCTGCTGGCGGGTGAACGCGCCAAAGCCAAAAAGCCGGATAACTGGGAAATTGTCGGCACGCCGCAGTCGAAAGAGGCTTACGGCTGTATGCTGCGCAAAGACGATCCGGCGTTTAAAGCGCTGGTCGATGAAACCATTGCGAAGGCGCAAACCTCCGGTCAGGCAGAAAAGTGGTTTGATACCTGGTTTAAACAGCCTATCCCACCGAAAAACCTCAATATGAACTTTGCGCTTTCTGAAGACATGAAAACGCTGTTTAAAACGCCAAATGACAAAGCGTTGAATTAATTACAATGAAAACAGGGCGATGCGTCGCCCACTCGATTGCTGAAAACAGGCTCGGACAGACAGCGTGAGTCGGTCGTTCCCCGGCTCACGATCCACAGAAGCCTCTCATCAATCTTCAGGGTAGCTTAGCTACCCTTTTTTACCGGAGTTTGTTATGGGTATTGACTGGAACTGGGGCATTTTCTTTGAACAGGCCCCGTTTGGAAACACCACCTATCTCGGCTGGCTGTGGTCAGGGTTGCAAACCACGGTTACCGTTTCGTTATGCGCCTGGATTATCGCCTTTTTCGTTGGCTCTTTTTTTGGCATTTTGCGTACGGCCCCCAGCCGCCTGCTGTCAGCAATTGGCACCTGCTATGTTGAGCTGTTCCGTAATATTCCTTTAATCGTTCAGTTCTTTTTTTGGTATCTGGTAGCGCCGGAACTGGTGGGTGAAGATGTGGGGATGTGGTTTAAGGCCGAACTCGATCCTAACCTGCAGTTTTTCCTCTCCTCGACCATTTGTCTTGGGCTTTTTACCGCCGCACGCGTTTGTGAACAGGTGCGCGCAGCGATTCAGTCGCTGCCGCGTGGACAACAGAGCGCTGGCCTGGCAATGGGGTTAACGCTGCCGCAAACCTATCGTTATGTGCTGCTGCCTAACGCCTATCGCGTGATCGTACCGCCGATGACCTCGGAAATGCTGAACCTGGTAAAAAACTCCGCTATCGCCTCCACTATTGGCCTGGTGGATATGGCCGCGCAGGCGGGCAAGCTGCTGGACTATTCCGCCCACGCCTATGAATCCTTTACCGCCATCACGCTCGCCTACATCGGCATTAATCTGGTGATCATGCTGTTAATGGGCCTTGTAGAGCGCAAGGTGCGTTTGCCCGGCAATATGGGGAGTAAATGATGTACGAATTTGACTGGACTTCGATTATCCCCAGCCTGCCTTACCTGATTAACGGCCTGGTCATTACCCTGAAAATTACCGTGACGGCAGTGGTATTTGGCATTCTCTGGGGCACTCTGCTGGCGGTAATGCGCCTCTCTACTTTTAAGCCAATCAGCTGGTTTGCCAACCTGTATGTGAACCTGTTCCGCTCCGTGCCGCTGGTCATGGTGCTGCTGTGGTTTTATCTGGTGGTGCCCAGCTTTTTACAGCAGGTGCTGGGACTCTCGCCCAAAACCGATATTCGCCTGATTTCAGCTATGGTGGCCTTTTCGCTGTTTGAAGCAGCCTACTATTCAGAAATCATCCGCGCCGGTATTCAAAGTATTTCTCGTGGTCAGTCCAGCGCCGGGCTGGCGCTCGGCATGACGCCGCTTCAGACCATGCGGCTGATTATTCTGCCGCAGGCGTTTCGTGCCATGGTGCCGCTGCTGCTGACGCAGGGCATTGTGCTGTTTCAGGACACCTCGCTGGTTTATGTGTTAAGTCTGGCTGACTTTTTCCGCACCGCCACGTCGATTGGCGAGCGTGACGGCACTCAGGTAGAGATGATCCTGTTTGCCGGTCTGGTTTATTTCGTTATCAGTATTAGCGCGTCAATGCTGGTCAGCTATCTAAAAAGAAAAAGGACGGTTTAAATGATTACCCTGAAAAACGTTTCGAAGTGGTATGGTCACTTTCAGGTGCTGACCGATTGTTCAACCCAGGTTAATAAAGGCGAAGTGGTGGTAGTGTGCGGCCCTTCCGGCTCCGGCAAATCGACGCTGATCAAAACCGTAAACGGGCTGGAACCCATTCAGCAGGGCACCATTGAGGTCAATGGCATCCAGTTGAACAATAAAAAAACTAATCTGGCCCAGCTGCGCGCTAAAGTCGGGATGGTATTCCAGCACTTTGAGCTCTTCCCTCACCTCAGCATTATAGAAAATCTGACGCTGGCGCAGATTAAAGTACTGAAGCGCAACAAAGATGAGGCGCGCGACAAAGGCCAGAAACTGCTGGCGCGCGTAGGGCTCTCCGCGCACGCCAATAAATTTCCGGCTCAGCTCTCCGGCGGGCAGCAGCAGCGCGTAGCCATTGCGCGCGCGCTCTGTATGGATCCGGTCGCCATGCTGTTTGACGAGCCCACCTCGGCGCTCGATCCTGAAATGATTAACGAAGTGCTGGATGTGATGGTGGAGCTGGCCCATGAAGGCATGACGATGATGGTGGTGACCCATGAAATGGGCTTCGCCCGTAAAGTGGCGCACCGGGTCATCTTTATGGATGAGGGCAAAATTATTGAGGACACTCAGAAAGAGGCCTTTTTTGCCGATCCGCGCTCCGATCGCGCTAAAGACTTTCTGGCCAAAATCCTGCATTGATCTTCAGGGCAGCCTGCTGGCTGCCCTGCTACGCAAAAGTATCAGGTTCAGGGCGTAAAAGGCTGGCGCTGGAAATGGTCATGCCCGCACTCAGGGCAAAGCGTCAGCGTCTCTGGCGTATAGATCGCCCGGGTAAAGTGGCACTTTTCACAAACCAGATTACCCAGTCCCACTACTTCGCCGCTCTGATAAACGCCATGGTGATTCAAATCCTGGAAAATCTCACGCCACTCCAGCTGGCTTTTATCGGTGATATCAGCCAGCTCTTTCCATACGCTTTCACGGATTACACGCATAAAAACGCTGTCTGTAGGGTCGCTTTCATTTTCATGATAGCTGCGGGCAAACTCCTCCAGGTCACGCCGGACCGCTCGCGTGACTTCGTTCACCTCGTTACGTGACAAATCGCTGTTCATTATAAGCTGCTGCCTGGCACGCTCTACCATTCCATCGATATCGCGTTCCCCCTGCGTTAAACGTTCACTGAGCGAAGAGATCAATTGCTGATAATGCTGCGCCACCTTATTCATATATTCTCCTGTTATCGCGATTGATGACTACGAGCCTGCGCCCTCCGCGCGTTGGGTTGGTCAGCACTCTGTGTAGCGGGGTTGTCATTAATTCTAGCGCTTCTCGCGAATTTACTCCGCCTGCGCCGCGATTCGCAGCAAATTCTGCAGCCATGCTTCCAGCTTGCAGAGAAATGGCCTGCCGGTTGCCGTCAGGTGTTGTTGCAGCAAAGCCTTATCGGCTATGCTATGCGGATCTTATCTACACAGTTCAGGCTTCGCGCTATTCATAAAGGACCACAGGCTGCCATGCAAGAGCAATACCGCCCGGAAGAGATCGAATCCCATGTTCAACAATACTGGGATCAACAACAGACCTTCAAAGTGACCGAAGAAGAAGGCAAAGAGAAATATTACTGCCTCTCAATGCTGCCCTATCCTTCTGGTCGCCTTCATATGGGCCATGTGCGCAACTACACCATTGGCGATGTGATTGCCCGTTACCAGCGTATGCTGGGTAAAAACGTACTGCAGCCGATCGGCTGGGATGCTTTCGGTCTGCCTGCGGAAGGCGCCGCGGTAAAAAACAAAACCGCGCCGGCCCCCTGGACCTATTCCAATATCGAATACATGAAGAACCAGCTGAAACTGCTGGGCTTTGGCTATGACTGGAGCCGCGAACTGGCCACCTGTCAGCCGGAATATTATCGCTGGGAACAGTGGTTCTTCACCAGGCTGTATGAAAAAGGCCTGGTTTATAAAAAAACTTCAGCGGTTAACTGGTGCCCCAACGACCAAACCGTGTTGGCGAATGAGCAGGTTATTGATGGCTGCTGCTGGCGCTGCGATACCAAAGTTGAGCGTAAAGAGATCCCGCAGTGGTTTATTAAAATCACCGACTACGCCGACGAATTGCTGAACGACCTGGACAAGCTGGAAGACTGGCCGGAACAGGTTAAAACCATGCAGCGCAACTGGATCGGGCGTTCTGAAGGGGTGGAAATCACCTTTGATGTGGACGGCAGCGAAGAGAAAGTTACCGTTTATACCACGCGTCCCGATACCTTTATGGGCGCAACCTACGTGGCGGTAGCCGCAGGTCATCCGCTGGCCACTCAGGCGGCGGTGAATAATCCGGCACTGGCTGATTTCATTGCCGAGTGCCGTAATACCAAGGTAGCAGAAGCTGAAATGGCTACCATGGAGAAAAAAGGCATGGCGACCGGCCTGTTCGCAATTCATCCGCTGAGCGGTGAAAAAGTGCCGGTTTGGGTCGCTAACTTCGTACTGATGGAGTATGGCACCGGTGCGGTAATGGCTGTTCCCGCTCACGATCAGCGCGACTGGGAATTCGCCACAAAATATGACCTGCCGATTAAACCGGTGGTGCTGAATCTCGACGGCAGCGAGCCAGACGTCAGTGCAGCCGCCATGACCGACAAAGGCGCGCTGTTTAATTCTGCTGAGTTTGACGGTCTTAGCCATGAAGCGGGCTTCAACGCCATCGCTGACCGCCTGGCTGATAAAGGCGTGGGCGTACGTAAAGTTAACTATCGTCTGCGCGACTGGGGCGTTTCTCGTCAACGTTACTGGGGCGCGCCGATCCCGATGGTCACCCTGGAAGATGGCACGGTAATGCCAACGCCGGAAGATCAGCTGCCGGTTATCCTGCCGGAAGATGTGGTTATGGATGGCATTACCAGCCCGATTAAGGCAGACCCGGAGTGGGCAAAAACCACCGTTAACGGCCAGCCAGCGCTGCGTGAAACCGACACCTTCGATACCTTTATGGAATCGTCCTGGTATTACGCACGTTACACCTGTCCCGACTACGATCAGGGCATGCTCGATCCTGCTGCGGCTAACTACTGGCTGCCGGTGGATCAATATATCGGCGGCATTGAACACGCGATCATGCATCTGATGTATTTCCGCTTCTTCCATAAGCTGCTGCGTGATGCGGGCATGGTCACCTCTGACGAGCCGGCAAAACGCCTGCTGTGCCAGGGTATGGTGTTAGCGGACGCCTTCTATTATCTGGGCGAAAACGGCGAGCGTAACTGGGTTTCTCCGGTAGAGGTCACCGTTGAACGCGATGAGAAAGGGCGTATCGTTAAGGCGACCGACGCCTCAGGCCGCGAAGTGATCTACGCGGGCATGAGCAAAATGTCAAAATCGAAAAATAACGGTATTGACCCGCAGCTGATGGTAGAGCGCTACGGCGCGGATACTGTTCGCCTGTTTATGATGTTTGCTTCACCGGCAGAGATGACGCTGGAGTGGCAGGAATCAGGCGTTGAAGGCGCTAACCGCTTCCTGAAACGCGTATGGAAGCTGGCTTACGAACACAGTCAGAAAGGCGCTACCGTCGCGCTGGATATCAACAGCCTTAACGATGACCAGAAAGCGCTGCGTCGCGATCTGCATAAAACCATCGCTAAAGTTTCTGATGATATTGGCCGCCGTCAGACCTTCAACACCGCCATCGCGGCGATCATGGAACTGATGAACAAACTGGCGCGCGCGCCGCAGGAAAGCGATCAGGATCGCGCTCTGCTGCAGGAAGCGCTGCTGGCCGTAGTGCGTATGCTTTATCCTTTCACTCCGCACGCCAGCTTTACGCTGTGGCAGGCGCTGGGTGGCGAAGGTGAAATTGACAATGCGCCGTGGCCGGTAGCCGATGAAGCCGCTATGGTGGAAGATTCGGTGCTGGTAGTGGTACAGGTTAATGGCAAAGTGCGCGGTAAAATTACCGTGCCGGCGGATGCGACTCAGGAGCAGGTTCAGGCGCTGGCTGCGCAGGAGCATCTGGTAGCGAAATACCTGGACGGCGTCACCATTCGTAAAGTGATTTACGTCCCGGGCAAACTGCTTAACCTGGTGGTAGGTTAAGTTCAGGAGGAACTGTGCGACATCCGATTTTTACCTTTTTACTTGGCCTGGCGGTACTGGTTACCGCCGGCTGCGGCTTCCATCTGCGTAGTACCACTCAGGTGCCGCATGAGCTGCGTACCCTGGTATTGCAAAGCAGCGATCCCTACGGTCCGTTAGCGCGCACGGTGCGTCAGCAGCTACGCCTGAATAACATTACGATTGTGGAAGCAGAGAATGCGGGCACCCGTACCGATCTGCCTACCCTGCGCCTGGCAGCTGAACGTCAGGGTCAGGATACGGCATCGGTGTTCCAGAACGGCGTCACGGCGGAGTATTCCATGGTAATGACCGTCAGCGCTCAGGTGGTTATCCCTGGCAAGGGGATCTACCCGATCAGCGCAACGACCTATCGCTCCTTCGTGGATAACCCGCTGGCAGCGCTGGCGAAAGATGCCGAGCAAATCATCATCCGTGATGAGATGCGTCAGCGTGTCGCGGAGCAACTGGTCCGTAAGCTGCTGACAGTACACACCGCCCAGCTGAATGATAAAGAGACGCTGCCGTCATCAGATGTGCTGGCACCGGGTGAAGATTCACCGGAAGTCTCCTCCTCTTCGGCTACCAGCCTGCAATGATCAGGATTTACCCTGAGCAACTCCGCACGCAGCTCCATGAGGGGCTGCGTGCCTGTTATCTGCTCATGGGCAATGAACCGCTACTGCTGCAGGAGAGCCATGATGTCATCAAGGCCAGTGCGCAGCAGCAGGGGTTTATTGAACATTTCAGCGTGGTGCTGGATAACCAGACCGACTGGGACAGCGTATTTGGCAACTGTCAGGCGATGAGCCTGTTTGCCAGTCGCCAGACGCTGACCTTAACGCTGCCGGAAAACGGTCCCAACGCAGCGATGGCCAGCCAGCTGGAAAAGCTAAGTACGCTGCTGCATGACGATATTCTGCCAATTATTATCGGCAACAGGCTGACCAAAGCGCAGGAAAACAGCGCCTGGTTTAAATCACTCAGCGCCAAGGCGGTGCTGGTGCCCTGCGCAACGCCTGAGCATGCCCAGCTTCCGCGCTGGGTTGCCGCGCGTGCCAAAAGCATGCAGCTGGATTTGGATGAAGCTGCCTGTCAGCTGCTGTGCTACTGCTATGAAGGGAATCTGCTGGCGCTGGCACAGGCTCTGGAACGTTTATCACTGCTCTGGCCGGACGGCAAACTCACGCTGCCGCGTGTGGAGCAGGCGGTCAGCGATGCAGCGCACTTTACGCCTTTTCACTGGGTTGATGCATTGCTGGCGGGGAAAAGCAAACGCGCCCTGCATATCCTTCGGCAGCTTGCCGCCGAAGAGAGCGAGCCGGTGATTTTAATCCGCACTTTGCAGCGTGAATTGCTGCTGCTGTTGACGCTACAGCGCCAGCAGAGCAACGTTCCGCTGCGAACCCTGTTCGATCAGCATCGCGTATGGCAAAATCGTCGCGCTCTGTTCAGCGAAGCGCTGCAACGCCTGACGTTAGTGCAAATCCGTCAGGCTATTCAGCTGTTAACGCGCCTGGAAATCACTCTTAAACAGGATTACGGCCAGCGGCTGTGGCCGGAGATAGAAACTCTTTCGCTGCTGCTGTGTAATAAAGCCCTTCCTGCGGAATTAGGCGAATTTTAAATGGCTTCTCTGCATGCGCTCTTTGGCGGCACCTTTGATCCGATCCACTACGGCCATCTGAAAACCGTTCAGGCACTGGCGCAGGAGGTCGGTTTACATCAGGTTACACTGCTGCCGAATAATGTCCCGCCGCATCGCCCTCAGCCTGAAGCCAGCGCCGAGCAACGCGTTGCGATGGTCAGGCTGGCGATTGCCGATCGTCCGTTGTTTAACCTTGATACGCGCGAGCTGGAACGTCAGACCCCTTCCTATACGGTGGAAACGCTGGAGCAGCTGCGCGCTGAACGCGGGGCGCATCAGCCGCTGGCCTTTATCATTGGTCAGGACTCACTGCTTAGCCTGCATACATGGCATCGCTGGCAACAGCTAATGGGTCTCTGTCATCTGCTGGTTTGCCAGCGCCCAGGTTACGATCGCGCGATGCCAACGTCAGCGCTTCAGGATTGGCTTGAGCAGCATCAGACAGCGGACGCCTCAGCTTTACATCAGCAGCCTGCCGGCCTGATCTGGCTGGCAGATACGCCGCTGGTGCCGGTTTCCGCTACCGATATTCGTCGCCGTCGTCATCAGGGACTCCCCTGTGAAGATTTGCTTCCGCCCGCGGTTATCGACTATATCAATCATCAGGGCTTATATCGCCCTTGATAAGCGCATGTTATACTGCGCCGCTCAATTTTTCAGGCGCCGCGAAGCGCGTTTGACAGACAACAGAAACGCTTAAAAGGTGAACCTTTTGCAAGGTAAAGAACTCCAAGATTTCGTTATTGATAAGATTGATGATCTGAAAGGTCAGGACATTATTGCTATCAACGTGCAGGGTAAATCCAGCATTACCGATTGTATGATCATCTGTACCGGCACCTCTTCCCGTCACGTGATGTCTATTGCCGATCACGTTATGGAAGAGTCCCGCGCTGCGGGCCTGATCCCGCTTGGCGTGGAAGGGAAAAACGTTGCCGACTGGGTGGTGGTCGACCTCGGTGAAATTATTGTTCACGTCATGCAGGAAGAGAGTCGTCACCTGTATGAGCTGGAAAAGCTCTGGAGTTAAGTCGTGAAGTTGCAGCTTGTTGCCGTAGGCACCAAAATGCCGGACTGGGTTCAAACCGGCTTTATGGAATACCTGCGTCGCTTTCCAAAAGATATGCCGCTGGAGTTGACCGAGGTCACTGCCGGCAAGCGCGGTAAAAACGCGGATATCAAACGCATTCTTGAAAAAGAAGGGGAAGCGATGCTGGCTGCCGTCGGCAAGGGTAACCGTATTGTGACGCTGGATATTCCCGGACAACCCTGGGAAACGCCACAGCTTGCCCAACAGCTGGAGCGCTGGAAACAGGATGGCCGCGATGTCAGCCTGCTGATTGGCGGCCCGGAAGGGTTATCGCCAGCCTGCAAAGCCGCAGCGGAACAGAGCTGGTCTCTTTCAGCGCTTACGCTGCCTCATCCGCTGGTACGCGTGTTGGTTGCAGAAAGCCTGTATCGTGCATGGAGCATTACTGCGAATCATCCTTATCATCGTGAATAATCCGGATCATCGTGAATAATCCGATAAGGCCAAACGGACATCTCAAACAGCGGATGAAATCTCAACGTAACGCTTTTCGTGACTATACTGCCGAGCAAACTCTGTTTGTACGGCGGGCGCTGCTGGCGTTCGTCGGTATTTTATTGCTCTCCGGTATTCTGGTCTTCAACCTGTATCATCTGCAGATCTTACGCTTCGAAGATTACAGCACCCGCTCTAACCAAAACCGCATCAAGCTGGTGCCGGTGGCGCCCAGCCGCGGCATTATCTATGACCGCAACGGCACGCCGCTGGCGCTGAACCGCACCATTTATCAGGCGGAGCTGGTGCCGGAAAAAGTTGATAACCTCAAACAGACGCTACAGGCGCTGCGGCCGGTGCTCGATCTCACCGATGATGATATTGAGAATTTTGAGAAAGAGCGCAAGCGGTCGCGTCGCTTTACCTCCATCCCCTTAAAAACCGCGCTGAATGATGTGCAGGTTGCCCGTTTCGCCGTGAACCAGTATCGCTTTCCCGGCGTTGAGGTAAAAGGTTACCAGCGGCGCTACTACCCTTACGGTCAAACGCTGACCCATGTGGTGGGCTACGTCTCTAAAATTAACGATCGTGACGTAGCGCGCCTGGATAAAGAGGGTAAATGGCCTAACTATGCGGCAACGCACGATATCGGCAAGCTGGGCATTGAGAACTATTACGAAGATGTGCTGCACGGCAAAACCGGCTATGAAGAGGTTGAGGTCAACAACCGTGGCCGTGTGATCCGTCAGTTACATGAGCAGTCGCCGCAGGCCGGGCGTGATATCTGGCTGACCATCGATCTTAAGCTGCAACAATATATTGAGACGCTGCTGGTCGGCAGCCGCGCGGCGGTGGTGGTGAGCGATCCGCGTACCGGCGAGATTCTGGCGATGGTTTCCACGCCAAGCTACGATCCAAACCTGTTTGTTGATGGCATTTCCAGCAAGGATTATAAGGCGCTGCTGCAGGATGAAAACCGCCCGCTTTATAACCGTGCGATTCAGGCCGCGTATCCGCCGGCATCAACAGTGAAGCCCTATGTCGCCGTCTCCGCGTTAAGCGCCGGGGTTATCAATCGTAACACCAGCCTGTTCGATCCTGGCTGGTGGCAGCTGCCCGGCTCTGAAAAACGTTACCGCGACTGGAAAAAGTGGGGACACGGTCGGCTGAATGTGACCAAATCCCTTGAAGAGTCAGCGGATACCTTCTTCTATCAGGTTGCCTATGATATGGGTATCGATCGCCTGTCAGAGTGGATGAATAAATTTGGCTACGGCCAGCGCACCGGTATCGATTTGCCGCAGGAAAACCCCGGCAATATGCCGACGCGCGAATGGAAAATGAAGCGCTTTAAAAAGCCGTGGTATCAGGGTGATACTATTCCGGTGGGTATCGGTCAGGGCTACTGGACGGCAACGCCGCTGCAGATGAACAAAGCGTTGATGATCTTAATCAACGACGGCTTAATCAAAACGCCACATTTGCTACGCGCCACGCAGGAAAACAACGTGCTGGTGCCTTATCGTCAGCCGCCGTCTGCCCCGATTGGCGATATTCACTCCGGCTATTGGGAGATTGCAAAAGATGGCATGTACGGCGTAGCTAACCGGCCTAACGGCACCGCACATAAAAGTTTTGATAACGCGCCCTATAAAATTGCCGCAAAATCCGGTACGGCACAGGTGTTCGGCCTGAAAGAGAATGAAACCTATAATGCGCACAAAATTGCAGAACGGCTGCGCGACCATAAGTTAATGACTGCGTTTGCACCTTACGATAAGCCGCGCGTAGCGGTAACCATCATCCTGGAGAATGGCGGTGCAGGTCCGGCTGTGGGCACGGTGATGCGCCAGATCCTCGACCACATTATGTTAGGCGATAATAATACGGTGCTGCCGGATGCCGCGCCGACCCCGCCCGGTTATGAAGGTGAATAACGATGTCCATGAACGATAATCCGCAAAAAAAATCGATCTGGACCAAGATTCATATCGATCCCCTGTTCCTGATTATTATCTCCTGCCTGCTGATCTACAGTGCCTTTGTTATGTGGAGCGCCAGCGGTCAGGATCCCGGCATGATGGAGCGTAAAATCGGCCAGATTTTTATGGGCCTGGCGGTAATGGTGGCGATGGCGCAGGTGCCGCCGCGCGTCTATGAAGGCTGGGCGCCCTACCTTTATCTGGTTTGCGTGGTGCTATTGATTGCGGTAGATGCCTTCGGGCATATCAGTAAAGGCGCGCAGCGCTGGCTGGATCTTGGCATAGTTCGCTTTCAGCCTTCGGAGATCGCAAAAATCGCCGTTCCGCTGATGGTGGCGCGTTTTATTAACCGCGATATTTGCCCGCCGACGTTAAAGAATACCGGTATTGCGCTGGTGCTGATTTTTGTGCCCACGCTGTTGGTAGCCGCTCAGCCCGATCTCGGCACCTCGATTCTGGTTGCCACTTCTGGCCTGTTCGTGCTGTTCTTAGCCGGTATGAACTGGAAGCTGATCGGCGTGGCCGTACTGCTGGTCGCCGCCTTTATTCCGATACTGTGGTTTTTCCTGATGCACGATTATCAGCGTGACCGCGTGATGATGCTGCTCGACCCGGAAAGCGATCCGCTAGGTGCCGGTTATCATATTATTCAGTCGAAGATCGCTATCGGCTCTGGTGGCCTGCGCGGTAAAGGCTGGCTGCATGGCACCCAGTCACAGCTGGAGTTTCTGCCGGAGCGTCATACCGACTTTATCTTTGCGGTGCTGGCTGAAGAGCTGGGGCTGGTAGGCGTCCTGATCCTGCTGGCCCTCTATCTGATGCTGATCATGCGCGGCCTGGTTATCGCTGCGCGCGCTCAAACCACCTTTGGCCGTGTAATGGCAGGCGGCCTGATGCTGATTTTGTTTGTCTACGTTTTCGTTAATATTGGCATGGTTAGTGGTATCTTACCGGTGGTTGGCGTTCCTTTGCCGCTGGTAAGCTACGGTGGCTCGGCGCTGATTGTACTGATGGCTGGATTTGGCATCGTTATGTCGATTCACACACACCGAAAATTATTGTCTAAAAGCGTTTAAGAGGCTCTCGATGCGTAAGGATTGGCTTTGGGTGGGTGCAGCTTCGCTGCTGCTCGCCGCCTGTACGACTCCCACAGAACAGCAGACGCCCGCTCCGCAGCAGCCTGCTTATAACGGCCCGGTTGTGGAGATCGGCGGCGTCGAGCCGCGCTATGAGCCGATAAATCCGGCCACCAGCCAGGATTACAGCGTCAATGGCAAAACCTGGCGGATTATAAAAGATCCCTCTAACTATAGCGAAACCGGACTGGCCAGCTGGTATAGCGAGCAGGCCAACGGTACGCGTACCGCTACCGGTGAAACCTTCGATCAGGAAGGGTTAACCGCAGCTCACCCTACCCTGCCCCTGCCCAGCTATGTGCGGGTAACCAACCTTGCCAACGGCAGGCAACTGGTGGTGCGCGTTAACGATCGCGGCCCTTACACGCCAGGCCGCATTATTGACCTTTCGCGCGCGGCCGGGGATCGACTGAACATATCTAATAACACGCGCGTACGTGTTGATTACATCAAGGTTGCGCCGGACGGCTCGCTTTCCGGTCCTGGCACCATTGGCACCGTGGTTGCCAAACAGAGCTACGCCTTACCGTCGCCTCCCGATATCGGTGGCGGAACCATGATGATGGGCGGCTCCGCTGCGGCGGGACAGCCAGCAGCGACTGAACAGCCGCAAAATATACATCCGGTGGATAACAGTACGCTCACCAGCGATAGCTCAATCGGCGCACCGGTACGCAGCAGCGGCTTCCTTGGTGCGCCAACGCCGCTCCATGCGGGCGTACTGGAAGGCAGCGAGCCAGAAATGCCAGCGGCCTCGCCATCGCCTGCGGCTGGCAGCGTGTCGGCGGCGGCACCCTCTGCGGCAGCGGGAAATTATGTGGTCCAGGTTGGCGCGCTCAGCGATGCCGGTCGGGCGCAACAGTGGGCGGAGAAACTGAAATCGCAGTTTGGCGTACCGGGTACGGTAGCCAGCAGCGGTAAACTTTATCGCGTACAGCTGGGACCGTTTGCTTCCCGTCAACAGGCGGCGGCGCTGCAGCAGCGGCTGATTAGTGAAGCCAGTCAGCAATCCTTTATTACCGTGATTCAAAGCGGCATGTAAAAACTAACGGCGGCCACTTTGCGTTAAGACAACAGAAAACAGGCTGGCTGTTTATTTTGTCAACGCAAAGTTGGGTGCCTGTAAAAACGCCTTTTGCTATAGTAAGGCACTTTTTTTCACTAACCTCCACGGATGATGTTGTCCTTAACATGAATACGCTGAAAACCTGTCACTATTTTAAGCGCCTGGCGGCGGGCACCGTGATTGCCCTGAGCCTGAGTCAGGCCGCGCTGGCTGAAGATATTAATCTTAAAACCATGATCCCTGGCGTACCGGAGATTGACGCAGAAGCGTATATCCTGATCGACTATAACTCCGGGAAAGTCCTTGCTGAAAAGAATGCCGACGCGCGTCGCGACCCGGCCAGCCTGACCAAAATGATGACCAGTTATGTTATTGGCCAGGCGGTGAAAGCAGGCAAAATTCATCAGGACGATATGGTTACCGTGGGCCAGGATGCCTGGGCGACCGGAAATCCGGTGTTCCGTGGTTCTTCGCTGATGTTTCTGAAGCCGGGCGATCGCGTGCCGGTTTCCCAGCTGACGCGCGGTATCGTGCTGCAGTCCGGCAATGATGCCTGCGTCGCTATGGCAGACTATGTGGCAGGCAGTCAGGATGCGTTTGTCGGCCTGATGAACAACTATGTCAAAGCGCTGGGCTTGCAAAACACTCATTTCCAGACGGTGCATGGTCTGGATGCAGATGGCCAGTATAGTTCCGCGCGCGATATGGCGCTGATTGGTCAGGCACTGATCCGTGATGTGCCGGAAGAGTATGCGGTTTATAAAGAGAAAGAGTTCACTTTCAACAATATTCGTCAGATGAACCGTAACGGCCTGCTGTGGGATACCAGCCTGAACGTCGACGGCATCAAAACGGGCCATACCTCCGCAGCCGGTTATAACCTGGTCGCGTCTGCGACTGAAGGCCAGATGCGTCTGATCTCGGCGGTACTGGGCGGCCATACTTATAAAGGCCGTGAAGTTGAAAGTAAAAAGCTGTTGACCTGGGGCTTCCGTTTCTTTGAAACCGTTGCGCCGTTGAAAGCTGGAAAAGAGTTCGCCTCTGAGCCAGTATGGTTTGGCAACAGCGATCGCGTTCAGCTTGGTGTCAGTAAGGATATGTATCTGACCATTCCACGCGGACGGATGAAAGATCTGAAAGCCAGCTACGTGCTGAGCAATACCGAACTGCATGCGCCGCTGCAGAAAAATCAGGTGGTCGGTACCATTAACTTCCAGCTGGATGGCAAAACAATTGAGCAACGCCCGTTAGTGGTACTGAATGAAGTGCCGGAAGGGGGTTTCTTTAGCCGCATCGTGGATTATATTAAGCTGATGTTCCACCACTGGTTCGGTTAAGGCGCGAGGCGGTTGATATTCGCTCTGTTCGCCCTTATATCCTGATTATGTGTAAGCTCCCGCTGCGGCGGGAGTCTTTTTTTTAGCACCGGAGTCTCTATGAAAACCAAACTGAACGAACTGCTCGAATTTCCCTGTTCTTTTACCTATAAAGTCATGGGACTGGCACAGCCGGAGCTGGTTGATCACGTGGTGGAAGTGGTGCAGCGTCATGCGCCAGGCGATTATACGCCAGATGTAAAACCCAGCAGCAAAGGCAACTATCACTCTGTCTCGATTACCATCACCGCGACGCATATTGAGCAGGTTGAAACGCTGTATGAAGAGCTGGGCAAAATCGAAATTGTGCGTATGGTGCTGTAATTCCATGCGCATCAGCCTGGGCGGGTAGAGCTCGTCCAGGAGCAGCGTTATACTTCCCTCTTTATCTGGAACGGAAAGCACGTTTTGCAGCAGCCTCCTCTTATTGTTCGCCCGTTGGGTCTGCGCCCCTGGGAATCTGTCTCTCTTGCCATGCATCAGTTTACTGATAGCCGTACTGCCGATACGCCGGATGAGCTGTGGCTGGTAGAGCATCCTGCGGTTTTTACGCAGGGTCAGGCGGGTAAGGCTGAGCATTTACTGATGCCCGGCGATATTCCCGTGGTGCAGAGCGATCGCGGCGGCCAGGTGACCTATCACGGCCCGGGGCAGCAGATATTGTACGTATTAATCGATCTGAAACGCCGCAAGCTGGGTGTACGTCAGTTGGTTACCGCTATCGAACAAACGGTGGTTGAGACGCTGGCGCATTATGATGTGGCAGCCTATGCGCGCCCCGATGCTCCCGGCGTCTATGTGGATGGCAAAAAAATCTGTTCGCTCGGGCTACGTATTCGTCAGGGCTGCTCTTTTCATGGGCTGGCATTGAATATCGCTATGGACCTTGCGCCTTTTCAGCGCATTAATCCCTGCGGCTACGCCGGACTGGAGATGACGCAGCTAAGTGCGTTTCGTGCTGGTATCACGCCGCAAGAGGTACAGCCCGTGCTGATTGAAAAGTTTTTGCAGCAGGTGGCGATCCCGTCGGCCAGCTGGCAGCCAGCGGAGCACTCTGCTTTTTTGTAAAGGTGCAGGCTACTTTACAAATTTGCAACTTTTTAGCACGCCGTCAGGCTGTTTGTCAGGCGCTGAAATGATATAATTTTTGCACTTTTTTCAAATAAAGTTGAAAAGCTCGTTGAGTTACCGCCTCTTTTCAAACTGCAATCCAACCTGGAAACTGCAAGCTTATGAGTAAACCGATTCAGATGGAACGCGGCGTCAAATATCGCGACGCAGACAAAATGGCGTTAATCCCGGTGAAAACCGTGGTAACCGAGCGCCAGGAGTTGTTGCGCAAGCCGGAATGGATGAAGATCAAACTGCCCGCCGACTCCAGCCGTATTCAGGGCATTAAAGCGGCGATGCGTAAAAACGGTCTGCACTCTGTCTGTGAAGAGGCCTCCTGCCCTAACCTTGCAGAATGTTTTAACCACGGTACGGCCACCTTTATGATCCTGGGTGCCATCTGTACTCGTCGCTGCCCATTCTGCGACGTGGCGCATGGTCGCCCGCTTACGCCAGACAGCAACGAGCCAGCCAAACTGGCACAAACCATTGCCGATATGGGCCTGCGCTATGTGGTCGTGACCTCAGTGGATCGCGACGATCTGCGTGACGGCGGCGCACAGCATTTTGCCGATTGCATCACCGCAATTCGTGAAAAAAACCCAACGATAAAAATCGAAACGCTGGTACCAGATTTCCGTGGCCGTATGGATCGTGCGCTGGAGATCCTGACCGCAACGCCGCCGGATGTGTTTAACCACAACCTGGAAAACGTGCCGCGTATCTATCGTCAGGTGCGTCCCGGCGCTAACTATGAGTGGTCGCTGAAACTGCTGGAGCGTTTCAAAGAAGCACATCCGGATATCCCGACCAAATCGGGCCTGATGGTGGGTCTGGGCGAAACCAATGCGGAAATTATCGAAGTGATGCGCGATCTGCGTCGTCATGGCGTGACCATGCTTACGCTGGGTCAGTACCTGCAGCCAAGCCGTCATCACCTGCCGGTTCAGCGCTATGTCAGCCCGGCAGAATTTGATGAAATGAAAGAAGAAGCGTTGGCGATGGGCTTTACCCACGCCGCCTGCGGTCCTTTTGTACGCTCTTCTTATCACGCCGATCTGCAGGCGAAAGGGCTGGAAGTTAAATAAGCGCTTTGTTGCAAAAAAACGCAGCCATAAGCTGCGTTTTTTTATTACCGCTGCGAAGTTACAATTTGTAACTTAACGCTGCCGCAGGGGTTACTCTTTATGGGTGACGCGCTCAGCAGGCATTTCTTCTGCTTTCGCAGCCGGTGCCGCATCCTCATCCTTCATCGCTTTTTTAAAGCCTTTAATGGCGGCACCTAAATCACCACCCAGCGAACGGAGTTTATTCGTACCGAACAGCAGTACGATCAACGCACCAATAACCAGTAACTTGGCAATGCTGATACCTTCCATAACACCTATTTACCTTAAACGAGAAGCCAACGTCGGCTATTAACGCGCAGAACGTTACCCAATACAACCGCCACTTGTAACAGATTACAAATTTTTTTGACGCGCAAAACAAGGGGGTGGTTGCTTATTCAGCTCCGGCTCGCCTGAGCGATATCAGGCGTCAGGCATTCAGTTCGGGGCGGCTAAAGCGACGATTGGCTAAAACCGGCAGCCTTTCGCGGGCGCTTTTAACGCGCTGCGCATCCAGTTCGGCAAATACCAGCGCCGGGCTTTCCGCAGCGCGGGCAATGGCGACGCCCAGCGGATCGACAATCAGGCTGCTGCCGATATTACGTGGTCCGCATTCGCCTACCGCAATCACATAACAGGTATTTTCCAGCGCCCTTGCGGTAACCAGCACGTCCCAGTGCATCTCTTTTAGCGGCCCTCTGACCCACGCCGATGGCAGTACCAGCACATCGGCACCATCCAGCGCCAGGCGACGTGCCAGCTCCGGGAAACGGATATCGTAACAGGTCATCATGCCGACTTTCATTTCGCCCACTTTCAGCAAAGGCGGAACAGCCAGGCCAGCGGTGACGTGCTGTGATTCCTGCATCGCGAATGCATCGTAAAGATGCAGCTTATCGTAGCGTGCAACAATTTCCCCGCCGCGCAGAGCCACCTGTGCGTTAATCGCCCGCTGTGAGCCATCAGGGACATAGAGGGTCAATATCGTCGTTAGCGTGCTTTCACGGCTGGCAGCCAGCAACTGAGTCAGAAAAGGGCCATCCAGCGGCTGTGCCTCTCTTACCGCCAGCCCTGGGTCCTGGATATCGGTCGCTAATACCGCTTCAGGCAGCACCAGCAATGCAGCGTCTGCCTGCTGCGCCTGCTGCATCAGCTCAATACAGGTATGCGCATTTTGCTGCCATTCACGCGCGACAGCAAACTGCCCCATAGCGACTTTCATCTTCTTCCCTCCCTTACGCTGACCCGCTGTCAGAACCATGATCTCTTACGCCAGCCGTTTGATACGGTAGCAGGGCGATTCGCTATAGCCTTCACGCGCATAAAACTGGTTAGCTTTGATACGCGCCTCATGGCAATGCACCTCCATGCGATCGCAGCCCCGTTCACGCGCCAGCTGTTCAGCATGCTGTAGCAAATGCTGCCCGACTCCCTTGCTACGCTCACCGTCGGCAATACAGAAATAGCTGATACGAGCAAAGTCACCGGCCAGCGCCAGCTGTGGAATAAAATGCAGTGATAAAAAGCCCAGCACGGTTTGCCTGTCCTCGGCCACCATCAACATCTCATCGGGATGGTCAATCAACTGCTGTAAGCGGTGGTTCATCAGGCCTTCGGTGCCACCGTAGCCTAATTCATGCAGTAAAGAGATTAAGGCGAAACTGTCTTTAGTTTGAGCTGGCCTGATGTTCATTGCGGCTCCTTCAGATACGCTTACCGCGTTGGGGTTACCTGTTTATAGCTGTAGTTAAGGCAGGGAAGCAAGCGGATACCGCAGGTAAAACATAACTCCCGCTTTTTATGTGCGGTCACGCAATAATTAATGTTTCCTTAACCTTACGACGGCACACTGAGGGAAGATTTTACGGGAAGGAGTAATAATGAAAAATTTGATGCCGCGTAGCCTGTCTGAACTCTTTGCTCTGACGTTAAGCTGCGTTTCGCTGATTGGTTTTATCGGTTTATATCTCTACCGCTGACTCAGGCAAAAAAAAACCCGCCAGCAGGCGGGTTTTTAAAATTCTGACTGTTAACTTACAGAGCGATAACGTTAGCAGCAGATGGGCCTTTTGCGCCGTCAGTGATTTCAAACTCAACGCGCTGACCTTCGGCCAGGGTTTTGAAACCATTGCTCTGGATAGCAGAGAAGTGTACGAATACGTCTTTGCTGCCATCTTCCGGAGTAATGAAGCCGAATCCTTTGGACTCATTAAACCACTTAACGTTACCTTTGATCTTGGACATCTATATTACCTTTACATGAAAAATGGACACTAAACTGTGTCGGGGTTAAGTACAGCAATTGCCGCGCCTTTTGTCCAGTGCGTCGTGAAGAAAAAGTGATAAATATCGCCTTTTTTTCGTATGTGACTACTTTGTAGAAGTCATTAAATATCACAGAGAATCGTCTTTCCAGAGCAGTCGCCTTCACTTCTTCATCTCAACAAATCATAACCCAATGATTTAATTAAGATAAATTTTGTTATTGATCTGCTCTCTAAAAAAATGCGGTAAAAACGGATGTTTTCCAGCGTCTCAACCTTTGCGGCGAAAAATTACCATGCCAGACGATAACAACATTGAGCAAAAGATAAACAGCATTTTTTATCGCCGTAAAGTTATCCCACACCCATCTCATTTAGTCTGGCTTTAGCTTTTAACAGCAGGCCTCTTGTGCATCAAGGTAATATCAGAGGTAGCACGCATCACACTCTTTCCTTTTTCTAATGAGAAAGGAATATCTACCGATTAAAAATTGCTCTATTATTGAGAAAAATCATTGAAATCAGCTTTTTCTTATCTTTATAGCCTGGTCCAGTGAAAAGCATGCTTTAAATTTACTTACTTTTCATTTATTTAGCGCGTGATCATAACAACCTTAAACAGATTAAGTAAATTTATAGATCTTTCATGTGTTTTTGCTAAGATATTTCACGCCGCGAAATCAGCAGTAAGGAAGATAAGGATGGTCATGAAAGTACGATGTACCGCCTGTGGCAGCAAAAGGTTTCGCTATACTACCGGGGACCAAAAAGGGAAATTTCACCACGGCGCGGTATGTGCTTATTGCTTTAAACCTTTTACCGTACAGGATGTATTACCCCATACAGAAATAGATCCTATTGCCCATTGCCTTATCAGGCAGCGCAATAGCCGACTCAGGCCTTAGAAAAGCGGCACCTGCCTGAGGTGCCGCCAGTTAAACTAAAACAGAATCTTGAATACGCCGGTAAGCGTTAGTAACCCAACGATAAAGATAATTGCAATAATCCAAAGTATAATCTTCATTCTATTCTCCCTGTAGACGACTATGGCGATGAGTCGATAAGTAAAGTGCGCTGCGGTCAGTTTTTAAGAAAACATGAGCGCCATTTGGTCAACAACCGCAACGTTATCTGTCGCTTAAGTATAGTTAAGGATTGGGATTTTGCATTTTGCGAGCCCGGTCGCGCTCTTTACCTTTCCCCCTGCCCTGCCGCTTCGCTCTGTGCAATAAAGAAAGCTAAACTTAAGGCGGGTATCAACCCGGTGTCTTAGTGACTTTTTGTCAGCCTGTAAAAAGGAGGCCTTATGAGTACGATTGATACCAATATGGGCAGATATTGTCTGAAGGCGAACCATGCCGGTAATCATATCAAGGGGACGATTGCCATCAACGATGAGGGCGGCGACCAGCTCTCTTTACAGGAGTTTGATGAGCACTATCTGGATGATGTGGTTAATAACGTTATCTATCCGGTCACCGGCGGCAATCGTGAAATTACGCGGGCGCTGCGCGAGCAAATGATAAAAGCGGGTTTTAATCAGCCGCATTAAATGACCAGGGACCCCGCAGGATGCCCTGGCGCTTGATGCTTCGGGCAGCAGCGCAACCGGGAATATCAGCGTCGCTGCTGCCTTAGCTTAGATAAGAGCAGAGAGCAGCAAACACCCCACCAGCCCGCAAACCGAAATAATGGTCTCCAGCGCTGACCATGATCGCATGGTTTCACCAATGGTCAGGTTAAAATACTCTTTGAACAGCCAGAAGCCAGGATCGTTAACGTGCGAGAAAATAACGCTGCCTGCTCCCACAGCGATCACCATCAGCTCAGGGCTGGCACCGGAAGTGGCAATCAGCGGCGCGACGATACCACCCGCGGTAATGGCGGCAACGGTTGCCGATCCCAGCGCAATACGCAGTACGGCGGCAATCGACCAGGCCATAAAAATAGGCGACAGGTTAGTAGCATGCATCAGACCGGCAATATATTTGTCCACGCCGCTGTCCACTAACACCTGTTTAAAGGCGCCGCCGCCGCCGATAATCAGCAACATCATGGCAATAATCTTGATGGAATCAGTCAGCGTATCCATCACCTCTTCCATACTACGGCCGCGATTAAGGCCAAAGGTAAAAATACCAATCAGTACCGCTATCAGGGTTGCCATTACCGGATCGCCAAAGAACTCCGCCCAGGGCAGCAACGGGTTATCTTTAGACAGAACCATTTCCGCTACGGCACGTAAAGCCATCAGCACAACCGGTACCAGCGCGGTCCAGACGCTGACGCCAAAGCCTGGCATTTCCTCTTCGCTAAAGGTTTTCGGGTTGTAAAGCCCTTCCGGAATAGGCTTATCAATGTTTTTCAGAAAGCGCGCATAAACCGGCCCCGCCAGTATTACCGTTGGAATCGCCAGCAGCGTACCGAACAACAGCGTTTTCCCCATATCGGCGTTAAACAGCGTGGCAATAGCGGTCGGACCCGGGTGCGGCGGCAGGAAGCCATGCGTTACGGATAAAGCGGTGGCCATTGGTACGCCAACGTAGAGCAGCGGCACGCGCGCCGAGGCTGCAATGCTGAACACCAGCGGCAGCATCAACACAAACCCCACTTCATAAAACAGAGCAAAACCCACGGTAAAGCCGGTTAATACCACGGCCCACTGAATATGACGGTGGCCAAATTTAGCAATCAGCGTAGTGGCGATCCGCTGCGCCCCGCCGCAGTCCGCCAGAAGCTTCCCTAACATTGCGCCGAATCCCATGATCAGCGCCAGGCTGCCAAGTGTGCTGCCAACGCCAGCTTTAATGGAGGCGATCACTTTATCGACCGGCATTCCCTGCATTATTCCCACCACCAGCGCAACCAAAATAAGCGCAATAAATCCATTAAGCTTGAAGCGAATCATTAGCAGGAGCAGCAGCGCGACTCCAACCGCAACGATAACTAATGGCATAATTTTTCTCCGGTGAATGGCCGCCAGGAATAACGGCCGACTTTATCATTGTGGGTCACGACAGGAATAAACTGAGTGACATGCTTAGCAGCAAGTGAAAGCGTTGCCGTATTGTTACCGATAACATGGTAGCGGTAACAAATTGTCACTGGAATCAGAGCCGCAGGTAGAATTATTGATTTGCGAAGATGATCAACTTTTTACCGCCATGTTAACGTTCATAAGCTATCCATAGCGGAGCGGTTGACTGTTAAACTCACCTCTCCTTACTAAACCGTGGCGGGAGTAAACGTGTTGACCAGCCAGACGATCGCTAACCGACAAACTTTTTTTGGCCGGGGCAGCCTGCAACAGCTGCTACCGCTACTTCAGCAAACACCGCAAGCGACACTCCTGTTTTGCAGCCGCTCTTTCCTTAACAGCTCGCACTACGCTGCTATCAGTCCGGCGCTTAAGCCGTTGCTTATCGGCTATGAAGTCGTTACTCATGAAGCCTCGCCGGATAATATTGACCACTGGGTCGCGCGCTGGCGCGGCAAGGTTGAACGCGTGGTGGCAATTGGCGGCGGCAGCGTTCTGGATGCGGCCAAAGCCTTCGCCGCCATGAGCCAGCACCCGCTTAACACGTTGCGCTATCTGGAAAAAACAGGCGATACGCCGGTCAGCGGCGAAACGCTGCCATTAATTGCCGTTCCAGCTACGGCGGGCACCGGGAGCGAAGTGACGCAAAATGCGGTAGTCACCGACCAGAGCGATAACAAGGTTAAGGCTTCATTACGTCACGCTAATTTTGTGCCGCAGGTTGCCATTCTTGATGCTGATTTACTCGACGGCGCGCCCGATAAGGTCCTCGCCTGCTGCGCCATCGATGCCTTTACTCATCTGTTTGAAGCCTGGCTTTCAGCCAAAGGGAATATGTTCACCCGGCAAACCGCGCTTAACGGTATGCGTCAGTTTATTAAGGGCTGGCCGGATCTTAATCGTCAGGATGAACGCGGAGCCGAAGCGCGCGAGGCGATGTTGATGGCGTCGTGGCTGGGAGGGTTAAGCCTGAGCATGGCCGGGTTAGGCGTTATCCACGGTATTGCGGGCGAGCTGGGCGCTATCAAAGCCTGGCATCACGGTGAAGTCTGTGGCCGCCTGCTGTTGCCCTTTTTAGCGCTGCTGGACAACAGCGAACATCCGCAGCAGCAGGCATTAATGGCCGAGCTACAGCTGGCGCTGTTTGGCGCAGCACACCCGACGCCGGCAAGCTATCTGTCGCAGTGGCTTCAACAGCATGCTGTATTTCCTTTCTGGCAGCAACGGCTTGCGCTCAGCGCCAGCGAAGTCGAGTGGATAGTGGCGCGCGCCAACAGTAAAAATTCGCTGGTTAATTACAGCCCCGCGCAAAGGCGTTGGATGCTGGAACAGGCGTACTGCTGTACCGACTAATCAAAGGGAGGGCGTCCGTCCAGCAGCAACTGGATAACATCCAGCACGCCTTCCTGATTATTTGACGGTGCCCGATACTTTGCTGCCGCCTTCACTCTTTCCGGCGCGTTAGCCATAGCGTAACCGAAACCGGCCTGGCTAAGCATCTCCAGATCGTTGCCGCCGTCGCCAAACGCCAGCATCTGTTGATGGGTTATTCCCCAGCGCTGCTGCAGCAGCGCCAGGCCGTGCGCTTTGTGCAAGCCGGGAATAATCAGATCAACAGAGCCATGGCCGCTGGTCACGGCGGTCGCGACGCCAGCATGATGTCGTTCAATATCTGCCATCAATACCGGAACGTACTCATCCGATAGATTCAGCGCAAATTTAAACAGACGATCGTGAATCTCATCCAGCCGTTCTACTGGCTGGAGGCGATAACAGTAGCGGCGCATTTTTTCAATGTAGGCTGCGGGCGCCGAGGAAAAATACCAGGCGCTGTGGTAGCCGCACAGCACATAATTCAGCGCAGGGTAATTGCCGCGTGCCAGCGTATCGATAATTTTTGCCACATCGCCAGCTGGAAACTCGCCCACGAAGCGATCCTCGCCCGCCTCAACGATATAAGCGCCATTCTCTGCCACAAAGGCGAGCTCATGTGCAATGTCAGGAAAAAAGGTGCGCAACTGATAATACTGGTTGCCGCTGGCAACCACGAACCGAATACCGCGTGCCTTAAGCTCTGCATACTGTTCGGCAAAGCGCGCACGGTTATAATTTTTCCGGTCATCAAGAAAGGTGCCATCCATATCAACAGCAATAAGTTTGATATCTGCCATTATTTTGCCTCTGCTTACGCTAACTGAGGGTGATCTTAGCTGACGATCGCTTTTGCTGCCTCCTGCAACATCTTAACGCTGGCCGCTCTTTTAACGGCTGGCTAACGC
The DNA here is from genome assembly GCF_050113815.1 of Pantoea sp. FN0307. Classification (NCBI taxonomy): domain Bacteria; kingdom Pseudomonadati; phylum Pseudomonadota; class Gammaproteobacteria; order Enterobacterales; family Erwiniaceae; genus Pantoea; species Pantoea sp. FN0307. The sequence goes on along the minus strand of NZ_JBNJSO010000004.1, from coordinate 1,662 downwards.
GTTTTACTTCGTCTTGATGCCTGATTTTTTCATTCTTGACAGCAGCGTGGTGCGTTTTAAGCCTAAACGGCAGGCCGCACCGCGAGGACCGGCAACCACCCCGTTAGTCTCTTTCAACACCTGAAAAATACGTTCGCGCTCATTGAGAACGTTCATTACCGGAGGCGTTTCTTCCGGCATGTCTGTATGGATAACGGATAAGGGCCGATGCATCGAAACGGTGGCTCGGTAAAAAGGAGAAGATGAGGAAATATCAAGGATCGTTTGATTTCTGGTTCGGAGCAGCGTGTAAAAATCAACGGTGTTAACCAGAGAATATCTTAATTTTAGCCGATTAAAGATGCTCACCAGACGCTTTCTTACGAGAGCACCTGGTGATATATCATCAGGAAAGTATATCGCTGATATGTGCAGATAAATCTTCTTTTTTGATTCCAGTGAGTTCAGCCAGACTGGAAGATAATTCTTCAATACTCTTGCCTGTCGATGACGGGCCAGACGTGGCATGAGCAAAGTAAAGCCCATTATCGAAACCAATATCGAAAGTAATATGATTAAGCTGAACACGTTGCATAAACGATCCTTTTAATAACATGAAATTCAGGCTTAACGATAATTTGATAACTTATCAAAGCATCGTTTGTTCCTGATAATGCTTCATCAGGCGGTAACCATAAGGTCTCGCTAACGACGCACCAGCAAAAAAGCCTTCTGAGCAAAAAACGCACAACAGTAATAGTGTAAGTCTTATCTGCCATAAAGGCCAAATTAAATGCCCTGTTCCGGACGCTTTATGAGTCAGGTTGCAAAACAGATTCAGATGCCAGTTGCCTTGTTAGCAGGAAAAAGACGGATTTTGGTTTTTCCTCATACTGGTTGGCATCAGCGATGTCTACCAACCCTATGTAACTGCTGAATTAAATTACCCTGAACGGTAAACGAATCTGCTTATAGTTGGCTGAATGAATCGCCACAGGTTTAACAGACACCCCGGAGTCATTTAAGATGACTTAAAAGAGAGGTGCTCATGAGCGGTAAACGTTATCCCGAAGCGTTTAAAATTGAAGCGGTAAAACAGGTTGTTGATCGTGGTTATTCTGTTTCCAGCGTTGCAACACGTCTCGATATCACTACCCACAGCCTTTATGCCTGGATAAAGAAGTACGGACCGGACTCTTCCACCAACAAAGAACAGTCAGATGCTCAGGCTGAGATCCGCCGACTCCAGAAGGAGCTGAAGCGGGTTACTGACGAACGGGACATATTAAAAAAAGCCGCGGCGTACTTCGCAAAGCTGTCCGACTGAGGTACGCCTTTATCCGTGACAACACCTGTTGCTGGCCTGTTCGTCTGCTCTGTCGGGTGCTGAATGTTCATCCGAGTGGGTTTTACGCCTGGCTTCAGCAGCCGCATTCACCACAGCATCAGGCGGATCTCAGGCTGACAGGACAAATCAAACAGTTCTGGCTGGAGTCCGGTTGCGTTTATGGCTATCGCAAGATCCATCTCGACCTGAAAGATAGAGGGCAACAGTGCGGGATAAAGGCTCAGGTCGGGTATCGAAGCCCACGAGCGCATAAAGGTGAAGCCAGTATCGTGGCACCCAACAGACTCCAGCGTCAGTTCAACCCGGAAGCACCGAATGAACGTTGGGTAACGGAC
>NZ_JBNJSO010000003.1:0-466564 GCF_050113815.1 Pantoea sp. FN0307 | reverse complement strand
CACGGGTCTGCGGCATCGGGCCGTCAGTCGCAGCAACAACCAGGATAGCGCCGTCCATCTGAGCAGCACCGGTGATCATGTTTTTCACATAGTCGGCGTGGCCCGGGCAGTCAACGTGCGCGTAGTGACGGGTCGGGGTTTCATATTCAACGTGAGAGGTGTTGATGGTGATACCACGAGCCTTCTCTTCCGGCGCGTTATCAATCTGATCGAACGCACGAGCCTGGCCACCGAAAGTTTTAGACAGAACGGTGGTGATAGCTGCGGTCAGAGTGGTTTTACCGTGGTCAACGTGGCCGATAGTACCAACGTTAACGTGCGTTTTGTTACGCTGAAATTGCTCTTTCGCCATGGCGATATTCCTTACTGTTATGCCCTCATCCATGATGAGGGCATCTGTTCAATATTCTAAAACCGTAGCTTATTTGCTACGAGATTCAATAACGGCCTGAGCGACGTTGTTCGGCGCTTCCGCGTACTTCAGGAACTCCATGGAGTAAGAAGCACGGCCCTGGGTCTGAGAACGCAGGTCAGTAGCATAACCAAACATTTCAGACAGCGGTACCTGAGCGCGAACGGTCTTACCGGTAGCGGTGTCATCCATACCTTCGATGATACCGCGACGACGGTTCAGGTCACCGATTACGTCACCCATGTTCTCTTCCGGCGTTTCAACTTCAACCTTCATGATAGGCTCAAGCAGAACCGGCTTCGCTTTCTTAAAGCCATCTTTAAACGCCAGAGAAGCAGCCAGTTTAAACGCCAGTTCAGAGGAGTCCACATCATGGTAAGAACCGAAGTGCAGACGAACGCCCAGGTCAACTACCGGATAACCAGCCAGCGGACCAGATTTCAGCTGTTCCTGGATACCTTTGTCAACCGCAGGGATGTATTCACCAGGAATCACACCGCCTTTGATGTCGTTGACAAATTCGTAGCCTTTGCCGCCCGGCTCCAGCGGGTACAGATCGATCACAACGTGACCGTACTGACCACGACCACCAGACTGTTTCGCGTGTTTACCTTCGACATCCTTAATGGTGTCGCGGATAGTTTCACGGTAAGCAACCTGCGGTTTACCTACGTTCGCTTCAACGTTGAACTCACGCTTCATACGGTCAACGATGATGTCGAGGTGCAGCTCACCCATACCAGCGATGATGGTCTGGTTAGATTCTTCATCAGTCCATACGCGGAATGATGGGTCTTCTTTCGCCAGACGGCCCAGAGCCAGACCCATTTTTTCCTGGTCAGCTTTGGTTTTCGGTTCAACCGCGATAGAGATAACCGGCTCCGGGAACTCCATACGTTCCAGGATGATCGGGTTGTTCGGATCACACAGGGTATCACCAGTGATCACGTCTTTCAGACCGATCGCCGCTGCGATATCGCCCGCGCGAACTTCTTTGATCTCTTCACGTTTGTTGGCGTGCATCTGTACGATACGACCAAAACGCTCACGCTGTGATTTCACAGAGTTCAGTACGGTATCACCTGAGTTAACCACGCCTGAGTAAACGCGGAAGAAGGTCAGGTTACCAACGAACGGGTCGTTCGCAATTTTGAACGCCAGAGCAGAGAACGGCTCTTTATCGTCAGAGTGACGCTCTGCCGGAGTATCTTTACCGTCGTCCAGCATACCTTTGATAGCCGGAACGTCGGTCGGTGCTGGCAGGAATTCAACCACTGCATCCAGCATCGCCTGAACACCTTTGTTCTTGAATGCAGAACCACAGGTAACCAGGATGATTTCGTTGTTCAGCACGCGCAGGCGCAGTGCTTTTTTGATCTCTTCTTCAGTCAGCTCTTCGCCGCCGAGGTATTTCTCCATCAGCTCTTCAGAGGCTTCTGCCGCAGATTCGATCAGGTTCTGATGCCATTCTTCAGCCAGGTCAACCATGTCAGCCGGGATCTCTTCATAAGTGAAGGTCACGCCTGCATCTTCTTCGTTCCAGTTGATGGCTTTCATTTTGATCAGGTCAACAACACCGGTGAATTTCTCTTCTGCACCGATAGCCAGCTGCAGAGGAACCGGGTTTGCACCCAGACGGGTTTTGATCTGACCAACAACTTTCAGGAAGTTAGCGCCCATGCGGTCCATTTTGTTAACGAACGCGATGCGCGGAACTTTATATTTGTTAGCCTGACGCCATACGGTTTCAGACTGCGGCTGAACACCACCAACCGCACAGTAAACCATTACCGCGCCATCAAGAACACGCATGGAACGTTCAACTTCGATAGTGAAGTCAACGTGTCCCGGGGTGTCGATGATGTTGATGCGGTGCGGCTCAAACTGCTTGGCCATACCTGACCAGAACGCGGTGGTCGCAGCAGAAGTAATGGTGATACCACGTTCCTGCTCCTGAGCCATCCAGTCCATGGTTGCAGCGCCATCATGTACTTCACCGATTTTGTGGTTAACGCCGGTGTAGAACAGGATACGCTCGGTGGTAGTGGTCTTACCGGCGTCGATGTGAGCACTGATACCGATGTTACGGTAACGTGAAATGGGTGTTGTACGAGCCATTTGATTCCTCTGATTCTCGGACGTTCAAAATAAGTCATCCCCAGCGGGTTGGCTAATTGAGCGCCCGCTGGGTTAACAATAACTACGCGGTTATTACCAGCGGTAGTGAGCGAACGCCTTGTTGGCTTCGGCCATACGGTGAACGTCTTCACGTTTCTTCACTGCAGTACCTTTGTTCTCAGCAGCATCAGAAAGTTCGTTCGCCAGGCGCAGAGCCATCGATTTATCACCGCGTTTACGAGCAGCTTCTACGATCCAACGCATTGCCAGAGCATTACGACGGACCGGACGGACTTCAACTGGTACCTGATAAGTAGAACCACCAACGCGACGTGACTTAACTTCTACAGTCGGGCGTACGTTGTCCAGAGCTACTTCAAAAGCTTCCAGTTCGGTTTTACCAGAACGCTGAGCCAGGGTCTCCAGCGCGGTATATACGATTGCTTCAGCGGTAGATTTTTTACCGTCTACCATCAGGATATTTACAAATTTGGCCAGCAGCTCAGATCCGAACTTAGGATCCGGCAGAATTTTACGTTGACCAATGACGCGACGACGTGGCATGGAAATACTCCGTTGTTAATTCAGGATTGTCCAAAACTCTACGAGTTTATTTTGACATTTAATTTAAAACGTTTGGCCTTACTTAACGGAGAACCATTAAGCCTTTGGCTTCTTCACGCCATACTTGGAGCGAGCCTGCTTACGGTCTTTAACACCAGAGCAGTCAAGCGCGCCACGAACGGTGTGGTAACGCACACCTGGCAGGTCTTTAACACGACCGCCACGAATCAGGATTACGGAGTGTTCCTGCAGGTTGTGGCCTTCACCACCGATGTAGGAAGTCACTTCGAAACCGTTGGTTAAACGAACACGGCATACTTTACGCAGTGCGGAGTTCGGTTTTTTCGGGGTAGTGGTGTACACACGGGTACAAACACCACGTTTTTGCGGGCAAGCTTCCAGCGCCGGCACGTTGCTTTTAGCAACTTTGCGTACGCGCGGTTTGCGAACCAGCTGATTAACTGTTGCCATTAAATAGCTCCTGGATTTAGCTTTTGCTTCGTAAACACGTAATAAATCGCCTCGTATTAATACGAGGACGCAGAATTTTAGGGCTGAGCAGAAAAGGTGTCAAGAAATAACCAGGCGTCTTATGTTCACCAGGGCATTTGTTGTTGCTGTTTTACCGTCAGCATGACGAAATCATTATAGTCGATAACGGTAATTTTGGATGAAATTTGCGCGGCCAATCCACGCGCCTCAACATCCTCTTTCAGCGCCCAAAGCCGCGCTGGTGCTTGCAACAGCTGCGGTAGCAGACAATTATTTTGCAGACCGGCCAGCACGCCATCCTGCATCAACAATAGATCATCATCTGCCCGTAGCATGCGCAGCAATAAATTATAATCACACTGCCAGGGGGAACTCATCAGCGTATGCAGCATTAGCGCTCCTTAAAAGGTCAGGATATGGTCAGCCTGCGACAGACGCGCACGTAGCGCCGCGCTATCAAGGACCTCAGCAGGCAGCACGCGTGGGCTCTCCGACGTGAGCCCGCGCTCCGCAAGCGAGTCCGCGCAAATATAACATTCCTCAACGTCATACAGCGGCAGTACGCCAAACGTGGCGATATAATTACGCGCCAGCACTTTTTCCGGCTGTTGATGTTCGCTTAGCTGTAGCACGCCATCACCGATAAAAAAGAGTGAAACCTGTTCACACAGAGCCGCAGTGGCCAGCGCCGCATCCAGCCCTTCTCTTCCGCTGCTGTTGCCGTGAGGCGCACGGGTAAAAACAAAAGCGACCGATTTCATCAGAACTGTACCACTCTGTCGCTGGTGAGCATCGCTTCAGCTAATGCGCCAAGCCCTGCCAGCGTAAACCCAGGCTGAAGATTCACCGCGGCTAATCCCAACCCAGCAGCCTCCTGCTCATCGGTTACGCCGCGCCTTAATGCTGCCGCCACACAGATGTTCAGCGTCACGCCCTGTTGCTGCAATGCCTGCCAGGCGCGTACGATATCAAATTCATCGCCAGCGGGAGCGGTAAGCTGATTACCGTTGAGCACGCCTTCCCGATAAAAAAAGATGCTGTTCAGCTGATGACCGGCTTTCAGCAACGCACGTGCAAAAAGCAGCGCACTGCTCGCTTGCTGCGTGCCGTAAGCGGGTCCCGTTACCAAAAGCGTGTAATGCATTAACGTTCCTGCCCCTGCATATCGCCACTTTTAAACTGGCGGATATAGAGGTAGACCGTATGTTTGGAAATATTCAGACGGTCGGCGACCTGGTTAATCGCATCTTTAATATCAAAAATACCTTTTTCGTACAGATTGAGAACAATCTGACGATTCTTCATATTGTTTGCTACGTTGCGATCGGCGCTAACTTCTTCAATGGTGAACTCCAGCGTTTGCGTCACCAGATCCTCTACTGAGGAGGCGAAGTTAACTTGTGAAGCAACATCCGGCGTTTCCGGCGGCATAAAGGTCGACATAATCTGTGAGAATGGAACGTCCAGATTCATGTTGATGCACAGCAGGCCGATCACACGTTGTTGCCGATTACGGATAGCGATGGTTACCGACTTCATCAACACCCCGCTTTTCGCGCGGGTGAAATAGGCCCGGGAGACATTACTGTCGGCCCCGGTCATATCATGCAGCATACGCAACGCCAGATCGGTAATCGGCGAGCCGACTTTACGGCCAGTGTGTTCCCCATTGGCGATACGCACTGCGGAACATTTCAAATCTTCCAGCGAGTGCAGCACGATTTCACAATGAGAGCCAATCAGCATCGCAAGGCCATCAACGACGGCTTCGTAAGATTTCAGGATATCGTAGTCCGTTTGATCGAACGGATGTTGCTCCAGTAAATCGATATCGGTCAGATCGCCTGGATTGAATGGATTAGACATGAAAGACATTACCCTAATTGGCTGGAGCCTGTCTCAGCGCGGCCAGGGCAGACTCATCATACAAATTTGCGCAGCGCTAGTCTGGCAAATGTCTGCAGGTTATGCCAGATTTTTGTCCAGCCGGGGAGTGCGAGTCATACAAATAAAACCGCCGCGTTAACGCGGCGGTTGCAGAATTACTGTGCTTTCTTCTCGTCAGCGACCGGAGCCTGCGCTTTCGCGTCAGCTTTCGGTGCCGGTTTGATATCCAGTAATTCAACATCAAACACCAGCGTGGAGTTAGCCGGAATTCCCGGCACGCCATTTTTACCATAAGCGAGCTGCGGTGGAATAACCAACTTGATTTTCCCGCCTTTCTTCACGTGCTTCAGGCCTTCGGTCCAGCCCGGGATCACGCCGTCAAGACGGAAAGAGAGCGGCTCGCCACGCGTGTAAGAGTTATCGAACTCCGTACCGTCAATCAGCGTGCCTTTATAGTTAACCACAACGGTATCGCTATCTTTCGGCGCGTCGCCGCTACCCGCTTTTTCTACCAGATAGAGCAGGCCGCTGTCGGTTTTCTTCACGCCCTTCTGTTTAGCGAATTTCGCGGTGTAGGCATCCCCTTTCTCCGCGTTTTCTTTCGCATCTTTTTCCATCTTCGCCTGAGCGGCACCCTTCACACGGCCTTCAAAAGACTGCAGGGTTTGTTCAATTTCCTGATCGGATAATTTGCTCTTACCGGCGAAAGCGTCCTGAACGCCAGCAATCAGCTGTGCTTTATCTAACTGAATGCCCAGTTTTTCCTGTTCTTTCAGCGAATTTTCCATATAGCGGCCCAGCGATGCGCCCAGTGCATAAGCGGACTGCTGGTCTTCGTTATTGAAAGCCGCATTTTTAGGGGCCTGAGGCGCAGCTTGTTCAGCCGGTGCGGAGTCTGCTGCCAATGCCACTGGTGCATTGAGCGTGGCGGCCATCGTGGCGGCTAACAGCGTAATTTTAAACAGTGATTTCATCCATTATCTCCAAAACCGAAGCCTCTCACCTCGGCAATCGTTGCAGACCATCAGGTCTGTACTATAACTGTGCGGAACAACTTATCATGCCCGCCCGGCAAACTTAAGTGTACATCCGACCCTTTTTTGTGTCGGGAAGTTCCAACGGATATGACGATAAGACTGTGCTTTTTCAACCATCGCGGGCAAAATCGGACAATCTAACGTTGGATATGCGGTTTTATCTTACACAAGGCAAGCCGACATGTCTGGCATGGGCAACAGGGGAACAGCTATGCAGCAATATACCTTTGAACAACAGTTGGAACGGCTGGAAAGTAAACTCGCCTTTCAGGAACAAACCATTGAAGATCTGAACCAAACGGTTGTACAGCACGAAATGGAAATGGCGAAGATGCGTGAGCAAATACGGCTGCTGATAGATAAACTTAAAGCTGCGGCACCTTCAATGGTCGCACATCCATCGGAAGAAACGCCGCCACCGCACTATTAACTGTCCCGCAGTCACTAACGCTGCGGCACCTTATTACGGGGTCGCTGCATAGCTTGCTTGCTGCCAGCTCTGTTAGTTAGCGGTGGTAGGTTTTCTTTCAGAGGAGGCCAACGGCGGGCATAAAATGGAAGGATCGATGCGGCCTGACGCATTTTCTTGCGTTTAATGCGAGGGATATACTGAAAGGAAACCGTACTATTGGGCTGTGCAAAATGCCCCCGTTCTGGAAAGCGTTAAGGCAAAAATAATAAGGGCAGAGCGCGCACCGCACTCTGCCCCCTGTCATGCTGTACGTACGATTAGTGACAGCCGCAGCCGCCAGTACCGCAGCCGCCTTTACCATGTTCATGACCGTGGTCATGGTCATGATGGTGATCGTGTTCGCCGTGTACATGACCATGAGCCAGTTCTTCCGGCGTCGCTTCACGGATAGCAACCACTTCTACGTGGAAGTTCAGGTCCTGACCCGCCAGCATATGGTTACCATCAACCACAACGTGATCGTCTTCCACTTCGGTGATTTCTACCGGTACCGGACCCTGATCGGTTTCAGCCAGGAAGCGCATGCCAACCTGCAGTTCATCCACGCCCATAAACACATCTTTAGGCACACGCTGAACCAGGTTGTCATCATACTGGCCGTAAGCGTCATTGGCGGCAATATGCACGTCAAAGTTGTCGCCGACTTCATGATCTTCCAGTGCCTTTTCCAGACCAGAAATCAGGGAACCATGACCGTGCAGATAGTCCAACGGCGCGCTCACCGGAGACTCGTCGACCAACACACCGTCTTCTGTACGTACCTGGTAAGCCAGGCTGACCACCAGGTCTTTTGCTACTTTCATGATATCTCCTAACCGTTGAGAGCTTTGATCCCGACTCATTGGTCTATTTTTGCGTGCAATAACACCAACCAGAAAGATCCAGATGCTGACCCTTTGCGTGCCATACAGGCAATACGCTCAGGCAATGTTAACGATGCCGATTGTAACGGAATTCAGTGCCGCTGTAAGGGTAAGCTTAAAAAAAGCTGCGCTGTTCCGCTACTCTGGATGAAAAATTCCGATGACTTGCTCCTGACTGCGGATCTGATCGCGTACCTGCTTATCCGCCTCGCGCATTTGATGACCGCATTTCACGCACTCCACCACATCGACATTATTTTCACGCCACATTGCCAACGTATCTTTCTGTTGGCAGTGCGGGCAGGTTGCATCAGCAATAAAACGTTTACGCATTTCTCTTTCCTGCAGTTTTGGGTCAACGCGCTCAGCAGCGCCAGTTATTCAAATTCATCCCAGCTGTCCAGCTGGCGCTTCTCCTGCTGCATCTCGCGCTGGAAAATATCTTCAAGCTCGCGCCGCGCCTCACGCGCACGGGAGATTTGCGCATTATCCGTATGGACAGGCATCAGCTCGCGTAGCATACGCATATCCAGCCGCCGGAAGTGCTCCTGCGCGCGGTGCGCCTGATGCGGATGCATGCCCAACGACATCAATGTTTTACGTCCCAGCTCCAGTGCGCTGGAGAACGTCTCGCGGGAAAATTGCGTCACCCCCGCCTGCAGCAGTTCATGGGCCTCAACGCGCCCGCGCGCCCGCGCCAGAATATGCAGGTGGGGGAAATGCTGCTGACAGAGATGAACAATATTCATGGTGTCTTCTGGCGTGTTACAGGTAATCACGATCGACTGCGCGCTGGCAGCGCCTGCGGCCCGTAGCAGCTCCAGTTCTGTTGCATCTCCATAGTATACTTTATAACCATAATTGCGCATCAGACTCACGGCGCTGATGTCCCGCTCAAGCACGGTAATGCGTTTTTTATTCGCCATCAGCAGACGTCCAATCACCTGACCGAAACGACCAAATCCCACCACAATCACCTGCGGCTGATCGTCATCTACCCAGGGTTTTTCCGTTTGCTCATCCCCATCGTTAAAGCGCCGCACCAGAATGCGGTCTACGCCCCGCATCAGTAACGGCGTGGTCATCATAGAGAGGGTAACGGTCACCAGCAGCAGCGGCAGTTGATCGTCATGAAACAGCCGCACTGCCGAGGCGGCAGAAAACAGTACAAACGCGAACTCACCGCCCTGACTCAGCACGCTGGCGAACTGCAAACGCTCCGAGCTACCCAGGCCATAAATCCGCGCCAGCAGATAAAGCACCAGCGTTTTGACCGCCACCAGCACCAGCACACCGAGCAGCACCGTAAAAATATGCGTATAGAGCACGCCCAAATTCAGCGCCATGCCAACGGAAATAAAAAACAGCCCAAGCAGCAAACCTTTAAATGGCTCAATGGCGATCTCCAGCTCATGGCGATATTCGCTTTCCGCCAGCAGAATGCCGGAAATAAAGGTGCCCAGCGCCATCGACAGCCCCAACGCATCCATAAACAGTGCCGAACTCAGCACCAGCAGCAGCGCCGCAGCGGTAAAAACTTCGCGTACGCCGGAAGCGGCGATATAGCGGAAGATCGGTCGCAGCAGTAGCCTGCCGCCAATCAGCATGCCCGCAAAAGCCAGCACCTTGATGCCTACCTTCATCCAGTCGGTATGGCCGCTATCAGTGCCAGCCAGCAGCGGCACCAGCGCCAGCGCCGGGATCACCGCCAGGTCCTGAAACAGCAGTACGGAAAAGCCCAGTTGCCCCGCCTCGCTGCGATTCATTCCCTTATCGCGCATCAGCTGTAAAGCCATCGCCGTTGAAGACATCGCCAGGCCGATCCCGCCAACCACTGCCGCCTGCCATGAAAAATCGGTTAACAGCAGCAGCCCGGCCAGCACCGCAGTGCTAAAGATAACCTGAGCGGCACCTACGCCGAAAATCGAGCGGCGCAGCGCCCATAGCTTGGAAGGATTCAGCTCCAGGCCAATCAGGAACATCAGGAATACCACGCCGATTTCCGAAAAGTGCAGGATCTCGTCAACGTCACTGATAAAGCCCAGGCCCCAGGGACCAATCGCAATACCCGCCAGCAAATAGCCCAGTACCGCGCCAATTCCCAGCCGGGCGGCGATGGGGACAGCGACCACGGCGGCGAACAGATAGACCACGCCCGCCGACAGTAAAGTATGCCCTTCCATTTATAATGCTCCAGCAGACAAAGGAGAGGAAAGCCAGCTGCCATAGGCCTCGGCATAATTTTTCATGATTTCCGGCGGTTGACGACGCGCCCAGTAAACAACCATCGGCGATAACCAGTGCATACGACACATCTGAGCCGTCAGCTCAAAGGGCCGCATAATCTCCGTCATGGGATAGCGATTAAGGCCATCCTGATGATAGGCCGTCTCCGGTTCGCCGGTGGTAATCACGCTGCGCCAATATTTTCCCTTTAGCGCATCACCGCCGACGCCGCTGGCAAAGCCACGCGAAAGCACGCGATCCAGCCACTCTTTCAGCAATGCCGGACAGCTCCAGGTATAAAGAGGATGCTGGAAAATAATGATCTGATGCTCCCGCAGCAACTGCTGTTCAAAATGAATATCGATAAAAAAATCGGGATAGTGTGCATACAGGTCGTGTACGGTAACGTGGGATAATTGCTGCGCCGGCTGCAGCAAGATCCGATTGGCTATCGAATCTTGTGATTCCGGATGGGCATACAGCAGCAAAACCTTAGGCGGCTGCGCCATCTCTCTCCTCCAAATCGTCGTCATGATGCAGGATTTCCGCTACCATGCACGACATAACGGAATCTATGATTCCTGACTGATTATGATGACAATAAATTAACATATTCTGACAATACGGCGCTTATGATTGTATTCTCTTCGTTACAGATCCGACGCGGTACCCGCGTGCTGCTGGACAATGCCACTGCCACCATCAATCCTGGTCAAAAAGTTGGGCTGGTGGGTAAAAACGGCTGTGGCAAATCGACGCTGCTGTCGCTGTTAAAAAATGAGCTCAGCGCCGATGCGGGCAGCGTCACCTTTCCCGGCACCTGGTCGCTGGCCTGGGTTAACCAGGAAACGCCAGCGCTGTCAGTGGCCGCCATTGAGTACGTTATTGATGGCGATCGTGAATATCGACAGCTTGAAGCCGAGCTACAGCGCGCCAATGAAAAAAACGACGGCAACGCAATCGCGCTGCTGCACGGCAAGCTGGATGCGATACAGGCATGGAGCATACAGGCGCGCGCTGCCAGTCTGCTTCACGGTTTGGGTTTTAGCCAGCAACAGCTGCAGCGCCCGGTCAGCGACTTTTCCGGCGGCTGGCGCATGCGTCTCAATCTGGCGCAGGCGTTGATATGCCGTTCCGATCTGCTGCTGCTGGATGAACCCACCAACCACCTCGACCTGGATGCGGTTATCTGGCTGGAGCGCTGGCTGAAGAGTTACGACGGCACGCTGCTTCTGATTTCGCACGATCGCGATTTTCTCGATCCGGTGGTGGATAAAATCCTGCATATCGAACAGCAGTCCCTGTTTGAATATACCGGCAACTACAGCTCTTTTGAGCAGCAGCGAGCCACCAGGCTTTCTCAGCAGCAGTCGCAGTATGAGCATCAGCAGCGTAAAGTGGCGCATCTGCAAAGCTATATCGATCGTTTCCGCGCCAAAGCCAGTAAAGCGAAACAGGCGCAGAGCCGTATCAAAATGCTTGAGCGCATGGAGTTTCTCTCCCCCGCACATGTGGATAATCCCTTTAGTTTCAGCTTCCGCCCGCCGGAAAACTTGCCTAATCCGATACTGAATATGGAGAAGGTCACCGCTGGCTATGATGATCGTGTTGTGCTGGATTCGATCAAACTGAATCTGGTGCCCGGCTCGCGTATTGGCCTGCTCGGCCGCAACGGTGCGGGGAAATCCACGCTAATTAAACTGCTGGCAGGCGAACTCGCGCCGCAAAAAGGGGAGATCGGCCTGGCGAAAGGCGTCCAGCTGGGTTATTTCGCCCAGCATCAGCTGGAATTTTTACGCGCCGGAGAGTCTCCTCTACAGCATCTGGCGCGTCTGGCGTCAAAACTGCCGGAGCAGCAGTTGCGCGATTACCTGGGCGGCTTCGGCTTCCAGGGCGATAAAGTCAGCGAACCGACCGAGCGTTTCTCCGGCGGCGAAAAAGCGCGTCTGGTGCTGGCGCTAATCGTCTGGCAGCGTCCCAATCTGCTGCTGCTGGATGAACCAACCAACCATCTCGATCTTGATATGCGGCAGGCATTAACCGAAGCGCTGATCGATTTTGAGGGCGCGCTGGTGGTGGTTTCGCACGATCGTCATTTGCTGCGTTCCACCACTGACGATCTTTATCTGGTGCATGACGGCAAAGTGGAAGTGTTCGCCGGCGATCTGGATGATTACCAGCAGTGGTTAAACGATTTACAAAAACGGCAGACGCAAGAGAGCGAGCCAAAACAGGATAACGGCAACAGTGCTCAGGCGCGTAAAGATCAGAAGCGTCGCGAAGCCGAGCTGCGCGCGCAAACGCAACCGCTGCGTAAACAGATAGAAAAGCTGGAAAAAGAGATGGAGACGTTTAACGCTCAGCTCTCCGCTGCAGAGGCGAAGCTGGCCGATGCGGCTATTTACGATGCGAGTCGTAAAACCGATCTGACCGCCGCGTTACAGCAGCAGGCCGCGGCGAAATCGGCGCTGGAAGAGTGCGAAATGGCCTGGCTGGATGCTCAGGAACAGCTGGAAGCCATGCTGACTCATTAACTCTTGCTACGGCCTTATTTTGCTGAGGTTTTTAAATGCAAAATAAGGCCGGGCTTTCGACTGGCGAGCAGCGCCTGTTAACAATTCAAAGCGGCGAAGCGCTTTTCAAATAAAAAGAAACGGTTCGCTGAACTTCACCTGGCTGCGTTGTACCTTTTCCGCATCATTTTCTTCATAAACAACCAACGTTTATCAAATTTTTTACGTTCTGTTTCCTTGTGCGCAGAGTTCAATGTTTTTACTATTGCGCCCTGCATAAATTGCTTATTTTTTGAACTCAGGGTAAACCGTGTCAGAGCGCTGCGTAAATCTGCTGAAAAAAAAACTGACGGCTTTTGGGCTGTTGATTTTTTTCACGCCCCTTGCCCATTTTTTATCACCTTTGTACCTGGTTGCAGATCGCACTGTTTACCTTTGCTATTTGCCCTACGGTTTAGCGATCGCCGCCATCTATATTTTCGGCCGCTCCGCCGTGGTTCCCCTTTATCTGGCTTTCTTTATTACGTTCCAGCTCTGCTTTTCGCTATTCTCGCTGGCGGCGGCGCTCGCCTTTGCTTTTTTAACGCCATTGTTTGTTAGCTGTTGGCTGATTCGCCGCTGGTCTGGCCGCCGCTGGCGCTATAACCTCGGTAACCAGGGACTGGGTGTCCGGCTGCTCCTGCTGAATACGCTGGCCCCTGTCCTGACGATGCTGCTGCTGGCAGCGCTTGGGCAAAAACTGCCGGTGATCCCAGAGATGCCCGGCAGCTATTTTACCGGCAGGCTGGATATGTTCAGCATACTCAGTCTGCAAAACCTGATGCTCTCTGCGACGCTATTTACCATTCTTTTTTACTTTCCGCTGCGTATGCTGGCCGCGCCGCGCAGCGGCTTTACTTTCTGTCGTCGGGCCAGGCATGCCCTGTATGGAAACTGTCTGAGCGCGCTTTGGTGGGGCTGCCTGCTGGCCGCGCTGATGCTGCTGCTTTGTTTTCCGGTGCGCCATATGCTGATTTCCAGCTATCTGGTCCCGCTGGTTTTCGTTATCTTCACTTACGGCATTATGCGCTTCACCTCACGGAGCGTGCTCTGGCTCTGGGCGCTCTGCTGTCTGTTGCTGATGCACTTTAACCTTGATGTGCTGCCGTTAAAGTCCATCTTTTCCGCCACCTTTTTATCCTCAGCGTTTATCGCTTTTACCATCAGCCTGCTTTATATCGCGGCGGGATACTGGAAAAGTCGTCGCCTGCAGCGCATTGCGCTTAACCTTGCCGTGACCGATCCGGTGGTCCAGCGGCTTAATCTGCGAGCGCTACAGAAAAAGCTTAAACAGCACCCATCGGGCACCCTTTGCTATCTCTATCTGCATCAGCTGAAATTTCTTGGCTGCCATTATGGCCTGATGATGAAAACCTATACCAAACGCTGCATCATTGATGAGATTGGCACGCAGCTGCGGGAAAATGAAGGGGTTTACCAAATCACCTGCGACGGCGTTATTGTGCTGCTACAGGGTGAAGGCATCGGCGAGCGTCTGTCGCAGCTACGCACGCGCCTAAAGCAGCAACAGATTTTCTGGCACAACCAGCTGATAGATATCGATTATGCTTTTGCCGCCGGTAAATTCACCAGGGAAAACAGTAATCTTTACCGTCTGGCAGGGCAGCTGAATTATCTGGCAGAACAGGCCCTGATGTTGGGCGGCGTAGCGCTGCTGGATAAGGATAATTCACGCTTGCTTGGTCATGTCTCCGACCAGGTTTTACTGCTACAAAAAATCAAACAGGCGCTAACCGGGCAGGATATCGTGCTGTTTGCACAGCCGATTGTCCCCTGTAAACAGGGTTGCCTTTATTACGAAGTGCTGACGCGGCTACGTTCGGCAGACGAACTTATTATGCCGGATCGGTTTATTCCGCTGATTGCAGAGTTTCGCCTTAGCGCCCAGTTTGATCGCCTGGTAGTAAAGGAAACCGTGGCGTTTATTCATCAGCGTCAACGCGTGAATAACCCGCCGCCGCGCCTGGCCATTAATCTGTTGCCAATGACGCTGACCGAGCCGGGAGTAGCAGAGGAGATCATTGCCCTTTTTCAGCGCTTTTCCGTCTCCTCTGAAGCGGTTATTTTCGAAGTGACCGAGCAGCAGGGATTGATCAATAATCTGCAGGTCAATAATGCGATTGCCACGCTGCGTCAGGCAGGCTTTCGTATTGCGATAGATGATTTCGGCACCGGTTTCGCCAACTATGAGCGCGTGAAACATCTTAGCGCCGATATTATTAAAATTGATGGCCTGTTTGTTAAAAACAGCCTTGATGACAATATCGATCGCATTATTATTAAATCGATCTGCGCCATCGCCCAGGAAAAACGCGTATCCGTTGTGGCGGAATATGTGGAAACCGAGGCGCAAAAAGCGCTGTTAACCGAGCTGGGCGTTGATTATATACAGGGCTGGCTAACCGGTCAGCCAGCCCCGCTGCTTTCCCTGCCCTGATCGGCTCAGGCGGGACGATAAAACGGCTTATCCCCCAAAATGGTGGCGCGGTGCATGATGCGTCTGGCGGGCAGGTAGTCGGCATTCGCATAGTGCTGCGTGACCCGGTTATCCCAGATGGCGACATCGTTAGCCCGCCAGCGCCAGCGCACCTGGAACTCTGGCTTGTTTATATGGGCAAACAGAAAGCCCAGCAGCGCATCGCTCTCTTTCGGTGTTAAATCGACAATTCGCGTTGTAAATCCCTGATTCACAAACAAGGCCTGCTGGCCGCTAACCGGATGGGTGCGTACCACCGGATGCAGCAGCGGTGGATGGTTCGCCGCCGCCTGACGCCAGCGCGCATGCTCTTCCGGCGAGGCACGGTGCTTATATTCCGGAAAGGATTTGGTAAAGTCATGTTCAGCCTGCAGGCCGCTTAGCAGCGTGCGTAGCGGTGGAGAAAGCGCCGCGAATGCCGCAATGCCGCTGGCCCATAATGTATCGCCGCCATGCTCCGGCACCTGCTTTGCCGCCAGAATCGCCCCGGCCGGTGGCGTAGCAATAAAGGTAACGTCGGTGTGCCAGTTATCGTTATCGGGGGGATTATCGTTATGCGTATCCAGCACAATAATCTCTTCCACACCTTCGGCGTGTGGATAGACCGGGTGGATATGCAAATCACCGAAGCGCGCGGCCAGCGCTCTCTGCTGCGCTGGCGTCAACGGCTGGTCGCGCAGAAACAGCACCTGATGACGGATTAGCGCATGCCACAGCTGTTCGAACTGACCATCGCTCAGCGGACGGGAAAGATCGAGATTATCAACGGTGGCGCCGATGTAAGGTCCCAGCGCGGTAATAACCAGACGTTCATTCATTGTGATTCTCCATGCCAGGGCGTTAACTGACGCTGTAACGTCCGCAGGGCCAGTTCTAAACCGAATGCGATTAACGCAATCACCAAAATGCCGGCCAGCACCACATCCGTTGCCAGAAACTCACCGGCAGACTGCACCATAAAACCCAGCCCGCGCGTAGCGGCGATCAGCTCCGCCGCCACCAGCGTTGACCAGCCGACGCCTAAACCGATGCGCAGACCGGTAAGGATTTCCGGCAGCGCGCCGGGTAAAATAACCAGACGTAGCAGCTGCCAGCGGCTGGCTCCCAGCGACAGCGCCGCCCGCAGCCGTACCTGCTGCGCGTTTCTGACGCCCTGAAGCGTCGATAGCGTGACTGGCGCGAAAATAGCCAGATAGATCAACAAGATCTTGGAGGTTTCACCGATGCCGAACCAGATCACCATCAGCGGCAGATAGGCCAGCGGCGGCACCGGGCGGTACAGCTCGATCAGCGGATCGAGAATGCCACGCGCCGTTGCGCTTAACCCCATCACAATGCCGGTCGGCACTCCGATCAGCACCGCCGCCAGCAGCGCCAGCAGGATCCGCCCAAGGCTGGCGGCCAGATGCTGCCAGAGCGTGGCATCCATAAATCCCTGTGCGCTGGCGATCGTCAGTAACTGATGTAATACCTGCTGCGGCGGCGGTAAAAACAGCGGCGCAATCAGCTGCAGCGCAGTAACCAGCCACCACAGCGCCAGCAGCAGCGTTAAGGTTGTCAGGCTCAGCGTCAATTGACGGGGAAGCGGCCAGCGCCAGCGTCGTGCGCCCGGTTTATCCAGCGCCTGTAAACTCATGAGAAGGCCTCGCGCTGTTGGAATACCCGGCTCAGCACATATTCGCGCTGGGCAATAAAGGCGGGATCGGATTTAATGGCGCGACAGGATCCTCCGGCGGCAAAGCGGCGGCCAAAATCCAGCGTCAGACGCTCGCTGATGCGTCCGGGCCCCGGCGTCATCAGCACCAGCTCGCTGGCAAGAAACACTGCCTCTTCAATATCGTGGGTAATCAGCAGAATCCCCTTACCGCTGTCACGCCACAGGCGCAGCAGTAGTTCTTGCATCTGCTCGCGGGTGAACGCATCCAGTGCGCCAAACGGCTCATCCAGTAGTAACAGCTGTGGATCGGCGGCCAGCGCGCGCGCAATGCCGACGCGCTGGCGCATACCGCCGGAAAGCTGCCAGATAAAGCGTTTTTCCGCGCCTTCCAGCCCAACTTTTTTTAATATACTGCCCGCTTTCTCCCGCCGCGTTTTAACGTCCACGCCCGCCAGCTGCAGACCAAACGCCACGTTATCCAACACATTGCGCCAGGGAAGTAATCCTTCATGTTGAAAAACCACCCCGCGATCGGCGCCCGGCCCGGTTACCGGCTCTCCAGCCAGCGTAATCTTGCCCTCTTCCGTGGGTAAAAAACCGGCTATCAGGTTCAGCAGCGTGGTTTTCCCACAGCCGGACGGCCCCAGCAGTACCACCAGTTCCCCTGCGTTCAACATCAAGTTGATGTCCTGCAAAGCAAGCTGCCCGTGGTAACGCGCACTGACATGAGTAACAGCAAGCATGGTTAACCCCCTACGGCTGAACCAAAGGATGAATAAAACGGTCGGTCACATAGTCGCGGTAATCCGTATCAACCTGCGCCACTTTGCCCTGCTGCTTCAGAAACTGAGCCGTGTCGCCAATCGCCTTATTGACCGGCTCTGCCAGTTGGGCAAGCTGCTGCTGTGCGTTAAGGTAGGTGTTGCCCTGTACCAGACCGGCCACCTGATCCGTCGGCACGCCGCTCAGTCGGGAAAGTTTATTAAGATTTTCAGGCTGCTGTAGCCATTGCTGCGGATGATCAAGATAAGCCTGCTGCGCCGCCAGCGCGCTGCGGGCAAAGGCGGTGACAATCTCCGGATGCTGCGCAGCAAAATCTTTGCGCACCACCCACACATCCAGCGTCGGCGCGCCCCACTGGCCCACCTGTGCCGAGTCGGTCAGCACCTTGCCGCTTTTAGTCAGCTCATTGACGGCTGGCGCCCAGACATAGGCGCCGTCGATATCGCCTCGCTGCCAGGCCGCAATAATCGCTGGCGGCTGCAGATTAATGATCTGCAGCTGGCTGGGTTTAATTCCCCAGTGCTTCAGTGCCGCCAGCAGACTGTAATGAGTGGTGGAGATAAACGCCACCGCGATACGCTTGCCAATCAAATCCTGCGGCGAGTTCATCGTTTTCTTTACGACCAGCGCTTCCGAGCTTCCGAGCTGCGAAGCCAGCAGGAAAACTTCAATCGGCAGCTTCTGACTGGCGGCGACCGCCAACGGACTGGAGCCGATATTGCCGATTTGTACATTCCCGGATGCCAGCGCACGAACTACACTGGAGCCACTGTCAAATTTACGCCAGTTAACCTGCGCGCCGCTTTGCTGAGCGAAAGTGTTATCCGCCTGAGCAACTTTCGCCGGTTCCGCCGAGGTCTGATAAGCCACTGTAACCTCAACGGCGTGCGCCTGGGTCGCCAGCAGCGATAACGTCGCTGCCCATGCTAAAAACCGCGAGATCCTCACCATCTTACGTTCCGCCTGTTGCTATCATCGTGATGGCTCAGTTGTAACTGAGAGGCGGATACAACATGAAGTAATTAAAAATTATGTTTAATCGCTAAATTGCCTTAGAAGAGATATCGCTATCTTTATCTGAAAATTAAAAAAGTCTGATTTTTCTGATGAAAAATGGACCTGAATCGGCCACTGTATAACGATGTTTTACAGGCTATTCATTGGTGAGTTGTCAGAGGGTTTTCCATGTCGATTGAGAAAGTTGCCCGTTTCGCTGGTGTATCGACCGCGACCGTTTCACGTGTGCTGAACGGTTATAAGGGCGTTCGGCCTGCAACCCGTGAACGCGTTTTAGCTGCTATTGCCGCCTGTCAATACCAGCCTAACCTGCTGGCGCGCCAGCTACGCACCTCTCAGAGCCATATGTTACTGGTGCTGGTTTCCAATATTATCAATCCTTTCTGTTCACGCGTGGTGCGCGGCATTGAGGCAGAAGCGGAGGCGCACGGCTACCATATTCTGCTGTGCAATTCCGATTCACAAACCCAGCGCGAATCTGCTTATCTCACGCTGCTGAGCGGCAAAGTGGTGGATGGCGTTATTACCATGGATGCGGCAAGCAACCTGCCTGAACTGCGCCGAATGATTGGCGATTCCCCCTGGGTACAATGTGCCGAAGGCGATCCTGATGTCGCTGGCTCATCGGTCACTATTGATAATCAACAGGCCGCGCGGGCGGCAGTGCAGCATCTGGCGCAGCGCGGACGGCGACGGATTGCGATGATCAACGGCGATCCACGCTATCTCTATGCGCAACAGCGTGAGTTGGGATATCGATCGGCGTTAGCCGAACTGGGTTTGTCATGGTCCGGCGTTGAATATGCTAATGAAGTAGAGTGCGAGGCGGGCTTTGCGGCCATGAAACGGCTGCTGGAAACAAAAGAGCCGCCAGACGCCGTGTTTACCGTATCTGATGTGCTGGCAGTAGGCGCGATACACTGCGCACGTCAGTACCAGCTCGCCATCCCTGAGGATATCGCCGTGCTGGGCTTTGACGGCCTGCCGTGGAGCGCAATGCTGTCGCCGCCACTCAGTACGCTGGAACAGCCAATGCATCAGTTGGGCACGCGCAGCGTACAGCTGCTGTTACAGCGCATTCAGGATCCGCTGACGCCACAGGTTCATGAGCGGCTCCCCTGTGAGCTGGTGGTACGCGCCTCCAGCTAATCAGTGCCATATCAACAGTACGCAGGCGGCAGTCAGCACGCCCATCGTCAAATTAAAAATTTTCCATGCGCGGCGGCTACGCAGCAGACGGCCTATCAGGGTGCCAAAGCCAAGCCAAAGAATGCCAGCGACCAGATTAACCAACGCCATACCCATGCTGATAGCCACAACTGAACTGCGATAGGCTTCACCTGCCAGGCTAAAGCTGGCCACGGCCCCCAGCGCCATTAACCAGGCTTTGGGATTAACCAACTGCAGCAGTCCTCCCTGCCATAAAGGCATAGGACGAGGCGGCGCTTTACCCATCTCAATCTTTTCATAGGCCGCCGTTGCAATTTTCCATGCCAGCCACAGCAGATAGAGACTACCCACAATTTTCAAAAACAGGTGCAGAGAGGGGTAAACCAGAATCAGCCCGCCCACGCCAAACGCCACCAGCAACAGCATAAGCTGCATACCGAGCATAATTCCTGCCATTAAAGGGAGCGAACGCAGAAAACCAAAATTGGCGCCAGCCGTGGTCAATAGCGTATTATTTGGCCCTGGCGTAATCGCCGCCACCCAAAGAAAACCAAGCATCGATAAAAACAGACTGAGTTCCATAAAATGGGTGCTCCTCACCCGGTAAAATGTTAACCCGTTAAAACTAACAGTGCGCCTGAATGCGTACAAGCGTGAAACGATGAGCTTTGATCACAGTCAGGAATCCTTTATTCCCTTGAAAGGGCTGCATAATCCCCACCTGCAAACGGTGCTGCCGCGTCTGTTTCGCCGTCGGGTCTCTTTACGCCCTCACTGGCAGCGTCTGGATCTGCCGGACGGCGATTTTATCGATCTTGCCTGGAGCGAAGATCCCATGCAGGCGCGGCATAAACCGCGTGCGGTGTTGTTTCACGGACTGGAAGGAAGCTTCCATAGCCCTTATGCGCACGGCCTGCTGCAGGTGTGGCAACAGCGCGGCTGGCTGGGCGTGGTGATGCACTTTCGCGGCTGCAGCGGCGTGCCTAACCGCATGGGGCGCATTTATCACTCCGGCGAAACCGGGGACGCCAGCTACTTTTTACGCTGGCTGCGAACCACTCTGGGCCATGCGCCGACCGTGGCTGTCGGCGTGTCGCTGGGCGGAAACATGCTGGCCTGTTTGCTGGGCCAACAGGGCGATGATTGTCCGCTGGATGCCGCCGTTACGGTCTCGGCGCCGCTAATGCTGGAACCGTGCAGCGCCAAACTTGAGCAGGGATTTTCCCGCGTCTATCAGCGTTATCTGTTAAGCCAGCTCAAGCTCAACGCCCGCCGCAAGCTACAGGCCTGGCCCGGCACGCTGCCGGTAGATCTGTTACAGCTGAACGCGCTAAAGCGCCTGCGTGACTTTGATGATGCCATCACCGCCCGCGCCCACGGTTTTTCCGATGCCGGTGACTATTACCGACGGGCCAGCGCCATGCCGCTGCTGCCCGGCATACGTAAACCGCTGTTAATTATCCATGCGCAGGACGATCCCTTTATGACCGATGAGGTGATCCCGGATATGGCGCGGTTACCTGCTAACATTGAATATCAACTAACGGAATATGGTGGCCATGTCGGTTTTGTCGGCGGCACGTTACGTCGTCCGCAAATGTGGCTGGAGCAGCGTATTCCTCAATGGCTATCACCTTATCTGGATAACTAAGCTGTGATTATTCCCTGGCAAGATCTCTCCCCGGAAACTCTGGAAAACCTGATTGAAGGTTTTGTATTGCGCGAAGGCACGGATTATGGCGAGCAGGAGCGCTCCCTGTCGGAAAAGGTGGAAGATGTCCGTCGCCAGCTGAAAAGCGGCGAAGCCGTGCTGGTCTGGTCGGAACTGCATGAAACGGTCAATATTATGCCGCGCGGTCAGTTCCGCGAGGGATAGTGATGCGGTCAGCTCTGTGCGGCTCGTCACATTAACGTGGTCTGGCGGACCTGCCCGATGATGACACCTCTGACCGAAACGTGATAACAATGCTCATCGCCCGATTTAATCCAGAGAGTATTTATGTCAGCCAGACATCCGATCATCGCGGTGACCGGCTCCAGCGGAGCGGGAACCACCACCACCAGCCTTGCCTTTCGTAAGATTTTTCAGCAGCTTAATCTGCATGCCGCTGAACTGGAGGGTGACAGTTTCCATCGCTATACGCGCCCGGAAATGGATATGGCGATCCGCAAAGCCCGCGATTTGGGGCGTCATATCAGTTACTTTGGACCAGAAGCCAACGACTTTGGCCTGCTTGAGCAAACCTTTGTTGAATATGGCGAAAATGGCCGTGGCCAGTCGCGTAAATACCTGCATACCTATGATGAGGCGGTGCCGTGGAATCAGGTGCCTGGTACCTTTACGCCGTGGCAGCCATTGCCGGAGCCAACGGATGTGTTGTTTTATGAAGGACTGCACGGCGGCGTGGTGACGCAGCAGCATAACGTGGCAGAAAAAGTGGATTTGCTGGTTGGCGTGGTGCCCATCGTGAACCTGGAGTGGATTCAGAAGCTGGTGCGCGATACCAGCGAGCGCGGCCATTCTCGCGAAGCGGTGATGGATTCCGTGGTGCGCTCAATGGAAGATTATATTAACTACATTACGCCACAGTTCTCACGTACCCATCTTAACTTCCAGCGCGTACCCACAATAGACACCTCAAACCCTTTTGCCGCACGCGCTATTCCTTCGCTGGATGAAAGCTTTGTGGTGATTCATTTTCGCGGGCTGGAAGATATCGATTTCCCCTACCTGCTTGCCATGCTGCAGGGCTCCTTTATTTCACATATTAATACGCTGGTGGTGCCGGGCGGAAAAATGGGACTGGCGATGGAGTTGATTATGCTGCCGCTGGTGAAACGCCTGATAGAAGGCAAAAAAATTGAATAAGAGGCTTACCACTGTCTCTTGTCTGACTCCTGATAAGTAAGCAAATTGTCAGCCGGGGCGTTCATCAGCTAAACGGCAATTGTCCGATTCAGCACAAGCTGAAGCGAGACAACAGGAGACAGTAAGATAAAGCTGTGCTACAAACAAAGCTGTAATATTTTCGTTCTATGAAACGAAAACGGGACGACGGCACGCCTTGAGGCCTCGCAGTTGCCCGTATAAATTTCCAGCAGGAAACGCTTGAAGATTTCAACGCCTGACAGGGAAAACTGCCCCCTGTATTTAGGGCACGATTACAACAGAGGATAATAGCGAATGGTTCTCGGCAAACCGCAAACAGACCCTACACTCGAATGGTTCCTGTCACATTGCCATATTCACAAATATCCATCAAAAAGCACATTGATTCATCAGGGTGAAAAGGCCGAGACGCTCTATTACATTGTAAAAGGTGCGGTTGCGGTACTGATCAAAGATGAAGAAGGCAAAGAGATGATCCTTTCCTATCTTAATCAGGGTGATTTCATTGGCGAGCTTGGCCTGTTTGAAGAAGGTCAGGAACGCAGTGCATGGGTACGCGCGAAAACCGCCTGTGAAGTGGCTGAAATTTCGTATAAAAAATTCCGTCAGCTGATTCAGGTTAATCCTGACATTCTGATGCGTCTCTCTTCCCAGATGGCTCGTCGCCTGCAGGTGACTTCAGAGAAAGTAGGCAATTTAGCTTTCCTTGACGTGACCGGCCGTATTGCACAGACGTTGCTCAACCTTGCTAAACAGCCGGATGCGATGACGCACCCGGACGGGATGCAAATCAAGATTACCCGTCAGGAGATCGGCCAGATCGTCGGCTGCTCACGTGAGACGGTGGGCCGTATTCTGAAAATGCTGGAAGATCAAAACCTGATCTCCGCTCACGGTAAAACGATTGTCGTTTACGGCACCCGTTAAGCTACGCTGAAGACACGGCGTGGTGCCTGGCATCACGCCGTGTCTGTTTTGGTGATGTAGCGATGTGGCGGAGAATTATTTATCATCCCGAAGTGAACTATGCCCTGCGTCAGACGCTGGTGCTCTGTTTACCGGTGGCCTTTGGCTGGCTGCTGGGGGATTTGCAAAAAGGATTGCTCTTCTCGCTGGTTCCCGCCTGCTGCAATATTGCCGGACTCGATACCCCACACCGCCGCTTCTTTAAACGCCTGATCACAGGCGGCTCGCTGTTCGCACTCAGCAGTTTTCTTCTTCAGTGGCTATCGCTACAGCAGGTGCCCCTGCCCGCGACGCTGTTTGTCATGGCATTATTGCTGGGCGTTACCGGCGAAATCGGCCCGCTTCATGCACGTCTGCTGCCAGCTTCCTTGATTGCCGCTATTTTTACGCTCGGTCTGGTGGGCAATATGCCGATCTGGGGGCCGCCGTTGCTCTATATCGGCGGCACATTCTGGTACGGGCTGTTTAACTGGTTCTGGTTCCGGCTGTGGAAAGAGCAGCCGATGCGGGAAACGCTCAGCCTGCTCTATCGCGAACTGGCGGATTACTGCGAAGCTAAATATACCCTGCTGACGCAGCTTACCGATCCGGAAAAAGCCTTGCCTCCGCTGCTGGCGCGCCAGCAGAAGGTGGTTGATCTGATTAACACCTGTTATCAGCAAATGCATATGCTGGCCGCCAACCGCGATCATAACCATCGACGCCTGACGCGCGCTTTTCAGGTGGCGCTGGATCTGCAGGAGCATATTGCCGTTAGTCTGCATCAGCCGGAAGAGGTGCAAAAGCTGGTAGAGCAAAGCCATGCGGAAGCGGTCATCCGCTGGAACGCGCAAACCATCGCCGCACGGCTACGCGAGCTGGCGGACGATATGCTTTATCACCGGCTGCCAGCACGTTTCACCCTGGAAAAGCCGCTGCTGGGACTGGAGAAAATTGCGCGTCGGCATCCGGAGAATCCGGTCGGCCACTTCTGTTATTACCATTTCAGCCGCATCGCTCGCGTGCTGCGTACCCAGCGCCCTCTTTATCGTCGCGATCTTATGGCCGATCGCCAGCGCCGGCTGCCGCTGCTTTCCGCACTGCGCAGCTATCTGTCATTTAAATCTTCCGCTCTGCGTACCGCGGCTCGCTTTGCGGTGATGCTGGTATTCGGCAGCGTGCTGGCGCTGGCGTTCAACGTACCGAAACCCTGGTGGATCTTAATGACCATCATGTTCGTCAGTCAGAATGGCTACAGCGCAACGCGTGTGCGTATTCAGCACCGCGCGCTTGGCACGCTGGCTGGGCTGATTATCGCCGCTGCAGCCCTGCGTCTTGCGGTACCGGAATCGCTGGTGCTGTTAATCATGCTGATCATTACCTTAGTCAGCTATCTGTTTATCCGTAAATATTACGGCTGGGCGACAATCGGTTTTACCGTGACCGCCGTTTATTCATTACAGCTGCTGTCGTTGAACGGCGCGCATTTCCTGTTGCCGCGTCTGATGGATACGCTGATGGGATGCTGCATCGCTTTTGGCGGCATGGTCTGGCTGTGGCCGCAGTGGCAAAGCGGGCTGCTGCGACAGAATGCGCATGATGCGCTGGAAGCGTATCAGGATGCTTTACGGATGCTGCTGGGGAGCGAGGCATCACCGCAGAAGCTTGCCTGGCAGCGGGTACGCGTTAATCAGGCGCATAATGCGCTGTTTAACTCCCTGAGCCAGGCGATGCAGGAGCCAGCGTTTAATACCCGCTATCTGAATGATATGAAACTTTGGGTCACGCACAGCCAGTTTATCGTTGAGCATATCAATGCGATGACTATTCTGGCCCGTGAGCACACCATGCTGACGCCTGCGCTGGCGCAAAGTTATCTGCAGTCGTGTGAAATTGCGCTGCAGCGCTGTCAGCAGCGGCTGGCATATGACGGGCCGGGACAGGATACCAATATCCTGCAAGGAGATGCAGAGAACCAGGAAGGGCCGATGACCATTATGGAGCGTCATGTAAAGCGTATCCTTGAGCACCTTTCAGTGATGCATACTATCTCATCTCTGGCGTGGAGCCAGCGGCCGCACCACGGTAAATGGCTGGTTCGCCGCCTGCGTAAAGGATAAGCGCGCCCTGACATCGGGCGCGCCCTGAATCATGCAGGTTTTAATACTTTTTCGGCAGCCCTGGCCAGACGCGCCATGCCATCACCAATATCCGCCAGCGGAATCACCAGCGAAGGCGCAAAGCGCAGAACATCGGTGCCCGCCGTTAAAATCATCAGGCCCTCCGCAGCGGCGGCGTTAAGAATATCGCGCGCTTTGCCTTTATGCTGCGGCTGAAGCTCCGCCCCGATCAGCAACCCTTTGCCACGGATTTCGCTGAAGATATCCAGTTTGACATTGATGGCTTCCAGTGCCTCAATAAAGCGCTGACGACGTTGCTCAATGCCATCCAGCACCGAAGGCGTATTAATCACATCCAACGCCGCTTCCGCTACTGCGCAGGCCAGCGGATTACCGCCATAGGTGGTGCCGTGTACGCCAGGCGCCATCGCCGAGGCGATCTCATTAGTGGTCAGCATCGCACTAATGGGGAAGCCGCCGCCCAGCGCTTTCGCTGAGGTCAGAATATCGGGCTGCACGCCATAATGCTGATAGGCAAACAGCTTACCGCTGCGCCCCATCCCACTCTGGACCTCATCCAGTACCAGCAGCGCCTGATATTGATCGCACAGCTGGCGCAGGCCCTGCATAAATTCCTGCGTGGCGGGCATAACGCCGCCTTCGCCCTGAATCGGCTCAACCACAATGGCACAGGTGTGATCGTCGATCACGGCCTTCACCGCCGCAAGATCGTTAAAAGGTACGTGGACGATATCGGCCGGTTTGGGTCCAAAACCATCAGAGTATTTCGGCTGCCCGCCGACGGAAACGGTAAACAGCGTGCGGCCATGAAACGCGTTATGGAACGCGATGATTTTGCTTTTATAAGGGCTGTGGCGCGTGGAAGCATAGTAGCGCGCCAGTTTGAAGGCGGCCTCGTTGGCTTCAGCCCCTGAGTTCGCAAAGAAAACGCGCTCAGCGAAAGTCGCGTTAATCAGCTTGCTGGCAAGACGCAGCGCGGGTTCATTAGTGAAAACGTTGCTGGTATGCCACAGCATTTCGCCCTGAGTTTTCAGCGCCTCTACCAACGCCGGATGGCAGTGACCCAGCGCGGTTACGGCGATACCGGCGGTAAAATCGATATATTCGTTGCCCTGCTGATCCCACACCCGGCTGCCTTTGCCTTTTACCGGCACAAACTGTGCTGGTGCATAAACCGGCAATATAACCTCATCAAAGGTCTGCCGCCTAACCGCCATTTTTTCCGCTGCCATTCGCTACCTCATTTAATTTCACACAGATACCCAGTGAAAAAATAATCATTAAATATGCATAATAAGTCAAACGGAATCGCAGCGTATGCAATTAAACAGCGGCCTGTCTACGCAAAAAATTAGCCAGCAACGCATGCCCCTGCTGGCTCAGGATGCTTTCGGGATGAAACTGCACGCCCTCAACATCCAGCGTCTTATGACGTAATCCCATAATTTCATCCGGCTTGCCATCACGCAGGCTCCATGCGGTAACCTCCAGACAGGCTGGCAGCGTCTCTTTTTCCACAATCAGCGAGTGATAGCGCGTCACCGTCAGCGGCTGCGCCAATCCGGCAAATACGCCAGCCTGCTGATGAGCAATCGCGGAGGTTTTACCGTGCATAACCTGACGCGCGCGGATCACGCGTGCGCCGAAAACCTGCGCCAGCGCCTGATGGCCCAGGCAAACGCCAAGCAGCGGCAGCCGCCCGGCAAAGGTGCGGATAGCGTCCAGAGAGATACCTGATTCATCAGGCGTGCAGGGACCAGGAGAGATCACCAGATGCGTCAGCGGCAGCGCGTGCATTTCCGCCAGCGTAATTTCATCGTTGCGGCGCACCAGTACTTCCACTCCCAGCTCGCAGAAGTACTGGTACAGGTTCCAGGTAAAAGAGTCGTAGTTATCAATAAGCAGCAGCATTTTTACTCCGGGCTGACCAAAACGCCGCTATTCTACGCGCTTACTTCGGCTCGCTCACTACGTTACTAAAGATATCGGTCAGCCTCTGCAGATCGCCGTTCACGCTCTCTTCATTTGCCCGCAGCCAGGCTGCGCGTTCAGTCTTGCTCCAGTCAATGTCATAACCTGCATGAATAATTAACTGTTCAAAGAAGAGGCGCTGCGCGCGGCCGTTGCCGTCGCGAAAGGGATGCAGCATATTGATTTCGCAGTAATAGTGCGCCAGCCGCGCCACAAACTGCTCAAAAGGAAGATCGGCCAGGCCATTCTCTTCCTCAAGCGCTTCCATCAGGGCGTTACCCTCTTTCTCAATATATTCAAAGTGGCAGAAAGGCGTATCGCCGAGATAGAGATCGATTTTGCGAATTTCTCCAGCCCAGTCATAGAGATCCTGAAACAGCGTCCGGTGGATAGCGCACAGATAAGGAAAACCCAGATTGCGTGGCCCCAGCTCAATG
The DNA here is from genome assembly GCF_050113815.1 of Pantoea sp. FN0307. Taxonomy (NCBI): domain Bacteria; kingdom Pseudomonadati; phylum Pseudomonadota; class Gammaproteobacteria; order Enterobacterales; family Erwiniaceae; genus Pantoea; species Pantoea sp. FN0307. Next base: position 438,433 of record NZ_JBNJSO010000003.1, on the reverse strand, counting down.
GTTGCCGCCCGCAGCGAAGTAAAGGCGACCTCCGCTTTTTGCAGTTGGGCGGTATCATGTAAATTGAACCGGTTGCGCAGTACGTCATCGTTCTGCCAGTAGTAAGGATCGCGCCCGTTCATTGCATTAGCCGCCATATTGCCTCCGTAATGCCTCTAAGCGCTGTGCGGCCTGTTCAGCATCCAGCGTCACTTCCGCAAAAGATAAGCCTTCCAGTTTACTACTGGCCAAAAAATTCGCGTTGCGCCGCTGTTGCCATAATGTGGCTTTCTGCTTTTCGGTCAGTTTTGTTGGCATACCGCCTCCGGTCAGAGAATAAGTGACCTAAGTATAAGCAGCAAATTACTGCTCTGCAGAAGGCTGGCGTGCCGCCGCAGACGCGACGGCAGAGAAATCAGGGCAGGACTTTTGCGGAAAGGATAACAACCGGCTTGCTGGGGACATTTTGATAAGGCCCGATATTTTTGGTCGGTACCTGAGAAATTTTGTCGGCTACATCCATGCCTTTTACTACTTTACCAAACACGGCATAGCCAAAATCACGCTGCCCATGATCCAGGAAAGCGTTATCGGCAACGTTGATAAAGAACTGGCTGGTAGCGCTGTCTTTTTCAGCGGTACGCGCCATAGCAATCGTGCCGCGCGTGTTACGCAGGCCGTTATCCGCTTCGTTTTTGATCGGCGCGTTGGTGGGCTTCTGCTGCATATCGGTCAGGAAGCCGCCGCCCTGAATCATAAAGCCGGGGATCACACGATGAAAAGTCGTATTGTTATAAAAACCGTTATTGACGTAATCAATAAAGTTCTTAACAGAGACCGGTGCTTTCTGATTATTCAGTTCAAGTTCAATATTACCGGCTGACGTGGTCAGGAGGATGTGCGTATCGCCCTGCGCAGCGAAAGTTGGGGCAGAAAAAGTGGACAGCGCCAAAAGTGCCGCGACCGCTGTCAAAGTACGTTTCACCATGATAATTCCTTACTGAGGCCACAAAAACTAAACGAAATTGATTGTAAAGAGCATGTCAGGCAAGAGCCAGCGTTTTACCTTTATTTACGTAAACAAACCTGATAAGCAAACGTTAACGTCACACAAATAAAGGGTGATTTAAGTCACATTATTGATGAAATCAATGAATGTGATTTCATCGTTGGTTTGATCGCGGCTGAAATTTCTTTACACTTCCGGCGACAACCCCTGCGCTGCTTCAGCCAGGCCCTTTGGCTCAAGGTTTCTCCAACTATGACTAATCGTAACCGCATTGGACTGACGTGGATCAGTTTCTTTTCCTATGCGCTCACCGGCGCACTGGTAATTGTCACCGGGATGGTTTTAGGCGATATCGCTAACTATTTCCAGCTTCCGGTCTCTGAAATGAGCAACACCTTTACTTTCCTCAACACCGGCATCCTGGTGGCGGTATTTCTAAACGCCTGGCTGATGGAAATCGTGCTGCTGAAACGCCAGCTGATTTTTGGTTTTGTGTTGATGGTGTTAGCGGTGCTGGGCCTGATGACCAGCCATAGCCTGAGTGTTTTCTCGCTGTGCATGTTTGTACTGGGCGTGGTCAGCGGTATTACGATGTCGATCGGCACCTTCCTAATCACCCATCTTTATGAAGGACGTCAGCGCGGATCGCGCCTGCTTTTTACCGACTCCTTTTTTAGCATGGCCGGTACGATTTTCCCGGTTATCGCCGGGATATTGCTGGCGCGTCATCTGCCCTGGTACTGGGTTTATGTCTGCATCGGCGTGATCTACCTGGCGATCTTTGTGCTGACGCTGAGCGTTGAGTTCCCGGTATTAGGCAAGAAACAGCATAATGCACAGCCGGTAGTTAAAGAGAAATGGGGCGTGGGCGTCCTGCTGCTTTCCATTGCCGCGCTCTGCTATATCCTCGGCCAGCTCGGCTTTATTTCATGGGTGCCGGAATACGCCACTAAAACCATGGGCATGGATATTAGCGCTGCCGGACAGCTGGTGGGTAACTTCTGGACCTCCTATATGATCGGCATGTGGGTGTTCAGCTTTGTGCTGCGCTTCTTTGATTTGCAACGCATTCTGATGGTGTTGGCTGCGCTGGCGACGCTGCTGATGTACTGGTTTGTCAGCAGCAGCGAGCCTGACATGCTGAAGTGGATCATTATCGCTCTTGGCTTCTTCTCCAGCGCGATCTATACCACCATTATCACGCTCGGCTCGCAGCAGACCCGTGTTTCCTCACCGAAACTGGTGAACTTTATTCTGACCTGCGGCACCGTTGGCACCATGCTGACCTTTGTGGTCACCGGCCCGATTGTGGCAAAAGGCGGCGCACATGCCGCGCTGTTTACCGCTAACGGGCTTTACGCCGTGGTGTTTGTAATGTGTCTGCTGCTGGGCTTTGTCACTAAGCATCGTCAGTTCGGTCACGCCGATCATTGATCTTTACGGGCGGAACGGATGTTCCGCTCTTTAATTCAAGGTGCCGGCGCGGGACGCTTTACTCTTCTGCCTGCACCTCCCGCGCTTTGAGTTCATGCGTCGTCTGGTAGTAAAACGCGAGTTCCGCCTGCCCCCTTAATTGCGTTTAAAACTCACCTCTTCCGCCTCATTGAGCCAGATCTGCGTACGCGCCGGTTCGGTGGCGGCAATCACTCTTCCCTGCCGGATTGAGTAACGCACCGGCACCTGACGCCGTACCGCATCAAAGCCGTTTTCCGCTGGCAAAATAATCAGGCTGGCGCTGTTGCCGACCTGGATGCCGTAATCGGTTAGCTGCAGAGTTTTTGCACTGTTGTGGGTAATTAAATTGAGTCCCTGTTCTATTTGCTCATAGCCCATCAGCTGACAAACATGCAGCCCCATATGCAGCACCTGCAACATGCTGGCGGTGCCAAGCGGATACCAGGGATCAAACACATCATCATGGCCAAAACAGACATTAATGTCTGCCTCCAGCAGCTCTTTTACCCGCGTCACGCCGCGTCGTTTGGGATAATCATCAAAGCGCCCCTGCAGATGAATATTCACCAGCGGGTTGGCGACAAAATTAATACCGGAGAGCGCCAGCAGCCGAAACAGACGCGAAGTGTAAGCGCCGTTATAAGAGTGCATCGCCGTTGTATGGCTGGCGGTAACGCGTGCGCCCATGTTTTCCCGGTGCGCCAGCGCCGCCACGGTTTCTACAAAGCGCGACTGCTCATCATCAATTTCATCGCAGTGAACATCGACCTGGCGCTGATATTTCTGTGCCAGCGCAAAGGCGATATGCAGTGATTCAACGCCATACTCGCGAGTAAATTCAAAATGCGGAATAGCGCCTGCTACATCGGCACCCAGTTGCAGCGCCTCTTCCAGCAGCTTCGCGCCGTCAGGATAAGAAAGAATGCCTTCCTGCGGAAAGGCGACAATCTGTATATCGATCCACGCCGCCATCTCCTGCTTTAATGCCAGCATCGCTTTCAGTGCCGTCAGGCTGGGATCGGAAACGTCCACATGCGTACGCACATGCTGAATACCGTTGGCGATTTGCCATTTCAGCGTTTGGGCGGCCCGTTGTTTCACATCTTCCGGCGACAGTAGCGCCTTACGCTCGGCCCAGCGCTCAATGCCTTCAAACAGCGTGCCGGATTGATTCCAGGCGGGCTCGCCGGCGGTTTGCGTGGTATCAAGGTGGATATGCGGCTCGACAAAAGGCGGCAGAGCCAGTCCGCCTTCCGCATCAAGGGCGTTAGCGCTACGATCGGCCAACGCTGGCTGCGGCCTGATCGCGGCAATTTTCCCGCCAGCGATTTCAATTTGCCACAGACCTTCACGCTGGGGCAGACGCAGATGATTAATCCATTGCAGTTCAGTGGAAGCCATACCGGACTCCTGAAGAAAAGAGGGGGACATTCAGGCTAGCATGGATTAGGACCAACGACGTAGACAACGCTTCGCTAAGTTACAGATATTACAAATATTCCTGAAAAATCCCATAATTCAACTACATACCACCTTGGAGGTATATTGCGCCTCAATTGATGCATATCAATAAGCTTGCTAATAATCGCGTTATTGTGGCGCCAATTAGATCAATTTTGAGGCAAAAATGAGCACTGTCAAACTCGCCATCATTGGTAATGGCATGGTTGGCCACCGCTTCATTGAAGAACTGATCGATAAAGCCGAGCCTGGCCAGTTCGAAATCACTGTCTTCTGTGAAGAACCTCGTGTGGCATATGACCGCGTCCATCTCTCCGCATACTTTTCCCATCATACCGCTGACGAACTCTCGCTGGTTCGCGAAGGCTACTATGAAAAACATGGCGTCCGCGTGCTGCTTGGTGAACGCGCCATCACCCTGAACCGTCAGGAAAAGGTGATTCACTCCAGCAGCGGCCGCGCCGTTCAGTATGACAAGCTGATTCTGGCGACCGGTTCTTATCCGTGGATCCCGCCGATTCAGGGCTCTGATGGCCCGGACTGCTTTGTCTACCGCACTATTGAAGATCTCAACGCCATTGAAGAGTGCGCGCGCCGCAGTAAAAGCGGTGCGGTCATCGGCGGTGGTCTGCTGGGTCTGGAAGCGGCCGGCGCGCTGAAAAACCTTGGTATTGAGACCCACGTTATCGAATTTGCGCCAGTGCTGATGGCTGAACAGCTTGATGTGCAAGGCGGCGGCCAGCTGCGTCAAAAAATCGAACAGATGGGCGTGCGGGTGCATACCAGCAAAAACACTAAAAATATTGCTCATCATGCGTCAGGCAAAACCCTGGAGTTTGCCGACGGCACCAGCCTGGATGTCGATTTTATCGTGTTCTCTACCGGCATTCGTGCGCAGGATAAACTGGCGCGCCAGAGTGAACTGCCGGTAGGGCCACGCGGCGGCGTCCAGATTAACGATTGTTGCCAGACCGCCGATCCGGATATTTACGCCATCGGCGAATGCGCATCCTGGAACGAGAAAATTTTCGGTCTGGTGGCACCAGGTTATAAAATGGCGCAGGTCGCCAGCGATCACCTGTTAGGCCGTGAAAACCAGTTCAGCGGTGCGGATCTCAGCGCCAAACTGAAGCTGCTGGGCGTTGACGTAGGCGGCATCGGCGATGCGCATGGCCGTACGCCGGGCGCACGCAGCTACGTTTACCTGAATGAGCAAAGCGGCGTCTACAAACGTCTGGTGGTCAGCCCGGATAATCAGTATCTGCTGGGTGCGGTGCTGGTTGGCGATACCAGCGACTATGGTCAGCTGCAGCAACTGGTGCTTAACCAAATCACGCTGCCGGAGCATCCGGACAGCCTGATTCTGCCTGCGCATGCCGGCAGCGAGAAACCGGCGCTGGGCGTGGAATCGCTACCGGACAGCGCGCAGATCTGCTCCTGCTTCGATGTCTCGAAAGGCGATATCATTCAGGCCGTGGCGAAAGGTTGCCATACCGTTGCCGCTATCAAAGCGGAAACGCGTGCCGGTACCGGCTGCGGCGGCTGCATCCCACTGGTTACCCAGGTACTGAATGCCGAACTGAGCCGTCAGGGCATTGAAGTTAACAATCATCTGTGCGAACACTTCGCCTGGTCGCGCCAGGAGCTGTATCACCTGATTCGTGTGGAAGGCATTAAAAGCTTCGATGAGCTGCTGAAAAAATATGGTAAAGGCTACGGCTGTGAGGTCTGTAAGCCCACCGTTGGTTCTCTGCTTGCCTCTTGCTGGAACGACTATGTGCTGCAACCCCAGCACGCGCCACTGCAGGACAGTAACGATAACTTCCTCGGCAATATCCAGAAAGATGGTACCTATTCGGTGATCCCGCGCTCGCAGGGCGGCGAGATCACGCCTGAAGGGCTGATGGTGATTGGGCAGATTGCACGTCAGTATAACCTTTACACTAAAATCACCGGTTCACAGCGTATCGGCCTGTTCGGCGCACAGAAAGATGATTTGCCTGCGATTTGGCGTCAGCTGATTGACGCCGGATTCGAAACCGGCCACGCCTACGCGAAAGCATTGCGTATGGCGAAAACCTGTATCGGCAGCACCTGGTGCCGCTATGGCGTTGGCGACAGCCTTGGCTTCGGGATTGAGCTGGAAAACCGCTATAAAGGCATCCGTACCCCGCACAAAATGAAGTTCGGCGTTTCCGGCTGTACGCGTGAATGCGCCGAAGCCCAGGGCAAAGATGTCGGTATTATCGCTACCGATAAAGGCTGGAATCTCTATGTGTGCGGTAACGGCGGGATGAAACCGCGTCATGCCGATCTGCTGGCAGCCGATCTCGATAAAGAAACGCTGTTACGCTACCTCGACCGCTTTATGATGCTCTATATCCGCACTGCGGATAAGCTGCAACGCACCTCAACCTGGCTGGAAAGTCTGGAAGGCGGTATCGGCTATGTACGCAGTATCGTTATTGATGACAAGTTAGGCCTGAATGAACAGCTGGAAAGCGATATGGCCCAGCTACGCAGCCGCGTTATTTGCGAATGGAAAGCCACGCTTGAACAGCCTGAAGCGCAAAACCGTTTCGCTCACTTTATCAATAGCCCGCAGCGCGATCCTTTGGTGCAGGTTGTTGAAGAACGTGGACAGCATCGTCCGGCGCGTCCCCACGAGCGTATCGCGATTAAACTGGTTGAAGAGGAGGAACAGGCATGAGCCGCTGGCAAACCGTCTGTAAATTAGAAGCGATCCTGCCTGCTACCGGCGTCTGCGCTCTGGTTGATGGTGAACAGGTTGCGATTTTCCGCCCGCGTGCGGACGAAGAACTGTACGCTATCAGCAATATCGATCCTTTCGCCGAAGCCAGCGTGCTGTCGCGTGGCATCATAGCTGAGCATCAACAGGATTTATGGGTCGCCAGCCCGCTGAAAAAACAGCGTTTCCGTCTGCGCGATGGGCTCTGCATGGAAGACGCCAGTCGCTCTGTACGCAGCTGGCCAGTGCGCGTGCGTGAAGGCCAGGTCGAGGTCGCCTGCGGCTAAAGCTTGGGCTCAGCGCAAGCGTGGTTAAAATAAGTTTGTTCCTGCCCGCGGCGCACCCTGTGCGCCGCATCACCTGCGAATCACGATAAAAACCGGCAAACCGGGAGAACACCATGGATTACCTACCGCTATTTTGTCAGCTGCGCGGCAGAACCTGCCTGCTGGTTGGCGCAGGCGATGTCGCCGCACGTAAAGCGCGGCTGCTGCTGGATGCCGGCGCTCAGCTTCGGGTTTGCGCGCTTGATTTCAGTACGCCATTTTATGAGTGGCAGCAGACTGGCGAAGTCACGCTGTTGCCCCAGCCTTTTTCCGCCGAGCTGCTGGATGAGTGCTGGCTGGTTATCGCCGCAACCAGCGATGAACAGGTTAATCGGCTGGTGAGCGAGGCAGCAGAAGCGCGTCGTCTGTTTTGTAACGTTGTGGATGCCCCCGCGCAGGCCAGTGTGATTATGCCTTCAATTATTGATCGTTCTCCGCTAATGATTGCCGTTTCCTCTGGCGGGCGTGCGCCCGTGCTGGCCCGCCTGCTGCGGGAAAAGCTGGAGGCGTCGCTGCCGCAGCATTTAGGCCGGTTGGCCGCGCTGGCAGGATCGCTGCGTCAGCGGGTTAAACAGCAATATGCAACCGGAGCTGAGCGCCGTCGCTTCTGGGAAAAGCTGTTCGTCAGCGATCGTCTGGCGCAATCGCTGGCCAATAATGATACAGAACGGGCGGCTGCATTAACCGATGAACTCTTTAGCCAGCCGCTGGATAAACGTGGCGAACTGGTGCTGGTGGGTGCCGGTCCGGGCGATGCTGGCCTGTTGACGCTGAAAGGGTTACAGCAAATCCAGCAGGCGGACATTGTGGTTTACGATCGACTGGTTTCCGATGATGTCCTGCAGCTGGCGCGTCGCGATGCGGAGAAGATTTTTGTCGGTAAGCGCGCTGGTCATCACTGCGTGCCGCAGGAAGAGATCAATCAGATCCTGCTGGAGCAGGCACGGCGCGGTAAACGCGTAGTGCGCTTGAAAGGCGGCGATCCCTTTATCTTTGGACGCGGCGGAGAAGAGCTGGAGGCGTTAAAGGACAGTAATATCCCCTTTTCCGTCGTGCCGGGTATTACTGCCGCCTCTGGCTGCTCCGCTTACAGCGGGATCCCATTAACCCATCGCGATTACGCTCACAGCGTGCGCTTTGTTACCGGCCACCGTAAGCAGGATTACCAGCCCGACTGGGCTAACCTGGCGGCAGAACAGCAAACGCTGGTGTTTTATATGGGGCTGGCACAGGCAGGTGAGATTCAGCGTCAGCTGCAGGCGCACGGCATGGCTGCATCAATGCCGGTCGCGCTGGTTGAAAACGGTACCAGCACGCGCCAGCGTGTGGTCAGCGGTGAGCTGGCCCAGCTGGAAACGCTGGCGACACAGGTGGTCAGCCCCAGCCTGATTATCGTTGGACGGGTGGTTGCGCTACGCGATAGCCTGAACTGGTTCTCTTCATAGTCAAACATGTGTTCAAACACGCTTTCTGATATGACATAAACTGTCAGCGGTCTTGCAAAGAGCCCTTTGCAAGACGCTATTTTTTAGTGATGCCCTGCCCGCCGGGGTGGGATAACGCAGGCAGGGATTTTTGCTTAAGGCTGAGCGACGAAGCCTACCGCCTCATAAACTTTTTTCAGCGTTTCCTGCGCGTGCGCGCGCGCTTTTGCCGCACCATCACGCATTACCTGCTCAAGGAAAGCTTCATCTTCGCGATAACGCTGATAGCGCACCTGAAGCTCGGTCAGCATGCCGGAAACCGCCTCTGCTACCTCGCCCTTGAGATGACCATACATCTTGCCTTCAAATTCCTGCTCAAGCTGGCTGATGCTTTTGCCTGAAATGGCGGAGAGAATATCCAGCAGGTTAGAAACGCCCGCTTTGTTCTGCACGTCGTAACGCACCACCGGCGGCTCGTCGGAGTCGGTAACCGCACGCTTGATCTTTTTCACTACTGCTTTCGGATCTTCCAACAGGCCGATAACGTTATTGCGGTTATCGTCCGATTTGGACATCTTTTTCGTCGGCTCAAGCAGCGACATCACGCGCGCGCCTGATTTGGGAATAAACGGCTCTGGCACCTTAAACACGTCGCCATACAGCGCGTTAAAGCGCTGGGCAATATCACGGCTCAGCTCCAGATGCTGCTTTTGATCTTCGCCAACCGGCACCTGATTGGTTTGATACAGCAGAATATCCGCTGCCATCAGTACCGGATAATCAAACAGCCCGGCGTTGATGTTCTCTGCGTAGCGAGCAGATTTATCTTTGAACTGGGTCATGCGGCTCAGCTCGCCGAAATAGGTGTAACAGTTCAGCACCCAGCTCAGTTGAGTATGTTCTGGCACATGTGACTGGACGAAGATCGTGCTTTTTTCGGGATCGATGCCGCAGGCAAGGTAAAGCGCCAGCGTATCCAGCGTTGCTTTACGCAGCGCGGTCGGGTCCTGACGTACGGTGATGGCGTGCAAATCGACAATACAGTAGATGCAGTGATAATCGTCCTGCATCTGTACCCACTGACGCATCGCACCCATGTAGTTACCAATGGTCAGTTCGCCGGAGGGCTGTGCGCCGCTAAATACGATGGGTTTGCTCATGCTTTTAAATCCTGATAATTACCGCCCCAATGCGGGCAAAAGGTCGTTGAAATCGTCCAGAACAAGGTTTGGTTCACTGGTGGCAATCGGCTCGCCATAGTTATAGCCGTATGACATCCCCACGCAGGGACAACCCGCCGCCTGCGCTGCCTGGATATCATTGCGTGAATCGCCAACAAACAGCAACTCCTGCGGCAGCAGACCAAACTTGCCTAACACTAAAAACAGCGGCGCCGGATGCGGCTTTTTCGCTGCCACGTCATCGCCGCCGATCACTAACGAAAAGTAGCTTTCGATACCAAGCGCGTTTAGCAGCGGCGCAATAAAAGGTGTCGGCTTGTTGGTCACCAGCGCCAGCGGCAGCCCAGTGGCGCTCAGCTTTTCCAGCGTCTGCGCCACGTGCGGAAAGAGCGTCGTGCCCGACTCCGCCGTTTCGGTATAAAACCGATCAAACAGCGCTCTGCCGTCGCGCAGTTCGTTCGCTTCGGGCTGACGCTGCAGCGCCCAGCTTAGCGCTCGCTGCACCATAATATCGGCGCCGTTTCCTATCCAGGTGGTAACGCGCGGGACACCGGCCGCAGGCAAGTTTAAAGCAATCAGCGCCCGATCCACTGCCGCTGCCAGCCCCGGCACGCTATCAACCAGCGTGCCGTCAAGATCGAAGGCCAATGCGCGAATATTAGTGAAAGGCGCCATGACGACTTTTCTCCAGTTCATTACGCATATCATCAATCACTTTTTTATAGTCTGGCTGACCAAAGATGGCCGACCCGGCAACAAACATATCCGCGCCAGCGGCAGCGATTTCGGCAATATTATCCACTTTCACGCCGCCATCGACTTCAAGCCGAATATCGTAACCGCTATCGTCAATGCGCTTACGCGCCTCGCGCAGTTTATCCAGCGTACCGGGAATGAAAGACTGACCGCCGAAGCCCGGATTGACCGACATCAACAGGATGATATCCAGTTTATCCATCACATAATCGAGATAGCTCAGTGGAGTGGCAGGATTAAAGACTAAACCGGCTTTGCAACCATGCTCTTTAATGAGCTGCAGGCTGCGGTCGATATGTTCGCTGGCTTCAGGGTGGAAGGTAATAAAGCTGGCGCCCGCTTCGGCAAACTGAGGGATCAGGCTGTCGACCGGCTTCACCATCAGATGAACATCGATCGGCGCGGTAATACCATAATCGCGCAGGGCTTTTAACACCATCGGCCCCATGGTCAGGTTGGGAACATAATGGTTATCCATAACGTCGAAATGCACCACGTCTCCTCCCGCTGCCATAGCTTTCGCTGTGTCTTCGCCCAGACGGGCGAAGTCTGCAGAGAGGATTGAAGGGGCCAGCAAAAATTGTTTCATCCGTATCTCCCACTGTATGCGCCAGTAAAAATACTGACAGATTGCGCTGGTCGCGGACGAAACTGCCTAGCAAAAAAGGGCCAGTAGCTCGTCCACTTTAGTACGACCGCTAATGCTTCTGCTGATCGAGCGGCGCGCTTTAACCACGTGCAGCACCGCATCCTGATACCACAGCCGGGTCAGCTCGGTATCGTGGTTAGAAATCAGTACTGGAATCGCGCTTTCCTGCGCCAGTTTTACCGCCAGCTCAGCCAGATGTTGCTGCTCGCGCAGGCTAAAGCTGTTGGTATGATAGGCGGTAAAGTTCGCTGTTGTCGAAAGCGGCGCATAAGGCGGATCGCAGTAAACCACCGATCCTGCCTGCGCCTTACTCAGGGTAACATCGTACGATTCACAAACAAAAACCGCTTTTTGCGCGCGTTCGGCAAATCCGTAGAGCTCTTCTTCCGGAAAATAGGGCTTACGGTAACGCCCAAAAGGAACGTTAAATTCACCGCGCAGGTTATAGCGGCACAGACCGTTGTAACCGTGACGATTCAGATAAAGAAACAGCAGCGCCCGGCGATAAGCATCGTCGCTGGCATTAAATTCGCTGCGGTACGCGTAGTAAGCATCCGCCTCATTGTTGCGTGGCGTAAAGAGCTGGCGCGCATCGCTGACAAACTCGACGGTGCGCCCTTTTACAATGTTATACAGGCCGATCAGATCGTTATTGATATCGGCCAGCACATAGCGCGGATAATCGGTGTTAAGGAACACGGAGCCGGCGCCGACAAAAGGCTCGACTAAGCAGTCACCTTGCGGCAAATGGCGGCGGATATCCTCCAGAAGAGGATATTTACCGCCAGCCCATTTCAGGAAAGCGCGATTTTTTTTCATGCTGTCGTTTTGGTTACTTCTGTTCATCTGGCTGTGGCTATAGCGACAGCATATCTGCGCTTATGAATCTGACTTACGACAAAAATGGCAACCAGGTTGCCATTTTAAAGCCGTTGCAACGGCTGTGATAATTCGCTGCCAGAGCACATTATCACAGTAATATGGAGGTGAACGGCTTAGCGTCCCGCCTCTTTTTTCACCTGGCTAACCGGCTTAACCCAGGGCTTTTTCGCCTGGACTTCCACTGGCAGCGAGGCGACAGCACGCTTAGCATCCGCTGGCGTAGCATAAGAACCACTTACCAGCACATACCACGGCTGTCCGTTGCGTGTGGTCTGATAGACATGGTAGTTGCTCAGGTTCTGTTTCTTCGCCCAGGCATTCAGCGTATCTGAACGCGAGGCGCTGCTCAGCTGTAACGTATAGCTGCCGCCGGGCACGCTTTGTTGCGCAGCAGGTGCCGCATGGCCAGTGGCAGGCTTGCTGCTCTGCTTAGCCGCTGGCTGATGACTCTGTTTAACTGGCGGCTGGCTGGCAACCGGCTTGCGCGTCGGCGCTGGCTTGCTGCCTGGTACGATCGGCGCAACGTGAGCATTGCTGCTATCGACGCCGTTTCCGCTCACTGTGGCGGGCGCAGTCGGCAGCGAACTGGTGCTCATCGCATCCTGGGCTGCAGAATCAACCTGCCCCTGTTGATTGGTCAAGGCATTATTAAGATCGCCCGGCAGCTCTACGCGCTGCTGATTTTGCGGCGTCTCAATCGGCGCGGCTTGCGTTGGCGTAGAAGAGACTGGCGGAACGGAAACCGACTGCGGCGCCTCGTTTGCTGTGCCATTGTCTAATGCAGCCTCATTACTGCCAGCCGCGCTACCGTTCTGACCGCTCATGGCTGATGAGCCGGAAAGGTCGATATTCTTTTCATTGCCGCCAGAGGTGGCTGCGCCGTTCTCCACCGGAGCGGATGGTTTTTTAGAATCAGGCCCGTTTAAAGCTGAACCAATGCCAATTACCAGCAGCAAAAGGACCAGCACACCGATGCCCATCATCATACGCTGGCGCGATACCGGCGTTTTAGGTGCAGAAGACGTTTTGCGAGGCCGTGTCGGACGGCGATCGCTGGTATCAGGTTTTAACTCGTCTTCCGGTTTAAACTCATCCATTCAACCTCCCCGTCTTACGGCAAACGCCGCCAACATCCCGTTTGCGGCAGACATCACTATCAGGCCTTACGGCAATCATCAATTGCGGCAAGCACAATATCATGCGACACGCCGCTACGCACCTCGGCTTTGCCTATCGCCAGCGGCAAAACCAGACGCAGCTCTCCCGCCAGCACTTTTTTATCCCGCATCATATGCGGCAAATAGTCCTGCGCGGTCATTTCCTGCGGCCCTGTTACCGGCAGGCCGGCACGGACAAGCAACGCGATAATACGGTCAGTATCGGCAGAGCTGAACTGCCCCAGCCTTTCAGCAGTACGTGCAGCCATCACCATCCCGGCGGCTACGGCCTCGCCGTGTAGCCAGTTACCGTAGCCCATCTGCGCTTCAATCGCATGGCCATAGGTATGGCCCAGATTTAACAGCGCCCGTAGTCCGGTTTCGCGTTCATCAGCGGCAACAACCTCCGCTTTCAGCTCGCAGCAGCGGCGAATACAAAAGGCCAGCGCCTCCCCATTCAGCGCCATCAGCGCATCCAGGTTCTGCTCAAGCCAGTTAAAAAAATTGCCGTCAAGGATAATGCCATATTTGATCACTTCAGCCATGCCGGATGCCAGCTCGCGAGGCGGCAGGCTACGCAGGCAGTCGAGATCGATAACCACTGAAGCAGGCTGATAGAACGCGCCTATCATATTTTTGCCCAGCGGATGATTGACGGCGGTTTTACCGCCAACGGAAGAGTCCACCTGCGATAACAGCGTGGTTGGCACCTGAATAAAGCGTACGCCGCGCTGATAGCTGGCGGCGGCGAAACCGGTCAGATCGCCAATCACACCGCCGCCCAGCGCGACCAGTGTGGTATCACGCCCGTGGGGCTTTTGCAGCAGAGCGGTAAAGACCTGATCCATTACCGCCAGGGTTTTATACTGTTCGCCATCGGGAAGGATAACCTGATCCACCTTAACGCCCGCCACCTCCAGCCGCTGTCGCAGCGGCGCGAGGTAAAGCGGAGCCAGCGTCTCATTGGTTACCAACATAGCCTGGTCACCTGCTTTCAGCGGCCAAAAGGCAGCCGCATCATTGAACAGACCGGCAGCGATGGTGATCGGGTAGCTGCGCTCCCCAAGGGTAACGGTGATCCTCTCCATGACGCTGTATAACCTTTTCGCTATGCCCTAAGGCGTTGGATTAATTCTTTTCCAGTAAATTAATGATTTGATTAGCGACGACTTTCGCACTTTGATCATCAGTGCGGATGGTAACATCAGCGATCTCTTCATACAGGGGATTGCGTTCATCCGCCAGCGCTTCCAGCACTTCACGTGGCGGTGCATCGACCTGTAATAAAGGACGCTTTTTATCGCGCTGCGTACGCGCCAGTTGCTTCTCAATAGTGGTTTCAAGATAGACCACAACGCCACGGGCGGAGAGACGATTACGGGTTTCGCGGGATTTTACAGAGCCACCGCCGGTAGCCAGCACGATGCCCTGTTTTTCTGTGAGTTCATTAATGATTTTCTCTTCACGTTCGCGAAAACCTGCTTCGCCTTCAACGTCAAAAACCCAGCCCACATCCGCTCCGGTACGTCGCTCAATTTCCTGATCGGAATCATAAAATTCCATATTGAGTTGCTGAGCTAACTGACGACCAATAGTGCTTTTGCCGGCACCCATAGGCCCAACCAGAAAGATATTGCGTTTCTCTGCCATTTTTTCGGTATTACTAAGACAATGCGTTGATGATACCCCGTCTGCAACGGCCGAGCCGCTGGCGGGACATGAACTGAAACCTCATGAGCGATAGTGCGAGAGTCAGATGAAAAATTATCTCAACACTCAAGGTCGTTTGGCAACCGAATAAATTGCCCGGCTCAGAACGCGCAGTCTGCGCGTCACACAGTTCGCTAAGAGTCAAAACCGCCGCCCTTCAGGCAGCGTCCTGTCACGGTATCCTGGCAACAAACCATAAGTCTGTGCTGCCATAAGTCAAAATCGCTAAACCTTGTAAGCTAATTCCGCTCCTGCGTCAAACGCATATGATACCCGGTCGGGAAAAAAAACGCTGCTGGTTACTCTTCATGCACCAGGCGCGGGGTGATAAAAATTACCAGCTCCCGGCGCTTGTCATTCTGAACTTCATGACGAAAAAGCGCACCCAGCAACGGTATATCGCCCAGGAAAGGGACTTTATCACGATTACGCGCTGATTCCTGTTGAAATATGCCGCCCAGCGTTAATGTCTGACCATCTTTCAGCGTAACCTCAGTGCTAATTTCTTGCTTATTAATAGTCAGAATTTCTCTTTCGCCGTTGTTAATGTTGCGTCCGGGCACGTTTTGACTGATGTGCAACGCCAGACGAATACGCCCGTTGGGCTGCACCGTCGGCGTCACCTCCATCCCTAACACCGCCTCTTTAAATTCGATGCTGGTTGCGCCGTCGCTGCCGCTGGAAACTTCATAGGGTATTTCAGCGCCCTGCTTGATGCTGGCCGGTTGCTGATGTGAGGTAATGAGATGCGGACTGGCAATAATATCAATTTGGTTCTCCTGCTCCAGCGCGCTAAGCTCCAAATCAAGCAGCCGCCCATCTACCCGCGCCAGCGTTAAGCCAGCCGCCAGCGAGGGCGAAGCAGCGGCAAGGCCGATATTGATTGCAGGGTTACGCAACGCCTGGGTAATCACCTCTTCGCCAGAGAGTTGCCAGCTGACGCCCAGCTCATGCAAATGCTCTGCGCTGATGCTAACGATATGGGCTGTCAGCTCAACCTGCTCCCGCGCCACATCCAGCGCCTGAACCCAGGTCTCAACATTTTTTAACGCCGCTGGCGTATCACGTAACAGCAGCATATTCGCACGCGCATCAAGGGTGATGCTGCCGCGCGGCGTCATTAATTTGCCGCGCTCGGCCTGCAGGCTGGCGCTGACGGCTGCGACATCCGCATGCTGCAAGGCTAATGCCAGATCCTGTAAAGGCTGCTGCTGCACTTTTTCCTGTGCTTCTTTCTGCTCCCAGCCCTGCGGGAAAACCAGCAGCACCGAATCTTCCCGCGTAATGTCCAGCCTGGCCATACGCGCCACCAGCGATAACGCCTGCCGCCAGGGGACATCCTGCAGGCGCAGCGTAATGTTTCCCTCCACGCCTGGCGCAACCAACAGATTAAACTGCTGATAATCCGCCAAAGCCTGTAAAACTTGCTCAACCGGCGCATCCTGAAAGGCCAGTGAAAGCGGCTCGTCACTGGCCTGTACCACGGTGCTCAGCAGCAGCAGCGCGACTCCGATCCTTGTCATGATATTTCCCTGTAATGTGCAACGTGACCTGCTGCGGCACGCAACTGTGCGGCGTGCTGAGCGTTAAACGAAATGGGGTAAAGGCATCAATCTGCCATGCCATGAAAGGCGAAGGCTGGTCGCTGGCAATTGCCACCCACTCGCCCTGCGTTGAACGCAGCCATCCCCGATAACGGTTTCCCTTCCCTACCATGCCCTGGAGCTGCCAGCGCTCTAATGACATCACTGACAAAGCACAGGGAGCCTGTAACTGAGCAAAGGGATCGCGCGCTATAGCTGGCGGCAGACAGGCGAAAAACAGCCCGCTAATCAAGAGGTGTTTCATTATCAAACGCCAGATGGAAGGTGGCGTGCAGGCGATCGGCCTTACGCTGCACGATAAAAGAGGTCAGGATGGGAGCTGGTTCACAGCTCACCAGATAAGCAAACAGCCGCTTTAGCTGAGACCAGTCCAGCCAAAGCTCAAGCTGGCTGGTTTGCCGATCAGGATGCCAGTTCGCCAGTTCGCCGCCGCTGTGTTTTAGCAGGGTATAGAGGGAAAAGGGCTGCCCCTGGCGAACAATCTCTGCCAGCAGCTGCTGGTTCCGCATCTCTATCTTCTGCAGCGCAGGCTGTTGCCACAGCGGCGCCAGCAGCCGTTGATAGTGCAGCTGCTGTTGCTGCGTTTTATCCTGCAAACGCAGCTGCCCGGCGCGCGCTGGTGCTATCCACAAATAAACAGCCAACAGCACTACGCTGGTCAACAGACCCATCAGACTCACCCAACGCCATTTCGCCGGCATCAGCAGCCAGCGCAGCACAATGTCATGATTCATGGCTATCGTCCTCTGCTTTTCCCGTGGTTAGCGTAAAACCATATAGCCCCTCAGCGCTCTTCTTTAACGCTCCCGGCAGCCAGATCTGAAAAAAGCGCGATTTCCTGAGCCGATGATGTAACAGCTGCGTTGCCTCTGGCCGCAGGCTTAACCCATCCAGCCGTAATGTTCCCCTCTGATGGGTTAATGAAGAAAGCCAGGCGTCATCCGGTATATCGCTCTCTAGCTGCAGCATAAAGGCCTGCCACTCTGCCAGCCGTTGCTGCTTCCGCTTACTCAGCTCCGCCTGATTACGCAATGCCTGCTGCTGTTTTTGCGCTTCGTTATAGCGCTGATCAAGCTGCTGTGCCTGCCGTGCCGCCTGCTGCCACAGCGTTAACTGGGCTTGCCACCGCTGCGTATGCTCTGCCAGCCCTCGCCACCAGCACAGCAGCACAACATGAACCAATACCAACAACACTCCACTTAACCCCAGCCAGCGCCTTAGCTGGCGTTTTCTGACCTTCTGACGCCAGTTCAGCAGGTTAACCGCAATCATCAGCCCTCCTCCGGGCGCAGCGCTAACCCCAGCGCCAGCGTGAACATTCCGCCATTAGCGGGCAGCGGCGGCTGCATAAACTGCAGCAGGCTTAGCGGCTGAAGAGGCTGCATCCCTGTCAGCAGTTCGCTGGAGATGTTCGCGCTGAACCAGAGGTCATGCGCGTCGGGCAGGTGCTGTCGGAGCTGCTCGCTATCGGTTGATAACAGGCCGGGCACCCAGCCAGAGGCTGCTTCCCGCTCTCCCGGCAAATACCATAACCAGTGGTCGCTGAGCTGATGAATCAGCGCCGCCTCATCAGAGAGCTGCATGGCTTTGCCGACCTGCGCCAGCGCTCCACAGGTGAGTTCGATGACATCAGGGATCAGCCCGGCCAGAGCCAGCGTAGACAGCCATTGCTGCAGCACGCTCTGACGCGCGGCGGTCAGATAAAGACGCGACTGCGGCTGAGCGGCGACCCGATAATCCAGCGCCAGTTCATTGACGGAAAGCGGAAAGAGCCGTTCGGCCGCCGCCGCGGCATAGCGCCCCAGCTCAGGTTCGCGTAGTTGCAGTGAGGGGGCCGCCAGAGCGCGCTGCATGACCGCCTGCGGCGGAAAGCCGACGCGTAATGAGAGGCTACGGGGAAGCTGTTTACGCCAGCGGCGCAAAACGGCAAGCAGCGTCGGCGAGCATTGCAGCGCGCCATAAGATAACGTATCGTGCGGCAGCGCATGTTGCCACCAGTGACGCAGCTGCCAACCGTTACGGCGACGTTGAATACCTAAAGCACAGAGCTGACCATTCTGAATATCCAGCCCTACTTGCCATTTCTGAAAAGCCATGTTCGCGCGATCTCCATATCCACGTAAAAATAAAAGGACGTATCAAAGCGTCTGGCTTGCATTTATACTACCGCGCGATTGTTTATAAACTGCCCAAACGACATTAAATGGGAAATCTCAGGTGAAGTTCGTAAAGTATTTATTGATTCTTGCAGTGTGTTGCATTTTGCTGGGCGTCGGCTCGGTTTACGGGTTGTACAAATACATTGAACCGCAGCTACCGGATGTGAACACGCTGAAGGATATTCGTCTGCAGACGCCAATGCAGGTCTACAGCGCCGACGGCGAGCTGATCGCGCAGTATGGCGAAAAGCGCCGTATTCCTCTGACGCTGTCGCAGATGCCGCCTGAGCTGGTGAAAGCCTTTATCGCCACCGAAGATAGCCGCTTCTATGAACATCACGGCGTTGATCCGATCGGCATCTTCCGTGCCGCCAGCGTGGCGCTGATTTCAGGTCACGCTTCTCAGGGGGCGAGTACTATCACTCAGCAGCTGGCGCGAAACTTCTTCCTCAGCCCTGAGCGCACGCTGATGCGTAAAATCAAGGAAGCGTTTCTGGCTATTCGCATCGAGCAACTGCTCAGTAAAGATGAAATCCTTGAGCTTTATTTAAATAAAATTTATCTGGGCTACCGCGCATACGGCGTTGGCGCTGCCGCTCAGGTCTATTTCGGCAAAAGCATCGATCAGCTAACGCTGAGCGAAATGGCGATGATCGCCGGGCTGCCGAAAGCGCCTTCCACGTTTAACCCGCTCTATTCTCCTGCGCGTGCTCAGGCGCGCCGTAACGTCGTGCTGTCCCGCATGCTGGATCAGAACTACATTACGCAGCAGCAGTATATTGAAGCGCGTAGCGAGCCGCTTGAAGCCAGCTATCACGTGCCGGAAATCGCTTTCTCCGCCCCTTATCTGACGGAGATGGTGCGCCAGGAGATGCTGAAGCGCTACGGCGAGAACGCTTATAGCGATGGTTTTAAGGTTTACACCACCGTGACCCGTAAGCTGCAGCTGGCGGCACAGGAAGCGGTGCGCAATAACGTGCTGGATTACGATATGCGTCACGGCTATCGTGGCCCGGCTAATGTTTTGTGGCGCGTGGGTGAGTTAGCCTGGGATCATACGCGCATTCTGAAAACCCTGAAGGCGCTGCCGGTTTACGGCCCGCTGTGGCCCGCCGTGGTGACCACCGCCAACAGCAATGAAGCCACGGCGCTGATGCGTGACGGCAGCAGCGTTTCGCTGACGATGGAAGGCGTACGCTGGGCGCGTCCTTATAAGTCCGATACGTTGCAGGGCCCGACGCCGCGCAGCGTGACGCAAGTGCTGCAGCCAGGCCAGCAGATCTGGGTACGCAAAGTTGAAAACAGCTGGTGGCTGGCGCAGGTGCCAGACGTTAACTCTTCGCTGATCTCTCTCGACCCGCACGATGGCGCCGTTCGTGCGCTGGTTGGCGGTTTTGATTTCAACCAGAGCAAATTTAACCGCGTAACGCAGTCGCTGCGGCAGGTCGGTTCGAATATCAAGCCTTTCCTCTACACCGCCGCCATGGATCGCGGCCTGACGCTGGCTTCGATTCTTAACGATGTGCCGATTTCGCGCTGGGACGCGGGAGCGGGCTCTGACTGGCGGCCAAAAAACTCACCGGCGACCTATGATGGCCCGATCCGCCTGCGTCAGGGACTGGGACAGTCGAAAAACGTCGTCATGGTTCGTGCGATGCGAGCGATGGGCGTCGATTATGCTGCAGAGTATCTGCAACGTTTCGGTTTCCCGGCGCAGAATATCGTGCACACCGAATCGCTGGCGCTGGGCGCGGCCTCTTTTACGCCGCTGCAAATGGCGCGCGGCTATGCGGTTATGGCAAACGGCGGCTTCCTGGTTGACCCTTATTTCATTAAGAAGATTGAAAATGAAAATGGCGAAACGCTGTTTGAAAACCAGCCGCGCATCGCCTGCCCGGAATGTAATCTGCCGGTGATTTACGGTGAGACGAAAAAATCGGTGGCGCTGGGTGAAGAAAGCGTAGAAAACGTGGCGATCTCTCAGGAAAACCACAATCCAGGCGTGCCGCAGCCAGTGCTGCAAAAGGTAGGGGCCGATAAGCCCGAAGTCACCCAGCAGTATGCGCCGCATGTGATTAATACGCCGCTCTCCTTTTTGATTAAAAGCGCGCTGAACTCGAATATCTTTGGCGAACCGGGCTGGATGGGCACCGGCTGGCGTGCCGGCCGCGATCTGAAGCGGAAAGACATTGGCGGCAAAACCGGTACAACCAACAGTTCGAAAGATGCCTGGTTCTCTGGTTATGGTCCTGGCGTAGTGACCACTGTCTGGATTGGCTTTGACGATCATCGCCGCGACCTGGGCCGTTCGAGCGCGTCCGGCGCGATTGACGATCAGATTTCAGGTTACGAAGGCGGTGCCAAGAGTGCTCAGCCCGCGTGGGATAACTTTATGAAGGCCGCGCTGGATGGCGTGCCGGAGCAGCCGCTAACGCCTCCGCCGGGCATAGTGACTGTCACTATCGATCGCACTACCGGCAAGCTGGCTAACGGCGGCGGCAATACGCGTCAGGAGTACTTTATTGAAGGGACACAGCCCACCGAGTATTCCGTACAAGACGTGGGAACCACGCTGATGGATAACGGCGAAACGCAAGAACTCTTTTAACAGCAAAAGGGGCGATTTTCGCCCCTTTTACTTTTCCGCTACGATCGCCCCGATCAGTAATCAATTCGCTGCTGCTTAGCCAGCCACTCCCGCACCAGGAACAGCGCGCTAACATTGCGAGCCTCGTTAAAATCAGATTCTTCTAACAGCGACATCATGTTTTCCAGCGGCCAGCGGATCACCGGCAGCGGTTCCGGCTCATCCCCTTCCAGCTTTTCAGGATAGAGCCCTTCCGCCACCACAATATTCATTTTGCTGGAAAAGTAAGAGGGAGCCATAGTGAGCTTGCTAAGCGCTTCCATCTGCTGCGCGCCAAAGCCCGCTTCTTCTTTGAGCTCGCGATTAGCCGCCTCGAATACCGTTTCGCCAGCATCGATCAATCCTTTTGGAAAGCCCAACTCATAGGTTTCCAGCCCGACCACATACTCCTGAATCAGCAACAGATGATTATCGATGATTGGCACGATCATCACCGCTTCGCGCTCTGAAGGACGCATACGTTCATAAACGCGCTGCGCGCCGTTACTGAACACCAGATCTACCGATTCAATGGTAAACAGGCGAGAGTGGGCCACAGGCTCAACGTTTAAAATTTTAGGTTTCTCTAATTTTCTTGGCATGGGGGCCCCAGATAAAGCGCGGTTGATCATCGCCTGCCCGTCGTTGTCCTGAACAAAAAGCGGCAAAGAGACATTGTGCGACAGGCCTTACGGGAATCCAATCATCAGATGATTTAATTTACTTTTTTATAACAATCGTTTGCAATATTCGGGAAAAAACTTTATGACAAAGTCAATAAGTGACAAGGAAATAGGATAATGCCGATATTCACCTCGACACTCGCCAGCTAATATTCCGGCAAGGAATTCTGTATAGTAGTTCTAATTTTATGATTTTGTGCGCTATTTTAGTTATCAGGTTGGTTGCCACCACTGCCCAATCCCGCCAAAATTAGTGAACTCCCTATAACTTAGCCCGGAGCGAGCAATCACAGTGACGGCAGCAGTTTGGCTGGAATGAGCATAGCATGAGCACAATTATCATTATTCTGGGTGTAATGCTTACCTGCTCAATTATTGCAGGTATCTGTTTTTGGTACGCTATGCGGCATCGTCCGCCGTTGGCGAAACCGCTGCCGTTTATTAATCCGCCCCATCGTCTTCTGACGGGTGAAGAGCGCGATGCCGTAGAGCGCTATCTCGATCTGCTGGCAAAAAAGCAGCGTGTTATTCAGCCGGGCGGCGCCAGCGCCGCGCCGGAGATGCTGACGCTTAGCTCGCAGAGCAACAAAGTTTATCCTGTTACCCGCGCCATCACCCGCTATGGGCTTTCTACCGACGATCCGCAGAAATGGCGTTACTATCTTGACGCGCTTGAGGTGCATCTTCCTCCGCTGTGGGAACAGTATATCGCCGAAGAAAACTTCGTGGAGTTAATCAAAACCCACTCTATTCCGCTGGTAATCTCCCTTAACGGTCACTCGCTGGTGCACTATGCCGGTGAGCAGAGCATGCTGCCAACGGCGGTGCATCCCAGCGCCACTAACGCCTCGATCCGGCAAGAGCAGAGCGAAAACGTTGAGTTGCTTCAGGTACGTAAAGAGACGCCGGAAGAGCATTGCCTTTCTCGCAGCGACGGCACCCGCGAAGCGGCGGTGATCTGCTGCGGTCTGCTGCTGTTTTTTATTAGCCTGTTAACTCCGTTGCTTCTTATGCCGTGGCTGGTCAGCGCCAGCGTGGTGATGATTCTGGTTAGCCTGTGGTTTATGTATCGTCGGCCCAGCGAAAAGGATTTGCGTGAAATTCATTGCCTGCGCGGCGCGCCGAAACGCTGGGGGCTGTTTAGCGAATCCAATCAGGGGCAGGTCAACAACATCTCGCTTGGGATTATCGATCTGGTTTATCCGCCGCACTGGCAGCCTTATGTTACTCACGATCTTGGCCAGACCACCGAGGTGGATATCTATCTGAACCGTCAGGTGGTGCGCCAGGGGCGTTTTCTGTCGCTACAGGATGAGGTGCGCAACTTCCCTATCCAGCGCTGGAAGAAGAATATGGTGCTGGCCTGCGGCTCTCTGTTGGTGCTGGCCTTGCTGATTAGCTGGGTGCCTCTGGCGATGCCGCTAAAGCTCAGCATGGCGTGGCTGACCGGCTCTGAACGCATTGAAGTTAACTCGGTGGCCGCGCTGGAGCAGGCAACGCTGCATGTGGGCGACAGCCTGAAAGTCAGCGGCACCGGGATGTGTTCCGTGCCTGCCAGCTATCAAAGCAACCGCAGTTACGCTTTTATGCCGTTCGACTGTTCAGCCATTTACTGGAATATGGCGACGCCCCTGCCGCTGCCGCAATCGGAAATCATTGATAAAGCGTCTGCACTGTTGAATTTGACCAATCAGCAGCTGCATCCGCAAAATAATATCGATAGCAAGCTTAACCCGCAGCTTGCTACGGCGATTCAAAAGTCAGGCATGATCCTGTTGGATGAT
The DNA here is from genome assembly GCF_050113815.1 of Pantoea sp. FN0307. Classification (NCBI taxonomy): domain Bacteria; kingdom Pseudomonadati; phylum Pseudomonadota; class Gammaproteobacteria; order Enterobacterales; family Erwiniaceae; genus Pantoea; species Pantoea sp. FN0307. The sequence continues at coordinate 414,839 of NZ_JBNJSO010000003.1, read as the reverse complement.
TTTTCTGATCTGGTGCTGAAAACCCAGGAGTTATGCAGCCAGCAGCAGGACTGCGTACGACTGAAAAACGCCCTGGTTAACCTCGGCAACGCAAAGGACTGGGATACGCTGGTCAGCCGCGCCGCCACAGGTTCGTTAGATGGCATGAACGTGCTGTTGCGTCCGGTCAGCGCCGAGGCGCTGGAAAATCTGGTGAATACCGCGACCTCAACCTTTTTTTATCGTGAAACCCATCGCGCCGCCGAGGCGCTCAATAGTCCTCCGCCTGGCGGATTCCTGATTGTCAGCGATGAGGGACGTCAGCTGGTTAGCCATCCTCAACCCACCGTTTCGCTGTTTGACTTCAATGCGCCGGATCAGTGGGACGAACTCCAGCGCCTGGCGGGCATGCTGCTGCATACGCCTTTCAGCGCCGCCGGGATCATCACCAGTATCCATACGGATGCCAACGGCACCCAGCATATCGCTCTGCACAGCGAGCCGGATATGCTGACGCTGTGGCGCTATCTGTGCACTTCGCTGCTGCTGGTTATTCTCAGCCTGAGCGTAGTGGTTAACGGTCTGCTGGCGCTGAATCGCATCCACCGCAACCGCAAACGCATCGTGGAAATTCAGCAATATTACGATAAGTGCTTTAACCATACGCTGTCGCCGATGCCGGATATGCGTCCGCTGTTCTGAGCCACTTTCAACTGTGCTACCCTGTCGCCTTTCTTTTGGAGGGTGGCATGGCAATCAACATTAACTGGCGCGATATTGATACCGTGCTGCTGGATATGGACGGTACGCTGCTCGATCTGGCGTTTGACAGCTATTTCTGGCTGACGCTGGTGCCTGAGAGCATCAGTCAACAGCGCGGCATCTCGCTGGAGAAAGCCAGCCAGTTAATCATGGCGAAGTATCAGGCGGTTCAGCATACGCTAAACTGGTATTGTCTGGATTACTGGAGCCGTGAACTGGATCTGGATATCCGTACCATGACCTGGGAAATGCGCAGCCGGGCGCGTTTACGCGATGATACCCTTCCCTTGTTGCAGGCATTACGCGCCAGCGGCAAGCGCACCATCCTGCTTACCAACGCGCACCCCTGGAATCTGGAAGTAAAGCTAAAGCAAACCGGCCTTGGGCAGCACCTTGATTTATTACTTTCGACCCATACATTTGGCTTTCCGAAAGAAGATCAGCGCCTGTGGCAGGCCGTGCAGCAGCATACCGGTTTTGAAAACCAGCGAACGCTGTTTATTGATGACAGCGAGCCGGTGTTGGATGCGGCAAAGCGCTGGGGAATAGCCTGGTGTCTTGGTGTCAGCAACCCCGACTCCGGTATGCCGACCAAAACCTTCGCCCACCATCAGAGCGTGAGCGATTACCGAACGCTTCTCGGCGCGCTGGCGCGTTAAGCGCGGTAAACCGACGGGAGCAGTGATGAAAGAGAAAACCGCAGAAGGCGTCCGACTCGACAAGTGGCTGTGGGCCGCGCGCTTTTATAAAACCCGCGCGCTGGCGCGTGAAATGATCGAAGGCGGAAAGGTTCACTATAATGGCCAGCGCAGCAAACCCAGCAAACTGGTTGAGCTGAATGCCGAAGTGAAATTACGTCAGGGCAATGATGAGCGCACGGTGGTCATCTGTGCCGTTACCGATCAGCGTCGCCCCGCCGCTGAAGCACAGCTGCTATACAGCGAAACGGCAGAAAGCGTGGAAAAGCGCGAAAAGGTGGCGCAGGCGCGCAAGCTGAACGCGCTGACTATGCCGCATCCGGATCGACGACCTGATAAAAAAGAGCGCCGCGACCTGATGAAATTCAAATTTTCTGGCGACGAATAACGCGCCGCCAATACGAGAGAAAAACTATGGCTCATCAAGACCAAATGCATCGTTACCTGTTCGAAAACCACGCGGTCCGTGGCGAACTGGTTAATCTGTCCGCGACATGGCGCGAAATTGTCGCCGGCCACGATTACCCACAGCCGGTACAACAGCTGCTGGGCGAACTGCTGGTGGCAACCAGTCTGCTTACCGCCACGCTGAAGTTTGAAGGCGATATCACCGTGCAGCTCCAGGGCGACGGTGCGTTAACGCTGGCGGTGATTAACGGTAATAACCGTCAGGAAATGCGCGGCGTTGCGCGCGTTCAGGGTGAGATCGCCCCTGGCAGCTCGCTGAAAGAGATGGTGGGCAACGGCTATCTGGTGATCACCATTTCGCCGGAAAAAGGCGAACGCTATCAGGGCGTCGTTGGGCTGGAAGGCGATACGCTGGCAGCCTGCCTGGAAGATTACTTTATGCGTTCTGAGCAGCTGCCGACGCGTCTGTTTATCCGTACCGGCGAGCATGAAGGCCAGGCGGGCGCTGCGGGTATTCTGCTGCAGGTGTTGCCGGCGCAGGATACCGATAAAGAAGATTTCAACCATCTGGCCACGCTGACGGAAACCATCAAAACCGAAGAGCTGATCGGCCTGCCGGCGAATGAGGTGCTGTGGCGTCTCTATAACCAGGAAGAGGTGACCATCTATGAACCACAGAATGTCAGCTTCAAATGTACCTGCTCGCGCGAGCGCTGCGGTGAAGTGCTGAAAACGCTGCCTCAGGAAGAAGTGGATCAAATCCTGCAGGAAGATGGTCAAATCGATATGCACTGTGACTATTGCGGCAGCCACTACATTTACGATGCGGTAGATATTGCGGCGATTCGTAATGATTCCGGTAGCGGCAGCGCCCAGATTCATTAAGATATCCGGCAAATTTATAAAGGCGACGCAGGTCGCCTTTATTTTGTGCTAAAGTCCATTCTTCACCTTCCCTTCTTATTGACTCGCCTTACTGATTAACCCCACTGCGCCAGGTAGGCGTTGATGAAAAACTACTAGCGGCGGCGCATATAGGGAGGATCAATCTTTCTTTTACGGTTCAGTCTCCAGTGCAGAATAAAGGCGGCGATTGCCAATGCAGTGAGGAATACAATAACTATTAATTTAATCATTATAATCTGTTGCTTTAAGAGTTTATTGAAAGGTTTTAAATAGCATTTAAACGCCTGAGTTGGAATTAACCTTTGTTTAATTACGACTAAAAATTATGACATCACTCTGGTGTTTATTCACCAGCTCACTTTCTGGCAAAAGGGAGAAGGTGCGGCAACGCATGCTGAAGCCTTCTGTCTGAGAATATTTTTGTTGTTAACAGTAAACGTTAGCCTTCCCACTTAGTGCCAGTTTTATCGCCGAGCAAATCGATGTTGGCCTGAAAGAAGGTTACCGCATGAAATTTAGTCTGATTAATTTGTAGAGCAGCAAAAACTTAAGGATGCTTATCCCAACGATTTTGAGGATTAAGGCTTATGGTGGAGAGCAGAAACAGCATCAATAGTCCCTGCCAAATAGATCACCAATCCTCGGGGCTTTCATCATAGATTTTACGCACAGCAAATTTAAAGATGTAGTAACCCATAACAAGCCCCAGCAGGGAAAAGACAGAAAGCAAATATCGGTAATCGCTGTATGAGAAAAACAGAAACCAACCCGCATAAAGCAGGGACAAACCACATATGCCTATGCCTATGCCCTGCACTAAGCGAGATGAAACAACAAGCAGTAATTTTTTCATATTTTAATTTTCTCAAAAAAATAGCAGCAGGTTTGGTGAAATTTTTAAGCTCATCAGTAAAAGAGGTAGTCTGGCTCGCGTTTTTCATTAACAAACTACAACGGCGCGGCCAGCAGAGTCTTAGCCAGGCGGATCGGTTGGAGATTGCGCTTAACCCAGCGGACAAACGCCACGTTTCGCCAGAAAATTAAAATGATGTTTCATAATCCTTCGGCAATAGTCATAACTTTTCATCAGATTTTGATGAATTTCTATAAAAAAACGTTTCGTCTCTCATTTCTGTCACTCTCTCCTTCCGCTGCTTGTTCACAGTAGTAGACTGCCGCAATTGTAAAGCAGCGTGAATCGCTTCGTGCTGTTTTACGACAAGTGGCAGCAAGTCACCCCAACATTTGTTGCAGTACAAACCGATAAAGGAACAGTAATATGCGCCCTAATGGCCTGACGCCACAGGACCTCGTCGCTTATGGCATCACTGATACGGTTGAAGTCATCCATAATCCCGATTATGAAACTTTATTTAAGGAAGAAACCCTGCCCGGCCTCACCGGTTATGAGCGCGGCACGCTAACGCAGTCCGGGGCGATCGCCGTGGACACCGGCATTTTTACCGGCCGCTCGCCGAAAGATAAATATATTGTGCGTGACGACACGACGCGCGATACCTTGTGGTGGAACGACCAGGGCAAAGGCAAAAATGATAATCAGCCTTTGTCGCAGGAAACCTGGCAAGCGCTAAAGAGTTGTGTAACACAGCAGCTTTCCGGTAAGCGCCTGTTTGTGGTTGACGCCTGGTGCGGTGCCAATCCTGATACCCGCCTGAGTGTGCGCTTTATTACCGAAGTCGCCTGGCAGGCACACTTCGTCAAAAACATGTTTATTCGCCCTGATGAAGCTAGCCTGGCCAGCTTCACGCCTGATTTTATCGTGATGAACGGCGCAAAATGCACCAACCCCAACTGGCAGCAACAGGGCCTGCATTCAGAAAACTTTGTCGCCTTTAATCTCACCGAAAAGATGCAGCTCATCGGCGGCACATGGTACGGCGGCGAGATGAAGAAAGGCCTGTTTGCGGTGATGAATTATCTGCTGCCGCTGAAAGGCGTGGCCTCGATGCACTGCTCGGCTAACGTTGGCGAGCAGGGTGACGTCGCGGTGTTCTTTGGCCTTTCCGGCACCGGGAAAACCACCCTTTCCACCGATCCGAAACGTCAGTTGATTGGCGATGATGAGCATGGCTGGGATGATGACGGCGTGTTTAACTTCGAAGGCGGCTGCTACGCAAAAACCATTAAGCTGTCAGAGCAGGCGGAGCCGGAGATTTATCATGCCATCCGGCGCGATGCGCTGCTGGAAAACGTGGTGGTACGCAGCGATGGGTCTGTCGATTTCGATGACGCCAGCAAAACGGAGAATACGCGCGTCTCCTATCCGATTTACCATATCGATAATATCGTTAAGCCAGTATCAAAAGCGGGTCATGCGAAAAAGGTTATTTTCCTCACTGCCGATGCGTTTGGCGTGCTGCCGCCGGTTTCGCGTCTCTCTTCCGATCAAACTCAGTATCACTTCCTGTCGGGCTTTACCGCCAAGCTGGCGGGCACTGAGCGCGGTATTACCGAGCCGACGCCAACCTTTTCCGCCTGCTTTGGCGCGGCGTTTTTAACGCTGCATCCAACAAAATATGCCGAAGTGCTGGTGAAGCGTATGCAGGATGCGGGCGCGGAAGCCTGGCTGGTCAATACCGGCTGGAACGGCACCGGGAAGCGTATCTCACTGAAGGATACGCGAGCGATCATCAACGCGATTCTTAGTGGCGAGCTGGCACAGACGGAGACGCAGACGCTGCCTGTATTCAATCTACAGATGCCGGTCGCGGTGCCAGGCATCGATCCGCATATTCTCGACCCGCGCAATACCTGGCAAGATCCGGCGCAGTGGGAAAGCCGCGCGCTGGATCTGGCGCAGCGCTTTATCACTAATTTTGAGAAGTATACCGATACGCCTGCGGGCGCCGCGCTGGTGTCAGCCGGACCGCAAATTTAATCCTGTCGCAGTAAAGAAAACCCCCGCCGTTTGGCGGGGGTTTTTATTTTTCTGACGCAGGCTTTCAGCTATTCGCTCTTAGGCAATGGCAACGGGCTCACCGGGCCGCCGGTTGGTGACGCCGATGCAGATAAGGGCAGCCAGGCGCGAATACGCAGGCCGCCACGCTCACTGACGCCCATCTCCAGCGACCCCTGATGCGCATCGATAATACGCTGTACAATCGCCAGCCCCAGTCCGGTGCCGCTGGTGCTGCGGGCGCTGTCGCCGCGAACAAAAGGCTGTAGCAGATGCTTTAACTGTTCCGGCTTAATGCCCGGCCCATCATCTTCCACCTGGAACCAGGCTCGCTGTAGCTCATAGCCGCTGCTGACCTTGATCCAGCCGTTGCCGTAGCGCGCCGCGTTCACCACCATATTCGCCGCCGCTCGCTTGATAGAAAGCGGATTGATATCCAGTATGAGTTCTTCAGGCATGATGGCGTCTTCAATTTCACGCTCGTAGCCGCTCTCCGCCGCAACAACTTCGTTCAGCACAACGTTCAGATCGGCGCGTTCGGTCTGCATCTCCTGCCCGGTACGCAGATAATCGATGAACTGTTCGATAATCGCATTGCACTCTTCAATATCCTTATTAATCGATTCCGCCAGATAGCCATCTTCTTCGCTCATCATCTCCGTGGCCAGGCGAATACGCGTCAGCGGCGTACGCAGATCGTGACTTACGCCCGCCATCAACAGCGTACGATCGTCCGCCAGCTGTTTAACGCCTGACGCCATCTGGTTAAAGGCGCGCGTCACCGAGCGCACCTCCGATGCGCCATATTCCCGCAGCGGCGGCGGGATGATGCCTTTCCCTACCTGTAACGCCGCATGCTCCAGATCCACCAGCGGACGGTTCTGAATACGGATAAACAGCCAGGCGCCGCCTATCGCCAATAGCATAATCGCCAGCGTATAGCGGAACAGCGGCGAGAAGTCGCCCTGATGAATTTCGGTCAGCGGCACGCGTACCCAGATATCGGGTGAGAGCCAGGTTTTCAGCCACACTACAGGCGAGTTTTTATTGACTTCGACCCGTACATCCGTTGGCCCGCCGAGCTGGCGCGCCATTTGATCGCTTAAAAACTGGTAATGCTGTGCCCAGCGTAATCCGCTCTCCTCCGCCGCCGCGTTGGTATAAAGAGAAATTCCCAGCTCGCGGTAAATTTCACGCCGAAACGCAGGCGGCACTTCCAGTTGCGTGCCATCTTCTAACTGCAGCCGATCGGTCATTAACATGCGCACTTCATACGCCAGCACCTTGTTAAACTGCTGCAGGCTGGGAAGAATGGCAAAGTTAAGCACCACCAGATAGGTGGTTACCAGGCTGACAAACAGTAGCGTGACAATCAGCAGCAGCGTGCGCGCAAAGGAACTGCGGGGAGAAAAGCGGAGCCGCCTCATGCTTTAGTGCCGTCCGGAACAAACACGTAGCCCAGGCCCCAAACGGTCTGGATATAGCGCGGATGCGCAGGATCTTCTTCCACCATGCGGCGCAGGCGTGAAATCTGCACGTCGATGGAGCGTTCCATCGCGCTGTACTCGCGACCACGGGCAAGGTTCATCAGCTTATCGCGTGACAGCGGCTCACGCGGATGGCTCACCAGCGCTTTCAGCACGGCAAATTCGCCGCTGGTTAACGGCATCGGCTCATCTTCGCGGAACATTTCACGGGTACCAAGATTCAGCTTGAACTTGCCGAAGGCGATAACCGCTTCTTCCTGAGAAGGCGCGCCCGGCAGTTCATTCGCCTGACGACGCAGCACGGCACGAATACGCGCCAGCAGCTCACGCGGGTTGAACGGTTTTGGAATGTAGTCATCCGCGCCGATCTCCAGCCCAACAATACGATCGACCTCTTCGCCTTTTGCCGTCACCATAATGATCGGCATCGGATTACTTTGGCTACGCAAGCGACGACAAATCGACAGGCCATCTTCGCCCGGCAACATTAAGTCGAGCACCATCAGGTGAAAGGATTCGCGGGTTAACAGGCGATCCATTTGCTCGGCGTTAGCGACGCTGCGCACCTGAAAACCCTGTTCGGTCAGATAACGCTCCAGCAGTGCGCGCAGGCGCATGTCATCATCGACGACCAGAATTTTGTAGTTTTCTTGCATTTCGATACTCCCAAAGGCGCTATTGCCCGAGCTGGTATTGTTAAAAAAGAAGCGTAACTGTGACAGCCATTAATGGTTTATATTCTAGCCGAAATTGTTACAAAGCATATTAAACAGCAGCTTATATCGCATTTATTTTGCTTTTACCCTGCCCAATTGCCCGTCATCGCCCGATCCGTCTTTTCTGAAATACGTCCATAAACTCTGCTCATCGCTGGCTCAGAATAGTGAATGTAAACTTTTGTCATGGCAAAACAGCGGGTTAGCTTAATGGATCTTGCTGGTTTGATTGTGATGCTGCTTTAACAGGCTATTAAGTGTCAGATTACTGCGCCCTGAGTCCAACTATTAGCAGAAAAAACTGGCATTTATTTTTTTCTCTTTACGCTAAGCCAGGAATATTCGCAGCACACGAAAGATCGATCCAGTAATAAATCAAGTTAACCTTATTCGTTAGAAAACAACGCTTTTCAGCGCGGCCCTGGCAAACCTATATTCTCCCCGACAAACGTTGTTTATTTATCAGCCGGGAATAAATATGAACAAGATAATGTTGATTTGCTCGCTGGCACTGTTTATCAGCGGATACGTAATGGCTAACGAACCCGCAGGCGGCGTGGCCGCAGGGGCTCAGGCAACCACCGAAGCGAAAGGCGCTTCTGATGCGGAAGGCGTTGCCGTTGTGGGCGCGCTACTGGGCCTGGCCCTTGCTACCGCAGGCGGCGGCGATGGCTCCAGCACGGCAACCACCACCACAACCAGCACCATTCCACATTAAAATTGGTTAGGCACTACCTCAGGTCAAAAATTATAAGAACTTTGTTGCTGTTGTCTTTCGCCACCGGAGAATAAGCGTTGCCCGGGCTTTCTTAAAAAAGTCATTATTCTCCGCTTCTTTTTCAAGCGCAGGTTAAACGGCGTCGCTGTCATTTTGTTCCTGCCGATAATCAATCCGGTTAATAAACCAGATTTTTTCCCCTTCCGGCGTATTCACGCTCACTTCGTCATCCACTTCTTTTTTAATCAACGCGCGCGCCATCGGCGAATCAACAGAAATATAATTTTTCGCGTCCCCGTAGATTTCATCCGGGCCAACAATACGAAAGCTCTTTACCTCACCCTGTTCGTTTTCCACCTCCACCCAGGCGCCAAAAAAGACCTTGCCCTCCTGCTGTGGTGAATAATCAACAATTTTCAGTTCGGCAAGACATTTACGCAGATAGCGCACCCGTCGATCGATCTGACGCAGCAGGCGCTTGTTATAGGTGTAGTCTGCGTTTTCGGAACGATCGCCCAGACTGGCCGCCCAGGAGACAATTTTGGTGATCTCCGGGCGCTTTTCTTTCCACAGATAATCGTGTTCCGCCCTGAGCTTGTTATAACCTTCACGGGTAATCAGTTGCGTCTTCACACACCCATCCTGTCAGCTAAAACTAATGGTCCGGCAGCCTTACGCCGCCCTTTGGCGCTAATGGTACAACATCAAAAACCACCTGTGGTAAAACGCGCTCGGAATATGGCCTAAAGCGCGCCGCATCGCTGGTAATTTCGCCCTCCAGTCCGTATAACTGTCCGCTATTTCTCAAACTCTGTTAGCAAGATAGTTGAACCGATGATGAATGATTCACTGAACCGCATTATTGCAGGTGAACTTCAGGCGCGGGCTGAACAAGTTGATGCCGCAATCCGCCTGCTGGACGAAGGGAACACCGTGCCGTTTATTGCACGTTATCGTAAAGAAGTCACCGGCGGGCTTGATGATACCCAGCTGCGACAGCTGGAGACCCGCCTCGGTTACCTGCGAGAGCTGGAAGATCGCCGCCAGGCGATCCTGAAATCCGTTGCGGAACAGGGCAAACTCAGCGATGAACTCGCCGCCGCAATTCACGGTACGCTGAGCAAAACCGAACTCGAAGATCTTTACCTTCCCTATAAGCCGAAACGCCGTACCCGTGGACAGATCGCTATTGAAGCCGGGCTGGAACCGCTGGCGGACACACTGTGGCAGGATCCTTCTCATGAGCCAGAGCAGCTGGCCGCCCGCTTTGTAAATGCCGATAAAGGCGTAGCCGACGTGAAGGCGGCGCTGGATGGCGCACGCTATATCCTGATGGAGCGTTTCGCGGAAGATGCCGCTCTGCTGGCGAAAGTGCGCGACTATTTGTGGAAGAACGCGCATCTGGTGTCACGCGTGGTGGAAGGCAAAGAGGAACAAGGCGCGAAATTCCGCGACTATTTTGATCATCACGAAGCGCTGGCGACGGTGCCTTCGCATCGTGCGCTGGCGATGTTCCGTGGCCGCAACGAAGGCGTGCTGCAGCTGGCGCTCAATCCCGATCCGCAGTTTGATGAGCCGCCGCGTGAAAGTTACGGCGAACAGCTTATCAGCGAGCATCTGAACCTGCGTCTGAACAACGCGCCGGCAGACAGCTGGCGTAAGGCCGTGGTGAGCTGGACGTGGCGCATTAAAGTGCTGCTGCATCTGGAAACCGAGCTGATGGGCAGCGTGCGCGAGCGGGCGGAAGAAGAAGCGATTAACGTCTTTGCCCGCAACCTGCACGATCTGCTGATGGCGGCACCGGCTGGCATGCGTGCCACAATGGGCCTCGATCCGGGCCTGCGCACCGGGGTAAAAGTTGCCGTGGTGGATGCCACCGGCAAGCTGGTCGCCACCGACACCATCTATCCGCACACCGGCCAGGCAGCGAAGGCAGCGGCGGCGGTTGCGGCGCTCTGCACCCGTCATCAGGTTGAACTGGTGGCGATTGGCAACGGCACCGCGTCACGTGAAACCGAGCGCTTCTTCCTGGAAGTGCAAAAACAGTTTCCTCAGGTTACGGCGCAAAAAGTTATCGTCAGCGAAGCGGGCGCATCGGTTTACTCAGCGTCTGAGCTGGCGGCGCTGGAGTTCCCCGACCTTGATGTTTCCCTGCGCGGCGCGGTTTCTATCGCACGTCGTCTGCAGGATCCGCTGGCAGAGCTGGTGAAAATCGATCCGAAATCGATCGGCGTTGGCCAGTATCAGCATGACGTCAGCCAAAGCCAGCTGGCGAAAAAGCTGGATGCGGTAGTGGAAGACTGCGTAAACGCCGTTGGTGTCGATCTGAATACCGCTTCCGTAGCGCTGCTGACGCGCGTAGCCGGACTGACGCGCATGATGGCGCAAAATATTGTGAACTGGCGTGATGAAAACGGTCGCTTCCGCAGCCGTCAGCAGCTGCTGAAAGTCAGCCGTCTCGGTCCAAAAGCCTTTGAACAGTGTGCTGGCTTCCTGCGCATTAATCAGGGCGATAATCCACTGGATGCCTCAACGGTGCATCCGGAAGCCTATCCGGTGGTAGAGCGTATTCTGGAGGCAACCCGCCAGTCGCTACGTGAGCTGATGGGTAACCCGAATGAGCTGCGCAACCTGAAAGCGGTCGACTTTACCGACGATCGTTTTGGCGTGCCGACGGTCAGCGATATTCTTAAAGAGCTGGAAAAGCCAGGCCGCGATCCGCGTCCGGAATTCAAAACGGCACAGTTTGCTGAAGGCGTGGAAACCATGAACGATCTGCTGCCGGGCATGGTGCTGGAAGGCGCAGTGACTAACGTAACTAACTTCGGTGCGTTCGTGGATATCGGCGTGCATCAGGATGGACTGGTGCATATCTCCTCGCTCTCCGACAAATTTGTCGAAGATCCACATACCGTAGTGAAAGCGGGCGATATCGTTAAGGTCAAGGTGCTGGAGGTGGATTTGCAGCGTAAGCGTATTGCGCTGACCATGCGTCTGGATGAGCAGCCGGGTGAAACCGCTTCGCGCGCTGCGCCACGTAGCCAGGAGCGCGCCAATAACCGCCCGACGGCGAAACCACGCGCGCGTGGCAACAGCACTCTCTCTGGCAACAGTGCGATGAGCGATGCGCTGGCCGCGGCGCTGGGTAAAAAACGCTAACAACTTTAAGGGCGGCCAGGTGCCGCCCTTTGTATTATGTTTGTTCTAAATCAACATTAACGATAATCGTTCTCATTAATATGGTGCCGTTTTGTTCTTGCCGCCTTAAGCGACAGTCAATGAGGTGCACCCTATGCCACTATTTGCCCGCCAACACTATCAAATTCTTGGTTTTTCTTCCGCCGTTAGCCCGGCTTACCGGCAAAAACTCCTTTCTCTTGGGCTGTTGCCCGGTGCCTGTTTCCAGGTGATGCGTATTGCGCCGCTGGGCGATCCGCTCCAGATCCAGACAGGACGCGTTAGCCTGATGCTGCGCAAAAAGGATCTGGCGCTGCTGCAGCTACAGCCGATGGCGGAGGTGGCATGAAAAGCTGCACTATTGGTCTGCTGGGTAATCCCAACGCCGGAAAAACCACCCTGTTTAATCAGCTTACCGGCGCACGTCAGCGCGTGGGCAACTGGGCCGGCGTTACCGTAGAGCGTAAAGAGGGCTTCTTCACCGCTGGCGAGACGCGGGTAACTTTAATCGATCTTCCCGGCACCTATTCGCTCACCACCCTTTCTCAGCAGGCGTCGCTCGACGAGCAGATCGCCTGCCACTTTGTTTTAAGCCAGCAGGCAGACCTGCTGATTAATGTTGTGGACGCCTGTAATCTTGAGCGCAACCTCTATCTTACGCTGCAGTTGCGTGAGCTGGGTGTGCCCTGCATCGTCGCGCTCAATATGCTGGATATGGCGGAAAGCCAACGCATTACCATCGATATACCCGCGTTGGCGCAGCGCCTTGGCTGTCCGGTAGTGCCCGTGGTTTCAACGCGCGGCAGCGGGCTGGATCGCCTGAAACAGCTGATTGACCAAGGCGCTCCCGTCTGCGCGCCGCTGGAGGTCTGCTATCCGGCTGAACTGAACAGCGCTGTCGATCGGCTGGCGGCTACGATGCCGGTCAACGAAAGCCGTCAGCAGCGGCGCTGGCTGGCGCTACAGCTGCTGGAAGGCGATGTCTATAGCCGCCAGCAGATAAGCGATGTGACGCAACAGCATTTAACCGAGCTGGAGACCCAACTCTCATCAGATATTGCGATAAATATCGTCGCCGCACGCTATGAAAAGCTGGCGTCGATTTGCGCTGAAGTCAGCAATCAACATTTGATGGCGCCGCATCGGCTGTCGCAGCGTCTGGATAATCTGGTGTTGAACCGCTGGCTGGGCTTGCCGATCTTTTTGCTGATGATGTATCTGATGTTCGTGCTGGCGATCAATATCGGCGGCGCAATCCAGCCGCTGTTCGACATCGGCTCAACGGCACTGTTTATTCATGGTATGCAGTGGCTTGGCGCTATGCTGCATTTCCCCGTCTGGCTGACACTGTTTCTTGCTCAGGGCATCGGCGGCGGGATCAATACGGTGCTGCCGCTGGTGCCACAGATTGGTTTAATGTATCTGTTTCTCTCCTTTATGGAAGACTCCGGCTATATGGCGCGCGCTGCCTTCGTGGTCGATCGGCTGATGCAATCGCTTGGCCTGCCGGGAAAATCTTTTGTGCCGCTGATTGTCGGCTTTGGCTGTAACGTCCCTGCGGTAATGGGCGCGCGCACGCTGGATGCCCCACGCGAACGGTTGATTACGGTGATGATGGCGCCTTTCATCTCCTGCGGGGCCAGGCTGGCGATTTTTGCCGTGTTCTCTGCCGCCTTCTTTGGCGCGCACGGCGCGCTGGTGGTGTTTAGCCTGTATCTCACCGGCATCGTGATGGCGGTGTTAACCGGTCTGTTGCTAAAGCACACGCTACTGCGCGGCGAAGCCTCGCCGTTCGTGATGGAGCTGCCAAGCTGGCACGTTCCGCATCTGAAAAGCCTGCTCTTGCAAGCCTGGCAGCGGCTGCACGGCTTTGTGCTGCGCGCCGGGAAAGTGATTGTGATCGCCAGCATTTTTATTGGCGGGCTGAATAGCTTCTCGTTTAATGGTCAGCCGGTTAACAGCATCAATGATTCGGCGCTGGCCAGCGTTAGCCGGGTGATCACTCCGCTGCTGGCCCCTATCGGCATCCAGCCGGATAACTGGCAAGCCTCGGTCGGCCTGCTGACAGGCGCAATGGCTAAAGAGGTGGTGGTCGGTACGCTGAATACGCTCTATACCGCCGAAGCGCTGCATGAAGAGCCGTTCAACGTCTACGACTGGAGCCTGAAGGCGGAACTTGCCGATGCGGTAACGGAAACCTGGCAGGGCCTGAAAGAGACGCTGACTTTCAGCGTACTGGCTAACCCTATTGAGGCCAGTAAAGGCGATGGTGAAATGGCGGGCGGCGCGATGGGGAAAATGAGCCGCCAGTTTGGCAGCGATGCCGCCGCTTTCAGCTACCTGCTGTTTGTGCTGCTTTACATTCCCTGCGTCTCGGTGATGGGCGCGATTGCGCGTGAAAGCAGCCGCCGCTGGATGGGCTTTTCAATTCTGTGGGGGTTAAACGTTGCTTACTCCCTTGCCACGCTGTTCTGGCAGTTTTCGCGTATCAATGAGCAACCGCTTACCAGCAGCCTGATTATTTTACTGGTGCTGCTGTTTAACAGCGCCCTGCTGCTGCTGTTACGGCGGATTAAACTGCCACCGCAGCGCATTCCGATTCGGGTGTTGCCGGTGGAAAGCTATGAAAAGCCGTTAAGAAGCGGAGAATGCCATTAGCCAACCAGGCGACGGCAATTTTAGCCAGGCGGCTCCCATCCTGAGAAAGGGAGTCGCTGTAGCGGTTGCGATTTTAGCCTGGCGGTCTACAGTAAAAACTAACGCCCTTGCGAACCTAATGCTGCAGCCTGCCGGATAAACATGGATATTATCAATAACTTAATCGATAAGATCTACCAGGACACTTTTCCAATGGCCGCGCGGGAGCGCCTGCTGTCACACATTCGCGCCGCCCGTGATGCGATAAAAAAACCGCGTAAGCCGCACTGGGATGAAAAAGATGTGGTGCTGATAACCTATGCCGATCAGTTCCGCGAGCCGGAAGCGCCGACGCTTGCCACGTTTTCACGCTTTTACCAGCAGCATTTGCAGTCCACTTTTAACCTGGTTCACCTGCTGCCTTTCTTCCCCTGGTCATCCGACGACGGTTTTTCCGTGATTGATTATCATCAGGTCAATCCCATATGCGGCGAATGGCGCAACGTGGCTGAACTGCATACGCATACGCGTTTGATGTTCGATTTTGTTTGCAACCATATCTCTGCACGCAGCGCCTGGTTTAAACATTATCTGGCCTGCGATCCCGGCTGGGACGATTTTTTTATCAGTATGCCGCCCGGCACCGATTTAAGCAGCGTGACCCGCCCGCGTACTTCACCGCTGCTGACCCCTTTTGAGCGTAGCGATGGTCATACCCACTATATCTGGACCACCTTTAGCGCCGATCAGATAGACCTGAACTTCGCCAGCCCGGAAGTGCTGATTCGTATGGTTGACGTGCTGCTGGAATACCTGAAAAAAGGGGCCGATTACGTCAGGCTGGATGCGGTGGGCTATATGTGGAAAACGCCTGGCACACGCTGTATTCACCTGGAAAATACCCATCTGCTGGTGAAGCTGTTCCGCGCCATTGCCGACGTGGTCGCACCTGGCACCGTGATCATTACCGAAACCAATGTGCCGCATCAGGACAATATCAGCTACTTTGGCAACGGTCAGGATGAAGCGCAGATGGTTTATCAATTCTCGCTGCCGCCGCTGGTACTACATGCTATTCATAACGGCTCGGCGCGCGCGCTGCGCCAGTGGGCGGCGGGCCTCGATTTGGGCGGCGGCGGCACGACCTTTTTTAACTTTCTCGCCTCACATGATGGCATCGGCCTCAACCCGGCGCGTGGCATTCTGCCGGAAGTTGAGATCGTTTCGCTGGTGCGTGACCTGGCGCTGGAAGGCGCACTGATCTCTTATAAAAATAATCCGGACGGCACCACCAGCCCGTATGAGATCAATGTCACCTACATGGATGCCTTGAACAAGCAGAACGATAACGATGATACGCGCATCCGGCGTTTTATGCTGGCACATGCGATTCTGCTGGCTTTCCCCGGCGTTCCCGCCATCTATATCCAGAGCATTCTTGGCTCGCGCAACGATCAGGAAGGCGTCAAAGTCGCCGGTCATAACCGCGCCATCAATCGGGAAAAATATGCGCTCTCAGCGATCGAAAAAGCGTTGTCCGGCGGCAATTATCTCCAACAGCAGGTTTTTAACCGCCTCAGTGCGCTGATACAGCTGCGTACGCGTCAGCCTGCGTTTCATCCTGATAATCCAATGGAGATCCTCAACAGTGAAAATACGCTGTTAATGATGCGGCGCTATTCATCAACGGGCGATAACAGTCTGCTGTGCGTGTTTAATCTGAGCGGCAAAAGCGTGGAGGCGACGCTGCCGGAAGCGAAGAAATATCGCGATATTGTTGAGCAGGCGCTGATTGATGGTTCGCAGCCGGTAACGCTGCCGCCGTGGCACTATCTGTGGCTGAAAGGTTAAGCAGGCATAACCGGTATGCCTGCTTAAAGATTACTTATAGACGTCTGCCGTAGCGCTGAAACGCCCGTGTTCGCGTCCGGCGATCACCAGAAAGTATTTGCCGCCCTTCTCATCCGCCAGCTTTGACAGTTCACGTTTGGCATCCATTGGCGAGGTGGTTTCCGCCGTGGTATTCACCGTGCCGATTTTCTCCAGATTCATTTTCTGCACATCTTCTTTCGTCACTTCCTGTGCCGCCAGCGCAGAGAATGAGAGACCACCCAGCAGACAAGTTACAGCAATAGTTTTAATGATATTCATAGTACACCTTCGTCATAAGTTAACTGAAAAACTCAGACCGCCGAAGAATACAATGAGATAGGGGTATACAGTGCCCTGCTCCCTGGCAGACTCATACAGTCATGATCAGCGGCCTTGCTCAGTTACAATTATTAACGCCAGGTGATATTTTGCCAGCTAAAGGGATAAAGTTTATTAAACTGAATCGCTGAACGCTTTGACCGCCGTACAAAATTCCTGCGTATGCGAGATAAAGGGCGCATGGGCGGCTTTTTCTATAATCAGAGAGGCGCTGGCAGGCCAGCGCTGATCCAGCAGCGTGGCGACTTTACGTGGTACCAGCCCATCCAGATAGCCATAAATACGTAGCAGCGGAACCTGAAGCCTGTCCATTTCATCGCGTAAATCCGTACTCCGTAAAATCTCCAGCCCACCCGCCAACACCTCCACCGTGGGGATCGGCTGCGACAGCACCACCTCTTTTAACGCCCGGGCATCTTGCCTGGCGCTTTGCGTGCCCAGCGTTTGCAGCGCCAGAAAGCGTTCAACGGTGCGCTGATAATCCTCGCTAAGCTGTTGCTGAAAGCCGGTCAGCGTCTCTGGCTTAATCCCCGGCCAGCTCTCTTCATCGGCGGTAAAACGAGGCGATGAGGCGACGGTAATCAGGCCAGTAACCTGTTGCGGATAACGCAGCGCCAGCCGGCTGGCAACCAGACCGCCTAACGACCAACCCAGATAGAGTGCCTTTTCCGGCAGATGGGGCAACAGAGCGTCGATCATCCCATTCAACGTTAATGCGCCAAATCCCTGACTGCGGCCAAAACCCGGCAGGTCCACCACATGCAGCCGAAAATGTGCGCTGAGCGGCTCCGCAATGCAACGCCATACTTCCGCGTTCAGTCCCCATCCGTGTAACAGCACAAGATCGCGATTGCCGGTGCCGGTTGTATGCCAGTAAAGCTGCGCCATCGGTTATTGTCTCACTGTTGCTTAATTAAGGAGGTCGCTATGCTACCAATGCAGGGAGGCTGTTGGCTATGCCAGATACCGCTGGCGCTGCCGGTGCAGGGATTATGCAGCTACTGTTTACGCGCGCTGCCACCGTTACCGCTTTGTTGCCCGCGCTGCGGCTTACCTGCAGGCGATGCGCTTGTGCCCTGCGGTCGCTGCCTGCAGCGCCCGCCACCCTGGCAGCAGCTGATCGCCGTAAGCGATTACTGTTCGCCTTTAAGCTTGCTGATTGCCCGCTATAAATTCTCTGGCCGCACCGCACTCTCTGTGATGCTGGCGCGGCTGATTTTGCTAAGCTGGTTAGCGGCCAGACGTCAGCGCGGCCTGCCTCGTCCCGATTTAATACTGGCTGTGCCGCTGCATCATCAGCGCGCCTGGCGACGCGGTTTTAATCAGGCTGACCTGCTGGCCCGTTCGCTGGCTCGCTGGTTAAGCTGTACTTATGACCCTCAGGCTTTAACGCGCCGCCGCGCTGCTCTTATTCAGCATCGACTTGGGGCGCAAGCGCGTAAGCGCAACCTGCGCGGCGCTTTTCAACTTGAAATCACCGTTCAGGATCGCCATATCGCCCTGATTGATGATGTGGTGACGACCGGTAACACGGTCGCGGAAGTGAGCCGTCTGCTGATGCGCGCCGGAGCCGCCAGCGTCCAGATTTGGTGCCTTTGCCGTACCTTGTAGAGCGTCGGCGATGGGCGTATTATAACCAACTAAATTAGTCAACTATTGAGCAACTGCCATGATCCGAATTACCGATGCCGCCCAGGACCATTTTGCAAAACTGCTTTCAAATCAGGAAGAAGGCACTCAAATCCGCGTGTTCGTGATTAATCCGGGCACCCCAACGGCCGAATGCGGCGTGTCATATTGCCCACCGGATGCGGTAGAGCCGAGCGATACCGAACTGAAGTTTGAAAAGCTTTCCGCCTATGTGGATGAGCTGAGCGCGCCCTACCTGGAAGATGCTGAGATCGATTTCGTTACCGATAACCTTGGCTCTCAGCTGACGCTGAAAGCGCCAAACGCCAAAATGCGTAAAGTGTCTGATGACGCACCGCTGCTGGAGCGCGTTGAATATCTGCTGCAGGCACAGATTAACCCGCAGCTGGCCGGACACGGCGGCCGCGTAACGCTGATGGAAATCACCGACGAAGGCTACGCCATTCTGCAGTTCGGCGGCGGCTGCAACGGCTGTTCCATGGTCGACGTGACGCTGAAAGAAGGGATTGAGAAAGAGCTGCTGGCTGCGTTCCCTGAGCTGAAAGGTGTGCGCGATCTTACCGAACACCAGCGCGGCGAACACTCTTACTACTAAGCGTGGGCCGATGGCTGCGCTGGTCTGCCTGAGGCAGAGAACAGAACGTGATAAAAGGCGGCTTTGAGGCCGCCTTTATATTTAATTCAGTCATCCAGAATCTCTTTTGCTTTAAATTTCCATTTCCTTAATTTTATTAACACCCTATCGCTAACTAGCGCCTTCTATTGAATTAATTAGCTTGCATACTCTATCAACATTATTTGTTGCATACTCCATAGTAGATAAATAAATAATGCTGCTTTTATCAAAATCATTAATCAAGAATTGCCACTGCAAGCCAGGTGCACAAATAATGATTTCTGCATATTGTTTTATTTCATCAATATTAGCCTCAGAAGTATCTTGCTCAACGACCCAGGGATAACCTTCTCTTTTAAGGTAATCAGCTAACGTTTGAATGTAACTTTTTTCACGAAACCATGAGAATATGGCACTTGTTACTGGCGGCGCTCTCCCTAACATTGGGCTTGAGTTATTAACAAAAATTATTTTCCTTTGCATAAATCCGTCCTTACGATTATTAATTAACGAAAAGCGTTACACTGAAATACCTAAGCGACTCAACAAGCGAAAAAATGCACTTTTAAATTTCCTGCATTTACTTTATGGTTATTACCACTACCATCGCCGTTGTTAAATAAAGACTCAAATGGAAGAGTCAAGGATGGGTGTCTACAAGGAGTTAGTGACATGATTAAACTCACCTTCCCGCAAAATCTTTATACCACAAAGCATGAATTTAACGACTATGGGACAGATGATATGCGGTATGGCGATATAACCGCCGCACGTCTTAAAAAAAAGTTCCGGCTGACCAATATCTCTAATATAGTCGATCCCTGGACCATGACCCAACTAACGGCTTTTGATAATCCTCAGTCACGATTTTTCGGCGCACATAGCGGCAACAGACACAGTGCCACGCTCAGCGCGCAACAGTGTGCCAGGCTACTATTTGAAGAGATACAGGTTACCTCATTGCCCTTTGCATGCGTAGGCCCCTGGAAGTATCTTATCAATCGGATGCTTCAGCATTTCCAGCATGGTACAGGTATGCCATTTACTGATATGCAGCTTGATGCGGCCTATAAAAATCAAATTATTAATGATAATACAAAAAACAGTAGTTTAGCCGCTATTAAGGAGGTAATAAATAAGCGTATCAATTATGAGAAAAAAATCATTCCTCCGGAAACGCTTTCTGCCATAACGGAAGAAATCAGCTACAGGACTCTGCCAAAATTTGATTCAATGATACACGACAAAATCAATGGGTTAGGCATTACCATACATGACGTCTACGCTACACGTATAGATTTATTAAGTCTGGAAATCAGTGAAAAAGGCTGGCGCGCGCAGGTAAAGTATACCGGGCAGGATCATTTCGGCCTGGACGTGGACGATATTCAAAAGGCTAAATTTAAGCAATTCCAGTTTTTCAGGATATGGTTTATTCTACAACGCTTTGATCAATTCGGGTTCCGCCCCTTCTTAACCAATATGGAAGCGACAATTACTCTCGAGGAAAAGCGCCCATGAGCAGGAAAAAATCATTTCACTTTCTCATTTTTATCATGATTACGGCTATGGGTATTTATCTTTATCTGGATAACCGGCGCGTTAACATTATTGATGCACATCATGGCATATACTCTGCCGCAATTCTGGTCGATCATTTACCTGTTACCGCCTCATCGGCGATTAACTGGTGGCTGGGAAATCAGAACGCTATCCGGGAAAAATATCATATTCCCTCTGAAGAGGCGGGCGGGCCATCCAACTTTACCGTTTTTGCTTTTGGCGACGGCTACCAGAAAGAGGATGAGAACGATATGCTCTGTTTTGATGATGTGCCTCCCCCTGAAAACTGCATCGTCAAAGAGATACTGTTAACGGTTGGCCGCAACCGTGAGGGTAATATCCGATTCGCCTTTGGCAACGCTGCCTATATTCGCTATGCCGATGGCCGTATTATTGAATTAAAAAAAGAAACATACCACTGACGGCTACGGGGTTCTTATCCTGGACTCATAACGCTTTAGCGGTAGAATAATAGTGCCGCAATCTGGCTGCATTCGTAAAAGAGACCCGACCCATCTTTATCTGACCGGCCGGGCTTGATGATTAACTGCCTTTCGCTTTGCGTCGCCGATCCAGATCCTTAATCAGCTGATTGATATGTTCATCGCTAAACATCTCATCCAGCGTGTGGCTCAGCTTGCGCCGCCAGTTGGGATATTGATCCACCGTGCCCGGCACGTTCACCGGCTGTTCCATATCCAGCCAGTCTTCCGGCTGCAGGCCCAGCAGCGCGCTGCCGCTATCAGCAATATAGCGCAGCATACCGCGGTTCAGCTCCGGCGACATCACCAGCTTCTCAGCACGCTTGCCCAGCTTCTTCGGTACGCAGCCCTGCTCATGTAGCGCATCCAGCAGGGCCTGTTTTTGCCGCTCACGGTTTTCATACAGCCCTTTCAGCACTACCTTATCCGGATAAAGCCCCAACTCCTCGCCCAGCGTCAGATCGCCTGCGCTCCAGAACCCCCGCAGCGTCGGCAAATCGTGCGTGGCGCCGCTGGCCATCGACTGGCGCGGCCACTGCTGCGGCGCGCGATAGCGATCGGCGCTCTCCTGCTCAAAATAGAGCACCTTCCAGGAGTAGATCCCGCTGCGGCGCAGCTTGCCAATAATCTCCTGCGGCACCGTACCCAGATCCTCCCCGATCACCATACAGCGATTCCGCTGGCTTTCCAGCGCCAGGATTGCCAGCAGATCGTCAACCGGATAGGAGATATAGGCACCGTGATTCGCCGTCATCCCATAGGGGATCCACCACAGGCGCAGCAGCGACATCACATGATCGATACGCAACGCGCCGCAGCTGGCCATATTGGCGCGCAGCATCTCAATAAATGGCTGATAGGCCCGCGCCGCCATAACATGCGGATCCATTGGCGGTAGCCCCCAGTTCTGTCCCAGCGGCCCCAGAATATCCGGTGGCGCGCCAACCGAGGCTTGCAGGCAGTAAAGCTCAGGATCGCACCAGGTTTCCGCCCCGCCCTCCGCCACGCCAACGGCTAAATCGCGATACAGGCCAACCGACATGCCGCGCTGCTGACAAACCTGCCAGCACTCATCAAACTGGCGATTAGCCAGCCACTGCAGCCACAGCCAGAAATGAACCTCATCCTGATTTTCACGGCAAAACTGCTGTACCGCCTCGCTGTTGGCCCGGCGATACGCTTCCGGCCAGGCAGGCCAGCCCCAGCTTTGCCCGTCTTGCTGCAGCATCGCTGCATGAAGCGCATCGTATGCCGCCTGGCTGTAAAGACTCTCACCGCCAGCGCTGACAAAATCGGCAAAATGACGTCGCGTTTCATCCTGCTCGTCACGCTCAGAGTACTGCGCCCATGCCAGCCGCAGACCTTCAATTTTTAACTGATTAACCGCGCTATAGTCCACCCAGTCTGACTGGCGCGCCGCCTCTACCCGACGCTGCGTCTCTTTCTTTTTCCACCAGCGTTGCGCCGCTGCGCTCTGCTGGAAATCGGGCACACGCTCTACGTCGATATAGATGATATTCATCCAGCGACGCGATGAAGGACTGTAAGGACTGGCGCTTTCCGGGCTGGCGGGATAAAGAGAGTGAATGGGATTGAGGCCGATAAAATCGCCGCCGCGATCGGCTATTTGCATCAGCATTGCGCTTAAATCGCCAAAATCACCGATGCCCCAGTTGCGGGCGGAGCGCAACGTATACAGCTGCACGCAGGCCCCCCAAAGTTTTTTGCCCTCCAGCAGCGGCTGCGGTTCATAGCAGCGCTGCGGCGCAATAATCACCCGGCAGGCCCACTGTTTTTTGCCCTGCGTTAGCGTCAACTGGTGATAGCCCTGCGGCAGACGCGGCGGTAGCGCAAAGGCTTCACCGCCCTGCGCTTCGCCCTGCCAGGTTTTGCCCTGCTCGGTCTGTAGCTGCCAGTGAAACTGACCGCTGCCGCCAGGCGCAATTGTACGTTTTTGCCGTCCGCTAAATACTTTTACCGGCGGAAGCGGCGCGTTGCTGGCCGCGCGCGGAAATCCCATCGCCTCCAGCAGCAGCTGGCGGGTTTCTGCGCCGATCGCTTCCGGCTCCCCTTTGGCATTGATATAGCTGGCAGCAATCCCGGCCGCGCTGGCGTCCTTCTCAAGCTGAGTTAAATCCATAACGCTTCCTGAATCCGTGTTCTGTTCTGAACGGCCTGCGCCGCTCGCCCTTAACGTTTGCTCTGCCAGATGCGCTGTTGATAATCGCGGATGGAGCGGTCGGAACTGAACATACCGGTACGCGCCGTATTAAGAATCGCGCTACGTGTCCAGGCCTCTTGATCGCGCCATAGCGCTTCGACGCGCTCCTGCGCCACGATATAGTCGGCAAAGTCCGCCAGTACCATCCAGGGATCGCCATTTTTGGTCAGGCTTTCCAGCAGCAGATCAAAAGCATGTTTATCGCCCTGGCTGAAATGGCCTTTTTCCATCTCTTTCAGTAACCCGTCGAGATGCTTGTCTTTCTTACGCAGCTTTTTCGGATCGTAGCCTTTGGCTTTTAACGCCTTCACTTCATCAACGGTATTACCGAAGATAAAGATATTCTCTTCGCCCACCTGCTCGGCAATTTCCACGTTCGCGCCGTCAAGGGTGCCGACGGTCAGCGCGCCATTCAACGCCAGCTTCATATTGCCGGTGCCGGACGCCTCATAACCCGCCGTCGATATCTGTTCCGAGAGATCCGCCGCCGGGATCATCAGCTCCGCGACGCTAATGCGATAATCCGGAATAAATACCACCTTCAACCGATCGCCGATCAGCGGATCGTTATTGATCACCTCCGCTACTTTATTAATGGCATAGATAATATTTTTTGCCAGGTAGTAGCCGGGCGCGGCTTTGGCACCAAACAGGAAAACGCGTGGCACTTTATCCCGTTGTGGGTTGTCGCGTAGCTGACGATAGCAGTGCAGGATATGCAGTAGCCCAAGGTGCTGACGTTTGTATTCATGCAGACGTTTGATTTGCACATCAAACAGCGCCCCGGGATTGACCTCAATGCCGGTCACCTGGCGGATGTAATCGGTCAGGCGCTGTTTATTATCTTGTTTAATCTGGCGATAGCGCTGGCGGAACGCTTTATCCTCTGCATACGGCTCCAGCGCTTTTAGCGCATCCAGCTGCGTGACCCAGTCGCTGTTGCCCAGCGTCTCGTCAATCAGCGTAGCCAGCGCCGGGTTGCACTGTTTCAGCCAGCGACGCGGCGTAATGCCGTTGGTGACATTATGAAATTTATGCGGCCACAGCTGGTGATATTCCGGGAAGAGATCCTTTACCACCAGATCGGAGTGCAGCGCCGCGACACCATTCACCGCAAAACCGCTGACCACGCAAAGGTTCGCCATGCGCACCTGTTTATCGTACAGCACCGCCACTTTTTCCCAGATTTTCTCATCGCCGGGCCACTGCTTATTCACCAACTTTTTAAAACGCTGATTGATCTCTTTGATAATCATGAAATGACGCGGCAGCAGCGAGCGCACCAGACGTTCATCCCAGCGTTCCAGCGCTTCCGGCATCAGCGTATGGTTGGTGTACGCGAAGACGTTACTGGTGATCTGCCAGGCCTCATCCCAGCTCAGCTGATGCTCATCCAGCAGAACACGCAGCATTTCCGGAATAGCGATAGTCGGGTGGGTATCGTTAAGCTGGATGACCTCATAATCAGGCAGTTCCGCCAGCTGGCGTCCCGCCTGATGATGGCGGCGCAGAATATCCGCCACCGAGCAGGCACACTGAAAATATTGCTGCATCAGGCGCAGGCGCTTGCCTTCCTGATGGTTGTCGTTGGGATAGAGCACTTTAGTCAGCTTCGCCGCATCGATCCCATGCTGCTCCGCCTGCAGAAATTTACCGTTATTAAACAGTGTTAAATCAAAGGGCTCTGCATGAGATGCCTGCCACAGACGCAGCGGCTGTGCTAAACCGTTGCGATAGCCGATAACCGGCAGATCCCAGGCTTCGCCGCGCAGCATAAATGCCGGTTCCCAGCACAGGGAGCCGTCACTGTTTTTTACCACTTTACCGCCGATGCCAACGTCCACATCCAGCGCGGCGTTATGGCGAAACCAGGGATAGCTGCCACGCTGCCAGTCATCTGGCGCTTCGCGCTGTTGGCCATGATCGAAGCACTGACGGAACAGGCCGTACTGATAGTTAAGCCCGTAACCGTGAGCTGCCTGGCCCACCGTCGCCATTGAATCAAGATAGCAGGCCGCCAGCCGGCCCAGACCACCGTTGCCCAGCGCCGGATCCACTTCCTCCTCCAGCAGATCGCTAAGCGCAATGCCCTGCTGCGCAAGCAGTGCCTTTACATCGTCATACCAGCCAAGGTTAATCAGGTTATTGCCGGTCAGACGCCCGATCAGAAACTCCATCGACAGATAGTTAACGTGGCGCTGTTGTTCGTCTGGTTTCGCTAACGGCTGTTCCGCCAGAAGTTCTGCCAGCGCTGCGCTGACCGCTTGCCACCACTGATGTCGGGTCATCTCACTGGCGCTGCTCAGCCCGAGATATTGCCACTGGCGTGTTAACGCCGCCTCAAAACGTGTGTGACTGAATTTTTGCTGCGACATACGTGTCTCTTCCGCTAAGTGAATGGTTTCGCAAATAATTGATACACATGCTGACGTTAACCCCCTGCGGCGGCATCCTCCTGTAGCCAGATTCATCAGGGAGGAGCCGCAGGGCGTAGGAAAAAGTGTGACCGATGGCAGGTTAACTTAAGATGTCATAGCGAAAAAAAGCGCCTTTTCAGCGGCGTTTTGTGGCTTTTTTTACAAGAAAGCGTCAAAAAACAATAAGGAAATGTGATGAGGTGCAACTTAATGAACTCTGGTCGGAGGCCATTCTTGCATTAACGCGCGGCAGCACAGAAAGTACTTAATTACGCAGCGTAAAATAATTCCCTTTGTTTCCTTCTATTTCACCACAGTGAAGTGTCGCCATGCTGATACCATCGAAACTCAGCCGTCCTCTGCGGCTTCAGAACACCATTGTTCGGGAGCGTTTGATAGCCAGGCTTGCGAACATTGCGCACTACCGTTTAGCCCTGATTAGTAGCCCTGCCGGCTATGGCAAAACCACGCTGGTGGCGCAGTGGGCGGCGGATAAAAGCGATCTGGGATGGTATTCGCTGGATGAGAGCGATAACTACCCTGAGCGTTTTGCTAACTATTTTATGGCGGCAGTACAGCAGGCCACTGACGGGCACTGCGTGCGTAGCGAAGCGCTGGCGCAAAAACGTCAGTATGCCAGCCTTAGCGCGCTCTTTTCCCAGCTGTTCGTGGAGCTTTCCGAATGGCATCGGCCGCTTTACCTGGTGATTGACGACTACCATCTGCTGACCAACGATGCCATTCATCAGGCGATGCGCTTTTTTATTCGTCATCAGCCGGAAAACCTGACGCTGATTATCCTTTCGCGTAATTTGCCCTCGCTGGGCATCGCTAACCTGCGCGTACGCGAGCAACTGCTGGAAATTAACAGTCAGTCGCTGGCCTTTACGCCACAGGAGGCGAAACAGTTTTTTGATTGCCGCCTGCAGCGCCCTATCGGCGCAGATGATTCGCAGCGGTTGTGCGATGAAGTTGCCGGCTGGGCAACCGCGCTACAGTTGATTGCCCTGACGGAGCGTCAATCCAATACCCCAACTCATCACTCCGCGCAGCGTCTGTCAGGCATTAACGCCAGCCATCTTTCCGACTATCTGGTGGATGAGGTGCTGGACTGCGTGGACGCGGCGACGCGTAACTTTTTGTTACGCAGTTCCGTGCTGCGTTCTATGAACGATATGCTGATTGCTCACCTGACCGGCGAAGAAAATGCACAGCTGCGGCTGGAAGAGACAGAGCGTCAGGGCTTATTTCTTCAGCGCATGGACGACAGTGGAAAATGGTTTAATTTTCACCCGCTGTTTGCCACCTTTTTACGCCAGCGCTGTCAGTGGGAGCTGAGCAGCGAACTGCATAAGCTGCATCGGGCGGCGGCAGAGGGCTGGATGGCGCTCGGCTACGCCGGAGAAGCAATTCATCATGCGCTGGCGGCGGAAGATACTCATCTGCTGCGCGACATTTTGCTGCATCATGCCTGGTCCCTGTTTAACCATAGCGAACTGGCACTGCTGGAAGAAGGGCTTAAAGCGCTGCCGTGGCAGCTGCTGGTTGATAATCCCCGCTTGATTCTGTTGCAGGCCTGGCTGGCGCAAAGCCAGCATCGCTACGGCGAAGTAAATCTTTTGCTGGCACGTGCTGAAGAAGAGATGACGCGGCAACAGATCGCTATCGATGCAGTTCTGAGCGCTGAATTTGATGCGCTACGCGCGCAGGTGGCGATTAACGCCGGGAAGCCCGAAGAAGCGGAGCGGCTGGCTAATCAGGCGCTGGCGAACCTGCCGCTGGCAAACTACTACAGCCGTATTGTCGCCACCTCGGTAAAAGGAGAGGTTCTGCACTGTCAGGGGCAGCTGGAGGCCGCGCTGGCCACCATGCAGCAGACTGATGAGATGGCGCGCCACTATAACAGCTGTCATTACGCGCTCTGGGCGCTGCTGCAACAGAGCGAGATCTTGTTGGCGCAGGGCTTTTTACAGACCGCTTACGATATTCAGGAAAAGGCCTTTGCGCTGATTAACGAAGAAGGGCTGGAACAGTTGCCGATGCATGAGTTCCTGCTGCGTATTCGCTCGCAGTTGCTCTGGTCCTGGGCGCGCCTTGATGAGGCAGAAGCCACCGCCCGTAAAGGGCTGGAAGTGCTGGCAAACTTCCAGCCGCAGCAGCAGTTACAGTGTCTGGCGATGCTGGCGAAATGCGCGCTGGCGCGTGGCGATCTGGACAATGCACGTCGTCACTTGATTCGCTGTGAGAATCTGCTTGGCAACGGTCAGTATCACAGCGACTGGGTAACCAACGCCGACAAACCGCGCGTGATTTACTGGCAACTCACTAACGATAAGGTCGCCGCGGCTAACTGGCTGCGGCTGACGCCAAAACCACCTACTGCCGATAACCACTTTTTGCAGGGCCAGTGGCGGAATATCGCACGCGTGCAAATTCTGCTGGGCCATTATGAAGAAGCCGAAGTGGTGCTGGATGAACTGAATGAAAGCGCGCGGCGGCTACGCCTGACCAGCGATCTGAATCGTAATCTGCTGCTGCTTAATGCGCTTTACTGGCAAACCGGACGTAAAAGCGAAGCCCAGCAGACGCTGATTGAAGCGCTGACGCTGGCAAACCGCACCGGCTTTATCAGCCACTTTGTGATTGAAGGCGAAACCATGGCGCAGCAACTGCGTCAACTGTTGCAATTGCATACGCTACCAGAGCTGGAACAACACCGTGCGCAGCGCATTTTGCGCGACATCAATCAGCATCATCGCCACAAATTCGCCCATTTCGACGAGGGCTTTGTCAGCCGCCTGTTGACACACCCGCAGGTGCCGGAACTGATCCGTACCAGCCCGCTTACGCAGCGGGAATGGCAGGTGTTGGGTCTGATTTACTCCGGTTACAGCAACGATCAAATTGCCGGGGAACTGGAAGTGGCGCAAACCACTATCAAAACCCATATCCGCAATCTCTATCAGAAGCTGGGCGTTATGCATCGGCAGGAAGCCGTGCAGCAGGCACAGCATTTACTGCACCTGATGGGCATGAGCGTGGCGTAGCGGTTAACAGGCGCGGTGAGAAAAGTTACTCAGCACAGCTCCAGATGGACTTCGTGCTGTTCAATCACTTTCATCACGCTGGCGGGCGGCATTTCATTGGTAAACAGATAGTCCACCAGGCTCATATTGCCTAAGTTCACCATGGCGTTGCGGCCAAATTTAGAGTGGTCGGCAACCAGCATCGCACAGCGTGAGTTTTCGATAATCGCCCGTTTGGTGCGAACTTCGTGATAGTCGAACTCCAGCAGCGAGCCATCCATATCGATGCCGCTAATGCCAAGAATGCCGTAATCCAGCCGGAACTGTGAGATAAAATCGAGCGTTGCTTCGCCCATAATGCCGCCGTCACGCGTACGCACCTCGCCACCGGCGATAATCAAGCGAAAATCGGGCTTCGTCATCAACAGCGTGGCGACATTCAGATTATTGGTCACGATGCGCAGATCGTTATGGTTCATCAATGCATGCGCTACCGCTTCTGGCGTGGTGCCGATATCAATAAACAGCGTCGCGCCGTCGGGGATTTGACTGGCCACACGCTGAGCGATGCGCGCCTTTTCCACCGACCACATCATTTTACGATCTTGCCAGGCGGTATTTTCCGAACTGGAAGGCAGCGCCGCGCCGCCGTGATGGCGCTGGATTTTGTTTTGATCGGCCAGATCATTTAGATCGCGGCGAATAGTTTGCGGACTGACGTCAAAATGCTCAACCAGCTCTTCAGTACTCACATATCCCTGACGCCGAACCATATCGATAATAGCGTCATGACGTTGCGTCTGCTTCACATAAATCTCCTGTTAATCGCGCGGCATCAGGCCACAGCTACATTATTTTTTGTCGGCGACCCGTGCCAGCCTGATGCTTCTGCCATCAGCCCTTCTTCACCCGGCGCGTATCAACAAATGCCATCGCCAGCCCTACCGCCAGGCCAGCGGCGTGTGCGGCGTTAGCAATCGGCAGGCCAAATGCGCCAAAATAACCAATGACCAGCCACAGAATAGCGAAAGCCATCAAACCGCGCTCCAGGAAAATCCCACTTTCGGGATCGCGCTCGCCTCGCAGCCATGCATAACCCATCAGCGCATAGACCACGCCGGATAGCCCGCCAAACCAGGGGCCGCTAAATTTGGCCTGCATCCAGCCGCTTAACAGAGCGGAGATCAGGGTAATCACAAACAGTTTGCCGCTGCCCAGCCGCTTTTCTACCGCGCCGCCGATATACCACCACCAGAGCAGATTAAATACCAGGTGCAGCAGCGAGAAGTGCAGCAGGATATGGCTAAACCAACGCCAGGGCTGAAAAAAGGGTGAGACATCCAGCCGCCAGGCCAGCCAGGCCAGCATGATGCCATCGCCGACAATTTGCATCAGGATATACACGGCGATACAGGCGATGGCCAGCAGCATAGTGAGCGGCCCGGCACGCTGGCGCAGATTAGTCAGCAGGCTGTCGCGCTGATAGTGTAATCCGCTATCCGTGGTGCCGCTCTGCCAACTGGCTGCCTGATAGCGCGGATGAAAAGGATCGCGAACAAACTGTTCAAGTTCGTTTTCGACCATTTGCTGTTTCGTCTCATCCTCCAGCAGCAGGATAAGCTGATCTTCCTTTTTGATATGCAGCGTAACGCCGCGCGTGGCCATATAGTCAACAAACGCCTGCGCCATACGCGGATTATTGAACTGAGTCAGTTGTATCATTGCCCATTTCCTGAGGTGTGATCGTAAGACAACGCTTATTCCATTTGCGTCTCAACCAGCTGCGGGAAGGCCGCACGCCAGGCGTCAAAGCCGCCGTCAATGCTGTAAACCTGTTCGAATCCCTGCTGGATTAAATATTGCGCCGCGCCCTTGCTGCTGTTGCCGTGATAACACATGACCAGCACCGGCTTATCGAAATCGGCCTGTTGCATAAAGGTATTCAGCGTGCCGTTTGTCAGGTGGAAAGCCCCTTTGGCATGACCCGCCGCAAAACTTTGCGGATCGCGAATATCGACCAGCAGCGCGTCGCCTTCAGCCAGACGTTGTTGCGCCGTATCGACGCTGATGCATTCAAATTGTTCCATACCGGGTTCCAAATCAACAAAGTGCGGTAAGCCGATTGCGGGGCCGCACGTGATACGTGTGCCGCCTTTCAGCCATGAAGATCTCTATTGTAACGCGAAGCGGATTAACTATAACCCAACTAACAGAAAGGTTAACGCCGCCTGGCGCGGCAAATTATGTTAACTGAATCACGCTAAGATGTTTTTATTGGGTTAAAGCTGGCATCAATGTTGGTTTGCGATTATTATTATGCTCGAAAACGAACATAGACGAACTATTCCGAACATCGGGGGAGATGACGTGGAAACCAAAGATCTGATCGTTATCGGCGGCGGCATCAACGGTGCCGGTATTGCGGCCGACGCCGCAGGACGCGGACTGTCAGTGCTGATGCTGGAGGCGCAGGATCTGGCATGCGCGACCTCCTCCGCCAGCTCAAAACTGATTCATGGCGGCCTGCGCTACCTGGAACATTATGAATTCCGTCTGGTCAGCGAAGCGCTGGCCGAGCGTGAAGTACTGCTGAAAATGGCTCCGCACATTGCCTTTCCCATGCGTTTCCGCCTGCCGCACCGCCCGCATTTACGTCCGGCATGGATGATCCGCACCGGCCTGTTTATGTATGACCACTTAGGCAAACGCACCAGCCTTCCAGGCAGTAAAGGGCTGCGTTTCGGCGCAGACTCCGTCATGAAGCCGGAAATCACGCGCGGTTTCGAATATTCTGACTGCTGGGTCGACGATGCGCGTCTGGTAGTGCTGAACGCTCAGGAAGTGGTAAAACGCGGCGGCGAAGTTCGTACTCGCACACGCGTTACCCGCGCATGGCGCGAAAACGATATGTGGATGGTAGAAGCGGAAGATGTCGATAGCGGTAAAACCTTTACCTGGCGCGCCAAAGGCCTGGTCAATGCCGCCGGTCCGTGGGTTAAACAGCTGTTTGACGACGGCCTGAAGCTGAAATCCCCTTACGGCATTCGCCTGATTAAAGGCAGCCATATTGTAGTGCCGCGCGTTCACACGGAAAAACAGGCTTATATTCTGCAGAACGAAGACCATCGTATCGTTTTCGTGATTCCGTGGATGGATGAGTTTTCCATCATTGGCACCACCGATGTGGAATACAAAGGCGATCCGAAACAGGTAAAAATTGACGATAACGAAATTGCCTATCTGCTGAAAGTGTATAACGCGCACTTTAAAAAGCAGCTGGATCGTAGCGATATTGTCTGGACCTATTCCGGCGTGCGTCCGCTGTGTGATGACGAATCTGACTCACCGCAGGCAATTACCCGTGACTACACGCTGGATGTGCGTGACGATGCGGGTAAAGCGCCGCTGCTGTCGGTGTTCGGCGGCAAGCTGACCACTTACCGCAAGCTGGCTGAACATGCCATGGAGAAGCTGGCGAAGTATTACGCCAATATTGGCCCGGCCTGGACCAAAACGGCAGTGCTGCCAGGCGGTGATATTGCCGGTACGCGTGAGGATTACGCCGCCAGCCTGCGTCGTCGTTATTCCTTTATTAGCGAAGGCATGGCGCGCCATTATGCCCGCACCTACGGCAGCAACAGCGAGCGGATCCTACAGAACGCCACTTCCCTGAGCGATCTGGGTGAAGATTTCGGCCACGGTTTCTATGAGGCTGAGCTGCGTTACCTGATGGAAAACGAGTGGGTGCGCGAACTGGATGACGCGATCTGGCGTCGCACCAAACTTGGCATGTGGCTGAATGAGGCGCAGCAGGCGCGCGTGGCGCAGTGGCTGGACGCGCATGGCAAAAAGCCGACACTCTCGCTGGCGTCATAAACCCGCGCTTTAAAGAGCATAAAAATAATCCCCTGCCAGCATAGTGCTGGCAGGGGATTTTTATTGCCGATGCGGAAATCAAAGCCTGATAGGTGAAATATGCCAAATCTCGTCAGCGTATTCCTGAATGGTACGATCTGAAGAAAAGTAGCCCATATTAGCGATATTCAGCGCCGCACGTCGCTGCCACTCTTCCGGCTGGCGATACAGTTCATCTACTTTGTCCTGCGTATCCACGTAGCTACGATAGTCAGCCAGCAGCTGATAGTGATCGCCCAGACCAATCAACGAATCGTAGATATTGTGATAGCGTCCTGGCTCTTGCGGGCTGAACACGCCGGTAGCAATCTGTGTCAACGCCTGACGCAGCTCTTCATCCTTTTCATAATACTGACGCGAGTTGTACCCTTCCCGCCGCAGCTTTTCCACCTGATCGGCGGTATTACCAAAGATAAAGATGTTCTCTTTGCCCACGTGCTCACGCATTTCAACATTCGCGCCATCCAGCGTACCGATGGTTAACGCGCCGTTGACGGCAAACTTCATGTTACTGGTACCGGATGCTTCGGTGCCAGCCAGCGAGATCTGTTCAGAGAGATCGGCGGCCGGAATAATGATCTGCGCCAGGCTCACGCTGTAATTGGGAATAAACACCACCTTCAGCTTGTTTTTCACCTGCGGATCGTTATTGATCACCTGCGCTACGTCGTTAATCAGATGAATAATATGCTTCGCCATATAGTAGGCAGAGGCCGCCTTACCGGCGAAAATATTAACGCGCGGCACCCAGTTGGCATTGGGATCGGCCTTGATGCGGTTATAGCGGGTGATCACGTGCAGCACGTTCATCAACTGGCGCTTGTATTCGTGGATACGCTTGATCTGCACATCAAATAGCGCATTAGGATCCAGCACGATATCCATGTTTTTCGCCACCCAGGCCGCCAGACGCTTTTTATTCTCCAGCTTGGCATCGGCAATTTTTTCTATAAAAGCAGGGAAATCGATTTGCGGTTTGATCTCCGCCAGCTGGCTAAGATCGGTGCGCCAGTGACGTCCAATGCTTTCATCCAGCACTTCAGAGAGCGCCGGGTTAGCCAGCGCCAGCCAGCGACGCGGGGTAATACCGTTGGTCTTATTACAGAAACGCCCCGGGAACAGGCGGGCAAAATCGGCAAACAGCGACTGTACCATCAGATTCGAGTGCAGCTCCGATACGCCATTCACTTTGTGGCTGACCACCACCGCCAGCCAGGCCATACGTACCTGGCGTCCGTTGTTTTCATCAATAATCGAAATACGTGACAGCAGCTCCCACTCGTTCGGATAGTGATCCTGAATGGTTCGCAGGAAGTAGTCGTTGATTTCAAAAATGATTTGCAGATGGCGCGGCAGGATCTTGCCGATCATATCCACCGACCAGGTTTCCAGCGCCTCACTCATCAATGTATGGTTGGTATAGGAGAAGACCTGGCACACCACTTCAAACGCATCGTCCCAGCTGAACTTATGCTCATCGATCAGCAAGCGCATCAGCTCCGGGATCGCCAGCACCGGGTGGGTATCGTTCAGGTGAATGGCAATTTTATCGGAGAGATTATCGAAGGTCTGATGCATTTCCCAGTGACGGTTCAGAATATCCTGTACCGTTGCCGAAACGAGGAAATACTCCTGACGCAGTCGCAGCTCGCGGCCAGAGTAGGTTGAGTCATCCGGATAGAGCACGCGCGATACGTTTTCCGAATGGTTTTTATCTTCTACCGCAGCAAAGTAATCGCCCTGGTTAAATTTCCCCAGGTTGATTTCATTACTGGCCTGCGCGCTCCACAGCCGTAGCGTGTTGGTCGCATCGGTATCAAAGCCGGGAATAATCTGGTCATAGGCCATCGCCAGCACTTCTTCGGTCTCCAGCCAGCGCACCTTCGCGCCCTCATGCTGTAACCGTCCGCCGAAACGCACTTTATAACGGGTGTTATAGCGCTGAAACTCCCACGGGTTGCCATATTCCAGCCAGTAGTCCGGCGACTCCGCCTGGCGTCCATCCACAATGTTCTGTTTAAACATGCCGTAATCGTAACGGATGCCATAGCCGTGTCCGGGCAAGCCTAAGGTGGCCAGCGAATCAAGGAAACAGGCTGCCAGACGCCCTAAACCGCCATTACCCAGCCCCGGATCGTTCTCTTCCTCAATCAGCTCCGCCAGATCCAGCCCCATCTCTTCCAGCGCGCTGTTGAGATCGTCATAGATCCCCATCGCCAGCAGTGCATTAGAGAGGGTGCGGCCCATCAGGAATTCCATCGACAGGTAATAAACCTGACGCACATCCTGCGACAGCTGAGCACGGCTGGAGCGCAGCCAGCGCTCTACCATGCGATCGCGCACCGCCAGCAGCGAGGCGTTCAGCCATTCATGCTTGTTGGCGGAAGAGGGATCTTTACCCAGCGTAAACATGAGCTTATAGGCAATAGAGTGCTTTAACGCTTCGACCGTTAGCGTAGGTGATGCATAGGTAAAAGGTGCGTTCATAGCAAATATCCTAAATCAGGTTACAACAACCGTTGATAAAGATCCCGGTAGGCCTGTGCAGCCACCTGCCAGCTAAAATCCATCGCCATTGCCTGACGCTGCACGTAGCGCCAAAGAGAAGGACGAGACCACAGCACAAACGAACGCCGGATAGCACGCAGTAGCGACCAGGCATTGCTGTCCTCAAAGGTAAAACCGCTGGCGATGCCGTCCGCCAGGTTTTCCAGAGAACTGTCATTAACCGTGTCCGCCAGCCCGCCGGTGCGTCTTACCAGCGGCAGCGTGCCGTACTTCAGGCCATAAAGCTGCGTCAGTCCGCAAGGTTCAAAGCGACTCGGCACCATAATCACATCCGCTCCGCCCATAATGCGGTGGGAGAACGCTTCGTGGTAGCCAATCTGTACTCCAACGCTGCCGGGGTTTTCCGCCGCCGCCGCCAGGAAGCCCTGCTGCAATACCGCATCGCCTGCCCCCAGCAGCACCAGCTGTCCGCCCTGCTCCAGCAGACTTGGCAACGCCTCCAGCACCAGATCCAGCCCTTTCTGCTTGGTCAGACGACTTACCACCGCAAATACCGGCACGCTGTCGTCAACTTTCAGCCCCATTGCAATCTGTAGCTGACGCTTGTTCTCCGCCTTGGCATCCAGCGTATCGCGGTTGTAACGCGCGTTAAGCAGCAGGTCATGCGCGGGGTCCCAGATTAGCGGATCGACCCCGTTCAGAATGCCGCTCAGCCGCCCCTCCCGCATCCGCTGTGCCAGCAGCGCCTCCATGCCGTTGCCATATTCCGGCAGGGTGATCTCGCGCGCATAGGTCGGACTGACCGCCGTAATATGATCGGCAAAGAAGAGCCCGGCCTTGAGGTAAGAGATCTGGCCGAAAAATTCCAGCCCATGCATATCGAAAAACGACCACGGCAGCTGGATTTCATCCATATGATGCGCGTAGAACAGCCCCTGATACGCCAGGTTATGCACGGTAAATACCGACTTCGCCGGACGTCCGCGCGCCGCCAGATAGGCACAGGTTAAACCGGCGTGCCAGTCATGGGCGTGCACAATATCCGGACGCCAGTTGGTATCCAGCCCGCAGGCCATTTCACACCCCATCCAGCCGAGCAATGCAAAGCGCAGATAGTTGTCCGGATAATCGAACTGGTTTTCATCGTGATAAGGGCTGCCAGGCCGATCGTACAGGCCCTCAGCTTCAATCAGATAAATGCCAACCCCATTAAAATGTCCAAAGTGCAGCCTGACCGGGCCTGCGAAAGTTTGCAGCTCAGCGACGACTTCCGTGTCGGTAATTCCCTTACGCAGATCCGGAAACGCCGGGAGTAAAACGCGCGTGTCCGTTCCATCTGCAATCTGTGCTGCCGGTAATGCCCCCACCACATCAGCTAACCCGCCGGTTTTCAGCAGCGGGAAAAGTTCTGAACAGACATGTAAAACCTGCATTCTCGGCTCCTTTAACGGAAATCTGGCGCGATCCTCGCGCAGATTGCGTGTGTTACTGTTTTGCCGGTCAGGCGGAAGTGTCGGCCAGCCTGGCCAGCATTTCGCGCGTTACCAGCACGATGCCCTCTTCGGAACGGTAAAAACGGCGGCTGTCTTCATCAGGGTTTTCGCCGATTACCATGCCTTCTGGAATAACGCAGGCGCGATCGATGACGCAGCGGCGCAGACGACATGAGCGTCCAATCACCACGTCAGGCAGCAGCACTGCAGAATCAATATTGCAAAATGAGTTCACGCGTACGCGTGAGAACAGCACGGAATGAACCACTACCGAACCAGAGATAATGCAGCCGCCAGAGACCAGCGAGTTCATGGTCATGCCATGACTGCCGGAGCGATCCTGAACAAACTTAGCCGGTGGCAGAGGTTCCATATAAGTATGAATTGGCCATTCATGGTCATACATATCCAGCTCCGGCGTTACGGAAGCAAGATCGAGATTGGCGCGCCAGTAGGCTTCCAGCGTTCCCACATCACGCCAGTAGGGCACCGCCTCATCATCGTTTTGCACGCAAGAGAGAGTAAAGGAGTGCGCCAGCGCTTCGCCGCTGGCGACAATTTTCGGCAGCAGGTCTTTACCGAAATCGTGGCTGGAGCCTGGGATCTCCAGGTCTTCTTCCAGTAGCTGGTAAAGGTAGTCGGCGTTAAAAACGTAGATACCCATGCTGGCCAGCGCTTTGCTGTCATCGCCAGGCATAGAGGGCGGCTGCGCCGGTTTTTCCACGAAATCCACTACGCGATTTTGCTCGTTTACCGCCATAACGCCGAACGCGGTGGCCTCATGCAGCGGCACCGGCAGGCAGGCAATAGTGCAACGCGCATTGTTATCGACATGGTCAAGCAGCATGCGCGAGTAATCCATTTTGTAGATATGGTCGCCCGCCAGGATCACGATATATTGCGCATCGTAGCGGCGAATAATATCCAGGTTTTGGGTTACCGCATCGGCGGTGCCGCGATACCAGTGCTCAGTGCTAAAACGCTGCTGAGCCGGCAGCAGGTCAACAAACTCGTTCATCTCTTCATTGAAGAAAGACCAGCCGCGTTGAATATGCTGCACCAGCGAGTGGGACTGATACTGCGTAATCACCCCAATGCGCCGGATGCCGGAGTTGATGCAGTTCGACAGGGCAAAATCGATAATGCGAAATTTGCCGCCAAAATGCACCGCAGGTTTTGCGCGCGTCGCGGTCAAATCTCTCAGGCGCGTGCCGCGTCCGCCTGCAAGAATGAGGGCCACAGTTTGCGTTGGCAGCTGTCTCGCCAGCATCAGGTGATCGGTACGTTCTAACTTGACCATGTCTGACTCCTTATACTTGCTTCTGGAACACACACGCGCCGTGCGCAGGCCCATGCCAGACAGTGGACGGAACAGGATTATCTTCCCCGGCAAAAGGAGGAACCGCGCGCCACTCTCCATCTGGTAGAGATAATTCGCTCACGTCTTGCGTGGCATTAATCGTGATCAACCAGCGTCCGGACAGCAGGATTTGCAGTTTATGCTCATCCTGCTCCCACTGTTGCTCATCCAGCGGCTCTCCCTGACTGTTTAGCCACTGAACATTGCCATCACCTTCCCTCCACCAGCGATCCTGCGTCAGCGCAGGGATCTGCTGACGCAAATGAATCAGCGCGGCGGTAAAGGCGTACAGCCCTTCATCCTGGTTTTCCCAGTCGAGCCAGGTGAGTTCGTTATCCTGACAGTAGGCGTTATTGTTGCCGTGCTGGGTATGCCCATGTTCATCACCGGCCAGCAGCATCGGCGTGCCCTGCGCCAGCAGCAGTGAAGTCAGCAAGGCGTGCGCGCTGCGACGGCGGCGCTCCAGCACGTTAAGCGAGACCGTTAGTCCTTCGCTGCCGTGATTATGGCTAAAGTTGCCGTTGTGTCCGTCGCGGTTATCTTCGCCGTTGGCCTCATTGCGTTTACGCGTGAAGCTCAGCAGATCGCGCAGAGTAAAGCCGTCATGGGCGGCGATCAGGTTCACCGTGGCGGACGGCAGGCGGTCACTATGCTGGATGGCGTCGCTGGAGGCGGCGAAACGGCGCGCAAAGTCGGCGTTGGTCACTCCGCCAAGCAGCCAGTAACGGCGCATATCGTCACGGAAGCGATCGTTCCAGTCAGCAAAGGGCGACGGAAAACTGCCCACCTGATAGCCGTTCGGCCCGATATCCCACGGCTCGGCGATTAGCTTCACTTGAGAAAGAATCGGACAGGCTTTTAGCGCCGTGAAGAAAGGCGCATCGGCACGAAAATCGGGCGTTCTTCCCAGCACCGGAGCCAGATCGAAGCGGAAGCCATCGACATGGCACACCGTAACCCAGTAACGCAAGCAGTCGAGCGCCCAGTTCACTACCTGCGGATGACTGAAATTGAGCGTGTTACCGCAGCCGGTCCAGTTGTGATAATGGCCGTCATCGGTTAACCAGTAGTAGCTGGCGTTGTCGATCCCGCGCATTGAAAGCGTCGGACCGATCTCTTCCAACTCGGCGGTATGATTCAGCACGATATCCAGCACCACCTCAATGCCCGCCGCATGCAGCGTTTTCACTGCCTGCTGAAACTCCTGTAGCGGGCTCAGGCCGCCAACGCCGGAGGCGTAACGCGGCTCCACCGACCAGAGCGCATAAGGGTTATAGCCCCAGTAGTTACGCAATCCCAGCTGTTGCAGGCGCGGCTCATCGGCAAACTGCGCCACCGGCTGGAGCTCCAGCGTGGTGATACCGAGCTGTTTGAGGTAATTGACAATAGCAGGATGCCCCAGCGCAGCGTAAGTACCGCGCTGCGTTTCCGGAATTTCCGGATGCCGCTGGGTTAATCCACGCACATGCGCTTCATAGATCACCGTATTGCCCCAGGGCACACGCGGCGCGGCGTCATCGCCCCAGTTAAAGGCTTCCGCAACCACCACGCTTTTCGGCGCAATCGCTGCGTTATCCTGCTCATCGCGCTGCCATTCGCCACCGTTAAACAGCGGGCTGTCCACTACCTTGCCCTCAACGGCGCGGGCGCAAGGATCAACTAACAGCTTAGCCGGATTGAAGCGATGCCCCTGCTCCGGCGCCCAGGGACCATGTACCCGGTAGCCGTAGCGCTGGCCCGGCTGGAGATCGGGTACGTAGCCATACCAGATGTTATTGGTGCGTGACGGCAAGTCATAGCGTACTTCCTGTCCCTTTTCATCGAACAGGCAAAGCTCCACGCGTTGAGCGTGTTGAGAGAACAGCGTGAAGTTAACCCCGTTACCATCCCAGGTTGCGCCAGGGGGAGCAGGATTACCCGTACGCAAATGACTCATTCCGCCTCCCGAATCAGCCAAATCGTCGCCAGCGGCGGTAATGTCAGCATCAGCGAATGCTCACGGTTGTGGCTGGGTAGCGGATCGCTCCACACCACGCCGCCGTTGCCGGTATTGCTGCCGTGGTAATGAACAGAGTCGGTATTCATGATTTCGCGCCAGGCGCCGGGCTGGTTAATACCGAACCGGTAGTTGTAACGCGGCACCGGCGTAAAGTTACTGGCAACGATGATTTCGTTACCGTCACGATCGCGGCGCGCAAAAATAAATACCGAGTTTTCGTAATCATCCACCACCAGCCATTCAAAGCCGTTGCCTTCGAAATCGCACTGGTGCATGGGCGCATGATGCCGATAGGTAAAGTTAAGATCGCGTACCAGGCGCTGTACGCCGTGGTGCCAGTTGTCCTCGCCTTCCAGCAGGTGCCAGTCAAGGCTGGCGTCATGATTCCACTCACGTCCCTGCGCGAACTCGCCTCCCATAAACAGCAGCTTTTTGCCCGGGAAAGCCCACATCCAGCCGTAATAGGCGCGCAGGTTGGCAAATTTCTGCCAGGTATCGCCCGGCATGCGATCGAGGATCGAACGTTTGCCGTGTACCACTTCATCGTGCGAAAGCGGCAGCACGAAGTTTTCGGTGTAGTTGTACAACATGCCGAATGTCATCAGGTGATGGTGATGACTGCGGTAAATCGGGTCCTGCTTCATGTAATCCAGCGTGTCGTGCATCCAGCCCAGGTTCCATTTGTACCAGAAGCCCAGACCGCCGGTTTCCGGCGGACGCGATACGCCGTGAAAATCGGTGGATTCCTCAGCGATGGTGACCGCGCCCGGTGCAGTGTTGCCCAGCATCCGGTTGGTGTAGCGGATAAAATCGATCGCTTCGAGATTCTCACGCCCGCCAAAGTGGTTCGGCACCCACTCGCCCTGCGGACGGCTATAGTCGCGGTAGATCATTGACGCCACCGCATCCACGCGCAGGCTATCGATGCCAAAGCGTTCTACCCAGTAGAGCGCGTTACCGGCAAGATAGTTACTGACTTCACGTCGTCCGTAGTTATAGATCAGCGTGTTCCAGTCCTGATGAAACCCTTCGCGCGGGTCTTCATGCTCATACAGCGCGGTGCCGTCAAACTGCGCCAGGCCGAAATCATCGGAAGGGAAGTGGCCGGGCACCCAGTCAAGGATCACATTCAGGCCGGCAGCGTGCGCTGCAGCGACAAAATGGCGGAACTCATCGCGCGTGCCGAAACGTCGGGTCGGCGCATACATCCCCACCGGCTGATAGCCCCAGCTACCGTCAAACGGATGCTCGTTAATCGGCATCAGCTCAATATGGGTAAAGCCCATCTCTTTAACGTAGGGGATCAGCTGCTCTTCCAGCTCTTTGTAGCTCAGCCAGAAATTGTTATCGGTGTGACGACGCCAGGAGCCGAGATGCACTTCATAGATGGAAATCGGCGCGTCAAAGGCGTTGGCCGCTTTGCGGTCCTCGCGCATGACCACCTTTTCCGGCAGTCCACAGATTACCGAGGCGCTGTCAGGGCGCATTTGCGATTCAAAAGCAAACGGGTCCGATTTCAGACGCAGATGCCCTTTATTATCAATAATTTCAAACTTATAAAGTTGTCCGGTGCGTGCTGCCGGCACAAACAGCTCCCAAATACCGATTTCCCGGCGGAAGCGCATCGGATGGCGGCGGCCATCCCAATAGTTAAAATCACCCACCACCGAGACGCGGCGAGCGTTAGGCGCCCAAACCGAGAAGCGGGTACCGCTAATGCCATCAATCACGTCGGCATGCGCGCCCAGCGTTTCGTAGGGGCGTAAATGGGTGCCTTCCGCCAGCAGCCAGCTGTCCAGCTCTTGCAGCAGCGGGCCGAAGCGATAGGCATCGTCAATCAGGTTCTGCTCGCCATGCCAGGTGACGGCAAGCTGATAGCGAAACGGGTTTTTACGACGGGGGATAACACCGTTAAAAAAGCCGCGTGAGTCGAGACATTTCAACTGAGCGCATTTACGCCCGGTGCTGGTTTCAATCACCCACACTTCTGAGGCATCAGGCAACAACGCCCGCACCTCAAGTCCGTTACTGGTCTGATGCATTCCCAACAGTGAAAACGGGTCAGCGTAGTGACCTTCAATAATCGCATTGATCGCCTGGCGATCCGGGAGCTCTGACATGACTTTCTTCCTGTGATGTATGGTAGCCGAAACGTTACGTTTGAGGACGTTAGCCTGACTACTCTTCAATGAGCCATGCGCACGCTGGCAGAGCCGCACCTTTCCCTGGAAAAAGCGTTGCCGCGCGCATCAACTTTTAATCTTCAAAGCAGAAAAACAAAACAGTCCTGCTAAGCATAGACAAGGCCAACAATAAGCCTGCGAACTTTGTATAAAATAATTAGCACAATGCTAAAAAAGAGGATACGGATCACCCAGCGGTTAATTTTTGCGTCAGCATGATGAAAACACTGGGAAAGGAAGAGAGTGTGAAATTTCGGATTAAGGACGGGACGTTAGCCACTTGCCCCATTCAGTCGTTGAATGGGGCAAGTGCCGATTAATCTACCAGCAAACGCAGCATGCGACGCAGCGGTTCGGCAGCGCCCCACAGCAGCTGATCGCCAACGGTAAAGGCAGAAAGATATTCCGGCCCCATGTTCAGCTTACGCAAACGCCCTACCGGCGTGGTCAGCGTGCCGGTTACCGCCGCAGGCGTCAGTTCACGCATTGTCAGCTCACGGTCGTTGGGCACCACTTTCACCCACTGGTTATGCGATGCCAGCAGCTGTTCGATTTCCGCCAGCGGCACATCCTGTTTCAGCTTCAGCGTGAAAGCCTGGCTGTGGCAGCGCAGCGCGCCAACGCGCACGCACAGACCATCAACCGGGATAGTTTGCTGCGTACCAAGGATTTTGTTGGTCTCCGCCTGGCCTTTCCACTCTTCGCGGCTCTGGCCGTTTTCCAGCTGCTTATCAATCCACGGAATCAGGCTGCCCGCCAGCGGCACGCCGAAATTATCCACCGGCAGCGTGCCGGAACGGGTAAATTCGGTGACTTTACGCTCGATGTCCAGAATCGCCGACGCCGGATTTTGCAGCTCTGGCGCAACGTGATCGTGCAACATCCCCATCTGCGTCAGCAGCTCACGCATATGACGCGCGCCGCCGCCGGAGGCCGCCTGATAGGTAGCGACGGAAGCCCACTCAATCAGATTGTGCGCAAACAGACCACCCAGAGACATCAGCATCAGGCTCACGGTGCAGTTGCCGCCAACAAAGGTTTTGATGCCTTTATCCAGCCCTTCACGGATGACCTGCTGGTTAACCGGGTCGAGGATAATGATGGCGTCGTCCTTCATGCGCAGCGTGGAGGCCGCGTCAATCCAGTACCCCTGCCAGCCGCTGGCGCGCAGCTTCGGGTAGATCTCACCGGTATAATCGCCG
Source organism: Pantoea sp. FN0307 (assembly GCF_050113815.1). Taxonomy (NCBI): domain Bacteria; kingdom Pseudomonadati; phylum Pseudomonadota; class Gammaproteobacteria; order Enterobacterales; family Erwiniaceae; genus Pantoea; species Pantoea sp. FN0307. The sequence goes on along the minus strand of NZ_JBNJSO010000003.1, from coordinate 371,588 downwards.
CCCTGGCAGGTGATGATAATATCCAGCGCGCGCAACGCCTCAATATCATACGCATCCTGTAGCGTACCGCTGTGAGCGCCTACCGTCGGTGCAGCCTGCCCGTGCTGTGAGGTTGAGAAAAAAATCGGACGAATCACGTCAAAATCACGCTCTTCGCTCATGCGCTGCATCAGCACTGAGCCGACCATACCGCGCCAACCAATAAGACCTACATTTTTCATTAAACACCTGCTACAGGCTTCCGGTTGATGACTGCGTCACCAGGATAGCGCCTGACTGTCTGAAGAGTAAAAATACCGGCTCGCCAGAAAGCGAAGCCTGCCAGAGAAAATGGGTTTACCTGTGACCCTCAACTCTACAAAATGCAGCTCTGCTGGCAAGTGAATTAATTCGATTGCGTTAATCTTTTCAACAGCATTGCTAATAACGGCGCTGCTGAATTAAAAGCAAAGAGCAAAATAAATGACTGAAATGATCTCCGCGACCATATTATTGTTGTTGATTATGGATCCGCTCGGCAATTTGCCGATATTTATGTCGGTTTTAAAGCATCTGGAGCCGAAACGGCGGCGTATCGTTTTGATCCGCGAAATGCTGATTGCGCTGGCGCTGATGCTGCTTTTTTTGTTTGCTGGCGAAAGAATTTTGGCGTTTCTTAACCTGCGTACTGAAACGGTCTCGATCTCCGGCGGAATTATTCTGTTTCTGATCGCCATTAAAATGATCTTCCCGTCGCCGGAAAGCAGCAGTACCGGTCTGCCGGTCGGTGAAGAACCTTTTCTGGTACCGCTGGCGATCCCGCTGGTGGCCGGACCTTCGCTGCTGGCGACGCTGATGCTGCTTTCGCACCAGTATCCGCATCAGATGGGTTATCTGGTCGGCGCGTTGCTGTGCGCGTGGGGCATTACGGTGGTGATTCTGTTGCTTTCCGGCCTGTTTCTGCGGCTGCTGGGCGACAAAGGCGTCAATGCGCTGGAGCGTCTGATGGGGCTGATTTTGATTATGCTGGCGACGCAGATGTTCCTTGATGGCATTCGCGCCTATCTGAAAATTTAGTCTGGCAGGCGATAAAGGGCATCAGAAGCGGGCGGATATCGGGTATCCGCCCGTAACGATCAGGAGAGCAGTTGAAAAGCGATCATGCCGACAATGGCGCCGGTGGTGCCCAGAATGGTTTCCATCAGCGTCCAGGTTTTTAGCGTTTGCGCCTCGGTTGCGCCGGTAAAGCGGCCAAACAGCCAGAAGCCCGCGTCGTTGACATGGCTGACCACAATCGAACCGCCAGCGATGCACAGCGACAGCGCCGCCATCTGCGCGCCGTTGTAGTGCAGCGGCTCAATCACCGGCATCACCAGCCCTACGGCCGTTAAACAGGCCACCGTCGCCGAGCCCTGAATAATGCGCACCGCTGCCGCAAGGATAAAACAGGCCAGCGCAATCGGCAGGCCCGCGCCGGTTAAGGCGTTGCCCAGCGCCGGGCCAACGCCGGAATCTACCAGCACCTGCTTAAACACGCCGCCCGCGCCGATGACCAGCAGAATAATGCCCGCTGGCTGCAGCGCACTACCGCAAACCTGCATCACCTTCTCTTTATCCATCCCCTGGCGCCAGGCCAGGCCATAAATCGCCAGCAGCAGCGCCAGCAGAATCGCAGTAAACGGATGACCAATAAACTCCAGCCACTCATACAGGCGTGAGCCTTCAGAGGTAAAACGCGCGCCGATGGTTTTTAGCCCCACCAACACCAGCGGGAAAAGAATCAGCGACAGGCTAAAGCCAAAGGAAGGCAGCTTATGCGCTTCCACTTCCGGCTGCGCCACTTCCTCCGGTACGTTAAAGCTGACGTGGCGGCTGATAAAGTTGCCAAACAGCGGACCGGCGATCAGCATACCGGGCAGCGCCGCGCACAGCCCCAGCAGGATCATCCAGCCGAAATCAACATGCATCTGCGACGCCAGCAGCATCGGTGCCGGACCCGGCAGCAGAAACGCCGCCGCCGCCGCCACGCCGGCAAACAGCGGGATCACCAGCCTGACAAGGTTATCGCCGGTGCGTCTGGCCACGGCGAAAGCGATGCTGATCAACAGCACCACCGCCACTTCAAAAAACAGCGGCAGCGCGCAAATCAAGCCCGCTATTCCCATCGCATAATGCGCCCGGCTTTCGCCGAATGATTTCAACATGCGAATAGCGATTTGATCGACCGCGCCGGTTTCATGCAGGATTTTGCCAAACATAGCGCCCAGCGCTACCACCACGGCGAGAAAGCCAAGCGTACCGCCCATGCCTTTTTCCATGGTTTCGGCAATTTTATCCAGCGGCATCCCGGAGAACAGGCCAGCGCCAAAAGAGACTAATATCAGGGCGACAAAAGCGTGCATACGCGCCTTCATCACCAGAAACAGCAGCAGAACAACTGAACCTGCTGCGGTTAAAACCAGGGTTGCGGTACTCATCAGAAACAACTAATCCTTTTTGATCGCACCCTCAATGGTCGCGATGGTGGCGGCAACGACATCCGGCAGGGGGTGATTGATATCCACCACCAGCACATCGCTTTCATCGGCGTCCGGCTCTTCCAGCGTATCGAACTGGGAGACCAGCATTTGCGGCTTAAAGAAATGGCCTTTGCGCGCCTTCAGGCGGCTTTCAATGGTGGCAAACTCACCTTTCAGATAGATAAACGAGAGGTTGTTATTCCCCTGACGCAGGATATCGCGATAGCTTTTTTTCAGGGCGGAGCAGACGATGATCGAAACGGCCTGAGTACGCTGCATGGCAAATGCCGCATCGTTAACCGCTTTTAACCAGGGACGACGATCGTCATCGTTCAACGGATGGCCTTCCGCCATTTTTTCAATATTCGCGCGGGGATGCAGAAAATCGCCGTCGAGAAACGCGGTTTTCAGCTGGTGCGAGACTTCATAAGCAACGGCAGATTTGCCGCTGCCTGATACGCCCATCAAAATGAATACATGATGAGACGGCGACTGATTTTGCATTATTGTTAGCTCCGGCAGATGAAGATGCCAATGTTACCGATAACATTGATATACCCATTCTCAGTACGTGCGTTCATCGGCGCAACCTGTCTCACAGGAAAAGCCTGGAATTGTGAGCAAGTTCAAAAAAAGCGCAGATTCAGATGCTCTCCCCTTCCTGGATCTCAAAACCCACATCGACAGGCTGATGTTCGCGGCTTTCACCGCCAATACGCGCTAACAGCAGCGCGGCGGCTTCACGCCCCATACGATCGCGCGGTGTCAGCACAGTTGCCAGACGCGGCGTGACCACGTGCGCAATGTCATGCCCGTGAAAGCCGGCAATCGCCATTTGCTGCGGCACACGCAATCCCTGACGCTGACATTCAAACATAGCACCTATCGCCAAATCGTCATTGGTGCAGAACAGGCTGTCGGTTTGCGGGTAACGCCGCCGCGCCTCACACAGCAGCATCGCGCCCGCGCTAAAAGAAGAGGCCTCTTCCATCATGACGCTGCGCGGTTCCAGCCCCGCCTCACGCATTGCCAGTTCATAGCCCCGTTGTTTTTGTAATGTGCGCTCATCCAGCCGTGCGCCCAGATAGACGGTATGTCGATGCCCTTTCGCCAGAATCGCCCGGGTCATTTGTCGCGCCGCCTCAACGTTATCAAAGCCCACTGCCATATCCAGGCAGGGTGAGACGCTGTCCATCATTTCAATTACCGGAATCCCGGCGGTTTCAATCATGCGCAGGCTGGCTGGCGTATGGGTTCGTTCGGTAAGGATCAGCCCGTCAATGTTCCAGCCCAGCAGCGAACGCAGCTGTAGCTCTTCTTTCTCCGGGTTGTAACCAAAGTGACCGACCAGCGTCTGATAACCTGCCGCATCGGTTACGCTTTCAATGCCGCGCAGCACATCGGCGAATACCTGGTTAGTTAATGAAGGCAGCAGCACGCCAATTGCACGGCTGGTGGCGTTAGAAAGCATATCGGGAGCGCGGTTGGGAATGTAGCCCAGCTCATCCAGCACGACGGCAATTTGCGCGCCCAGCGCAGCGGAGACCTGTTGCGGATTACGGAGGTAGCGGCTGACGGTCATTTTCGTCACGCCAACGCGATCGGCAACATCCTGAAGCACGGGTCTTTTTTTCTTCATTATCATTCGCAGGCCAGAGGGAGGTGAGGATGAGTTTACAAAAAAACCGCAGCAGTAACGAGCAGGGAAAACGCGCCTTGTCTGAGACCAGGCGCGCATTGATAAATCGCAGGCAAAAAAAGCCGCCGTCGGGTTGCGACAGCGGCCTGGGTTTGGCTTAAACCGGAGGCAGATCGAACAGCAGGATCTCTGCGTCGCTGCTCGCCTGTAGCATCAGCGTGCTCTCTTCCCAGATTGCCAGCGCGTCGCTGGTGGCGAGCGGCTGGTCATTTACCTGCACTTCGCCTTTTACCACCTGGATCCAGATGCGACGTGACGGATCCAGCGCAATAGTGTCGCTTTCACCCGCTTTCAGTACCCAGCGCGACAGCGTCATATCCTGATAGACCTTCAGCGAACCCTCACGGGCATCCGGCGAAAGGATCAGTTGACGACCTGTAACATCGGCAAAGCGTCGCTGGTCGTAACGCGGTTCAATGCCGGTGCTTTCCGGGATAATCCAGATCTGATACAGATGCAGCGGCTCACTGCTACTGGCGTTATATTCAGAATGATGTACGCCGGTACCGGCGCTCATAATCTGGAACTCGCCCGCCGGGATCTGCTCTTTATTGCCCATGCTGTCCTGATGCTCTACGGTGCCGGAAAGCACGTAAGTCAGGATTTCCATATCTTTATGGGGATGCGTACCAAATCCCTGACCGCCAGCAATAACATCTTCGTTAATTACCCGCAGCGCCGAGAAGCCCATGAAATTGGCATCGTAGTAATTGGCGAATGAAAAAGTGTGCCAGCTGTCCAGCCAGCCGTGGTTAGCATGTCCGCGCTCTTCAGCTTTACGTAAGTAAATCATGTTCAATGCTCCTCAACGTTTTTTTCTAGTCTGGGGCCGGAGCGGATGGAATGATAGCTGAAAAACTTCACGCCTCTGTTCAAAAAAAATGAAGAGGTGTGCGAAGAGGTTTAAGCGCTTTGGCAAATGCAGGGCAAAAAAAAGCCAGCTTCTGGCTGGCTAAAAAAATACTGGAAGCAATGTGAGCAATGTCGTGCTTTCGCAGGGAGTCCGATACGGGTCTCGCTGGAGTGCATGGCAATAATAATCATTATCATTCGTATCTGTAAAGCTTTTTTACTGCTGCTCTGGTGAGATAAGCTCGAACTCATCTGACGATCTCGCAGGCAGATTCCAGTTTGGCGGCTCCGGCTCAACTTCCTCGACCTGCAATCCATGTGCACCCTCAGAAAGACGGAAGCGGGTAACAAAGCCTCTGCCCCAGGGAAAATGCTTCTTTTTGAATTTCTTTTCTGAACTCAGAACAACGGAAAATACATAAGCGGTATCAAGCCGAAACGGGTAAGCAGCGATATCCAGACACTCATCGGCACGAACAGTGTAAGACTTAGGTATAAAAAGCTTTTCACGGGCCATACCTGCCATTTCATAGATGTGTATGGCGTAAACCTCCTCGTCTCCCTCCGGTTGTACGGTTACACATGGTTTATTATCTTTAATCGTCACTTGAGCAGGATAGTCAGGATGGAAATAGTCGCCTGGACCAGGGCAGCCGCTTAGCAGCAAGGCGGCTGCTATAAAGAGTAATTTTCGCATGATTATCTCTGCCTGAGAAAATGGGTTAACACACGCTCATAATCCGTTTTGATGTTTGGGTGAGCTTCCCCTGTAAAAGTCCCAATAGATGGAAGTGACTTAAGCCACAGGCCATAGCCATATCGATAAAGCAAAAAATAATCAGCCACTATCTGCGCCTGCTGTTCCATAGTGTAATCATGTAAATATTTATTTTCAGTAAAATCATAATCATAATTGGCCGCCCAACTAAAAAGCCCGCGGGTTCTGACCCACATCCCTTTCTGATATTGCCAGACATGGGTCAGCTCATGGATAAACGTATGTTGTTTACCAATGTCGGAAATCGCTGAGAAGTCATGCGCATAGAAATAGTCACGCATGTATATCTCCCCGTTGGGCGCCATCGCTACATTTTGGCTCTGCAGGCCAAAAGGAAAATAGCTACCGTAGTGGATCCAAACCCGAGAGTAAACAATCGCATTACCAAATATTGTTTTAGCCATGTTGATTTCGCCCGGCGTCATCAGGCGTAAGCTTCCTTGTTTTGCATTTTTCATGACAGGTTGTCCATACCTTGCGGTTAATAAAATTAATAACATAAATAATGACAATTAAAATAATTAAACATTAGGGTAACTCTCTACCCTTAATGCATTAATAGCACCCTTTAGCGGGCCAGTTAATTAGCACAAAATAATACCCAACCGAAGTTTACGTCACTCCGTAATCTCAACAACTTATAATGCATGAAAGGCCAGATAGCGTTTAATTAGCGGGGGGGTGTTACGCGTTATCTTAATCAACCTGAGGTTGCCTTTTAAAATTCATCTGATGCATCCAGAAAGATCAATAACGCTATTACCGCAGCAAATCAACATTCATTTTATATCATTGGACATTCGTCTCACTTTTTTATAATGAAAGATTCCATTAAAACATACGCTTAATTTTATTGATTTTTTAACGCAACCACGCGAATGTAACTGATAAAACGGCCAGATAACGGAGGGATAATATGAGCAAGATTGTTGTACGTCACGTAGAACCGCAGGATGCGCACGCCCTGCAACAGCTTTATGCACAGGAAAGCAGCTTCCGGGACACTTTGCAGATTCCCTATCCCTCACTGGCTATGTGGCAAGAGCGCATCGCCCACCAACAGCCTGGTCACTATGCGTTGGTTGCCTGCATGGAGGAGCGTGTTGTGGGTAATTTAACGTTAGAGGTTAATCAGTCTCCACGCCGCCGCCACAGCGCCTCTTTTGGCCTCGGGGTTGATGCCAATGAGCGTGGTAAAGGCGTGGCGCAGGCGCTTATGCGTGCCATGATTGATTTATGCGATAACTGGCTGGCCGTAGAACGTATTGAGTTGACGGTGTATACCGATAATGACGCGGCGCTGGCGCTTTATCAGAAATTCGGTTTTGTGACTGAAGGCACGGCGCGTGACTATGCATTACGGGCGGGCGAACGGGTAGACGTACACTATATGGCGCGATTGCGTAAGCGTTAAAGGAAAGCGATCTTATTTGATTCCCCAGGGGTCAAGTAAGCCAGGCCCTATATCGATAAAATTTTTAATTTTTGGCGCCCCTGTTTTTCTTAATTCTGAAAAAACATTCGCACCCAGTAAATAACGCATCAGAAATCAAGGTCCCGGTTAATAATATCCCCACGCTCAGGTTAAAAATCTATAACAGCCGCTTCCGGCATCTGCAAGTCATCAAGAATACTTCTGCGTGAACCGCTGAGCTTTTTAAACTCTTCCCGGTTCAATAATACATATGCAATTTTACCGCGATCGGTAATATAAACTGGGCCATTCTGAGAGAACTTTTTCGCCTTTGAAGCTTCCTGATTAAAGGTGTGGCTGATGATTGTTGTAATAGTCATACCTTCACCTCACTGATAATAACGATGCTACAAATCATATGCATCACATCAAGAAGATTCCATTTATTAGACGGATTTTCGATAACTTCTTTTTATGTTTATCTTTTACGCCGTGCCGGAGCGCAGTTTTCCGACACGGCGTACCATTAATACCCTGCCGTTAAGTCATCTACCGTGCGTGGATCGGACGCGCCGTACAGCATGCCGTCAGGCCCGATCATAATGCTTTGCGTACTGCCCATCGCTGGCAATACTTCGACGTTCTGTGCTTTCGCGCTCAGCAATTTAAGCGTATCCGGGCTGAAACCTTTCTCAACGCGTAGCTGATCCGGCAGCCACTGATGATGGAATCGTGGCGCATTGGTGGCTTCAGCCACATTCATGCCAAAATCGATGCTGTTAACCACCATTTGCAGCACGGTGGTGATAATGCGGCTGCCGCCCGGACTGCCGGTAACCAGCCAGGTTTTGCCATCTTTCGCCACAATAGTTGGCGACATGGATGACAACGGACGCTTGCCTGGCTGAACGGCGTTGGCTTCTCCGCCGACCAGGCCATAAACGTTTGGCGTGCCCGGACGAGCGGAGAAGTCATCCATCTCATTGTTCAGCAGAATACCGCTTTTGCCCGCCACGATACCGCTGCCGAAATTAGTATTCAGCGTATAGGTCACCGCGACCGCATTGCCCTGCTTATCCACCACCGAAAAGTGCGTGGTCTGGTTGCTCTCATACGGCTCCAGTTTGCCCGGCTTGATCTCTGTTGAAGGCCGCGCTTTGGCAATATCAATCTGCTGCGCCAGCGATTTCGCATAGGCTTTGCTGGTGAGCGCCTGCCACGGCACCTTAACAAAATCGGGATCGCCCAGATATTCCGAGCGATCGGCGTAGGCATATTTTTCTGCTTCAGCCATTACCTGCATCGCGTCAGCGCTGCCGAAGCCCATTTTTGCCAGATCGAAGTTTTCCAGGATATTCAGGATCTGCACAATATGAATACCGCCGGATGAGGGCGGCGGCATGGAGAAGACCTGATAGCCACGATAGCTGCCGCTAATCGGCTGGCGCTCTACGGCGCGGTAGCTGGCTAAATCCGCTTTGCTAATCAGCCCGCCGTGCTGCGCCATCTCTGCGGCGATCTGATCGGCAATCTCCCCTTTGTAGAAGGCGTCCGCTCCCTGTTGTGCAATCAGCGACAGGCTGTGTGCCAGATTCGCCTGCACCAGACGTTCGCCTTTCTGGTAAGGCGTGCCGTCCGGCTTAAAGAAAATAGCTTTGCTGTTTTCATGCGACAGCAACACCTCTTTGCCATAGCTATTCAGATCGTCAGCCAGCGCATCGTTCACAATGATACCCTTGCGCGCCAGCTCAACGGCAGGCTGTACCAGCTGACTTAGCGGCAGCGTACCGTATTTTTGGGCGGCCAGCGCAAAGCCCGCCACCGTGCCGGGCGTACCGGAAGCCAGCGGCGAGGTCAGGGAAAGTTTGCTGTCCGCATTACCCTGTTTATCCAGAAACATATCCCGGCTGGCGCGAGCGGGTGCCACTTCACGAAAATCGATAGCCGTGGTACGGCCAGAAGCGGTGCGCAGCAGCATAAAGCCCCCGCCGCCCAGGTTGCCCGCCTGCGGATGGGTTACCGCCAGCGCAAAACCCACCGCCACGGCGGCATCCACCGCATTGCCGCCCTGACGCAAAATATCCACGCCAATTTGCGTGGCGGTCTCATCCACTGATGCTACCATCCCCTGCTTCGCCCGAACCGGATGAAAGGTATCCGCTTCGATACCATAGGAAACCGGTGGGGCATTTTGTACCAGCGCCAGCGCCGATCCGCCCCAAAGCAGCGTCAGCAACGCAGCTGTAAGCCGCCATCCCTTTACTTTTTTCTGCATACCATCACCTTTGTTGTTGTGTTTACATTGTGTTTACTTTTCTTAAACTTGCACAAAATAAGCATAAAAAGCGAGCCTTAACGCAAATTAGCATCCAGTGACAGGCCGATCGCGGAAGGTGAGTTAAACTTAGATTGGGCAACACACAGCGATGCCGCTCTGGCGTCGTCTCCGCCGCGTTGCCAATGAAGGAGAACAGCAAGTGAAAAAACTACTGATGATTTTTATCGCTCTGCTGCCGCTAAGCGGCATGGCGAATACGCTGAACAACAACAACCCTAACCAGCCGGGTTACAACCCAAGCCAGCAGCGTCTGCAAACCCAGATGCAAACGCGTCAAACGCAGCAGCAAAACAAGTTACGTATGGATCAGCAGCAGCAGACGCAGCAAATGCAGCGTCGCATGCAAGAACAGCGGAACAACACGCAGCAGCGCGTTTTACAGTCGCAGCCCGGCAGCAATACGCCGCCGCCGGTTTATCAGAACAACACGCAGTAATCTTTAAAAATCGGGGCCAATAATATCGATGCGATCGGTACAGATCGCATCCACGCCCCACTCCAGCAGCGTCCGCGCACGTTCGGGCTGATTCACGGTATAAACCAGAATTCTCAGCCCAGCCTGTTTAATCGCGGCAGTACGCTCCGCATCCAGCAAGCGATGGTTCAGGTGAACAGAGACACAATCCAGCGCCTGGGTCATTGCCTGCCACTCTTCATGCCATTCGTCCAGCAGCAGTCCGCGCGGCAGTTCCGGCGCGGCCTGCATCGCCGCCTCCAGCGCCACCACTGAAAATGACGAAAGCAGCGGCGCGGTTTCCCCTTGCCACAGCTCACGCGCCGCCAGCGCGATCGCTTTTCCGGTCTGCGCCTCATAACCGGTAGTAGGCTTGATTTCAATATTCGCCATCAGATGATGCTGGCGGCAGCGCGCCGCAACGGCCTCCAGCAGCGGCAGGCGCTCGTTGCTAAACGCTGAGCTAAACCAGCCGCCGGCATCCAACTGAGCTAACTGATGCCACGGCATCTCACCCGCAATGCCCCAGCCGTTGCTGGTGCGATCGAGCGTGTCGTCGTGCAGCAGGAAAATATGCTCATCGCGCGACAGTTTGGCATCAAACTCAATCATGGTATGACCGTAACGCGCACCGGTATCAATTGCCGCCAGCGTGTTTTCCGGTGCCAGCTTGCCGCCGCCGCGATGGGCAACAATATGAGGATAAGGCCACTCTTTGTTCATTCCAGACGCGCTCCCTGTTTAGCTGAAAAAAAATGCAGCGCCTCCACAGGCAGATGCAGCCATAGGGTGCTGCCTGGTGCGGGACGCTCAAGATGCGGCAAGCGTACCACAAGGCGCTGGTCGCCCCACTTTCCGTGCGCCAGATTATCTGCGCCAAGGATCTCCAGCGTTTCGACAACCAGCGGAATGCCGCCCGCCTCGCGACTGCTGAGCTTGATATGTTCCGGGCGAATGCCCAGCGTCACCGCCTGATTCGCCCACTGGGTTTTCGCCACGGCCAGCGGCAGCGCCAGATTATCGCCCAGAACAAACGCGTTGCCGTCGCGGCTAAAGCTGCCTTCCAGCAGATTCATCGCTGGCGAGCCGATAAAGCTGGCGACGAAGCGCGTTGCCGGACGCTCATAAACCTCAACCGGCGTGCCGACCTGTTCGACAACGCCTTTATTCATCACCATCACGCGTTCCGCCAGCGTCATCGCCTCCACCTGGTCGTGGGTGACATACAGGCTGGTGGTGCGCAGCCGACGATGCAACAGCTGTAGTTCCAGGCGCATCTGAACGCGCAGCCGCGCATCCAGGTTAGAGAGCGGCTCATCAAACAGAAATACCGCCGGTTCGCGCACAATTGCACGCCCCATCGCCACGCGCTGACGCTGACCACCAGAAAGCTCGCGCGGCCGCCTTTTCAGCAGCGCATCCAGCTCCAGACTACGTGCCGCCTCCAGCACCCGCTGGCGGATCAGCTCGCGTCCCATGCCGCGAATTTTCAGGCCGTAGGCCATGTTCTCTTCAACCGTCATATGCGGATAGAGCGCATAGTTCTGGAAGACCATCGCAATGCCGCGATCTTTTGGTTCCAGCTCCGTGACCCGCTGCGTATTGATATAGATGTCGCCGCTGCTAACGCGCTCCAGCCCGGCGACCATACGCAGCAGCGTCGATTTACCACAGCCGGAAGGCCCGACCATCACCATAAATTCGCCGTCGCCTATCACCACGTCCAGCGGCTGAATAATTTGCTGCTTGCCGTCATAAGACTTGGTAACGGCCTGAAGGGTTACTGCTGCCATAGTTTATTTCTCACTCTCGACCAAACCACGCACAAACGCCCGCTGCATCACCATTACCACCACTACCGGCGGGATCAGCGTTAACAGCATTGCCGCCATCACCAGATTCCATTGGGTCGTGCCTTCGCCTGAAGAGATCATGCTGCGAATGCCTGCGACCGCCGTGCCCATTTTTGTTTCGCTGGTAATCAGAATCGGCCACAAATACTGGTTCCAGCCGTAGATAAAGGTGATAACAAAAAGCGCCGCCAGGTTGGTACGTGACAGCGGCAGCACAATGTCACGAAAGAAGCGCATCGGGCCTGCCCCATCGATGCGCGCCGCCTCCATGAGCTCATCCGGCAGCGACATAAAGAACTGACGGAACAAAAAAGTGGCGGTCGCTGAGGCCATCAGCGGAAGCGTCAGGCCGCTGTAGCTATCGAGTAGCTGAAGGTTAGCTACCACCTCCACCGTAGGGAAAATACGCACCTCAACCGGCAGCATCAGCGTGATAAAAATCATCCAGAACACCAGGTTGCGTAACGGAAAGCGAAACCAGACCAGCGCAAAAGCGGAAAGCATCGACACGGTGATTTTGCCGAAGGTAATACCCAGCGCCATCAGCGTACTGTTAAACAACAGCACGCTCATTGGCGCGCTATTGCTGCTGACGCCGTGCAGCCAAATCTCACGCAGGTTGTGCCATAACTGAGTGCCCGGCACCAGGCTCATCGGCACCTGAAAAATCTGTTGGTTATCCAGCGTGGCGGCCACAAAGGCGACCCAGAGCGGGAACAAAATGGTCAGAATGCCCAACGCCAGCATAACGTGGCTGAAAATATCCAGCCCGCGACGATTCTCAATCATTGATAACGCACCTTACGCTCGACATAGCGGAACTGAATAATGGTTAAGACAATCACCAGGAACATCAGCACCACCGACTGCGCCGCCGATGAAGAGAGATCGAGACCGGCAAAACCTTCCCGATAAATCTTATAAATCAGCGTGGTGGTAGCCTGTACCGGACCGCCCTGCGTGGCGGCGTCAATTACCGGGAAGGTATCAAAGAAGGCGTAAACCAGGTTTACCACCAGCAGAAAGAAGCTGACCGGCGCGATCAGCGGCAGCGACAGATGAAAGAAGCGACGTACCGGCCCCGCGCCATCAATCGCGGCCGCTTCAACCAGCGAACGCGGGATCGATTGCAGCGCAGCGAAGAAAAACAGGAAGTTGTAGCTGATCTGCTGCCATACCGAGGCCAGCACCACCAGAAACATCGCCTGGCCGCTGTTCTGTGCGTGGTTCCAGTTGTAACCAATGCTCTGCAGAAAGTGGGTGATCAACCCGATGCCGGGGTTAAATAAAAACATCCACAGTACGGCGGCGATAGCTGGCGCAACCGCATAGGGCAGCAGCAGCAGCGTCTGATAAAAGCGTTTCAGGCGCAGCACATGATCCGTCAGCGCGGCGAACAGCAGCGAAATCACCAGCCCAAAGCCGGTCACCAGCGCGCTAAAGATCAGCGTGGTCCAGAAGGATTCAAGATAATAGTTGTCATCCAGCAATCGGCTAAAGTTCTCCAGCCCGACAAAGGTACTGGAAAAGCCAAAGGGATCCACGCTTTGTACTGAGTACCAGAGCGCTTCACCGGCTGGCCAGATAAAAAAGATCAGGGTTATAAGCAGCTGAGGGAAAACCAGTACCCAGGGAAGCCAGCGTGACTGGAAAACGGGACGAGAACTCGACATGCAGTAATTCCATAACAGATCGGCACAAGCGGTGCGTGACAGGATGAGGTGATAGCCGGACCGCCGCAGCGGCCCGGCATCTGCTTACTTCACCTGTTGTTCGAAACGACGCAGCAGCAGGTTGCCGCGCTGGACGGCAGAATCCAGTGCGGCCTGCGGCGTTTTGCTGCCGCTCCAGACGCCTTCCAGCTCTTCATCAACAATGGTGCGGATCTGCGGCATATTGCCGAGGCGTAAGCCTTTGGTGAAAGGCAACGGTGGCTTATTCAGCATCTGACGCGTGGCGATATCCGCGCCTGGGTTCTTCTCATAGAAGCCCTGCTGGCGCGTCAGATCGTAAGCGGCGCGGGTAATGGGCAGATAGCCGGTTTTCTGATGCCATTCGGCAGCGTTTTCCGGCAGAGCGAGATACTGTAAAAACTCCGCCACGCCTTTGTAGGTGGCGCTGTCTTTGCCCTGCATTACCCACAGGCTGGCTCCGCCGATGATGGCGTTCTGCGGCGCGGAAGGCACGCTTTCGTCATACGGCATCATGCCAACGCCATAATTGAATTTGGCATGCTGACGAATATCTGCCAGCGAGCCGGATGAGGCGGTGGTAATCGCACAGTCGCCGTTATAGAACTTTTCGGTAGACTCATCCTTACGGCCAAAGTAGGTGAAGTCCCCTTTTTTGTTCATCTCTTGCAGCATGGCGATATGGCGCACCTGTTCCGGCTTATTGAAAATCAGCTCGGCGCTGGTGCCACCAAAACCATTGTCCTCGGTGGCCACCGGCAAACCGTGCCAGGCGCTGAAGTTTTCAATTTGGATCCAGCCCTGCCAGCCGCTGGCGTAGCCGCACTTCATGCCTGCTTTTCGCAGTGCCGCCGTATCTTTTGCCAGCTGCTGCCAGGTTTTAGGCGGCTGTTCAGGATCTAAGCCCGCTTTCTTAAAGGCGTCTTTGTTGTAATAAAGCACCGGCGTGGAGCTGTTAAACGGCTGCGACAGCAGGTGTCCGCTTTTCGCATCGGTGTAGTAACCCGCGACCGTCGGCACAAACTGCGATTCATCGAATTTGATGCCTGCATCATTAAACACTTCATAGACCGGCTTGATCGCTTTAGAAGCCATCATGGTGGCAGTGCCGACCTCGTAAACCTGCAGAATCGCCGGCGCTTTGCCGGTACGTACCGCAGCGATACCGGCCGCCAGGCTCTGTTCATAGTTGCCTTTATAAACCGGTACGATTTTATAATCGGGGTGCGCCTGGTTAAAACGTTGTGCCAGTGAGTCGACTTCTTTGCCTAATTCGCCTTCCATAGAGTGCCAGAACGGAATTTCCGTCGCGGCCAGGGTGTTGCCGCTCAGTGCCAGCCCCAGCACCATGCTGAGGGCGGTATGACGAAACGTAAAGGAGGACATAGCGTTTTCCTGTGACATTGTAGGTGTGCGTAACAACACGCTTTTTTAGTTCGCAACGTAACATGACACGGAAAAATGACGGTGAGATAACCAGCAGATGACGGAAAAATGACGGCGAGGTTGCACTGGGTGAACGGAGACGGGCGCTAAACGACAAGGATTTCGCGGGACAGGCGGAGACGCAAGCGAGGCCGCTGGACAGGCGGGGAAACAAGCGAGGCTGCTGGACAGGCGGGGGGAAGCAAGCGAGGCTGCTGGACAGGCGGGGGGAAGCAAGCGGGGTTCCGGCCTTACGTAAAGACGCAACTGCCGTCATCCATGACCGGCTCGACCCGCGCCTTCCATGGCGCGGGACGCTTTACTCCTGGCCGGAACCCCGCTTGCCCTGGGCTTCAGCGTCGTCTGTTTAAGACATCCCAGGTCTTGAGTATCGCCTGCTTACGGCTTTCTCGGGCTTCAGCGTCATCTGCTTAAGACATTCCCAGACTTGAGTATCGCCTGCTTACGGCTTTCTCGGGCTTCAGCGTCATCTGCTTAAGACATTCTCAGACTTGAGTATCGCCTGCTTACGGCTTTCTCGGGCTTCAGCGTCGTCTGCTTAAGACATCCTAGGCCTTGAGTATCGCCTGCTTACGGCTTTCTCGGGCTTCAGCGTCATCTGCTTAAGACATCCTAGGCCTTGAGTATCGCCTGCTTACGGCTTTCTCGGGCTTCAGTGTCATCTGCTTAAGACATCCTCAAACTTGAGTAACGCCTGCTTACAGCTTTCCCGGGCTTCGGCGTTGCCTGCGGTGCGATATCAGGCACCCAGGTAAGCGCTGCGGACTGCCTCGTTAGCCAGCAGCGCGTCACCGCTGTCTTCCAGCACCACGTGACCGTTCTCCAGTACGTAGCCGCGATCGGCCAGCTTTAACGCCTGATTGGCGTTTTGCTCCACCAGGAAGATAGTCATGCCCTCCTGACGCAGCTGCTCAATGGTATCGAAGATCTGTTGAATGATAATTGGTGCCAGCCCCAGCGAAGGCTCATCCAGCAGCAGCAGTCGCGGCTGGCTCATCAGCGCACGACCAATCGCCAGCATTTGCTGTTCGCCGCCCGACATGGTGCCCGCGCGCTGAATGCGCCGCTCATGCAGACGTGGAAACAGCTCGTAAACCTGCGCAATTCGCTGTTGGTATTGCTGGCGGCTGGCGAAGAAGCCGCCCATCGCCAGATTCTCCTCCACCGTCATCCGCGAGAACACCCGGCGTCCTTCCGGCACGATGGCAATCGCCTCACGCATAATGCGTGCCGTTTGCCAGTCGGTGATCGCTTTGCCATCAAAGGTAATGGTGCCTTCAGAGGCGCGCGGCTCGCCACACAGGGTGCCCAACAGAGTGGTTTTTCCCGCTCCGTTCGCGCCAATCAGCGTGACGATTTCGCCCTGGTTAATCTCCAGGCTAACCTGGTGCAGCGCCTGGATTTTGCCATAATGCGCGCTGACCTTGCTAAGCGTTAACATCGGATTCGCCATTTTATGCCTCACCTAAATATGCGCGGATCACGTCCGGATTGTTACGGATCTCTTCCGGCGTGCCGTTTGCCAACGGCGTTCCCTGGTTAACCACATAGATGCGATCGGAAATACCCATTACCAGCTTCATATCATGCTCAATAAGCAGCACCGTGACCTTATGCTCGCCGCGCAGCTCCGCAATCAGCTCATCCAGCTCATGGGTCTCTTTCGGGTTAAGGCCCGCCGCAGGCTCATCCAGCATCAGAATTTCCGGACGCGTTACCATACAACGGGCAATTTCCAGCCGACGCTGCTGACCGTAGGCCAGATTGCCCGCCTGCCGGTTAGCCATCTCCAGCAGCCCAACACGCTGTAGCCAGTTGGCGGCCTGATCCAGCGCCTCGTTTTCGCTACGCCGGAAAGCAGGCGTTTTCAACAGGCCGGCAAACAGGCCGCTTTTCAGATGCTGATGCTGTGCCACCAGCAGGTTTTCGATCACCGTCATTTCGCGAAACAGGCGGACGTGCTGGAAGGTACGCACGATGCCCATGCGTGCAATCTGTTGGCCCGGCAACCCGGCCAGCTGGCGATCGCCTAAGCGAATCGATCCGCCGGTCGGCTTATAAAAACCAGTCAGGCAGTTAAACACCGTGGTTTTTCCCGCCCCGTTAGGACCAATCAGCGACACGATCTCTTGCGGATGCAACTCCAGCGCCACGTTATTGACCGCCAGCAGGCCGCCAAAGCGCATCATCAGGCCTTCCACCGTTAATAAAGGCTGACTCATGCCTGCTCTCCTTGTTGATCGCGCTTCAGCTTCAGATGCGGACGCTGCATCGGCAATAATCCCTGCGGACGCCAAATCATCATCAGCACCATCAGCGCGCCCAGCACTAACATGCTGTATTCATTCAGGTCACGCATCAGCTCACGCGAAACCACCAGCAGGATCGCCGCCAGAATCACCGCAAACTGCGAGCCCATGCCGCCCAACACCACAATCGCCAGTACAAAGGCCGATTCGGCAAAGGTAAAGGATTCCGGGCTGATAAAGCCCTGACGAGCGGCAAACAGGCTGCCGGCAAAACCAGCAAATGCGGCGCTGATGGTGAAAGCGGTGAGCTTGATGCGCGTTGGGCTGAGGCCCAAAGAGCGACAGGCGATTTCATCTTCACGCAGCGCTTCCCAGGCGCGGCCCAGCGGCATGCGCAGCAGACGGTTGATGACAAACAGCGTCAGCACCACCAGCAACAGCGCTACCAGATAAAGGAAGATAATGCGGTCGCTGGGGTCATATTTCAGGTTGAAGAAGTGGTGAAACGTATCCCAGCCGCCGTCACGCGGGCTGCGATTAAACTCCAGGCCGAAAAAGGTGGGCTTGGGGATCTGGCTGATACCGTTCGGGCCGCCGGTAATAGCGGTGTTGTTTAACAGCAGAATACGGACAATCTCGCCGAACCCGAGCGTAACGATCGCCAGATAATCGCCGCGCAGGCGCAGTACCGGAAAGCCCAGCAGCAGGCCAAACAGCGCGGAAACCAGCCCCGCCAGCGGCAAGCATTGCCAGAAGCCCAGCCCGTAATAGTGGTTAAGCAAGGCAAAGGTATAAGCACCGATGGCGTAAAATCCGCCATAGCCCAGTACCAGCAGGCCGGAAAGCCCTACCACTACGTTCAGTCCCAGCCCAAGCATGACGTAAATCAGCGTCAGCGTGGCAATGTCCACCGTGCCGCGTGAAACGATAAACGGCCAGATAACCGCCGCCGCGATAAGCAGCAGCGCCAGTAGCTTCTGCTTTGGCGTACTGCCGTCAAAGCTCGGCAGCACAAAACCGCTATGGCCGCTGCGTTTCAGGCGGCGTCCCACCAGTGGACGCAGCAGCTGGAAAACAAACACCACGGCGCAGCCGATGGCGATCCAGCTCCAGCGCACGCTGCCCGCATTGTTGACCACCAGCCGCGTACCGTCGAGATTAAGACGCATGCCCATAAAGAATGCGGCAAGTATCAACAGCATCAGCGCCGAAATAACGGCATTAAAAAAGTGAGCGGGCTTCATACTTTTTCTACCTCCGGACGACCCAGGATCCCCGTCGGCATCACCAGCAGCACCACGATCAGCAGCGCAAAAGAGACCACATCTTTATATTCGGTGCTGAAATAGGCGGAGGTCAGCGCTTCGGCGATGCCTAACACCAGGCCGCCCAGCATCGCGCCGGGAATACTGCCGATGCCGCCCAGTACCGCAGCGGTAAAGGCCTTCATGCCCGCCATAAAGCCGATATAGGGGTTAATGACGCCATAAAACTGCCCCAGCAGCACGCCTGCAACCGCCGCCATCGCCGCGCCGATCACAAAGGTCAGGGAAATCACCCGGTCGGTGTTGATCCCCAGCAAACTGGCCATTTTTAAATCTTCCGCGCAGGCGCGGCAGGCGCGGCCCATGCGTGAATAGCGGATAAACAGCGTCAACGCCAGCATGGCGAGGAAGGTTACCAGCCAGATAATCACCTGCATGGTGCTGATGGTAGCGGCAAACCCATTGCTCTCGCCCAGCGTTATTTGCCCGCTGACCAGGCCCGGCAAGGCGAGATCGCGCGAGCCCTGCGTCAGGCTGACATAGTTTTGCAGGAAGATAGACATACCGATGGCAGAGATCAGTGCAATCAGGCGTTTCGAGGAGCGCACCGGCCTGTAGGCGACACGCTCAATGCTCCAGCCGTAAGCGCTGGCGATCACGATTGCCGCCAGGAAACCGGCACCAATCAATACCCAACCGACATCAATGCCAGCCATCATCAGGGCGGCAATCACAATAAACGAGACATAGCTGCCGATCATATACACTTCGCCATGCGCGAAGTTGATCATGCCGATAATGCCGTACACCATGGTATAGCCAATGGCGATCAGCGCGTAGGTGCTGCCTAAGGTCACGCCATTAAGCAACTGCTGAAGAAAATAGAGAAACTGCTCGGACATAAGATAAACCCCAACAAAACTGCGCAGATCACTCCCGCAGCGAAAAAACGTCCGTCTTCACAACGTGCAGGATAGAACAGGGGTCAGGCACGCCTGACCCCGGACTGCCGGCTCTTACAGAGTACGCTTTATTTCACGGCAGTTGAGGTGCCGTCGGCGTGCCATTTGAATACGCCAAATTCAAACCCTTTCAGGTCACCTTTTTGATCCCAGCTCAGGTTGCCCATCACGGTCGGCACCGGCTGGCCCTCTTTCAGGTTTTTAGCGATATCCGCAGGCTCTTCGCTTTTGCTACGTTCTATACCGGCAACCAGCGACTGCAGCGCCGCGTAGGTCGTCCAGACGAACGGACCGGTAGCGTCCAGCTTTTTAGCCTTGATCGCGTTAACAATCGGCTGGTTTTCCTCTACCTGGTCATAGCGTTTCGGCAGAGTCACCAGCATCCCTTCGGACGCTGCGCCAGCGATATTAGAGAGAGAAGCGTTGCCGACTCCTTCCGGTCCCATGAACTGCGTTTTCAGACCAGCTGCGCGTGCCTGACGCAGAATCTGGCCCATTTCCGGGTAGTAACCGCCAAAGTAAACGAAATCGATATTTTCTTTTTTCAGGCGCGCAATCAGCGTAGAGAAATCTTTATCACCTGCGGTGATCCCTTCAAACATCGCAACTGGCGCATTGGCTTTTTTCAGGCTCTCCTGTACCGAGCGCGCCAGCCCTTCACCGTACTGCTGCTTGTCATGCACGATGGCAATGCGCTGGGGTTTAAGCGTGTCGAGAATATATTTGGCGGCAGTCGGCCCCTGATCGGAATCCAGACCGGTGGTGCGCATAATCAGCTGATAGCCACGGGAAGTCAGATCGGCTGCGGTGGCGGCAGGCGTAATCATCAGGACGCCTTCGTCTTCATAGATATCGGAAGCGGGCTGCGTGGAAGAAGAGCAAAGATGACCAATAACATAACGGATGCCTTCGTTGATCACTTTGTTAGCAACCGCGACCGCCTGCTTGGGATCGCAGGCGTCATCATATTTCACCGCCACCAGCTTATTGCCATTTATGCCGCCTTTGGCGTTGATGTCGGCAATCGCCTGGGTAGCACCGGTAAATTGCATATCGCCGTACTGCGCGACCGGACCGGACATCGCACCAACGATGGCGACTTTAACATCTTCCGCCAGCGCAGCCTGACTCATAGCCAGCGCCATACATCCTGCCAGCATCATGCGACCTTTACTTATCTTCATCCTGATTTCCCCATCTGTTGTGACTGTTGTGATGTGCGTTGTGGTTATTTTGGGCGGGTTATAGAACAAAACTTGTTTAATGTTAACGAGTTAGGAATATAATCACGCTATTTTTATCAATAAGGCTTTATTTTTCAGTCCATTAAACAGGAATTTTATTCTGTAAATCAACTGAGATAATCAAAATATCGCCTTTGCTACAGGACAATCATCTGGCAGTTATGGTGGCATTTTAGCCGTTCGCCCAGCGCATTATGCTGGCACTGTGGTTGGTATTAAGTGTTTACCCGGAATATCAGGGCAGCAACAAACAGATTGCTTTGTTTTCGTACAGAAAAAGTTACACGTCATTTTTTGAACATTTTCGCTACAATATGCCTTTTAACCAGGGGCCGGTTATTTCATGAAATTGACAATTATTCGCCTGCAACATCTGGGCGCGCAGGATCGTACTGATCTCGGTAAGATTTGGCCTGGCGTTGACTGTGATGCGCTGGAAAAAAAGCTAAACGAAAATCATCGGCTTTACGCCGCGCGTTTTAATGAGCGGTTGCTGGCAGCGGTGGAATTAGAAATTCGCGGTACGCTGGGCGAGCTGTCAAAGCTGGAAGTCAGGGAGGTGACCCGTCGACGTGGCGTTGGCCACTATTTGATCGAGGAAGTGATAGCGCAGAATCCGTCGCTGACGCACTGGTGGATTGCTGATGACGGCAAGGCCGATCAGCAGGTTATTGCTGCCTTTATGCAGGCCTGCGGCTTTCGTACTCAGGCTGACGGCTGGGTCTATAACGTCGAGTAAAGCCGTGCTTTTTGCTGAAGGCGCTTAATGCCGCCGAAAGATAGCCATAAAAAAGGGCGGCCTGTTAAGCCGCCCTGACCGCAACAGAGCATTACGCTTCTATTGCCATCCGCAATTTCTTCATTGCGTTTTTCTCAAGCTGACGCACGCGCTCCGCCGAAACGCCATATTTATCGGCCAGCTCCTGCAGCGTGGTTTTATTGTCATCATCCAGCCAACGTGCGCGAATAATATGCTGGCTGCGCTCGTCCAGTCCCTGTAGCGCGTCGCTCAGTTTATCAGCCGCATGGTTTTCCCAGTTATCTTCCTCAATGCCGTCGGCAAAGTCAGATGTTTTATCCTGGAGATAAAGCACCGGGGCCATGCTTTTGCCTTCTCCTGACTCATCTTCAGAGGTCAGATCGAAAGTCATATCCTGAGCGGCCATGCGCGATTCCATCTCGCGCACGTCTTTACTGCTCACGCCCAGCTCACGCGCCACCATTTCCACTTCATCCTGATTAAACCAGCCCAGCCGCTGCTTGGTTTTGCGCAGGTTAAAGAACAGTTTGCGCTGTGCCTTGGTGGTCGCGACCTTCACGATGCGCCAGTTACGCAGCACATATTCGTGAATTTCCGCTTTGATCCAGTGAACAGCAAACGAGACCAGGCGAACCCCAACTTCAGGATTAAAGCGACGTACCGCTTTCATCAGGCCGATATTGCCTTCCTGAATCAGATCCGCCTGCGGCAGGCCGTAGCCCGCGTAGTTACGAGCGATATGAACAACAAAGCGGAGGTGAGACAGGATCAGCGTTTTAGCCGCATCCAGATCGCCCTGGTAATGCAGCCGTTCAGCCAGCGCTTTTTCCTCTTCTGCCGTTAGCATCGGCCAGGTGTTGGCAGCCCGAATATAAGATTCCAGGTTACCAAGAGGAGCAAT
This sequence comes from Pantoea sp. FN0307, assembly GCF_050113815.1. NCBI lineage: Bacteria > Pseudomonadati > Pseudomonadota > Gammaproteobacteria > Enterobacterales > Erwiniaceae > Pantoea > Pantoea sp. FN0307. The sequence continues at coordinate 349,184 of NZ_JBNJSO010000003.1, read as the reverse complement.
AGCTAAAGTGTGCATTTCTTTGGTCATTCAAACCCTCACATAATTATTAAAATTGCCGCACGATTCCCTTTTGCGCGATTCACCAGGTTACAGGAATCAGCAAGGAAACCCCAAAGCAATCTGTGCTGCCTCATTAGAAAATGAAGTTATCCACAAGTTCAATTTACAACGTGAATATTTTACACACAAGATACGGACGATATGATTGTGACAGACAGGGAGAAATCCGAGCGGATTTCCTCTGCAGCACAAACGTCATGCAGCAGAGGAAGATTATACCAAAAAATCGCTACTGTGGCGTAAAACGACGTAAATGTTGTACCGTCGCCAGCCAGGCCGCTATCCAGCCAATCATCGCCGACAGCAACAGCAGCAGCAGGCTCTCATCCCACGACAGCCCGCTCAGGCGGAAAGTCGTGCCAAACACTGCTGCCACCTGAGCAACCACCGACTCAAGGCGGAAAACCAAAATTTCAGACAAAATCAGTGACAGCAATGCCCCGCCGAACCCCAGCAGCGCACCGCCATACAGAAAAGGACGCAGGATAAAGCCGTCGGTCGCGCCGATTAGCTTTTGCACGTTAATCGTATCGCGTCGGGCAAAGATGCTAAGGCGTACGCTGTTGCCGATCACCAGAAATACCGCCACCAGCATCAGGATGCCGATCATGGTCGCAACCTGCCCGACCAGGCCCGTCAGCGCAGCCAGACGCGCAAACCAGCTATCGTCCATGCGCACCTCATCCACACCTTCAACATGCTGCACGCGATCGCGCAGCGTTTGCAGCGTTTTCTCGTTCTGGAAATTCATTTCCGGGGTAATGATCACCACCGCCGGCAATGGATTCTGCTCCAGCATATCAAGCGCGCCGCCAAAGCCTGACCAGTTACGAAACTCGCCCAACGCCTCTTCGCGCGACAGATAGTTAACTTTCGCTACGCCCGGCTCTTTCTTCAGCGTCGCTACAACGTTTTCCGCCGCGCTGTCATCCAGCGTTTTTGACAGGTAAAGCGTCAGCTGCGGTGCCGGATACCATTGCTCCGCCGCCTGGCTGACGTTTTTCCATACCATATAGCAGACGCTGGGCAGCGTCAGCGAGATGGCAATTACCATCACCGTTAACAGCGTGGCCAACGGCTGACGCCACATATTGGAGAGCGTGCCGCGCCAGGCGTAACGCCACTGCTCCTGCCAGCCGCCCTTCAGCGCTTTGCTTTTCGACGGCTGTTTGGTTTTTGGCGCCGGTACGCGCTTGTTGCGTTTATTAGCCACGATCGCCTCCGTGCAGTCTTCCATTGCTGAGCGTCATTACCCGATAGTTGCGGCGGCCAATTAAGCCCATATCGTGCGTAGCCATCAGCACCGTTACGCCCACGCGGTTGAACTCTTCAAACAGCCGCAAAATATCATTCGACAGCGCATCATCCAGGTTACCGGTCGGCTCATCCGCCAGCAGCACCGCAGGCTTGTTAACCACGGCGCGTGCTATCCCAACGCGCTGCTGCTCGCCGCCCGAAAGCTGAATCGGAAAGTTTTTCGCTTTGTCGAGAAGGCCAACCTTATCCAGCGCCGCCGAAACGCGGCGGCGAATATCTTCCCCGCTCGCCCCGGCAATAATCAGCGGGATCGCCACATTGTCATAGACCGTGCGGTCCATCAGCAAATGGTGATCCTGAAAGATCATGCCGATCTGACGGCGCAGAAAAGGCACCTCGCTATTTTTCAGGCGGCTAATATCGTGGCCGCTAAACCAGATATGGCCCGCGCTGGGACGTTCAATGCCACAAATCAGCTTCAACAGGGTACTTTTCCCTGCGCCGGAATGGCCGGTCAGAAACGCCATCTCGCCCGGATGCAGATGAAAATCTACCCCTTGCAGCGCTTGCCGACCGCCGAGATAAGCCTTACTGACCTCTTCAAAGCGAATCATCCTGGTTAATCCTCTCGGGCAAACAGTGCCTCAATAAAATCTTCGGCCTTAAATGGCCGTAAATCATCGATGCCTTCTCCAACACCGATAAAACGAATCGGGATGCCAAACTGGTCCGCGACGGAGAAGATGACGCCACCTTTTGCCGTACCATCCAGTTTAGTCAGCGTAATCCCGGTCAGACCTACTGCTTCATGGAACAGCTTAGTCTGACTCACCGCATTTTGACCGGTGCTGGCGTCAATCGTCAGCATCACCTCGTGCGGCGCGTTTTCATCCAGCTTTTTCATTACGCGCGTGATTTTTTTCAGCTCTTCCATCAGATGCGCTTTATTCTGCAAACGACCTGCGGTATCGGCGATCAATACATCCACGCCGCGTGCTTTAGCCGCCTGGATCGCATCGAAAATCACCGAGGCGGAATCCGCACCGGTATGCTGCGCCACCACCGGAATATGGTTGCGTTCGCCCCATACCTGTAGCTGCTCGACCGCCGCCGCGCGGAAAGTATCGCCCGCCGCCAGCATCACCGACTTGCCTTCGGCCTGGTACTGACGCGCCAGCTTACCGATAGTGGTGGTTTTACCCACGCCGTTCACGCCAACCATCAAAATAACAAACGGCGTTTTGCCCGCCATATCCAGCGGCGCTTCAACCTTATGCAGAATCTCGGCCATTTCCGTTTTTAACAGGCCATAGAGCGCCTCGGCGTCACGCAGCTGTTTGCGGTTTGCCTGCTGCGTAAGACTGCTGATAATGCGCTGCGTGGTATCGACGCCAACATCCGCAATGAGCAGCTGTTCTTCCAGCTCTTCAAACAGTTCGTCATCGATTTTTTTGCCACGGAACAGACTGATAAAGCCGGAACCGAGGTTCTGCCGCGTTTTTACCAGGCTGCGCTTTAAGCGGGCAAAGAAGCCCTCTTTGGTCGGACGCTCCTGCTCAACGGGCGCGGCAACGCTCTCCGCCTCTTCTTCCGGGGCTGCGGCCAGCGCCAGCGCGGCTAATTCCTCATCGGAAAGCGGCGCCTCATCCCGTTCTTCTTCGGTTGGGGTCAGCGCTACCGCTGCTGCAACTTCCGCAGCAACCACGGCATCTTTCTCTTCGGCAGGCGCGGTTTCTTGCGCCAGCACTTCGTCTACCTGCTCAATCCGAGCCTCTTCCGGCAGGATCTCTTCTTCCACCGGCATAGCGGTATCAACCGGCTGCGCCTCTTCCGGCAGGAGCTCTTCTTCCACCGGCGCAACGGCATCAACCGGCTGCGTCTGTTCCGGCAGGAGTTCTTCTTCCACCGGCGCAACGGCATCAACCGGCTGCGTCTCTTCCGGCAGGAGCTCTTCTTCCACCTGCGCAACGGCATCAACCGGCTGCGTCTCTTTCAGCAGGATCTCTTCTTCTGCTGACGCAACAGCCTCTGTTTTCGCTTCTTGCGGCTGCGCTTCGCGCGCTACGGCTTCAGTTGTCGCCACGATCCCGGCAGCCAGCTTCCCGGCGTCCGGTTTTTCGGCCGCAGGCTCTGGGTTTTCGGCCGCGTTTTCCGCTTGATCCGTTAACGTCTCTTTTTGTTCTTCTGACTGCGCAGGCGTTTCTTCACGACCAAAACCCAGCCAGGAAAAAAAGCCACGCTTTTTCTCTTTTGCCATTGTGTGACTACACTCCTCGATGGCTTTCATCCGGTCGTCTGTTGCGCCGGGCTGAAAAAATAACCTGATAAAGAATTCATTAGTCTAACACTTTCCAGCGAGCGCAACACCAGCACCCTTTTTAACGTTTCCTCAACCGCTTTCGCCCGTTAAACTACGCAACAAATTATGACGAGTTGTGAGCATCATGAATAAAAAACCCCAGGGCGGTGCCGGACAAATCCGCATAATTGGCGGACAGTGGCGCGGTCGAAAACTGCCGGTTCCGGACAGCGCCGGATTGCGACCTACCACCGATCGGGTACGCGAAACGTTGTTCAACTGGCTGGCACCCGATATTCAGCAGGCGCGTTGCCTGGACTGTTTCGCGGGTAGCGGCGCGCTCGGGCTGGAGGCGCTGTCACGCTATGCCGGTTCAGCGACGCTGCTGGAGCTGGAAAAGCCGGTAGCCCAGCAGCTGACGCAAAACTTGCAAACGCTGAAAGCCAGCAATGCCCAGGTGATTCAGACCAACGCGCTCAGCTGGCTGGCGCAGCAGGGCGAACCCTACCACATCGTGTTTATCGATCCGCCTTTCCGCAAAGGTCTGCTGGAGCAGACGCTTCAGCTGCTGGAGAACAATCACTGGCTGGCTGATGAGGCGTTGATTTACGTGGAAAGCGAAGTAGAAAACGGCGCGCCGCCGGTGCCGGTTAACTGGCAGCTGCATCGGGAAAAAATCGCCGGGCAGGTTGCCTACCGCTTATATCGCCGCGCAGGCGTCTCACAGGAGCAGGAAGATGTGGCTTAATCTGGGTCGATTGTTAATGGTGTTCGTTTGGGCGTTTCTGTTGCTGAATATCGTGCACCCTTTTCCCAAACCACTGACATATTTTGTTAACGTTGCGCTGATTTTTATGGTGTTGATGCATGGCCTGCAGCTGGTATTGCTGAAAGCCACACAGCCAAAAGATGGCGTTAAGCTAAGCCGCATCACCCAGATTAAGATCTTCTTTTTCGGCGTGTTTGAGCTGCTCGCCTGGCAGAAAAAACACTATCCCGGGCAATAACGCCTTAAGGATGGTCAGGCGTAAAAGAGATAAAGCGGGTGCCCTGCACTTCAAGTTCGCCTTTTACGCCTTTATCCAGCTGATGGTAATCACGCTCTTTTAGCGTCAGCTTAATATCGCTATCGCCGTTTAATGGCTGAAACCAGGCCTCATAGCGCATCTCCTCTCCGGCAATCACTTCACGCTGACGTGAACGTCGGTTCGGTGCCGGAAACTCACGTTTACTTTTAATTTCTACCGACAGCTGGCGTACCGGCGCAGCGTCATTAGCCGCGTTTTCGCGTCGTTGCTTAATGAACTGACGCGAAGCCAGCACCGCAATGATCGCCAGCACAATGATAAAAATTAATGGGGGCTTACTCATCTCAGCCTCTGACTCCGGTAATTGCGTTTTTTGTTGCAGGCAAGGATACAACCAGCGCCCTTCCATTGTCACATTACGCCCCGCTAACCTAAACTGATTGCAGGATGTTGTTAACACAACGGCGGACAGGCAGAGCGCTGCGCTTGCAGGCTGATGCGGAAGCCGCCCCTTTCAAAAAGGACAACGTAATGATTTGGTCGTTTCTTGCAGTACTTTTTTCCGGCTGGCTCTATGTCGATGCGTCCTATCGCGGGCCGCAATGGCAGCGCTGGCTGTTTAAACCGGTTACCCTGCTGCTGCTGCTGGCCTGGGCCTGGCAGGCACCCACACGGAATCCCACCGACTACCTGATCCTGCTGGGTCTGCTGGCAACCATGGTAGGTGATGCGTTAACGCTATTGCCGCGCCAGCGCATGATGTATGCGCTGGGAGCATTCTTTCTTGCGCACCTGCTGTATACCATCAATTTCGCCAGCCATATGACCATGAGCTTTTTCTGGCCTATCCCGCTGACGCTGCTGATTGTGGGCATTGTCTGGATCGGCGTGATCTGGTCGCGGCTGGAGGAGCTGCGCTGGCCGGTATGTACCTTTATCGGCATGACGCTGGTCATGAACTGGCTGGCAGCGGAGCTTTATTATTTCCGGCCTACCGATTACAGCTTTTCATTGATGGCAGGGGCGACACTGCTGACGCTGGCTAATCTGGTTTGGTTTATCAGCCACTATCGCAAGCGTTTTACGGCGGATAACGCCATTATCGCCGCCTGCTATTTCGCCGGTCACTTTATGGTTGCCCGCTCGCTTTGGCTGTACTGACCATGATATTGCCTCTTGACTCTGGAGGTAGCTCCAGAGTGTAGGATGCAGCTAAGTTTATTTGCTGCATCATTAAGGAGGCGCAATGAGCAAACCTTCTACCTGCGGTCCCGGGCCATCCAGGGCCGCCCTCCGCCTTAACCACAGACAAGGTAAAGCCCCGCTGCAGACGGGCCAGTTTACCCTATCCCCGGCTTCGTCCACTTCAGACACCGCACCATCCTGTCAACAGAAATGCTGTGCCGACAGTTCGGTTTGCGCGCCAGCGCCAGGTCCGGCAGCCGGTTCGCGCTATCGTTGGATCATTAATGGAATGGACTGCCCTAACTGTGCACGCAAAGTGGAAAACGCGGTCAGCGTGTTGGCTGGCGTACATGATGTGCAGGTGCTGTTCGCCACGCAGACGTTATTGATTCATGCAGAAAGAGACGTCAAAGCCGAGGTGGAACACACGGTAAAGCAGGCCGGTTTTTATTTGCAGGATGCCTCTGCGCCTGCAGAGACATCAGCAGGGTTCTGGCAGGAAAATCGCCTGCTACTGGTAATAAGCCTGCTGATGCTGGCGAGTTGGCTACTGTACGCTATCTGGCCAACATGGAGTCAGACAGCGTTTATCTCTACCACGCTGGTCGGGCTCTGGCCGATTAGCCGAAAAGCCTGGCAACAGGCGCGCAACGGCAACCCTTTCGCTATTGAGACCTTAATGACGGTTGCGGCAGTCGGCGCGCTGTTTATCGGCGCCAGCGCCGAAGCGGCAATGGTGCTGCTGCTCTTTCTGCTGGGCGAGCGGCTGGAAGGCATCGCCGCCAACCGTGCGCGGCGCGGCGTTACCGCACTGATGGCGCTCAAGCCGGATAAAGCGATTCGCGTACGTAACGACCAGCGGGAAGAGATTGCCGCCAGCATGCTGCGTCCCGGTGATGTTATCGACGTTGCGGCAGGAGAACGTCTGCCTGCCGATGCCCGCCTGCTTTCCTCGTTTGCCAGCTTTGATGAAAGCGCGTTAACCGGTGAATCCATTCCCACGGAACATCAGCAGGGTGACGTGATTGCGGCAGGCTGTATCAGCATAGATCGTCAGGTCAGGCTTTCAGTGGTCTCCCTGCCAGGGGAAAGCGCCATTGACCGCATTTTACAGTTGATCGAAGAGGCTGAGGCGCATCGAGCGCCGCTTGAACGCTTCCTCGATCGCTTCAGTCGCATCTATACGCCGCTGGTTATGCTGCTGGCGTTGCTGGTGGCTCTGCTGCCGCCTTTGCTGCTGGCTGCCGACTGGCAAACCTGGATCTATAAAGGGCTGACGCTGTTATTGATTGGCTGCCCGTGCGCGTTGGTTATCTCTACGCCCGCAGCAATTACTTCTGGTCTGGCCGCCGCAGCCCGACGCGGCGCGCTGATTAAAGGCGGCGCGGCGCTGGAAAAACTGGGCGGCATCCGTCTGCTGGCCTTTGATAAAACCGGCACCCTGACCCAGGGCAAACCAGAACTCACCGATATTATTCCGCTGGCTGAGATGGAGCATGCGCCGCTTTTGCTGCATGCCGCAGCGGTCGAACAGGGCGCGACCCATCCGCTGGCGCTGGCGATTGTCGCGCAGGCACGTCAGCTGAATCAGCCGCTGCCGCAGGCGCAAGATCAGCGGGTTCTGGCAGGGCGCGGTATCGAAGCGCATATCAACGGACAACGCTGGTTATTAACAGCGCCCTTGCCGGGCCTGCCGGATGCGCTGGCGGCGCGGATTGACGCGCTGGAGCGCTCTGGCAAAACGGTAGTGGTGATTTATAAAGAACAGCAGCCGCTTGGCCTGCTGGCGCTACGCGATACGCTACGGGAAGATGTGCGACCAGCGCTGGCTGAGCTGCAACAGCTTGGCGTAAAAGCAGTGATGCTGACCGGTGATAACCCTCGCGCCGCCGCCGCAATCGCCACAGAGATCGGACTGGAGTATCGGGCAGGGCTGTTACCCGCAGATAAAGTTGCGGCGATCCGGCAGCTCAGTGAGGCTCAGGCGGTGGCGATGGTTGGTGACGGTATTAACGATGCGCCGGCGATGAAAGCGGCCACGCTGGGCATTGCAATGGGCAGCGGCAGCGATGTGGCACTGGAAACAGCCGATGCCGCCTTAACGCATAATCGCTTAACCGGGCTGCCGCCGATGATTCGCCTGGCGCGCGCCACTCAGGCCAATATTCGGCAAAATATCGCTATCGCGCTTGGGCTGAAAGCGCTGCTGCTGGTGACCACACTGCTTGGCCTGACCGGCCTGTGGTTGGCAGTGCTGGCGGACAGCGGCGCGACCGCACTGGTCACCGCCAATGCGCTGCGCCTGTTGCGCAAGCGCTGAAGCTTGCGCCTGGCATGGGAAAGCATTAAAACATCGTAGCGGCCTGCATGAACCAGGCCATCACATCAGTTAAGGAAGCGCCTCATGTCTGACATTTTAAATAAAATCCTGGCGGTGAAGCGTGAGGAGATCGACGCGGCAAAGCGTGTTTCCTCGCTTAGCACGCTGCGCAATCGCGCCCGTGCGCAGACTCAGCGTGATTTTATCGCTGCGCTGCGTCAGCATAACCAGCAGGGCAAGCCGGGCATCATCGCCGAGGTAAAAAAAGCCAGTCCGTCGAAAGGGCTAATCCGTGCGGATTTTAATCCCGCCGGGATTGCTGAAAGCTATCAGCAGGGCGGCGCGGCCTGTCTCTCCGTGTTAACCGACGTGCAGTTTTTTCAGGGCAGCGAAGACTATTTACAGCAGGCGCGCGCGGCGTGCTCGCTGCCGGTGCTGCGTAAAGATTTTATGATTGATAGCTGGCAAGTTGAAGAAGCGCGAGCCATGGGCGCTGACTGCATTTTGTTAATCGCCGCTGCACTGGAAGATAGCCAGATGCAGGAGCTGGAAGCGCACGCGCATCAGTTGGGCATGGCGGTGCTGGTTGAAGTACATGATGGTCATGAGCTGGAGCGGGCGCTAAACCTGACCACGCCGTTGATTGGCATTAACAACCGCAATCTGCGCAGTTTTGAAACCTCCATTGATACCACGCTTGGCCTGCTGTCGCAGCTGCCAGCGGATCGTCTGGTTGTCACTGAGTCGGGCATTGGCACGGTCCAGGATGTTCAGCGGCTACGTCAGGCGGGCGTCAATAACTTCCTGGTTGGCGAAGCCTTTATGCGCGCCGCTGAACCGGGCGCGGAGCTGGCGAAGCTGTTTTTCTGACCGTCAGGAAAGGCCCTTACGCAGCAGATAGCGATAGGGCTTTTCATCCGTTTCCTGCGCCACCAGCGTATGCTCCATAAAGCGACAGAAGCCAGGAATGTCACGGGTTGTCGCCGGATCGTCAGCAATAATCAGCAGCGTTTCTCCATCCTGCATATGACGCACGGTTTTGCGCACCATCATTACCGGTTCCGGGCAGCGTAGCCCAAGCGCATCCAGGGTTTGATCTGGGTTATCGAAGCGATCGCTCATAATTGTCTCAATAGCGGAAGTCTGTTGTGCCCTATTCTACCCCCGGCATTCTGTTGCGCAAGCGATCGGCTAAAGGTGAACGTTTGCGTTAAAATTAACCATTGCAATGCGGAAACAACGCGGTAAGATGCCGCCGCTCTCCTGTATCGACAGGCAGGCAACATCGTCAGCGTACAGGTAACCAGGACTTTTGGAAGCCTGTACATAAAGTAACGCGTTCCGCTGCGTCAGCAGCAAAAATGCGATTACGCTGATTTAACAATGGGTTCCCTCACCCCAACGTAAAAAGGTAAATTATGATCTCCTTTACACCGCGCCAGCGGAAGCATGCGCTTGTCTGGCTTTCCCTGTTTCATATTCTGGTTATCTCCTCCAGTAATTATCTGGTACAGCTGCCTATTTCTGTTTTTGGCTTCCATACAACCTGGGGCGCTTTCAGCTTCCCATTTATCTTTCTGGCTACCGATCTGACCGTGCGTATTTTTGGCGCACCGCTGGCACGCCGCATTATTTTATCGGTCATGGTTCCGGCGCTGTTTATCTCCTATGCCATCTCTGCACTGTTTTATAACGGGAGCTGGCAGGGAGTAAGCGCGCTGCATGAGGTAAACCTGTTTGTTGCGCGTATCGCCTGCGCCAGCTTTATGGCCTATGCGCTGGGACAGGTTCTGGACGTTCATGTTTTTAACCGACTGCGTCAGCTTCCCCAGTGGTGGATTGCACCCGCCTGTGCCATGTTTTTAGGCAATATCAGCGATACCATCGCCTTTTTCTTTATCGCTTTTTACAAAAGTACCGATGCTTTTATGGCTAAGCACTGGGTGGAAATCGCGCTGGTGGATTACAGCTTTAAAGTTCTAATCTGCATGGTTTTCTTTTTGCCAGCCTATGGCGTACTGCTTAACGCGGCGCTTAAGCGCATGGCGGAACGCTCACAACGCGCACAATACAATTTCGGCTAAGCGGCAATAGCCAGCTGGCGTCAGCGCGTCTAAGATCGTGACATACGATTGGTTGCTTTTACGCGCTGATTCGGTTTGTATTAAGCTTTGTATTGCCAGGCAAATAAATAAAAGGGAACCTGATGCGTCAACTTACGAAATATCTTGGAATAGGTTTACTGGTAGTGGGCCTTGCCGCTTGCGACCAGCAGGATAAGGCCACGGCAGACGATAATGGTGCCAGCGCCAGCACCGCAGCACAGACGGTATCGTTAATGGATGGCAAGCTGAGCTTTAATCTGCCTGCGGGAATGTCGGATAAAAGCGGCAAGCTGGGCACTCAGGCTAATAATATGCACGTTTATGCTGATGAAAGCGGTCAGCGTGCCATTATCGTGATTGAAGGCGACGCAACAAATGAAGGGCTGGACGTTCTGGCTCAGCGTCTGGAACAGCAGCAGCGCAACCGCGATCCACAGCTTCAGGTGGTAACCAACAAGGCGATTAACCTGAAAGGTGAAGCGGCACAGCAGCTGGACACGGTGATTTCCGCCAATAATCAAACCGCATGGTCCTCGGTGGTATTAGCGAAGACCGAAGGCAAACTCCTGACGCTGCAAATTACCCTACCGGCTGGCAATCAGCAGCAGGCGCAGACCCAGGCTGAAAACATTATCAACACTATTACGTTGAAATAAGCCGCGCCAAAAGTTGAGATAAAAAACGCCGCCAGATAATGGCGGCGTTTTTTTATCACGCAAACCAGGCGTGAGGCCTGCTCGCTAAGTTAAATTCCTGCTGTCTCACGAATATATTTGCGGGCTTTTACCGCATATTCAAAAGGATTGGCCAACGCAGGATCTTGCTCCGCCTCCACCACCATCCAGCCGCAGTAGCCCGCGTCATCCAGCAGCTTAAATACCGGTTTAAAATCAATCACGCCGTCGCCGGGCACGGTAAAGGTGCCGCGCTTAACGCCATCCAGGAAAGAGAGCTGTTGCTTACGCACTTCTGCCACCACCTCATCACGCACATCCTTCAGGTGTACATGATTGATGCGTGACAGATGTTTTTCCAGCACCGCCAGCATCGCCTGCTCACTATTTTCTGAATAGTAAAGATGACCAGTATCGTACAGCAGATAGACATCATCATTCGTTAACGCCAGGAAGCGGTCGATTTCAGCCGGCGTTTGAATGCCGGTGCCCATATGATGATGCAGGCAAACCTGCATTCCCTTCTCAGCGGCGATTTTTGCCAGCTCGTTATACCCTTCTGCGGTTAAGTACCACTCTTCATCAGTAAACACCGGCTTATGCTCGAACACCGCCAGCGAAGTACCCTGAATGCTTTTACTTTGCTCAGAGCAGCCGATAACTTTCGCGCCCATCGCATGCAGAAAATTCATATGGTTGATGAACTCATCGATGGTTTTCGCCTTTTCGCCATTGGCGAAAAAAGTGCTGAACCAGGCGTTACAGATCTCAATGCCACGGATCTCCAGCATGGGTTTTAATACTGCCGGATCGCGTGGGTATTTGCTGCCGACTTCACTGCCGCTAAAGCCAGCCAGCGCCATTTCACTTACGGTCTGCTGAAAAGTATTCTCTTTCCCCAGCTCTGGCATATCGTCATTGGTCCAGCCAATCGGCGCAATCGCCAGCTTTACGTTATCTTTGTTCATGATGCATTCCCGATTCGGTACGGCGGCCTTTAGCCGTCATGCGGTCAGGCTCCAACGGAGCTAACCACCCTATTTGCCCAGCAGTTCGCGCTCTATCAGTTCGCGCGTTTCCACCGCCTGATACTTCATCTTTTCCGGGTAACCAAACAGCGCCGGGGTAATAATCGACTCGCCGCCCACTTTCCAGCTGCGGCTGGCAAAGTCCATTTCACGCAGCGTTTTAAACAGCGCGGTGAAATCCACCTCGCCTTCACCCACGCCAACGTGCTGATGCACTGCGGCATCAACGCCCGGCGGGTTGACGATATAACGGCAGTGTTTGGTGTGATTCATGGTATCGGCAATCAGTACGTGTGAGAGATCGTCGCCCACGTACTCCAGCATGCTTTTTACATCGCCTTTGCCGTTGTCATAGAAAAAGGTGTGCGGCACGCTGTAGACATACTTAACGTTCTCGCTGCGGAATGACTTAACGATGTCGGCGGTTTCATTGTTGCGCTCGCAGAAATCCCACGGATGTGACTGAATTTCAAGGCGGATCCCTTCGCGCTCTACGATCGGCAGCAGCTCTTCCATTGAGCGATAGAACATCTCTTCGCAAATCTCCGGCTCGTTCGGATTACCGGACAGCTCGGTATTGATGACCTGTACGCCCATCTCAACCGCAATTTCAATCATGCGTTTCCAGTTTTTAACTGCCGCCTGGCGACGCAGCTCATCAGGGCCTGACCAGCGATAAACCACGATAAACGAGGAGATCTCCACGCCGGTGGCTTTCAGCGCGTTTTTGTACTCCGTCATAATTTCCCGGCTGGCCTTCGGGTGCTTATAAAAAGGGTTAATCTGCGGATGCGGCGACTGCTCAATATACTTGTAGCCCCAGTCAGCCACCTGATGAACCATCTTTGTGATGCCTAAATCTCTAATGACATCCACATCGAAAGCGATCTTCATAACCTTCTCCCTGATTGCTCAGTGCATGATGCACGCGCTTCCCGCCAGGGCAGGAAGCGCGCGGGAAATTAAGCCTTATCGTAAAATGCCGGGCGTGGCGGCAGCTCAACGGGCTCGATAGCGCCGCTGTTCTGTGCCTTCAGACAGGCATCGGCAGCCACGGAAGCGGCATAACCATCCCAGGCGGATGGTCCGGTCAGGGAGCCGCTACTGACATCATTAATAAATGCCTGCAGCTCTACGTCATAGGCATCGATAAAGCGATCTTTCCAGTCGGTAAGAATGGAGGTGGAAAGTTGGGCGCTTTTACGCATCTGTACGGCAGAGGGTTCCGGCAGTTTGGCTATGCCCTCTTCGCCGACCACTTCGCACTGGATATCGTAGCCGTAGGCGCAGTTAACAAAGATTTCTACGTCGATGCGGATGCCCTTCTGCGTTTCAAACAGCACGATCTGCGGATCTTTCAGACGAGCATGTGTTTTTGACGTCACGCGCGGGAAAACCACCTGCACGGTTTTATAGTCATCATTGGTCAGCCAGCGCAGCACATCCAGTTCGTGAATCAGCGTGCTGGTGATTGCCATATCGGTGGTATAACTTTCCGGCACCGTTGGATTACGGTGCGCGCAATGCAGCATCAGCGGCTCGCCGATCTCACCGTCAGTAATCACTTTTTTCAGCGCACGATAGCCCACATCGTAAGGACGCATAAAACCAACCTGTACCAGACGTTTGCCGAATTTCATTTCGGCATCAACGATGCGACGGCAGCCTTCGGCGGTCATCGCCAGCGGTTTTTCACAGAAAACCGGCTTACCGGCGGCAATAGCAGCCAGGGTAAATTCCTCATGCGTAGGATCCCAGGACGTCACCAGCACCGCGTCCACATCAGGCGAGTTCACCACGTCATGACCATTGGCGTACACTTCCGCCTGCAGGCCAAGTCGCGTCAGTGCCGCCTTCGCGCTTTCAAGATTAATATCAGAGACCGCCACTACGGTGGCGCCCTGCAACACTTTGCTGCAGCGACGAATATGTTCCTGGCCGATTGCGCCGGTGCCGATAACGCCAAGTTTCAGAGTCATGATGTCTCCAGAATTCAGGGTAGGCGCGAACCCGCCAGGCAGGCTGGCAAGATTCGCTGTCAGGATAGATGTCAGATAGTTAAGGGCTAAATTTTTTAATAGTCAGTATTTACGTGCCTGCTCGACATGCTCGTTCAGCATCTTAGCCACGGCATCAATGCGCTCGGAGGTGGAAACCTGCGCGCCGCCGACATGCCACCAGCTGAAATACTTATGCACCATGGTTTTGGGCAAAACTTTCACGTCAATCAGGGTTGATACGGTTTCTTTACGCGCCGCTTCCAGCGCATGGCTTAGCTCTTCCAGCGTGGTCACACGCCATGTTTTACAGCCGTAACCGGCAGCGATGGCGGCGAAATCAACCGGGATAAAGCCGCCGTCCAGCTTGCCGCTTTTGTTATCACGAAAGCGAAACTCGGTGGTAAAGCTGTCCATGCCGTGTTCCAGCTGAAGGTTGTTGATACAGCCGTTGGTCATATTGTCGAACAGCACGACATTGATTTTGGCTTTCTCCTGAATCGAGGTCACCAGCTCGGAATGCAGCATCATAAAAGAGCCGTCGCCCACCAGCGCATAGACTTCGCGTTGGGGTTCAGCCAGCTTGACGCCGAGCGCGGCGTTAATCTCATAGCCCATGCAGGAGTAGCCATACTCAACGTGATAGCCGTTCGGCGCTTTGGTGCGCCAGACCCGTTGCAGATCGCCCGGCAGGCTGCCAGCCGCCGCGACGATAACTGCATCCTCCGGCAGCTGCTCGTTCAGGGTACCCAGCACGCTGCTCTGAGTCAGAAAGGAGCCGGTCAGGCGATTAAACTCGGCGAACAGCGCTTCGCGATCGATGCTGTCATCAATTTCCGGCACAAAATTTTCTTCACTGTAAGCCACCTGATAAACGCGCTGCGTTTCCTTGAGCAGCTTGCTTTGCGCCTGTTCGATTTTAGCGCCCCATTCGCTGCTAAAACCTTGCGCGCTCAAACGTTCATTCAGTGCGGCCAAAGCTTCACGCGCATCGGCAACCACCTGCACGCCATCCAGTTTGTAAGCGTCGAAATTGCTGATGTTGATATTGAGGAAGCTGACGTCGGGGTGCTGGAATATCCATTTTGATGCGGTAGTGAAATCGGTGTAACGCGTCCCGACGCCAATCACCAGATCGGCCTCTTTCGCCAGCAGGTTAGCGGCCAGGCAGCCGGTTTCGCCAACGCCGCCTACGTTCAGCGGATGATCGGAAATTAACGTGCCTTTGCCCGCCTGCGTTTCCGCGAAAGGAATGTGATGCTGTTCAGCAAACTGACGTAGCGCCTCGCCAGCGCCGGAGTATTTCACGCCGCCGCCGCAGACAATCAGTGGCTTACGCTTGCGTGCCAGCAGCGCTAATGCGTCCTGTAACTGCGCTTCAGTAGCGGGACGGCGATCTAACCGATGCACACGCTTTTGAAAGAAATAATCAGGGTAATCCCAGGCTTCGCCCTGCACATCCTGCGGCAGCGAAAGCGTCACCGCGCCGGTTTCCGCCGGATCGGTTAATACGCGCATGGCATTGATGCAGGCGGTCATCAGTTGTTCAGGACGGCTCACGCGATCCCAATATTTACTGACGGCACGAAACGCATCGTTGGTGCTCAGGCTCAGGTCGTGGCTCTGTTCAATTTGCTGTAGCACCGGATCGGGCTGGCGCGTAGCGAACACATCGCCAGGCAGCAGCAGCAAGGGAATGCGGTTAGCCGTGGCGGTTGCGGCGGCGGTAATCATATTGGCTGCGCCGGGACCCACGGAGGAGGTGCAGGCGATGATTTCACGACGCAGTTTCTGTTTGGCGTAGCCAGTAGCGGCATGCGCCATCCCCTGCTCGTTGCGGCCCTGATGCACTATCAGATCGCCACTATCCTGTTCTAACGCCTGGCCAAGACCCAGCACGTTACCGTGGCCGAAAATGGCGAAGATGCCCTTAACGAACTTAGTTTCAACCCCGTCAACGCTCAGGTACTGATTATCAAGAAATTTCACCAGCGCCTGTGCCGTGGTTAATCTGATCTTGCCCATTTGCTTATCCTTTACCCGTGGAGTAACCGTTAACAGGGTGCGCCGTAATTCGCCTGTGCTGGCGACCAAAACGCTAATCGCCCGACGGCTGATTAGTGAAACGTGAGGCGATTATAAACAAATATTTTTTTCATAAAATACGATTACAGAAGAAACATTTCATTTTGCGAGTGAGATCAAATTATGGATTCAGCCAGCCCGCAAAGCGGCTTCGGTACAGCGAGAAGTGAAACAACAGCAGAACATTGCGTAAAAAATAAATATTCCATTTCATTTACTGTGCGTTGTTAGCTGCTTCAATATCTGTGCTAAAGCAAGAGAACATCGGCTTTTCATCGCAATTAATCACCGCTTTCAGGGCAGCAGAAACGCCAGAAGATTTTTACCCGCCTCACAGTTTTGGGTTGATAATTTCATTTTATATTGTTTTTGAAATATTTATTTCCCATACTGCCAACACAGTTGATCCGGTGCGATCGGATTATCGGGATTTCCCGTAAGATCTCTGGAGACGCTCGACAGTGACTGCTTATCACAAAAGGAAATCACAAGGTATGAGTACACAACAGAAGCGGCTTGATGTGATTTGCATTGGCCGTATTGCCGTTGACCTCTACGGTCAGCAAATCGGTGCGCGTCTGGAAGATACCAGCACCTTTGCCAAATATCTCGGCGGCTCCTCTGGCAATGTCGCTTACGGCACCGCCATTCAGGGCCTGAAATCAGCGATGCTGGCGCGCGTCGGCGATGAGCACAATGGCCGTTTCCTGCGTGAAGAGTTGCAGCGCGTAGGCGTCGATACCGAATTTTTGATTACCGATAAAAGTCGTTTAACCGGCCTGGTGATATTGGGAATTAAAGATCAGGATACCTTCCCGTTAATTTTCTACCGCGATAACTGTGCGGATATGGGCCTGACGCCGCAGGATATTGATGAAGACTATATTGCTTCCGCCCGGGCGGTTGCCGTAACCGGCACCCACCTTTCTCATCCCGACACGCGTGCGGCAGTATTAAAAGCGCTGGAGATTGCGCGGCGGCACGGATTACGTACGGCGCTGGATATTGACTATCGTCCGGTGCTGTGGGGACTGACATCGCTGGGCGATGGCGAAACCCGTTTTATCGAATCAGGGCGCGTGACTCAGCAGCTACAGGAAGTGCTGCACTATTTCGATTTGATCGTTGGAACAGAAGAAGAGTTTCATATCGCCGGCGGCAGCACCGATACGCTGACGGCATTGAAAGCGGTACGTCAGGCCAGTAAAGCGACGCTGGTATGCAAGCGCGGCCCGTTAGGCTGCGTTGTTTTTGAAGGCGATATTCCGGACAGCTGGGATCACACCACGCTACAGAGCGGCGTGCGCGTGGAAGTGTTAAACGTACTGGGCGCGGGCGACGCCTTTATGTCGGGTCTGCTGCGCGGCTGGCTAAACGACGAAGGCTGGCAGCAGGCCTGTCGCTATGCCAACGCCTGCGGCGCGCTGGTGGTATCGCGTCACGGCTGCGCGCCGGCAATGCCAACCAAAGCGGAGCTGGATGATTATCTCAGCCGCGATAGCGAAGTAAAACGCCCCGATCGCGACGTGCGGCTTAACCATCTTCATCGGGTGACCACCCGCAAGCAGAACTGGCAGGAGCTTTGCGTGTTTGCGTTCGACCATCGCAAACAGCTGTTTGATATGGCCCAGGAGGCGGGTGCCGAACCAGCACGTATTCCGCAGCTAAAAATGCTGTTGTTGCAGGCAGCTGAAGCGGCGGCCAGCGAGGCCGGTTTAGAAAATCACAGCGGTATTCTGGCCGATACCACATATGGTCAGCAGGCGTTAAATGCCATCACCGGCAAAGGCTGGTGGATCGGGCGCCCTATTGAAATGCCCGGATCGCGTCCGCTGCGTCTTGAGCATGGCAACATCGGCTCACAACTGATCGACTGGCCGCAGGAGCATGTGGTGAAGTGCCTGGTCTTTTACCATCCGCACGATAAGGCCGAGCTGCGTGAACAGCAGGATGCACTGATTCGCGACGTCTGGCGCAGCTGCAATAAATCGGGCCACGAACTGCTGCTGGAAGTGATCCTGCCGGAGGATAACCCGGATCGTCAGGAATCTTACTATCTTGATATTGTTCAACATTTTTACCGGCTTGGCGTACAGCCTGACTGGTGGAAGCTGCCGCCGCTGTCGCTGCAAAGCTGGCAGGCACTTGGCTCCATCATTGAGCAGCACGATCCCTGGTGTCGGGGCATTCTGCTGTTAGGGCTGGATGCGCCGGAAGATAAGCTTAAAGCGGGATTCCGCGACGCGGCGCAGGCTCCATGGGTGAAAGGCTTTGCCGTAGGGCGGACCATTTTCGGTCAGCCGTCGCGCCAGTGGCTGCAGGGCGAACTGAACGACGAACAGCTGATTGAACAGGTAAAAAACAACTATCTGACGCTCATCGGCTACTGGCGTGAGGCACGGCCGGTACGCCAGGCCAGCTAATATCCAGAGCCATCACGCCGCTGATATCATACCTGTCGGCGGCGTGATTTTTTTTAACCGCAATCGCGCTGAATTGCCTGCTTTTCTGCTTTCTTATCGCTCTACGGCACGCGATTTAGCACCACTTTTTGTGAGGTGATTCATGTTGCGATGAAATAAAGTCTGCTAATCCGTGATTCAAATGAAATTTTCCATTCGTCTGGTAGAATATTGCTCAGCAAAATGCCCATCATTTTTAGCAGGCCGAAGTAATGACAACTAATCCTACCCAGCTTTCCCTGTTACAGGACGACATTCGTCGTCGTTACGATACGCTCAGCAAGCGCCTGAAACAGGTTGCACGTTATATCCTTGATAACAGCAATAGTATTGCTTTTGACACTGTCGCCTCTATTGCTCAGCAGGCTGACGTACCGCCTTCTACGCTGATTCGCTTTTCGAATGCTTTTGGCTTCAGCGGCTTTAACGAAATGAAGCAGGTTTTTCGCCAGCATTTAATGGAGGAAACGGTTAACTATACCGAGCGTGCGCGTCTGTTTCGGCAAACGGCTACCGACGAGGCTGCTGCCTCGCCTGAAAATCCGGCGGAGATCCTGAATGTGTTCACCATGGTGAACTCTCAGGCTTTACAGCAGTTAGCGATGCAGACCAACCCTGAGCAGCTTAATAAAGCGGTGGAGATGCTTAATAATGCTGAAAATATCTATGTCATTGGCCTGCGCCGCTCTTTTAGCGTGGCGTCTTATCTGACTTACGCCCTGCGCCATCTGGAGCGTCGCGCTTTCCTTATCGATGGTTTAGGCGGCATGTTCACTGAGCAGCTCAGCCTGGTGAATCCCAAAGATGTGGTTATTGCCATCAGCTATTCGCCTTACGCCCGTGAAGGAGTGGAACTGGTGGAGATGGGCGCCCGACGTGGCGCGCAGCAAATTGCCATTACCGATAGCCAGGTAAGCCCGCTGGCTGCCTTCAGCGATGTCTGTTTTGTGGTGCGCGAAGCGCAGGTGGATGGCTTCCGTTCTCAGGTCGCCTCTTTATGTCTGGCACAGACGCTGGCGGTATCGCTGGCGCTGCACAATGCCAAAGAGTAGTTCTGCTGCTCATCCCTTCTGACAGTCATAAAGCAGCCCGTGCGGGGCTGCTTCTGACGATTGCGGCTACCGGTGACCAGGCTGCAGTTTCTGACTACGGAGTGGTGCCCTGATGAGTTCCTGGCTTAAGTCACGAGGCGTTCAGACAGCAGAGTACAGCCGCGCAAGCACCTTACTTTGCCAGAAAAAAAGGCAGCCTTTCCGGCTGCCCTGATACGCTTTACCGTGCAGGTTTATTTCTCTTTAGCAGGATAATCGTCGCTGTTAACCCAAGCGTGATCCTTCTCCCAGGTAAATTTCCACTTCCGTACCGGCCCGGCCATGACGTTCAGATAATAGTTATCGTAACCGGCAAGCGTGGCGACTGGGTGGTAGCCGCGCGGCACCGTAACCACATCGCGGTTATAGGGCGCCATACATTCGTCCAGCGAGCGATCGTCGGTATAAACGCGCTGCATGGCGAAGCCCTGCTCTGGTTGGAAACGATGATAGTAGGTCTCTTCCAGATAGGTTTCATCCGGTGAGTCCTCCCGATCATGCTTGTGGCTGGGATAAGAGCTGGTATCGCCCTCATCGGTATACACCTCTACCACCAGCAGACTATCGGCAGGCTTATCATCTGGCAGGATATTATGCACCAGCCGCTTGTTGCGCCCTTTACCACGATGCTCAACGCCCACATCCTGTGGCGCAATCAGCCGTGCGGGTAAATCGCCCTGCCCCGGCGCGCTGCATACGGCCAGCTCCAGATCGGAATCAGCCATCACCTCAACACGATCGTGATGCGGCACATAAACAGAGTAAGGGGGCGTGCGCTCGAAAGGCGACTGCCGTTTGCCAATATCGGGAAACTCTGCATGTTGCGTTTTCACCGACGCCAGCCCCGCAACCAGCACCAGGCACAGCTCTTTCTCCCCGCTTTCCAGCGTCAGGGTTTGCCCTTTTTTCAGCAGATAGACATCAAAGCCAACAAAGCGCCAGCCAGCGCTTTCTGGCGTAATGTGTTGAATACGCCCGTTGGCATCAGGCTGCTGACGTTTAGCAAGTAACGACATTCGCTTCTCCTTGTAAACCCGTTAGCCCAGCGTTGGCATACTGAATTCAGATACTGTTTGCTGGCCGCTCGGCCAGCGTGCCGTTGCCGTTTTCATCCGCGTATAGAAACGCACGCCGTCCGGGCCATGAACATTCAGCGCACCAAATACCGAACGCTTCCAGCCGCCAAAGCTGTGGAAGGCTATCGGCACCGGCACCGGAACGTTGACACCGACCATACCCGCCTCTACGTTTTGTACAAAATCACGTGCGGTATGCCCATTGCTGGTAAAGATGGCGCTGCCATTGCCAAACTCGTGGCTGTTTACCAGCGCCAGCGCGCTCTGGTAATCAGGCGCGCGCATAATGCCCAGCACCGGTCCGAAAATCTCTTCGCGCCAGATAACCATATCTGTCGTGACGTTGTCGAACAGGGTGCCGCCAACATAGTAGCCTTCTGCATGGCCCGGCACCTGAAAATTTCGGCCGTCCACTACCAGCGCCGCCCCTTCCGCTACGCCTTTATCGATATAGCCCAGTACCTTCTTCTGATGAACGGCAGACACCACCGGCCCCATTTCATTTTCTTCGCTGCCTTTATGCATGCCCGGCCCTACGCGCAGCGCTTTTATCAGCGGCGTAAGGCGCGCAATTAGCTTATCGGCGGTATCGTCGCCCACTGCCACCACGACCGGCAGCGCCATGCAGCGTTCACCCGCCGAGCCGAAAGCGCCGCCCATGATGGCATTAACGGTGGCGTCCAGATCGGCATCCGGCATCACAATGGCATGATTTTTGGCCGCGCCGAATGCCTGCACACGCTTGCCATAAGCGCTGGCGGTTTTATAAATATGTTCCGCTACGCCCGACGAGCCGACAAAACTCACCGCCTGAACGCGGCTATCGGTATACAGCTGTGCGGCATCTTCATTAGAACAGTGTACGACGTTGAACACGCCATCCGGCAGGCCAGCTTCGCTCAACAGCTCAGCCATGCGCACGGCAGCAGAAGGATCAAGCGCCGGCGGCTTCAATACAAAAGTATTGCCGCAGGCCAGCGCGATCGGGAACATCCACATCGGCACCATCGCCGGGAAGTTAAACGGCGTAATGCCCGCCACCACGCCCAACGGCTGCATCAGCGAGTAGCTGTCAACGCCGGTGCCGACGTTCGGCGAATATTCCCCTTTAATCAGGTGCGGAATGCCGCAGGCGAACTCCACCACCTCCATGCCGCGCGTCAGCTCGCCCAGCGCATCCGACCATACTTTGCCGTGCTCGCTAACAATCAGCTCCGCCAGTTCGTCGCGGTGCTTTTCCAGCAAGGTTTTAAAATTAAACATAACGCGCGCGCGGCGCAGCGGGGAGGTATTAGACCACTCCGGGAAAGCGTTATGCGCCACTTCTATCGCCTGTGCGACCTCATCCGCCGTGCTCTGCGTGAGTTCGCGCACCACTTTACCGGTAGCAGGATCGTAAACCGGAATAGTTTCATTGCTGGCGCTATAGGTGATTTTGCCGCCAATAAAGTTTCCAACGATATTCATGTGCATGCCTCTTGATATGGTGGTTCCCGCCGAACGGCCCGTTGCGCTTCGCCATCGGTAAGCGGGGTTTAGCCTGTTTCCGTGCATTGACCCTATTATATTGAAATAAATTTTTCAAATAGTTCAGATTGGAAAATTCATTTTTAGCGGGATGGATCGCATTTTTTTCGTAACATCACAACGCCGTTTCAGCCGCTAAGGGCCACATTAGCGCTATTCTCCGGCGCTTTACCGCACAGCTTAGGGCAGCCCCGCACGCGCTTTCCCCCGGTTCCTGTTGATGGAAAATGAAATTTTTGCGAAGCAGATCCAAAAATTATCATTTCACTATTCCATCAATTTGAAATAAATGTTCTCTTTAGGCCAACCGCCCGGCACGTCATCACGTCGGCTTTTACTTAACGTTTTGCAGGAGCACATCATGGCCATCGATCCCACCCGTTTCTGTATCAACCGCAAAATCGCACCCAATCTCAGTATTGAATCGTTCTTCAAACTGGTTCAGCGGCTTGGCCTGAATAAGGTGGAATTGCGCAATGACATGCCCAGCGGCAAAGTGACCGATAACCTAAGCCATCAGCAGGTGAAAAACCTGGCGCAGCAGTACGACATGGAAATTGTGACCATCAATGCGCTTTATCCCTTTAACCGTATGGATGAAGCGCTGCTGGCGCAGGCGGAAGGGTTATTGAAAGAGGCGCAGGCAATTGGCGCTGGCGCGCTGGTGCTCTGCCCGTTAAACGACGGACAGCCGATCGCCGCAGAAAAAACCATCGCCGCGCTGCAAAAGCTCGCGCCGCTATTTGAGCAGTATGGTGTGAAAGGGCTGGTAGAGCCTCTGGGCTTCCCGCAAAGCTCACTGCGATCTACCGTTCAGGCACAGGCGCTCATCCGCGATGCGCAGGTGCCCTTTAACGTGCTGATCGATACGTTCCACCACCATTTATATGAGCAGGCTGAACAAGAGTTTGCTTCCGGTATTGATATTGATCGCATCGAGCTGGTGCACCTCTCCGGCGTAGAAGATGCGCGTCCAACCGCAGAACTGACCGATGAAGAACGTATTATGCTCAGCAACGGCGACGTGCTGAACAGCGTTGCGCAGGTGCAACGCCTTGAGCAGATGGGCTATCGCGGCATTTACGCCTTTGAACCTTTCTCCTCAGACCTGGCGAACTGGAGCGAGGCGGATATCGAACGTGAAATCCGCCAAAGTATTGAACTGTTGCAGGCTTGATGCCGGTACAGTTCTGAAGAAGTTATCTGTTATTTGTGTCTTTGCTGTTTCTTGCCTCCTCTGGGGGCCTTTTTTATCCCTTCTCTGCAGGCGAATCAGATCTTTTCAGCATTGCGGTTTCGCATGCGCCACGTCAGCAACAGCGCCAGACACACCAGCAGCGCGCTCAGCAGATAAATAACCGGTACCCCTGCATAGCTCATGATAAAACCGGCGACCGGCCCGGTAATACCCAGCGACAGATCCATAAACGCGGTGAAGGTAGCCAGCGCGCTGCCCTGGTTTTGCTGCGGCACCGCCTTCACCGCCGCTACGCCCAGCGCCGGGAACACCAGCGAAAAGCCTGCGCCGGTCAGCAAGGCGCCAAGATTAGCCAGCCACGGAGAAAAAGAGAGCCAGACAATAAACAGTCCCAGCGCCTCCACACCAAAACAGACAATCGCCACCCGCAATCCGCCGTAGCGGTTGATACTGTTGGGAAACAGCAGGCGAGTGCCGACAAACGCCAGGCTGAACAAGGTTAACGAGAAAGCTGCGCCAGGCCAGCCTTTCGCCTGATAAAACAGCGTAATAAAGGTGGCGATAACGCCAAAACCCGCTGAGGCCATCGCCAGCAGCAGGCCGAACGGCCAGATTTTCCCCAGCACCGCGCGAAACGGCAGCGGCTTGCCTTTACTGCCGTTTACCGACGGTCGCGGCAACGCCAGCACTATGGCGATAATAACGATCAGCATGATCACCACCGCCAGCAGCAAAATACCGCCCAGATGGTAAATCAGCGCTCCCAGCGGCGCCCCCAGCGCCATCGCGCCGTAGGTGCAGATACCATTCCAGGATATTACCCGTCCAATATGCAGCGATCCCACTACGCTAACGCCCCATAAGGTAGAGCCAGTGCCGGCAAAGCTTTGCCCAATCCCCAGCGCCAGCCGTCCAATACAGAGTAACGTCAGGCTAATCAATGGCCAGGCAGCGCTCAGGGCTGCCAGCGCATAACAAATACCGCTAAGCAGACAGCCGAACAGGCCAAAAATCACTACTTTTTTCGGACCCCATAAATCGGCATAACGGCCAGCGTGAGGACGGCTGAGCAGCGTAGAAAGATATTGCAGGCTAATCACCAGTCCCGCCCAAAAAGCGCTATAGCCCATAACGTCATGAACGTAGCCGGGTAATACCGCCAGCGGTAGTCCGATGGTGAGATAGCTGGCAAAGTTGAAAACAACTATTGAAAGAATGCGCTGATTCAGACGAAATGCGCTGGGGGAAGCTTCCGTCTCAGGCTGTCCAGACATAATATTTAACTCGTTACGGGTAAGCATCACTGGCTAAATTTTTACTATACGCAGGTTAGTGACAATAATCAGTTCGTTAGCAATTGTTAGCAGCTACAATTATCGTGGTGAAATTATTTACAGGGAACACTATGCTCGTACCGCAGCAGGAAAAAATGGGACAAAATATGTTGCTTAAAATGGCAACGCTGGTGGTTATTCTGGCAGGGATCCGTGCTGCATCAGATATTATCGTTCCTTTTCTACTGGCAATTTTCCTGGCGATTATCCTGAATCCGCTGGTGAACATGCTCATGCGCCGTGGCCTGCGCCGTAGCCTGGCGATTACGCTGGTCATGGTCGTGGTGCTAATGGTGATTTTGATGTTGGTCGCCATGCTGGCCAGCTCGGTCAATGAGTTTTCCCTGGTTTACCCGCAAATACGCACCATTCTTGAACAGAAGCTGACCGTGCTTCAGCATTATGCCGGACGGCTAAGGATCCCCGTTTCGTCGACCGCGCTGGCGGAACAGCTCGATCCCAACGCCATTATGAATGTGGCGACAACGGTGTTACGCCAGTTTTCCGGGGCGATGAGCAATTTTGTCCTGCTGATCATGACCGTTATTTTTATGCTGTTTGAAGTGCGCCATCTGCCCTATAAGCTGCGCAATGCGCTGGCTAATCCGCAGATTCGCATTGCCGGGCTGCATAAAGCGCTGAAAGGCGTAACCCACTATCTGGCGTTAAAAACGCTGATCAGCCTGATTACCGGCATCGCCGTCTGGATATCACTGCTGCTGCTGGATGTGAAATTTGCCTTGTTCTGGGGCGTGGTCGCCTTTGTGCTGAACTTTATTCCCAATATCGGGCCGATTATCGCCGGGGTTCCGCCTTTCATCCAGGCGCTGGTGCTGAACGATTTCTATGATGCACTACTGGTGGCGGCGCTGTTCAGCGCCATTCACATGGTCTTCGGCAATATGCTGGAGCCGCGCGTGATGGGCCGTGGCCTGGGTTTATCGACGCTGGTGGTATTTTTGTCGTTGATTTTTTGGGGCTGGCTGCTTGGTCCGGTAGGAATGCTGCTGTCGGTGCCGCTGACCAGCGTCTGTAAAATTTTGATGGAAACAACGCCCGGCGGCAGCAAGCTGGCTATTTTATTGGGCAATGGACGTCCGCAGGTGAAGCGCAACCGCTAACCCTCAAACAGATGATCATAGACGCGCTGCAAATGCAGCGCCATGCTGTCGCGGGCAAGCTGTGGATTCTGTTGCACAATGGCGGCCGCGATCATTTGATGGTCATGGTTTAACGCCTGAGGGAAATCTCGGTCGGCAAAATGATTTTCCAGCCTGACAAAACGCTGGCTTTTACGCCGGTTCCACAGCTGCTCCATCATCTCCCGCAGCACATCATTCCCGGTCATTTCGCTGATCAACAGGTGAAAGCGCTTATCCTCACGCAAAAATTCATCATCATTAACTCTGTATTGCGCCAGCTGATGCGCAACCTCAAGCAGCTCCCGTCGCTGCTCTGCCGTACCGTGACGCGCCGCCAGTTCAGCGGTCATCGCCTCGAACGCCTGACGCGCTTTAATCAGATCGCGTAGGCTAAAGGTATCTTCGGGTTCTGCTGGTTTTACCGGCAGCGGATTAACCACCAGCACGCCGTTACCGCTACGGATCTCTACCCAGCCGGTGACTTCCAGCGCAATAAGCGCTTCACGCACTGAAGAACGACTGACGTTAAGCTGTCTGGCCAGCTCACGCTCCGGCGGCAACAACGTGCCAGGGGCAAACTCGCCGCGTGCGATCGCCGTGCTTATCAGGCTGGATATTTGCCGATAAAGCCGCTCGGTTTTGATGGCGGGTAATGTCATAAAATGCCCTCTTCCGGTTAACGTAGCTTAAACGCACTCATAAGGCGTTATTGTTGCCGCGCCCACTATTTTATCGGGCGCTGCGCCTGATAATGGGACACCTATCACTCTTTCAGGCAAAAAACTCTCCTATTCTGGCCCAGCGGCCTGACCAATGGCCTCTTACCTCTACCGGCAGGCCCGCTGCTTTGGGCCGTCGAACCATGAAAAATCGCATACAGGAGAGCTTATGGAACACACCTGGCGCTGGTATGGCCCTAACGACCCCGTTACGCTGGATGATGCGCGCCAGGCGGGCGCTACCGGCATCGTTACCGCTCTGCATCATATTCCGAACGGTGAAATATGGACCATTGATGAAATCAAAGCGCGACAGGCGCAGCTGGCGGAAAAGGGGCTTTACTGGTCAGTGGTGGAAAGCGTTCCGGTCCATGAGGCGATTAAAACCCAGCGCGGCGACTGGCAACGTTATATTGCCAACTATCAGCAGTCGCTGCGCAATCTGGCCGCCTGTGGCATCGATACCGTTTGCTATAACTTTATGCCGGTGCTTGACTGGACGCGTACCGATCTGGGCTGGCAGTTACCTAACGGCGCGCGCGCCCTGCGCTTTGACGCCATCGCTTTTGCCGCTTTTGAACTGCATATTCTCCGGCGTCCCGGCGCACAGGAAACCTACAGCGAAGAAGAGCAGCGTCAGGCAGCCGATTACTATGCCGCCATGACGCCGGAAGCGATCGCCACGCTGACGCGCAACATTATCGCTGGTCTGCCTGGTGCAGAAGAAGGCTATACGCTGGAACAGTTTCAGGCGCAGCTGTCGCAATATGATGGCATCGATAAAGCGCGCCTGCGTGAACATATGGCAACGTTCCTGCGCGCTATCGTACCGGTGGCGGAGGAGTCAGGAATGATGCTGGCGGTACACCCGGACGATCCGCCGCGCCCTATCCTTGGCCTGCCGCGCATTATCTCTACCCAGGAAGATATGCAATGGTTAACCGAGACGGTGAACAGCCTGCATAACGGTTTCACCTTTTGCACCGGCTCTTACGGCGTGCGCGCCGATAACAATCTGGTACAGATGGCGAAAACCTATGCTGACCGCATCCATTTCATTCACCTGCGCGCCACACAGCGCGAAGAAAACCCCAACAGTTTTCATGAGGCGGAACATCTGGCGGGCGATGTGGATATGGTCGGCGTCATCAAGGTGATTCTGGAAGAGGAGCAGCGCCGACGTCGTGCCGGCAAAGAGCGCGCTATTCCTATGCGCCCCGATCATGGTCATCAGATGCTGGACGACCTGCATAAAAAAACCAACCCCGGCTATTCCGCTATTGGTCGCCTCAAAGGGCTGGCTGAGCTGCGTGGCGTTGAGCTGGCGCTAAAGCAGTGCTTTTTTACCGATTAATCACGCTTACGTTTCTTCAGGACTCAACTTCCCTGCCAAAGCGCCGACGTCAGGCGCTTTATTAACTCACGCCATTTTTTAATCCTGCTGACAGCGGAAAAAACGCCCCTTTCCTGCCATGATTTAAGCAGGCCGCTGCTCCAGCAGAGTGTGCTGCCCTGACGGTAAACGGTTATTTTCTATACGCATTTAGACGCTACTTTTAGCACAGATGTAACATTTTTTGCGTTCTGGCGATATACTGTGAAATCGCAGGGTAATAGTTTCTTAAAGTTATTATCGCAGGCGATGATAAATTGAGCCGGATCTCCCGGCAGGAAAAATTTCCTCAACGCCGCGATCTGACATTTCTCACTTCGGTTTGCATCGTTGAGGAAATTAAATTAATCAGCAAACACAGGGCGAATGATATGAAACTACGTAGGAAGCGTGTAAAACCTATTGCGCTTGATGACGTTACCATCATTGATGACTCACGTTTACGCAAGGCAATTACCGCCGCATCGTTAGGCAATGCGATGGAGTGGTTCGATTTTGGGGTATATGGTTTTGTCGCCTATGCCCTGGGTAAAGTTTTTTTCCCTGGCGCCGATCCCGGCGTTCAGATGATCGCCGCACTGGCGACCTTTTCCGTTCCTTTCCTGATCCGTCCGTTGGGCGGGCTGTTCTTCGGCAGGCTTGGCGATAAGTATGGACGCCAGAAAATCCTGTCGATCACTATTATTATCATGTCGCTCAGTACTTTCTGTATCGGTTTAATCCCCTCTTACGCCTCGATTGGTATTTGGGCACCAATACTGCTGCTGCTGGCGAAAATGGCTCAGGGCTTCTCCGTTGGAGGGGAATATACCGGCGCGTCGATCTTCGTGGCGGAATACTCGCCTGACCGCAAACGCGGCTTTATGGGAAGCTGGCTCGATTTCGGCTCCATCGCCGGCTTTGTGCTGGGCGCGGGCCTGGTGGTCTTGATCTCAACCATTGTTGGCGAAGAAAACTTCCTGTCGTGGGGCTGGCGTCTGCCGTTCTTCCTGGCGCTGCCGCTGGGCATCATCGGTCTGTATCTGCGTCATGCGCTGGAAGAAACGCCTGCGTTCCAACAGCATGTGGAAAAACTGGAACAGGGCGATCGTGAAGGCTTGCGCGAAGGGCCAAAAGTCTCTTTCCGCGAAATTGCCACTAAGCACTGGAAAAGTCTGCTGGCCTGCGTTGGCCTGGTAATTGCCACCAACGTGACTTATTACATGCTGCTGACCTATATGCCGAGCTATCTCTCGCATAACCTGCACTACCCGGAAGACCATGGCGTATTGATCATTATCGCTATTATGATAGGCATGCTGTTTATCCAGCCGATCATCGGCCTGCTGAGCGACCGTTTTGGCCGTCGTCCGTTTGTGATTATCGGCAGTACCGCGTTGCTGCTGCTGGCAATTCCCGCCTTTATGCTGATTAACAGTAATGTGCTGGGGCTGATTTTTGCCGGTCTGCTGATGCTGGCGATTGTGCTTAACTGCTTTACAGGCGTAATGGCCTCATCGCTGCCAGCGATGTTCCCGACACATATTCGCTACAGCGCGCTGGCCAGCGCCTTTAATATTTCGGTATTAATTGCCGGTCTGACGCCAACTGTGGCGGCCTGGTTGGTAGAGGCGTCTAACGATCTCTATATGCCGGCTTACTATCTGATGGTGATCGCGGTTATCGGTTTAATTACCGGTATTATGATGAAAGAGACCGCCAACAAACCGCTGAAGGGCGCAACCCCGGCGGCCTCGGATATTAACGAGGCGCGTGAAATCCTGCAGGAACATCACGATAATATCGAGCATAAAATCGACGATATTACCGAAGAGATCGCTAAGCTGGAGGAGAAACGTAAGAATCTGATCCAGCAGCATCCGCGCATTAACGAGTAACAAAAAGGCCCCTCGCAGAGGGGCTTTTTTTTAGGCCGCCCACTTTAGTTTTGCAGCAACGATCCCATTCACGTAGCGCCATTTCACTCTTCTGCCGCCGCTGCGCAGGTTGCCGTCTGGCTTGCTGGCCCATTAGCGCCCACACTTAGACTTTACGTGTAAGGAGGAAGACTATGCGGATACACCACCTGAGCTGTGGTTCGATGTGTCCTTTTGGCGGCGCGTTGTATGATGGCTTCAGTAAAGGATTGCATGCCCACCTGGTCTGTCACTGCCTGCTGATTGAGACCGAGCGCGACGGGCTGGTGCTGGTTGATACCGGTTTTGGCGAGCAGGATCTCTGTCACGATTCACGTATCGCCCTTTTCTTTCGGCAGTTGAATAATATTCAGCGTCGCCCCGAACTTAGCGCGTTGGCGCAGATTCAACGTTTGGGCTTTCAGGCGCAGGATGTCCGCCATATTGTACTGACGCATCTCGATTTCGATCACGCCGGTGGGCTAACCGACTTTCCCCATGCGCGTGTTCACCTGCTGCAACAGGAGCTGGAAACCAGTCATCACCGCAACAACTGGCTACAGCGACGACGCTACCGCCCGGCTCAATGGCCCGGCAACGTCCAGTGGCAAACCTACCAGCCGCAGGGCGAAAGCTGGCAGGGATTTACCGCAGTGAAAGCGTTAAATGGCCTTCCCCCTGAAATTCTGTTCATTCCGCTGCCGGGCCATACGCCAGGGCATGCGGGCGTTGCCATTCAGCAGGATGATGGCTGGCTGCTGCACGGCGGCGATGCCTGGTTTTATCGCGGAGAAATGTATCAGCAACAGCGCCATTGCACGCCGGGGTTACGTTTTTATCAGTGGATGATAGCGACTGATAATGCGGCGCGGCGGGAAAATCAGCAGCGGCTACGGACGCTGTCGCTGAGCCGCGAGGAAAACATCACTCTGTTTTGCAGCCACGATGCAAAAGAGCTGGCCAGAATGCAGGCGCGCAGCCGATAAAAAAACCCCGGCGACAGGGCCGGGGACGACTATCAGGCGTTGTGTTCAATAACCCGCTGCTGGCTTTCAATCGCAATTTTGCGCGGTTTCTCGCTTTCAGGGATCTCCTGATACAGCGAAATTTCCAGCAGGCCATGCTCCAGACGCGCACGCTCCACTTTGACATGCTGCGGCAGAGCAAAGCTGACGCTAAAGTTATGTCGGCTGATGCCGCGATGCAGCCAGGCGCTTTTTTCATCCTGCTGGTGTTGTTCTTCAAGGCGTTTACCGCTAACGGTCAGCTGGCCGCCTGTGGCGCTGATGTCCAGCTCTTCCTCTTTCCAGCCCGGAACGCTGAGCATTATGGAATAGTGGCTTTCATCAAGACGTTTAATATCACAGGCTGGCGTGGTGGCCAGCGGCGCATCCCCGGTTAACTGACTAAACAGCCGATCGATACGGTTAAAACGATCGGAAAACAGCGTGTCGGTAACGTCGGGGAACAGAGAAAGTGATTTGAATGCCATGAATAACCTCCTGAAAATCTCTCATTGAGCCGTCAAAAGCTTAAACATGTCAGGGAGAGCGCCTCCCTGAGCACTATGTATGTGCTGGCAACCTTTTTTCAAGCGGCGCTTAAAATAATGATTTTTTATATTAAAAATAACTGCTCAGATCCGGCAGGAATATTAAACGGCGGAATGTTGCCTGGCTGTTAAATATAATTATTAAGTCACGGTTACGGTTAATTTTTTGCCTGAAATGTCGCACGGGAAGTTTCCCCCGATAATCTAAAAGCGCGTACACTATGATGACTTTTTCACCTGTACAGCAAATAACTATGTCTGATATTTCTCTGATTAATCGTCCCAGAAGATTACGTAAAAGCGCCGCGCTGCGCGATATGTTCCAGGAAACCACGCTGAGCCGCAACGATCTGGCCCTGCCGATCTTTGTTGAAGAAGGCGTGGATGATTACAAAGCGATTGAAGCGATGCCGGGCGTTATGCGCATTCCGGAAAAACGCCTGGCTTATGAAATTGAACGCATTGCTAAAGCAGGTATTCGTTCAGTAATGACCTTCGGTATTTCCCATCATACCGACGCCACCGGCAGCGATGCCTGGCAGGAAAATGGCCTGGTGGCGCGTATGTCGCGCATCTGCAAAGATACGGTGCCGGAAATGATCGTTATGTCCGATACCTGCTTCTGCGAATATACCTCACACGGCCACTGCGGCGTATTGTGCGATCACGGTGTTGATAATGACGCAACGCTGATTAACCTTGGCAAGCAGGCAGTGGTCGCCGCGCAGGCGGGCGCTGATTTTATTGCGCCCTCTGCGGCAATGGATGGTCAGGTTGCAGCGATTCGTCGGGCGCTGGATGAAGCTGGCTTTACCGATACCGCGATTATGTCCTACTCCACTAAATTTGCGTCATCCTTCTACGGCCCGTTCCGTGAAGCCGCAGGCACGGCGCTGAAAGGCGATCGTAAAACCTATCAGATGAACCCCATGAACCGTCGTGAAGCGATCCGTGAGTCATTGATTGATGCGGCGGAAGGGGCTGATTCGCTGATGGTTAAACCGGCGGGCGCTTACCTGGATATCCTGCGCGATATTCGTGAACGCACTGAATTGCCGCTGGCGGCTTATCAGGTAAGCGGTGAGTATGCGATGATCAGGTTTGCCGCTCAGGCAGGCGCGATCAATGAAGACGCGGTGATTCTGGAAAGCCTGGGAGCGATTAAACGCGCCGGCGCGGATCTCATCTTCAGCTATTTTGCTCTCGATCTGGCAGAACGTAATCTGCTGTAAGGTCTCTTACAGGCAGCCGACCGGCTGCCTGTATCACACTCATTTATAGGTTTTTTCCTTCTCAGGTTTACCTCCTTCCGCAGGCCAGCTAAGGTAAATATTTCACTCAGATTGCTACTGCTTGCCAGGCGGCGCGCTGACGTTGATTTATCCCTGAATCATATCAGCGTGAATTCACCCTGAAGTTGTGCCTTTTCTGACCGATACTGTCACCAGAAGTACATAAATCAAAAAATATAAAGTTTGAAGGCTTTTATGAAAACACCAGGAATCCCTGCAAATGAGCCTCAGCGTCTGAGCGAGCTTCATGCGCTGAAAATATTAAACACGCCCGCCGAGGAGCGTTTCGATCGTCTGACGCGCCTGGCGAAACGGCTGTTTAACGTTTCAGTATCGGTTGTCAGCCTGCTGGATGCCGAGCATCAATGGTTTAAATCAGGAGACGGCATCAGCGTTACCCAAACCGCACGCGATATCTCTTTTTGTGGCCATGCCATTCTGCAGGATGATGTGATGGTGGTGGAGAATGCCTGCAACGATCCGCGTTTCTATGATAATCCGCTGGTGATCGGCGAGCCGCATATCCGTTTCTATGCGGGATGCCCGCTGCGCGCGCCTAACGGGGCCAAAGTGGGCACGCTATGCATTCTGGATAACCAGGCGCGCACTTTTAATGGTGAAGACGTCTGCGCGCTGCGCGACCTGGCCTCTATGGCTGAAGCAGAGCTGCTGAATTTCCAGGCAGCCACTTCTGACGAACTCACGCAGATATCCAACCGACGCGGCTTTATGACCCTGGGACAGATGCTGCTGAAAGAGTGCGCGCTGCGCCACTACTCTGCCTGCCTGGCGTTTTTCGACCTCGATCAGTTTAAACAAATCAACGATACCTTTGGGCATCGGGAAGGCGACCGGGCCTTGATGGATTTTGCTGACGCGCTGAAAACCAGCTTTCGTCAGTCGGCGTTATTTGCCCGTCTCGGCGGCGATGAGTTTGTGGTGCTGTTTATCGATACGAATCAACAGCAGGCGAACGCGCGGCTGGAAGATTTTCGTGCCGAGCTGCAACGTTATATGGAGCCGCTTGATCGCCGCTACCGCCTGGATTTTTCCGTAGGAATGGTGGAGTTTGATCCCACCCAGCCGCAACCGCTTACGGGATTGCTGAGTCAAAGCGACGATATTATGTATCAACATAAAAAAGCGCGTCGCCAGCGCCACTAAGCTGCTTATTCAGTCTCTGCCGCACACTGCCACCACCAGACGCGATCGCACAGCTTTTGATGCCAGGCAATCAGCCCGGGCGCATCCAGACGCTCAAGCAGCTGGCGCGCCGCCGGAGAAGTCAGATCGGGAAAAGCCAGCGCCTGACGCGCCTGCTCCAGCGTATCACCCTCTGGCTGGAGCCGCTGCCACAGTCGTTCACGCTTTTCCGCCAGCTCATCAGCGGAAAGACAGGCAAGCTCATTTTCCATTACCCGTAAAAAACGCTGAATATGCGTTAACAACGCGGCGGCATTATGCTGCGGCGACTGCAGCGCAAACAGTATTCCTGTGCGATCGGCCGCATGATGAAAACTGCAGCTCACCACGTAGCCGACCTGCTGTTCTACGCGCAGACGCTGAAAGAAGGCTGGCTGATAAATCAGCGCCAGCATCCGCCACGCCAGCTGTGCCTCAAGACCAGGCTGCGTCAGCGGGCAAAACAGCAGCAGGGCCGTATCGCCCTGCGTCAGGCGCAGAGCGTGCTGCTGCCCCGGCTGCGGCTCGCATGGCAGCCAGTCGGTTACACGTTGTACGCGCCCCGGCATGCGGCTCAATAGTCGGGAGAGCCTTTGGGTCAGCGCCTGGCCGCCGCCAACCAGCGCCGCCTGCCAGACAATTTCATTGAGTTTCGCACAGAGCGACTGCTGCGCCAGCAGCCAGCGCGGCAGTTGGCTAAGCAGCTGACGTACCGGGATCTCACCCTGCTCTTGCTGCTGCTCTCGCTGCCAGGCGCGCGCGCCTGCATCCAGCGAGGTAAAGGTGTGCAGCCGCGAAACGATCGCCGCCAGCGCTGCCACCATCAATGCCGGTTCACCGCTCAGCTGAAGCTGCCAGATGCCCTGCCGCCGTTCAACGCTTAATCTGCCGCCCTGATGCGCCAGGCTGGCTGATAACGCACGCAGCGCCGCCTGTAAGGCGTAGCCCAACGCGTCGGTAATGGGTTTCTCCGGCACCGGACGCAGCGTTAATACCGCAGGCGCAGAGGCAGGTAAATAGAGTAAGGGAACCGCTCTGTGAGGTAGGGTTTGCGGCGCCAGCAGCGGCGGAAAAGGCCAGAAACGCAGCGGCAAAGCGGTAGTGGCGGGAGTATGCTGCAAAGGCGCGTGGATAAACTCAAATCCGGCCGATGAGGTCATCTCGCCCTGTACGGTCTCATCCAGCCACAGTCGGCTGACTTCGGCGTTCTGTAACTGCTCCAGCCAATGTTGCCACTTATCTGGCGTAACTGACGCGGGCGGCGCGAAGCCGAACGCCCGATCGCGTAGGCGATCGAGCGCGCTTTTATCGGCATGCTGGCGCTGCGCCAGCTGCAAATAATGGTTTAACTGGGAGGCGGTAAAGTCAGCAAGCTGAGCAAGCCACTGCCGCAGCGCAGCCTCCAGCGTTGCAGTGAGCGTGGGGCGCACATGGGCCGGTACAAAACAGACGGCAATCAGCGCCGCCCCTCCGCCGCGCCAGACCTCCTGCAAACTCACGCCATCACAAATATCAGCGGCTCGCAGCTGCGCCAGCAGGCCGCCTTCCGCCTCATCCAGTAGCAGCTGCTGCAACAGTGCGCACCAGCCCGCATCGCTCTCCTGCCAATGGTTAAGAGCCAAGGTTAGCGTGAATTGCGACGCGCCTGTGATGCGCACCGCACCATCCGCACGCGCCTGTAAATGGGCAGGCGATACAGCCGGGGCGTCAATGGATACGGGCAGGCTTGCCCCGCAGCACCGGGCAATAGCTTCCAGCTCAGCCAGCGGCTGCGGGCCGGAAAGCCAAAGCGTCATCGCCCCCGCATGATAGCGCTGCTGATGAAACTCTTGCAGCGCCTGGCGTAATCGGCTGTGATCTTCGCCAAAGCTGGCGCGGTTGCCGACGTGGAAACGCTGCATCGCGGGCGGGCCCTGAAAAAAGTACCGCTGTGCCACGCCGGTTAGCGTTTGGGCATCCTGACACAGCAGACGATATTCGGCGTCAATCACCGCCGTTTCCTGCGCAATCGCCTCTGATGAAAGCTGCGGGCACGCCAGCATATCCACCAGCCGCATCAGCCCCGCTTCCAGCCCGCTGGCGGGCAGGCTAAAGAAATAGGCGGTGCGATCGGCGCGAGTGGTAGCATTAAGGCGGCCTCCCTGCGCGGGTACCCAGCTCATGAGCCGCTGCTCACCGCTATAGCTTGCGCTGCCGGTAAACAGCAGATGCTCCAGCAGATGCGCCAGGCCCGGCCACTGCTCTGGCTCATGATCGCTGCCGCTGGCGACCTGTAGCAGCGCTGCCGCTTCTGACGCCTGCGCGTCGTGCAGCAGCCGCACCGTCAGACCATTATCGAGCCGTAACGAGGCCGCCTGCGACATTATGCGTTCGCCTTAAAGATCAGCTGAGAATTAACCCGATTGCGGAACTGCAGCTGGCTGATTTGCATCTGGGTGCAGTTGGCCGCCTCGCGCGCCGCAATGATTTTGCCGTGATGCGGCGATTTCGCACAGACCGGATCGGCATTATCGGCATTGCCGGTCAGCATAAAGGCCTGACAGCGGCAGCCGCCGAAATCCTTCTCTTTTTCGTCACAGGAGCGGCAAGGCTCCGGCATCCAGTCAAAGCCGCGATAGCGATTAAAGCCGAAAGAGTCATACCAGATATGCTGCAGGTCATGCTCCAGCACTGACGGAAACGTGACCGGCAGCTGACGCGCGCTGTGACACGGCAGCGCGGTGCCTTCCGGCGTCACGCTGAGGAAAATCGCGCCCCAGCCGCCCATACAGCCTTTGGGACGTTCTTCATAATAATCTGGCGTAACAAACAGCAAATTGGTCAGGCTGCCGCTTTCCGCCATGCGCTCGCGGTACTGCTTCACCACCTGCTCGGCACGTTCAATCTGTTCGCGCGTTGGCAGCAGGCCTTCTCGATTGAGCTGCGCCCAACCGTAAAACTGACAGGTCGCCAGTTCGACGTCATCCGCCTCCAGTTCGATGCACAGCTCGATAATGCGATCGATCTGGTCGATATTATGGCGATGCAGCACGAAGTTCAGCACCATCGGATAACCGTGCGCTTTGACCGCCCGCGCCATTTCCAGCTTCTGCCGGAAGGCTTTTTCCGAACCGGCCAGCGCGGCGTTCAGGGTTTCATCGCTGGCCTGGAAGCTGATTTGAATATGATCCAGCCCGGCCTCAGCAAAGCTATCAATCTTTTTCTCGGTCAGCCCGATGCCGGAGGTGATCAGGTTGGTGTAAAAACCGAGATTGCGTGCGGCAGCAATCAGCTCCGGCAGATCTTTACGCACCAGCGGCTCGCCGCCGGAAAAGCCGATCTGCACGCTGCCCATCGCCCGTGCCTGTCGAAATACTTCAATCCACTGCTCAGTAGTCAGCTCTTTATCTTGTTGAGCAAAGTCGAGCGGGTTGGAG
The DNA here is from genome assembly GCF_050113815.1 of Pantoea sp. FN0307. Taxonomy (NCBI): domain Bacteria; kingdom Pseudomonadati; phylum Pseudomonadota; class Gammaproteobacteria; order Enterobacterales; family Erwiniaceae; genus Pantoea; species Pantoea sp. FN0307. The sequence continues at coordinate 311,867 of NZ_JBNJSO010000003.1, read as the reverse complement.
CAGTAAGGGCACTGCAGCGGGCAGCGGTAGGTTAACTCCGCCAGCAGCCACAGCGGCGGATTCACCGCCGGTTTCCGTTCAGTCACGGAAGATGATCCACTTCTGTTCATAGGCCTGACCAAAAAATTCAGTAACGTCGTTGCCCAGATCGGGCACGCCGGGGAAGCGCGCGCTCAGCTCGGCGACGATATCGCCCAGCGTCCGCTTGCCGTCCACCAGCAGTAAAATTTCAGCAGCGCTGCCGTTGAGTCGCGCCATTCCTTCCGGATAGAGCATAACATGACAGTTCTGCGTCTCTTCCCACTGCAGGCGAAAGCCACGGCGGAACTGCGGCGTCTGTAAAGCGTTGATTTCCATTACACCAGTCTCGTTTTATGCCAGGCGAGATCCGCCGTTACCGTATGGTAAGGCGGTCGTTTTATTTCATACGCCATCGTCATCGCGTCCAGCATGCTCCACAGGATATCCAGCTTGAACTGCAGGATTTCCAGCATGCGCTGCTGTTTCTCTACCGTGTCGCAATACTCCAGCGCCAGTTGCAGGCCATGCTCCACGTCGCGGTTCGCCTGGCTCAAACGGCTGCGGAAATAGTCGTAGCCTTCCGCTTCGATCCACGGATAGTGCTGCGGCCAGCTGTCGAGCCGCGCCTGATGGATCTGCGGCGCAAACAGCTCGGTCAAAGAGCTGCAGGCTGCTTCCTGCCAGTTAGCGCGTCGGGCAAAGTTGACATAGGCATCTACGGCGAAGCGTACGCCGGGCAACACCAGCGCTTCCGACTGCACCACCTCGCGTTTCAGGCCTACCGCCTCGCCCAGTCGCAGCCAGGCCTCAATGCCGCCTTCGCTGTCGCCGTTGCCGTCGTGATCGAGAATGCGCTGCACCCACTTGCGACGCACCTCCGGATGCGGACAGTTAGCCATAATGGCGGCATCCTTCAGCGGAATATTGGTCTGATAGTAGTAGCGGTTCGCTACCCAGCCCTGAATCTGTTCGCGCGTGGCTGTGCCGTTATGCATCGCGATATGGTAGGGATGATGAATATGGTAATAAGCGCCTTTGGCGCGCAGCGCCTGTTCAAAAGCCTGCGGCGAAAGCGGCTGTGCCTGCGTCATGGTTATACCTCGATTAACATGCCATCCCAGCTCACTTCGATGCCCTGCTGCGTCAGGCTTTGGCGCTCGGCGGACTCTTCATCCAGGATGGGGTTGGTGTTGTTAATATGAATCAGAATTTTGCGTTCTGCCGGCAGTGACGCCAGCAGCGCAGCCAGCCCCTGCTCTTCTGAGAGCGCCAGATGGCCCATATCTTTACCGGTGTTTTTGCCGACGCCGGTGGCCGCCAGTTCGTTATCACGCCACAGCGTGCCGTCAATCAGCAGGCAATCCGCCTTTTGCAGCCATGGCATCAACGCATCATCAGGCTCGCCCAGCCCCGGCGCGTACAGCAGGCTTTTACCGCTGCTGCCGTCTTCAATAAACAGCGCCACGTTGTGGCCCGGCAATGGCCGATCGCGCCAGGGCGAGTAAGGCGGCGCATTGCTTAACAGCGGAATGGCGGTAAAGCGCAGGCTTTGGCACACGCTGACGCTAAAGGTCTGCTCCGGCACGATGGCGTGATGAATCAGGCCGCCGTTCCAGTGGGAAAGCATGGTGAATACCGGAAAGCCGGTAGTGAGATCCTGATGGACCTCCTCCGTACACCAGACATGATGCGGACAGCCTTCACGCAAATTGAGTAAGCCCGCGCTATGATCGATTTGGCTGTCGGTAAGAATAATGGCGCCAATACCGGTGCCGCGCAGCACGTCGGGATTATTCAATTCGGGCGAAGCCAGCAGCTGATGGCAAATATCGGGAGAGACATTGCACAGCACCCAATCTTTTCCGTTATCGCTAATAGCGATAGAGGATTGCGTACGCCGCGAGGTTTTCATCGTGCCGTTACGCACGCCCTGGCAGTTTTTACAGTTACAGTTCCATTGCGGGAACCCTCCGCCAGCTGCGGAGCCAAGAACTTTGATCTGCATGTGATAACCGGGAAAGGAAAGAAACAGGCCCGCGACTGGCGCGGGCACAGGGATTAACGGTTGGAAATGTACAGAGTAACTTCCAGACCCAGACGTAAATCTTCAAATGCAGGTTTGATCCATGCAGACATAACTTTTCTCCTCTTAGCGTTAAAAATGACGGATTGTCACCATTAATTGCGGCAGGCAATCCGTGAGTTGTCAAATATGAAAATTTGGCAGCGCAGATGTTGCTCTAATGTGACCTGAATCGCAACTTTTCTATTGACCCCACGTGCGCTTTAACACGTGTAGCCAGTTACGCCAGGCCAGCTTCTCTTGCAGTTGCGCATCAATGCCGGCAGCGGCTAACGCCTCAAAAAGCCGGGGCATACCGCTCACATCGCCCAACGGCTCCGGCACGCTAATGCCATCAAAATCCGAGCCGAAGCCAACGCGATCTTCACCTAACTTATCAAGCAGAAAACACAAATGTTTAACAATTTCGTTAAGTGAAGTCTCAGCGTTGCGCGCGCCATCGGCGCGCAAAAAGGCGTTGCCAAAGTTTACGCCGACAAAGCCATCGCTGGCAGCGATAGCTTCCAGTTGCGCATTGGTCAGGTTGCGCGGCTGGGCGCAAAGCGCATGCGCATTGGAATGCGTGGCTACCAGCGGCGCATCGCTCAGCTCGGCGGTTTGCCAAAAGGTTTTCTCGTTCATATGAGAAAGGTCGATCAGCAGCCGCCGCTGATTGCAGGCGCGGATCAGCGCCTTGCCCGCCGCCGTCATTCCCTCGCCGGTATCGGGCGAACCGGGAAAAGCGCCGTTCACACCAACACCGAAGCGATTAGGCAGATTCCAGAAAGGCCCAATGCTACGCAGGCCGAGTTGGTAAAAGCGATCCAGCAGCGTCAGCTCCTCATCCAGCATCTCTGCGCCTTCGATATGCATCACCAGCGCCAGCACATCCTGCTGCAGGCACTGTTCAATATCGGCGGCCGTCACACAGAGCCGCGCCCGTCCAGCAGAGGCCTCCGCCAGCTGACGCAGAATGGCGATTTGCGCCTCGGCAATCGCCAGCGCGTCGTGCTGCGCCTGCACCAGGCTCACTTCCTGGCCGCGCTCTCCCGCCAGCCAGGCGACCGGCGGCACAAAGACCGCAAACAGCCCGCCAGCAAAGCCGCCCTGCCGCATACGTGGAAAATCGAGATGGCCCTGCTCCCGACCGGCGAAAAAAGCCTGCGCCGGATTATCGGCATGATTTACCCACAGGCGCAGCAACAAATCGTTGTGGCCATCAAAAAATTTTCCCGCAGTGATCATTTTAACGTTGCTAAATCCTCGATCAGCGCCTGGTGAAATTTCTCCGGCGCTTCCATTTGTGGCGCGTGTCCCATGCCGTCAAACTCTACCAGGCGGGCATGAGGAATGCGTTTTGCCGCCTCTTTGCCCAGCACCTCGTAGTGACCCAGCTGCGCCTTCACCTCCGGCGTGGCAATATCGCTGCCGATGGCGGTGGTATCGGCAGTACCGATAAACAGGGTGGTGGGAACACGCAGATCCGGCAATTCATAATAAACCGGCTGGGTATAGATCATGTCGTAGATCAGCGCAGAGTTCCAGGCGACTTTTTTATGCCCCGGCCCGCTGTTCAACCCGGCCAGCATATCAACCCATTTGTCATACTCCGGCTTCCACTGACCAGAGTAGTAGGTTTGCTGCTCATACTTTTTGATGCCTTCCGCCGACAGTTTCAGCTCGCGCTGATACCAGTCATCCACCGATCGCCAGGGCGCGCCCTTTGCTTTCCAGTCTTCAAGGCCGATAGGATTCACCATCACCAGCTTTTCGGTCTGCTGTGGATACATCAGCGCGTAACGCGTCGCCAGCATGCCGCCGGTAGAGTGGCCGATAACGATCGCTTTCTTCACGCCGAGATGCTGTAGTAGCTGATGGGTATTGTTAGCCAGTTGCTGGAAGCTGTACTGATAGTTAGCTGGTTTGGTCGAGGTACAAAAACCGATCTGATCCGGGGCGATAACCCGATAGCCTTGCTGGCTCAGCGCGCGCAGCGTGCTTTCCCAGGTGGCACCGCAAAAGTTTTTGCCGTGCATCAGCACCACAACGTGACCGTTGGCATTGCCGACCGGCTTAACATCCATATATCCCATGCTGAGCGACTGCTGCTGGGAAGAAAAAGTGAAGTGCTGTAGCGGATAAGGCATCGGAAAGCCTTCCAACTGCTCGCCGTAAGAAGCCGCAGCGGCGTTGCCCGCCGCCAGCATCAGCCCCAGGGCCAAGGACGTTAGCTTATTCATTATTTTGCTCCTGTGTAATGTGACCGCCGAAGCGGTAAAAAAACAACCAGTACGGCAAAAATATAAGCGCAATCAGGCCAGTCTGGAGCATGACTTAAGTAAAAGCAGGTAAAGGCAACTGCTCACTTTAGAAACTAAAGCGATAACCGGCGTTAAACTGTCGCTGATTAAACTGGCTTCCGGTGGAACTGTCCCCCTCCAGATAGAACACGTGCTGGCTGGCAATCTGCGCGCTAACGCCAAGGCCATTATTCCACGCGTTGCCTTTAAAGCTGTGCCATTCCGGCGAACCGTTGAGGCGATAATGAGTTTCACCTTTAAACTCACGCACAATGCCGCTTTTCAGGTAGAGATTGAGCTGTAAGCCATCCTGCTGCACACGATAGCCGAGCAGTGCGCTGGCGCGGCCCAGCAGAGAGTGATAGCCATCGAGGTCGATATGCAGACCGTTGGAGGCGACGAGACGATCATCTTGTTGACGGCTCCAGCTTAGTTGCAGCTGCGGTTCAAGGTAAAAACCCTGCGGTGCTGAGAAGAGCTCGATGCGTTTGCCGCCCTCCAGCGATGCGCTGTAACTATCCGTTGCGCCATAACCAGAGACCGTTGCCCCCTGAGAGTCTCTGACGTTAAAGCTGTTTTTCAGCCGCCCATATTTCACCATGCCATCCAGCCACAGGCCGTTATCCGCCAGCGCAGTGAGATAGATCCCGGCATGTTGCGATCGTTGATCGCCTCTGCCGGAAGCGTAATGGGCATTGCCGTGGGTGACGCCCATAAAGGCACCAAGAATGACCGGCGTTTCAGGCGTAATCTGTTTATCAATACCAAATTGCATGCCGGAGTAACTCAGGCGAAAACCGCTGAGTTTGCCGCTGCCAAAATCATCAAAGCGCCCGCCGATGCCACGGATCCAGCCGTTGCCCATATCTTTCTTTTGCCGCAGCTCGCCAAAGCGCTGCATCAACGTCTGCGTCTCGGCATAGTTAATCAAATAGGTAATATTCAGGAAATTAGCCCCTGCATCGGCCGTGCTGGTGAGCTCCGGCTGCTCGGGCGTCGGTACCGGTGCGGGCGCAGGCTCAAGGTTTTCCTCCAGATCCAACGCTGGCTTCGGCGTTACTTCTGGTGCGGGCGCGGGTTCCGGCGGCGCAGGTGCAGGACCTGGCGGCGCGGGGGTAGGTTCTGGTTCTGGTTCTGGCGCGGGCTCTGGTGCAGGTTCTGGCGGCACGGGTGCGGGCTCAGGGATCTCTGCAGTGCCGGTGGCGGACAGCTGCCAGTTCGGTCCTGTTTTTTGCAGCCCAAACAGATAGCCGCCCAGCTCCACTTTTTCCGTGGTGGGCGAAAGCGCAAAGCGTGCCTGACCATCCTGCGTTTTTACCATCGTCAGCACTTCCTGACCCGTGGTGCGCATATCGCCACGATTGAGTATCTGCAAATAGTGCCTGCCTGCGCTGTTGCCGGTTACCACCAGTTGATCGCTGCGCTGCGCAGCGATATCCGTCGTCAGCGCAAAAGTGCCGCTTCCGGCCAGATTGCCTACCGTAAGATGCGATCCCGGCTCGCCGCTCATAAAGTTAACCGTGCTGTTGTCCAGGGTTAAATTATCCACCCTGGCGTTGCCCGGCATATTCCACTGGCTTTGCTCCATTTTAATATTTAAAGAGCCGCCGTTAACCCTGTCGCTGGCAGTTACTCCCGTCAGCAGCGAGCCTGCCGTCATATTCAGATCGATATTACCGCCAGCGGCACTTACGCTGCCGACAATATCGATTAGCCCACTCAGGCTGATACGGCTGGCGCGAGATCCAGGAATATATTCAGTGCCCAGCGCCATATCCAGCGGCGAGGCCATACGAATAACCGTTTTTCCGGTTAAATCAATTTCACTGCCGCTTACGGCGTATGCGCCAATCGTTCCGCTATTGCCGGTAATCGCCAGGTTATCACCCTGTACCTTTCCCCCGCGCAGCGCCCATATGCCTATTGCCAGCCCATTGTCGCTGCGGATATCAATATCGCTCCAGGAGAGATTAACACTGGCTCCTTCAAACTGCGCCGAGACCGCATAAGAGCCGCTGGAAAAAATGTGGTTTCGCTGCGTCTCGCTACCGTTGAAGTTAACCGTTGCCGCCTCGCCACGCGCAACCAGTGCACCGCTGCGCTCGCTGTAAAGCGAGCTGCCTGCCCCGATCGTCGCCACGCCCTGCTCTCTGACTTCCAGCGCGTTGGCGAGATGACTGCCTGCGGTTTTAATCTGCAGTTCATCTGCCGTCAGCGTACCCAGGTTCCAGATCCCCATTGCGTCTTTGCCATGGGTTTCAATCCGGCTGCCGCGACCTAAATCTACCGTTGAGTTGGCCTGAATATTCATGCCGTAAGCGCGATCGCCTGCGGTGGTAATGGTAAGCCGGTTCGCCTTTAAACTGGCTGGCTCGCCGGATGCGCGATTATCCCGACCAAAAATATAGATACCGGTTGCCTCTGCACCGTGCGTCTGAATAAGCGAGTTCTCACCAATATCTATTCGGGTTCCCGCGTCGGAAATATATAATCCGTTGCCTACACCATGCGTAATTACGGTTAGCTCATCTGCTAATAAAGAAGCGTGATTACCCAGATAAACACCATTGGCCATCAGAGCGTTATTATTTACTTCAATACGGCTGCCGCGGCCTAAATTAATCTGCGCATCCTTTGCATCAACCTGAATACCGTAATGGCCATTGACATTAACCTTTAGTTGATTCGCCTGCAGAGTAGAATTATCGCCTTGTAAAAGAATGCCGCCTGCTACCGGCCCATTAACATTAACGCTGACGTTATTGCCTAAATTAATGGTGCTATTTGTTGCGCTAACGGGGTTACAAATACCGCAAAGGCCATTTTCACTACCCGTCACCACTATTTCATTTCCTTCACTTAGCGTCAGGAGACTATCCTTTTCCGCAGTAACCGACGCAAGCAAGGCCGCATCGTATGCCACAGGGGTAAAAGAGAGTAATGACAAAGATAAAGTGCCGCTAAGCGTTACGCTGTGCCGAATAAAATTCACTAAGGGTTTTATTTTAAATAAAGGTGTAATCACTGACTTTTTCCTCTTAAGCCTCGCCTGTTTCCGCTCGCAAAAAAAATATCACCGCTTGTTATTGCGGTAATAACCATGACGCATCAATAAAACAGAAGAAAAAAATTAAAAGGCGCACACAAAAATACCACCGTTATTAAAACCCTAGCATGAATATGAGTTATCTGGTTATTAACCCAAAAGAAATCATATTTATTAGATGATTGCTTACTGGCTGATTAAGAATATTTAAATAAACAATAGCGTTAAAATATTGATTAAGCGTCAGCAATAATAAATGCCCGCTTGCCCCACGAATTTTCTGATTCATGTAAGGAATTTATTTCAAACGAAATAAAGCGCATCTTCTACACTTAATTTATTCAACCGAGTAAGGAGAACGATAATGAACGAACAACTGCGGCAGGCTGCGTCGGAACTGGGAGAGATACTCAAAGGGGCAAAAGTTAAGCTGGCAACGGCAGAATCCTGTACCGGTGGTCTGGTCAGCATGTCGATGTGTTCCGCCAGCAGCAGTGCAGATTATTTCAGCAGCGGTTTCGTGACTTATACCAATGAAGCCAAAATGCGTTTGTTGAAAGTTGACAAGCGGACGCTGGAAAAATTTACCGCCGTTAGTCAGCCGACCGCCAGAGAGATGGCAGCGGGCGCAAAGGCACAATCTGGCGAAGCGGTGAGCCTGTCGGTTACCGGCTATGCCGGACCTGACGATGGCCCGGACGGCACGCCAGCCGGTACGATCTGGTTTGGCTGGGGCTTACCGGATGGGACCATTAAGGCAGAGAGAAAGCAGTTCAGCGGCGACAGCGAATCTGTTATTAACCAGGCGGCGCTTTTCGCTCTTACCCGACTAATGACCCTGTTAAAAGAAGCGAATCAATAAAAAAAGGGTTTCAGCATTCCGGCTGAAACCCATGGGTAGTCTTTGAAAGCGGTTAAACGTGACGTAACGTTTCGGTCAGGCCCGGCACCAGAATAACTTTGCGGCACTCTTCCTGCCGCTTTTCAAAAATCTTATAGGCTTCTTCCGCCCGCTCCAGCGGCATATGGTGCGTAATAATTTCTTCCGGCTTGATTAAGCCCTGCTCAATTAAATTCAGCAGCTCCGGCAGATAGGCCTGAACATGTGTCTGACCCATTTTAAAGGTCAGCCCCTTATCAAACGCATCGCCAAACAGGAAGCCGTGGATAAAGCCTGCGTAGACGCCCGGCACGCTAACGATCCCGCCGCGTCTTACTGCTGCGATACACTGACGCAACGCTTTACCGCTACTGCCTTCCAGCTTCAGGTTAGTCATCACGGTTTCGGTCAGGCTGCCTTTCGCCTCAAATCCTACGGCATCAATCACGGCATCGACGCCACGATGGTTGGTAGTGTTTTCGATAATGTAGGCCGCCGGATCGTCATTGTCATCGAAGTTAATAGGGATCACATCATAGCGATCCCGGGCAAACGCCAGCCGATAGGGGTGATGATCCACCATAAAGATTTTTTCCGCGCCGAGCATACGTGCACAGGCAGCGGTAAGCAGACCAACGGGACCGGCACCGAAAATAGCCAGGCTGCTGCCTTTGGTCACCTGCGCATTTTTCACTGCCTGCCATGCCGTTGGCAAAATATCGGATAAAAACAGCACCTGATCGTCAGCCAGCACCGGCGGCACCTTGAACGGCCCGGTATTTGCTTTCGGTACGCGCACATACTCCGCCTGTCCGCCCGGCACGCCGCCATAAAGAGCGCTAAAACCAAACAGCGCAGCCGGTGAGGTAATCTGTTTTTTATTCAGGATCGCGCCACGTCCGGGATTGGTGGTTTCGCAGGCGGCAAACTCCTGCAGACGGCAGAAGAAGCAGTCGCCGCAGGCAATAACAAAAGGAATAACTACCCGGTCTCCTTTCTGCACCGCCGTTACTGCGGAGCCAGCTTCTACCACTTCGCCCATAAATTCATGGCCAAAAATATCGCCATGGGAAGTGCCCGGGATCTTGCCGCGGTAAAGATGCAGATCGGAACCACAGATGGCCGTCGCCGTTACACGCAAAATAATATCATCCGCAGCTTCAAGGCCGGGATCGGGAACATTATCAACTTTGACACGATGCGGGCCATGATAAGTCAGTGCTTTCATTGCCTTTCTCCATGTTGAAAAGTGAATGAGATGACCATCTCTTGACACAGGAAATATAAAAAAAACCCGCATCAAGCGGGGAGCGCATCTGCGCCAACACCAGGGAATCTATTAGTTAAAAGTTAGTATCTTGTGGCGATTCCGCAAGCAGCGGCGGGCAAAAACGCGAGATTTGTGGATAGTCAGTTGGGCAGAGCAGCCTGACAGCAGCAAAAGAAGATAAGAAATAAAAAAGCGATGCCTGAAAAGGGGCGCAGCATCGCTTTGTTAGCAACAATGTTTTTGCGTGAACATAAACCGTTACTAAATAGCACTAAGGAATTTTAATCTGTTACACCATGGGGTTTAACAGTCAACATGCAACGATAAGAATCTCTGCTGTTTAATACAGTGGTCGGCTAATAAATTGTGGATGCTTTTGCCGGTTAATGTGTTCTGAAACCAACAGTGACTTATAGATAAAATCGGCCATGCAGTGTAGTGAGCGTGCGTTCATTTTTTTCAGGCCAAAGTTCATCATCACCTTGCGTTTATGGGCCGATACGGTCTTCACAGAGATGTTCATTATTCGAGCTATCACGCCAGGGGTGACGCCACGTATCAAATATTGCAGTACTTTGCGCTGCTGGTTAGTGAGTAAAAACTCCATCGGCCTGACGCCAGCCGTGGATTCAGCAAGCTTGTCTAACAGCGCCGCAGCGGTAATTTTACGCGGTATAACGCCCTGGAAAGAATGATGGCTTTCATGCTGCTCTGAGAGATCGTCTGTAATAAAGAAAACTCTTAGCGTCCTTTTATCCAGTGATGCGAACAGATGTCGTAAAGGTTTTCGCTCATTAGTATCAATAATGATAACCAGTTCATTATCTTCTTTTTCAGAAAACGGATTTCGGGAATGATAAAAAAAGTTCCAGGTCTTATGACCCGCCTGATTCAGTAAGGCGCTTATGCCGTTGGCGAAAAAAAAGTTATCAGAACACACAATGACTTTCATAATACTTCAACATCCCTTTTTGAATAATTACGCAACCAATTTATCAGAACCATCACCATTACCAATAAAGCGAGCATTGCGTCATTCCCTGAACATCATGCTTTAAACCAAATGATTCTCGTATTTCAGGAAAGCCATCCTGGCCCTCCGATAACTCAAATGATATTACCGTTACCGTTAGTTGAGGCAATGACAAACACTTTAAATAAGCTTCTCATCAAATTTAAGAAGTTAAGCCATTCCCTTAAGATAAAGGCAACCGCATGATATTACTGCATAAATAATGCAACAAAACTGTGATAGCTGCACTTTATAGCAAAGATTTACGCTTCGCAATGTTCGATTAACTTGAAGCGGGATAAAAAACAAAGCCGTGAAAAAGTATTTTTATTAGTGGTTATTTAAAGATTTTATTTTTCTCATGTAATTTCACATAATACTGCGTACTGGTAACAAAAAAGATGCTGAAATGCTGCGCCACATATATAAGGCAACTTTTGTCATCTTTTCATTAAATAAACATGTAATTTTATGCCGTTGTATGAAATAACGAAACTTCTGAGGCTTTATAAAGGGTTCATTTACTCCAAATATGGATTAAAAGGGCATGCACATTCTTATAAAAGCGTGATAATGTCTTAATCAACAGTAGCACGTAAATGACTAGCAAACAGGATGTGGCTATGGGTCCAGTTTATCTTATTCACGAATCTATTTATTTTTATCCAAAAAACCATAGGCTTGTCTGTCACTCTCAGGGGAAAGAAGATACTTCACTGACCCAGCCAGCAACAAAATGCCTTGAACTATTAATAAAAACTCATGGGCTGGTATCACAAAATGATCTGTATGATTATGCCTGGGGAGAAAACAGTCATAACGTTTCCCCCAATACGCTTTACCAAAACATTTCGCTAATCCGCAGGGCGCTAAAAAATATTATGCCTGGTGCAGATCGATGGATCATTACCGTACCTCGCAAAGGCTTTAGGTTTGATCACAGCATTTCCACCAAATTGCAGAGCACTGAAGAAATATTACCTGCCATTATCGCAGCCCCTACTTTCCGCATAGAGCCGCAAGGCAACGCTGCGCAGTTTAAGACATTAATCCCGGTTTCCTTTTTTTTGCTTTGCTGCAGCCTGCTTTTCTTTGTTAATTCGGTAAACGCTGACTTTAAAAAATTCATGGGAAGTTATGATAAGATAGCTGAATACGGTGCCTGCCAGCTCTATGTTTCTCGCAATGATTTGCCCCTGAAAGAGAAAATAGACAACACGCTAAGTCAATATATCGACTGCAAAGCTTATCCGCATGTTTATATCACCTACGATAGGTTTATTAAACATATCTCATTCTTCTCTTGCCAGAATCCACTTAACGAAGACAGGAGGTCCTGTACATCCTGGTCGTTAGGAAAAGCCATATGAAAAGCAAGATTAAGTTCATTGTGGCGATTTTATTAGTTATTGGCGTAGCTATCACTTACTTCACCGTTAATAACCGTGACCGTCACTTTTCCTGCCTGGTACAGCATCATGTTCAAAACAATGGCATGCGTGCAAATATGCTGATGCGTTTCTTTTTTGATGGTTCTTCTGGTTTCGTTATCATGAACGGCGAATTTATTGATGCTTCAGGCCATCATAAAGTATTAAGCAGAAAGGTTTTGTTTGATTTTACCGTCAATAATAATAACTATTTATTAACCTCAAAAGCCATTATCCCCTCAGCTTTTGATGAAGTTGATAATAAATCGTTAGTCTGGTTACTTGAGCGGTTTTATACCGATATCAAGCAGCCAGCGCAATATAATATTTATAGCGATGGTAAGGGTGGGCATATATTTATGAATGGTGACGTTCCTGTACTACTCTGCACCGGTACCTGAAGGAATCCTCTTAAGCGGCACCAACACTATTTTTCCTTTTCAGGCCCCGCAAATGCGCCTTATTACGGGGCCTGCTTTTTAGCTTCTTCAGTATGTCAGACCTGATAAATCAAATAAGGCTTTATCTTGTAAAGATCGCGTTCGCTGGCATTCAGGCTGTGATTAACAGAAGTCTGAAAAGGCAGAACAGAAATATCAGGAAGTGATGAGAGGAGTGTTTTACCCACGATTATAGGTGAGTAAAATTTAACCGCGCCTTTTGAAGCCGCAATCGGGCGGTTAAAAATTAAACAATAACGAAATCAACATATTGAAATTTAATTATTTTAATAATGGCTGCGTTAGTTTTTTTGCGCGTTGGGTAAATCACCTGATACGGCAGGATATGTGTTAAGGTTTATAAAACCCTTCGAGGATAAATGATGACGCACTTTCAATGGCTTTTGAATCTCATCAAAAGGCGGGAATCCGGCGTGCAATGTCCAGTCTGCAAGCGTTTCTCCAACCAGACCGCGCTAAAAAGATCGGTAGGCCACACTATGCTCTGTCCACACTGCAAATCACTTTTTGCGGGTAAGCGTTAAGCGATACAGTAACAAAGCAGGTCATTTTGCATGGCCCTAACGAAATAAAATTAACGTCTTCCATTGACGTTGATTTTTGCTTATCGCACCGGATTAGCCGCTCTGCCTTTTACTGAGAATGATTTCACCGCTGTTTTTCAAAGACTCAGCAGCGCTATTTTACAGCGCCTGCGCGCAGGCCCAGGCGGAGCTCCAGGCCCACTGGAAGTTATAGCCGCCCAGCCAGCCGGTGACATCCACCACTTCACCGATAAAATAGAGACCGGGCACGTCACGCGCTTCCATGGTTTTCGAAGATAGCTGCGTGGTATCCACGCCGCCCAGCGTGACTTCTGCCGTGCGGTAGCCTTCGGTGCCGTTGGGTTGCACACGCCAGGCATGCAGGTTTTCGGTAAGCTCGCGTTGCTGCTTAGCGTTAAGCTGCTTTAGCGTCACCTCCGGTACAACGCCCAAGATCTGCAATACCTCCACCAGCCGCTTTGGCAGCGGCTTCGCCAGCGTATTCTTCAGGCTCTGATTCGGGCGCGCCTCCCGCTCCTCATTGATAAAAGCGTCGAGATCCTGTTCCGGTGAAAGATCGATGGTGACAAACTCGCCTGGCTGCCAGTAGCTGGAAATTTGCAGCACCGACGGCCCGGAAAGGCCACGATGGGTAAAAAGCATCGCCTCTTTAAAGCGCTTGCCGTTGGCTGCTTCAATCGTGGTGGGTAGCGAAACGCCCGACAACGTCTGTAGTTGTTCCAGTAGCGGCTTATGCAGCGTAAAGGGCACCAGCGCGGCGCGCGTGGGATAAACGCGCAGACCAAACTGCTCTGCCAGCCGATAGCCGAAAGGCGAGGCACCCAGTCCCGGCATTGACAGCCCGCCACTGGCGATAACCAGTTTATCGGCCCGCACTTCCGCCCCGTTGAGCTGGACAGCATAACCCGCCTCATCGCGGTTAACCGCCAGCACTTCGCTACGCAGCCGCAACGTTACGTGCCCTTTCTCACATTCCGCCATCAGCAGATCTACAATTTGTTGTGCCGAGTCATCACAAAAGAGTTGGCCAAGCGTTTTTTCGTGGTACGCGATACCGTACTGGTTAACCAGCGCAATAAAGTCCCACTGCGTATAGCGCGCCAGCGCCGATTTACAAAAATGGGGATTATGCGAGAGATAGGCCGCCGGTTCGGTATAAAGGTTAGTAAAGTTGCAGCGGCCGCCGCCGGACATCAGGATTTTGCGGCCCGGTTTTTTGCCGTTATCCAGCAGCAGCACACGCAGGCCGCGCTGCCCCACCTGAGCCGCACAAAACAGCCCGGCAGCCCCTGCGCCAATGATGATAACGTCATACTTTTCCACTGCTCACTCCTGCCTACCGGGCAAAGACCGCGATTGTAATAGCTTGCTCTCGTCCAGGCCAGCGTAACCAAAGCGAACTGAAAGTAACATAATATAACTAACGGATTTGTTAGCTTTTTTACTGCCTGATGACGCGCGTTTTACACTTTTATGGCAAAAAAAGTCTAATTTTTCTTTCCCCAGGCGCGGTTTGTCGCTGATAATGCGCCGCGTTCATGTCCCCGAAAATGGCGTAACGCTTATGCTACATCTGTTTGCTGGCCTCGACTTTAATACCGGCCTGTTATTAGTGCTTGCTCTGCTGTTTGTCCTGTTCTACGAAGCCATTAATGGATTCCATGATACGGCTAACGCAGTTGCGACGGTAATCTATACGCGTGCGATGCGTGCGCAGCTGGCCGTAGTGATGGCTGGGGTTTTTAACTTTTTTGGTGTGCTGTTAGGTGGTTTGAGCGTTGCTTATGCCATTGTACATCTGCTTCCTACCGACCTGCTGTTGAATGTCGGTTCGGCGCACGGGTTGGCTATGGTCTTCTCCATGCTGCTCGCCGCTATTATCTGGAACCTGGGAACCTGGTATTTTGGTTTGCCTGCGTCCAGCTCCCATACGCTTATTGGCGCTATCATCGGTATTGGCCTGACCAACGCCCTGATCACCGGCACTTCCGTGGTGGATGCGCTCAATATCCCGAAAATGATCAATATTTTTGCTTCGCTGATCCTGTCGCCAATTATTGGCCTGGTGGTAGCGGGCGGGTTGATCTTCCTGCTGCGCCGCTACTGGAGCAATACCAAAAAGCGTCGTCGTATTCATATGACGCCCGCCGATCGTGAAAAGGAAGACGGCAAGAAAAAGCCGCCGTTCTGGACGCGTATCGCGCTGATTATTTCCGCTATCGGCGTCAGCTATTCTCACGGCGCGAATGACGGACAGAAAGGCATCGGCCTGATTATGTTGGTGCTGATTGGCGTTGCCCCTGCAGGCTTCGTGATTAACATGAACGCCTCTGGCTATGATATTACGCGCACCCGCGACGCGGTAAACCATCTGGAGCAGTATTACAGCCAGCATGGCGATGCGCTGCAGCACGTGGTTGAGCTGACGCCGCCTGCACTGCCGACGCCGGAAGAAGTGCCGAACGGGCCGAAAGAGTTTCACTGCGATAGCTCACGGGCGCTGATTGCGATTAACCGTGCGCAGCTGCTGTTGAACAACCTTTCCAGCTACGATGCGCTTAGCGTTGAACAGCGCAGCCATCTGCGTCGCCTGCTGCTCTGTATTTCGGATACTGCTGAAAAAGCGGCCAGGATGCCGGATGTTAAGGCTGAAGATAAACGCTTCCTTGGCAAGCTGAAAGGCGATCTGCTGAATACCGTTGAGTATGCGCCGATCTGGATTATCGTGGCAGTGGCGCTGGCGTTGTCGCTCGGTACCATGTTTGGTTGGCGTCGTGTCGCCACCACCATCGGTGAGAAAATTGGTAAAAAAGGCATGACCTACGCACAGGGCATGTCAGCGCAGGTAACAGCGGCGGTGTCGATTGGCGTTGCCAGCTATACCGGGATGCCGGTCTCCACCACCCATATTCTGTCATCATCCGTGGCAGGCACCATGGTGGTTGATGGCGGCGGCGTTCAGAGCCGTACGATTAAAAGTATCGCTCTGGCGTGGGTGTTTACCCTGCCCATCTCGATTCTGCTTTCGGGCAGTCTCTACTGGATTGCGCTACAGCTGATCTGATGTCTCTGCGGGCCGGTTAATCCGGCCCGCTTCTTTTCTGATGGCGCTTAATGCCAAATCGCTAATCCCACCAGGCTGATGAAAACCAGAGCGCATAACGCGCTGGTCAAGACAAATTGCCCACGTACCCGCTCACAGCGGCGAATAAATTCTTCGTCATGATGATCGAGGTAGTACCGTTTCCAGATATAGCGCACCAGCCTGACTTGCTTACTCGGTTGACCGTGCGCGGTAAAGAAGCCAGCGCCGTCCACATACTGATAGAGCAACGGATCGCACCCGCGCAGCACAATCAATAACGCCCGCAACGAAGAAAAGTAGCGCGCCATATTTACCAAACAAACCACACACAAAGCCCAGAAAAGCGCGACGGTGCTAATCATGTCTCCCCTCCCGGCTTACAACTGCCGAAGCGTATGCAGCGGGGATACGCTGAATACGCCCCACCCTGATTCGCCAACCACCATTGAACCGGTCTGAATTATTCTGAACTGAAGAGCACGGTGTTCTGCACAAGCAGGACCGCTAAGATTTAGTGTAGGAGATGTGTTTAAAATTTTTCCAGCTTCGATTTTCATTAGGGCTGAAAAGCAGGTAAAACACTCCTTGATCCGGCTCGCAAAGCAGGCGTGCTGGCAGCACATTTGTTAACAACTGGCGCTATACTGACGCTATGTGACACATGGAAGGAGTTCCATTATGGCTTATAAACATATTCTGATTGCCGTTGATCTTTCACCGGAAAGTAAGCTGCTGGTTGAAAAAGCGGTTTCTCTGGCGCGCCCTTACGATGCCAAAGTTTCCCTGATTCATGTGGATGTGAATTATTCCGATCTTTATACCGGTTTGATTGACGTTAATCTGGGTGATATGCAGAAGCGTATTTCTGAAGAGACGCATCATGCGCTGACTGAGCTGTCGCAGGGTGCCGGCTATCCGGTTAGCGAAACCCTGAGCGGCAGCGGCGATCTGGCGCAGGTGTTGGTTGAGGCGATTAAAAAATATGATGTGGATTTAGTGGTTTGCGGACATCATCAGGATTTCTGGAGCAAGCTGATGTCTTCTGCTCGCCAGCTAATTAATACTGTGCATATTGATATGCTGATTGTGCCGCTGCGCGATGAGGATGAAGAGTAAGCGTGGTGAAAGCAGTAGGCGTATAAGTTGCCTGGCCGCAAAAAATTGTGCATGCGAGAGTAGCAGGCGTGTAAGTTGTCTGGCTGCAAAAAATTGTGTATACGAAAGCAGTAGGCGTGTAAGTTGTCTGGCCGCAAAAAATCGTGCATGCGTGGGGCGTTCAGGCCGATCGCAAAGACGCAAAACGCGTCATCCCTGACAGCTCGGCCCGCGCCATCCCTGGCGCGGGACGCTTTACTCTTCTGCCTGAACGCCCCACGCTTTGAGTTAAGAGTCTATTTGTTCGATTAAAGGAACAAAACCTTACTACCTTTTTGACCCGTTTAGCCCACTAACGGCGGGTAAATATCAAAGCGATGGCTTTTGGTGGTGACCGCCGACTGGGTTGCCACGCCTGCCAGCGGCGGCGCATAGTCCGGGCGTTTTACCACCACCCGCTTTTTCGCCAGCTGGCGCGCAGGCAGCAGCAAGCCATCCGCATCATTATCCGCGCCCACCAGCGACTGAAACACGCGCATCTCTTTCTTCACCAGCGCGCTTTTCTGGCGATGCGGATACATGGGATCAAGGTAAACCACATCCGGCGCAGGCGTAATGGCCTCCAGCGCCGTCAGGCTTGAGGCATGCAGCAGCGTCAGCCGCTGCTGTAGCCAGCTGCCGATCTCCGCATCCTGATAGCCGCGACGCAATCCATCGTCCAGCAGCGCTGCTACCACCGGATGCCGCTCCAGCATTCGTACCCGACAGCCGATTGCGGCGAGCACAAAGGCATCGCGCCCTAACCCGGCGGTGGCGTCCACCACATCAGGCAGGTAATCCCCTTTGATACCGACCGCTTTGGCTACCGCCTCGCCGCGCCCGCCGCCGAAGCGACGTCGATGCGCCATCGCGCCGCCGACAAAGTCGACCCAGATGCCGCCCAGCTTTGGCTCATCGCGCTTGCGCAGTTCCAGGCGATCCGGCGTCATCACTAATGCCATCACCGCGTGTTCATCCTGCTCCAGCCCCCAGCGAGCGGCTAAAACAGATAAGGCACCGTCTCCGGTGCCTGATTCATCAACTAAAGCAATTTTCACGCCTGGCGTTATCCCTGAATACCGTAATGTTCCAGCATCGCATCAAGCTGCGGCTCACGGCCACGGAAGCGTTTAAACAGCTCCATCGGCTCTTCAGAACCGCCGCGCGTCAGGATATTGTCCAGGAACGACTGACCGGTTTCGCGGTTGAAAATGCCTTCTTCTTCGAAGCGAGAATACGCATCCGCTGCCAGCACATCCGCCCACAGATAGCTGTAGTAGCCTGCTGCGTAGCCGCCAGCAAAGATATGGCTGAAGGCGTGCGGGAAACGGCCCCATGCCGGGCTTGGCACTACCGCTACCTGTTTTTTCACTTCAGCCAGCGTTTCCAGAATCTGTGCGCCCTTAGCCGGATCGAACTCAGTATGCAGGCGGAAATCGAACAGGCCGAACTCCAGCTGACGCAGAATAAACAGCGCCGCCTGATAGTTTTTCGCCGCCAGCATTTTATCTAACAGTTCCTGCGGCAACGGCTCGCCGGTTTCATAGTGACCAGAGATAAACGCCAGCGCTTCCGGCTCCCAGCACCAGTTTTCCATAAACTGACTCGGCAGCTCAACAGCATCCCACGGTACCCCGCTGATGCCGGAAACGCCCGGGACATCCACTCGCGTTAACATATGATGCAGGCCGTGACCGAATTCATGGAACAGCGTGGTGACTTCATCATGCGTGAACAGCGCCGGTTTGCCGTTGACCGGACGATTGAAGTTACAGGTCAGATAGGCGACCGGCTTTTGCAGGCTGCCGTCCGCTTTACGCATCATACCAACGCAGTCATCCATCCAGGCTCCGCCGCGCTTGTTTTCACGCGCATAGAGATCAAGATAGAAGCTGCCGCGCAGCTCGCCGCTTTCATCAAACAGGTCGAAGAAGCGCACATCCGGATGCCAGACATCCACATCTTTACGCTCTTTAGCGCTGATGCCGTAGATGCGTTTTACCACTTCAAACAAGCCGTTAACCGCGCGTTCTTCCGGGAAGTAAGGACGCAGTTGCTCATCGCTGATCGCGTACAGATGCTGTTTCTGCTTCTCGCCGTAATAAGTAATATCCCACGGCTGCAGTTCATCAATACCGTGCTGCTGTTTAGCAAAAGCGCGCAGACGCTCCAGCTCTTTTTCCGCCTGCGGACGCGCGCGCTGCGCCAGATCGTTGAGGAAATCAATGACCTGTGATGGGTTTTGCGCCATTTTGGTCGCCAGCGATTTATGGGCGTAAGAGTCAAAGCCCAGCAGCTGTGCCAGCTCGTGGCGCAGCGCCAGCTCTTCCGCCATAATCGGGCCGTTATCCCATTTACCGGCGTGCGGCCCCTGGTCAGAAGCGCGCGTCGCATAGGCGCGATACATCTCTTCACGCAGCGCCTGGTTATCGCAATAGGTCATCACCGGCAGATAGCTGGGAATATCCAGCGTCAGCAGCCAGCCTTCTTGCCCTTTGGCCTCCGCCTGCGCTTGGGCCGCCGCCAGCGCGCTTTCCGGCATTCCGGCCAGCTCGCTTTCGTCGGTGATCAGTTTGCTCCAGCCCATGGTCGCATCCAGCACGTTGTTGCTGTAAGTGGAGCCAAGCTCCGACAGACGCGCAGCGATTTCACCGTAGCGCTGCTGCTTCTCTTTCGGCAGACCAATACCTGACAGCTCGAAATCACGCAGCGCATTATCCACCGCTTTTTTCTGCTCCAGGCTTAGCGGCGCGTAGTTGTCGCCCTCTTTCAGGTTGCGATACGCCTGATACAGGCCTTCATGCTGACCGACCCAGGTGCTGTATTCAGAGAGCAGCGGCAGCGTCTGTTCATAAGCCTGACGCAGCTCCGGGCTGTTTTTGACTGAGTTAAGGTGACTTACCGGTGAGAAAATACGGCCCAGACGATCGTCCACCTCCGCCAGCGGCTGACACAGGTTTTCCCAGCTGTAGGGCGCTCCCTGAGCCACCACTTTTTCTACCGTTTCGCGGCACGCCGCCAGCGCCTGCTCAACGGCAGGTACGACATGTTCCGGCTGTATGGCAGAGAAAGGGGGAAGAGTAAATGGCGTCAATAATGGATTGGTCATCGCGCAGTCCTTTAAGTTTGATGTGGGCGCGCACGGGCGCAATATGACTAACATGCGGTTAAGCCGCCCGAAAATCAATGGGCGCGCCCGCTGCTTTAGCGTTACTGATCTGAATTAGTCAGTTTGTTATAGTCTCTCTCCCGTTGATTGTTGATACTTAAGGATGAGAACATCATGTGGTATGTACTGGCGGCGGCGCTCCTGGCGCTTCTGTTTTTCCGCCCCGCTGTGAAACCTTTGCTGTTGGTTGCTCTGGCGCTGGCCTTTTGGCAACAAACGCTGCTGTGGCCGGGTCTGCTGCTGCTGGCTGGGCTGGCGTTGACGGCGTTGATACGCAAAAACTTTGCGCACCATTCGCGTCTGATGCCGGTACTGGAGGCGATTCTGGTCGCCGGTGCCGTGGCGCTAACGCTTCATCTTGTGCCCGGCTTCAATAATCCGCCCATCGTCATGAAACAGCAGGCAGGCCCGCTTAGCGCGCCTTTTACATTTTACTACAACCTCGATAAAGCGCTGGTGCCCTTCATTTTGCTGGCCTGTTTGCCTACCCTGGTGCAGGCGCCTGCGTCCGCGCCGCGCTGGCGTTTCGCCTGGCCTGCGCTGATCGCCGCTATTCCGGCTCTGCTGTTACTGGCTACGCTGGCAGGTGGGTTGCGCATTGAACCGCACGCGCCCGCATGGCTTGGCGAATTTATGCTGGCAAACCTGTTTTTCGTGTCGCTGGCGGAGGAAGCGCTGTTCCGCGCCTGGCTGCAGCAGCGACTGAGCCAGTGGATTGGCCGCTGGCCGGGTTTGCTGATTGCCGCGCTGCTGTTTGGCCTGGCGCATATTGCCGGCGGCCCGCTGCTGATTTTCTTCGCCACGCTGGCTGGCGTTGTTTACGGTCTGGCCTGGCAATGGAGCGGCCGGCTATGGGTCGCGACACTGGTGCATTTTGCCTTTAACCTGACGCATCTGCTGCTGTTTACTTACCCCGTACTGCAACGCTAGCCGAGTATTTTTATCGGCGTCCAGCTATACTAGCCACAGTTTCCGCCGGAGCGTCCATGCTCCGGCCTCATTTCATCAGGCATCACCGGATACATTGTTTATATGCTTAGTTACCGTCACAGTTTTCACGCTGGCAACCATGCGGATGTGCTGAAGCACACCGTACAAAGCCTGATCATCACCGCGCTGAAAGAGAAAGAAAAACCGTTTCTTTATCTCGATACGCACGCTGGCGCTGGCCGTTATTTGCTGAGCGGCGAACACGCGGAGCGTACCGGTGAATATCTGGAAGGAATTGCCCGCGTCTGGCAGCAGGACGATCTGCCGGAAGAGCTGGCTCCTTATATCAGCTGCGTAAAAGCGCTTAATCGTGGGCCGGGCCTGCGCTATTACCCTGGCTCGCCGCTGATTGCCCGCCACCTGCTGCGTGAAGATGACAAGCTGGAGCTGACGGAGCTGCATTCCAGCGATTTTCCTCTGCTGCGCAGCGAATTTCAGAAAGACAGTCGCGCCCGCCTGGCCCGTGCCGATGGCTATCAGCAGCTTAAAGCCAAGCTGCCGCCGCCATCGCGCCGTGGTTTGATTCTGATTGACCCGCCTTATGAGATGAAAAGCGATTATCAGGCGGTGGTGAAAGGGATTCAGGAAGGCTACCGTCGCTTCAGTACCGGCGTTTTCGCCCTGTGGTATCCGGTGGTGCTGCGTCAGCAGATCAAGCGCATGGTGCACGATCTGGAAGCGACCGGCATCCGCCGTATTTTGCAGATTGAGCTGGCGGTACGCCCGGACAGCGATCGCTTCGGCATGACCGGATCCGGCATGATCGTGGTTAACCCGCCGTGGAAACTGGAACAGCAAATGCGCGACCTGCTGCCCTGGCTGCACCGCGTGCTGGTACCGGCAGGCACTGGCCACACCAGCGTTAACTGGATCACCCCGGAATAAGCGCAGGGCCAGGTGGTGCCGCTATCAATAGCGCGTTTCGCCTTTTACCATCGGCCTGTCCATCTGGCGCGCGCGTCAGATGGACAAAGCGCTTTCGCTACAGATTAAATACCGCAAAATCGCGCGCCAGCTCGGTGGCGGGGAATATTGCCTGGCACTCCGCCAGTAGCCGGGGCATATCCTCAAAACGATAGCGTGAGCTAAAGTGAGTGGCGATAAAGCGCTTTGCGCCTGCGTCTCTGGCCACGGTTGCTGCCTGCACGGTAGTGGAGTGTCCCCGACCATTGGCTTTTTCCTCCATCGCCGCCTCCAGCGTGGCTTCGTGCACCATTACGTCCACTTCAGCCGCCAGCGCCAGCGCGGTTTCCACCGGCGCGGTATCGCCGAATATCGCCAGCTTTCTTCCCGGCGTGGCGGGGCCAAGGTAATCACGTCCGTTAATTACCCGCCCGTCTTCAAGCGTGACGATCTCACCCTGTTTCAGCTGCTGAAACCAGGGGCCGCGCGGCACATTGTCCGCCTTAAGCCGCTGAGCATCGAGAAAGCCCGGTTTATCATGCTCTTCAATACGATAGCCAAAACAGGGCAGAACATGATTTAACGGATAAGCGGTGACTTTGAATTTGCCATTATCAAATACCTTTCCCGCCTCGATCTCAACGATCTCAAGCGGATAGGTAACAAAGGATCCGCTCAGGCTAAGCGTGGTCTCCACGAAGGTTTTCAGGCCCGCCGGGCCGTACAGCGTCAGCGGCTCGCTGATGCCGCCCATGGAGCGGCTGGTCAGCAGCCCGGGCAGACCGAAAATATGGTCGCCATGCAGGTGGGTAATAAAAATTTTATCCAGCTTGCCTGGCTTAAGCGCGCTGCGCATAAACTGATGCTGCGTCGCTTCGCCGCAGTCAAACAGCCAGTAGTCGCCCCGACGCGATAAGGTCAGGGCAATAGCGGTAACGTTACGCTGCAGGCTTGGCGTTCCGGCACCGGTGCCAAGAAAAGTCAGTTGCATAGGATTAACCTTGTTGATGTTGAATGGCTTCCCAGCTCAGCCCGAAGCGGGCCAGGTATTTACGTAGCCGATCGGCATCGTTCGGCTGCTTCTTTTGCTGGCGCGAAACAGCAAACGGCTTACGTCCCGCTTCTCACAGGCTGGCGGATTGCTGGCAGATCGTCAACACCGTTTCCGCCGATCGTTATTCTGTGCATCCTTTATGCTTATTTATAAATCTTTATTCGCAAGCCTGCCGTTAACCAGAAATGTAACCCTGTTTAAGGCCGCCAGCACATCGCTTCCGTACGCCTGAAACAGCAGCCAGAAGGAAACGCACAATGAAATCGCAATATCAGGTGTTATCAGCGCCCAACAGCGCGCCGGTAAAAATGTGGACCAATGGCGTACCGGTAGAGCCGGAGGCGCGTAATCAGCTGCTGAATACGGCAAAAATGCCTTTCATCTTCAAACATCTGGCAGTGATGCCCGATGTCCATTTAGGCAAAGGTTCCACTATCGGCAGCGTTATTCCAACGCGTGGTGCCATTATTCCGGCGGCGGTCGGCGTTGACATCGGCTGCGGCATGATCGCGGTGCGTACTTCGCTGGCCGCTGGTGACCTGCCCGAAAATCTCTACGGCATCCGCAGCGCCATTGAGCGCGCGGTTCCACATGGCCGCACCAGCAACCGCTCCGGCAACGATAAAGGCGCCTGGAAACGCGCGCCGGATATTGTGGATCAACACTGGGCCACTTTACAGAAGGGATTCAGGCGCATTACCGATAAGTATCCGGCGCTGCTGAAAACCAATAATTACGCCCATCTTGGCACGCTCGGCACCGGCAACCATTTTATTGAACTCTGTCTGGACGAAGCGGACCGCGTGTGGGTCATGCTGCACAGCGGCTCACGTGGCGTAGGCAACGCCATCGGCACCCTGTTTATTCAACTGGCGCAGCAGGATATGCGTCAGCATATCGCTAACCTGCCGGATCGCGATCTCGCCTGGTTTGCTGAAGGCAACCCGCATTTCGACGATTATATCGAGGCGGTCGGCTGGGCACAGGACTACGCGCGTCATAACCGCGAGATAATGATGCAGCAGGTGCTGGCGGCCCTGTCACGGGAAATCACCAAACCCTTCAGCGCCACGGCGGAAGCGGTTAACTGCCACCATAACTATGTGCAGCGCGAAAAGCATTTTGGCGAACAGGTGCTGGTGACCCGCAAAGGCGCGGTATCGGCCCAACGCGGCGAGATGGGGATTATTCCCGGCTCGATGGGCGCGAAAAGCTTTATCGTGCGCGGGCTGGGCAATGAAGAGAGCTTTTGCTCATGCAGCCATGGCGCTGGGCGCACCATGAGCCGCACCGCCGCTAAAAAACGCTTTACCGTGGCCGACCAGCAGCGTGCCACCGCCCATGTGGAGTGCCGCAAAGACAGCGATGTGATTGATGAAATTCCCATGGCCTACAAGGATATCGATGCGGTGATGGCGGCGCAGTCTTCGCTGGTGGAAATCGTGCACACCCTGCGTCAGGTGGTCTGTGTTAAAGGGTAAAAAAACACGGCTATCAACACGCTCAGAGGATAACGCCGGCTAAAAGCGCCTGGCTGCACAAAAAGACGGCTCCTGTTGCAATCATAGGCGCAAACTTTGCGGGAAATCACCGAGTAACGGTACACTGACGCCAGTTTTCTTTTCTTACTTTGGAGTTCGCTCAATGACCCGACATTATGATTATCTTGCTATTGGCGGCGGCAGCGGCGGGATTGCATCCATTAACCGTGCGGCAATGTATGGGCAGAAATGCGCCCTGATCGAAGCCAAAGAGCTGGGTGGTACCTGCGTCAACGTAGGCTGCGTACCGAAAAAAGTGATGTGGCATGCGGCTCAGATTGCTGAAGCGATCCATAACTACGGCCCTGATTACGGTTTCGATACCACCGTGAATAACTTTAGCTGGCAGACGGTGGTAAAAAACCGTACGGCCTATATCGACCGCATTCATACCTCATACGAAACGGTGCTGGGCAAAAACAACGTAGACGTGATTAAAGGTTTCGCCCGTTTTGTTGATGCCCATACGGTAGAAGTGAATGGTGAGAAAATCACCGCCGACCATATCCTGATCGCCACCGGTGGACGTCCGGTTCAGCCGACGATCCCGGGCGCGGAATATGGCATTAACTCTGACGGCTTTTTTGAGCTGGATGAGATGCCGAAGCGCACCGCTGTGGTGGGTGCGGGCTATATCGCGGTTGAGATCGCGGGCGTGCTGAATGCGCTGGGCTCAGAAACCCACCTGTTCGTGCGTAAAGATGCGCCGCTGCGTCAATTCGATCCGCTACTCAGCGAAACGCTGGTTGAAGTGATGAACGCCGAAGGTCCCACGCTGCACACCCAGTCGGTGCCAAAAGCGGTAGTGAAAAACAGCGACGGCAGCCTGACGCTGCAGCTGGAAAACGGCCAGGAACAAACCGTTGATTGCCTGATTTGGGCCATTGGCCGCGAACCGGCGACCGATAATCTGAACCTGGCCGTGACCGGCGTCGCGCTGAATGAAAAAGGCTATATCCAGGTTGATAAATTCCAGAACACCAGCGTCTCCGGCATTTATGCCGTTGGCGATAACACCGGCGCGGTTGAGCTGACCCCGGTTGCGGTGGCTGCAGGCCGTCGCCTCTCCGAGCGTCTGTTTAACAACAAGCCTGATGAGCATCTGGATTACAGCAATATCCCAACCGTGGTATTCAGCCATCCGCCGATCGGCACCGTTGGCCTGAGCGAGCCGCAGGCACGCGAGCAGTATGGCGACGAGGCGGTAAAAGTCTATAAGTCATCCTTTACCGCGATGTACACCGCCGTTACGCAGCATCGCCAGCCGTGCCGTATGAAGCTGGTTTGCGTCGGCCCGGAAGAAAAAATCGTGGGTATTCACGGTATTGGCTTCGGCATGGATGAAATGCTGCAGGGCTTCGCGGTAGCGTTGAAAATGGGCGCCACCAAGAAAGACTTTGATAACACCGTTGCGATTCACCCCACCGCAGCGGAAGAGTTTGTCACCATGCGCTAAGCATCTTAACGGCTCACATAAGAGGGGAGCCGTTATTATTGATAAACCGCCTGCAACCAGGCGGTTATGCGCTTTTACTTACACGCGTTCTCCCGACTTATCCTCCGCAAGCGCCTTTGCGGCACACACCAGCGACAGATGACTCAGCCCCTGCGGCATATTGCCCAGCCAGCTTTTAGTGTGCGTATCGAACATCTCATTGAAAATCTCAATATTGCCGCGTTGACACAGCTGCTCAAGGATCTCATCCATAGTGCGCCGCGCCTCTTGCCGTTGACCCAGCTCCGCCAGCGCCTCTACCAGCCAGAAGGCGCAGGCGACGAAAGTGGCTTCCTCTTTTTCCACATCCGAATAGCGATAAAGCATCACGCCGCCGTGACCCAGCTCCTCGCGTATCTGCGTCAGGGTCGATAACATTCGCTGCGGATTGACTTTACTGCCGTAATAATGGGTCAGCGCAACGGCGGCATCCAGCCGCTCGCTCCCGGCATAGAAAGTGTAAGCCTGACGCTTTTCCGACCAGCAGTGCGTTTCGATCCAGTCGCGAATGCGGTCCCGTTCACGTTCCCAGCGCTGCAGCCAGGTCGGCTCAATATGATCATCCCGCGCCAGCTCTACCGCCTGATCGAGCGCCAGCCAGCAGGCCATTTTGGAATGCGTATAGTGCTGCTCTTCCGGCAGCTCCCAGATACCGGAATCCTTTTGCCGCCAGCCGTCGGCGCAGTGATTCGCCAGTTTGCCCAGCAAGCGTGAGGTAGAGAGATCCAGCACGTGCCCCGCCTGGATAAACAGCCGCGCGGTCGCCAGCATATCGCCATACATACTCAGTTGAACCTGATCGCGCGCGTTATTGCCTACCCGCACCGGCTGCGTTCCCTGATAGCCCTCCAGCGGCGGAATGCGTTCTTCCGGCACCTGCCCGCCTTCCAGCGTATAGCAGGCGCGCAGGCCGCCATCATGTCGCCGTATGGTGGCCGATAGCCAGGAAAAGGCCGCTTTACAATCTTCCAGCGAGCCAAGATAGACAAACGCCTTGATGATCAGACAGGCATCACGGATCCAGGCGTAGCGATAATCGTAATTTTTGTCGTTGCCGAGCTTTTCCGGCAGCGAGCTGGTGGCGGCAGCGGCCAGCGCACCGGTTGGCGAATACCAGAGAAATTTCAGCGCCAGCGCCGAGCGACGCACATGATTATCGTAAGGGCCATCCCAGCTCAGGCCGTCCGCCCAGTCGCGCCAGGCGATGTGGCTGGTCTCAATCCGTTCGTCGATTTTCTCCGGTGCCGGGATCGCCAGCGGTTCGCGTTCGGTGGTGACTAACGCCACCAGCGTGCGGGAATCAGGTGAGGCGGTAAAGGTGGCAGTAAAGCGCTCATCGCCGCATTCATTAATCTGTACATCATCCGTCAGGCGCAGCATCGCCATCAGTTCGCCAACGTGATAAACCGGATGACCGTTGATGCGCTTTTGCCAGGGCGAACAGGTCTCCGCGCGCGTGCCGGGCTGAAAAATTATCTGCATCTCAACGTTTCCGCTGATGCCTTCCACGCGACGCGCCAGCTCATTCCACGGCAGCCGTCCCGCCAGCGTACTGTTCAGTGATTCCGTTATCAGCACTTCGCCCGTTTTTGTCTGGTAGCGCGTCTCCAGCACATTGCTGTTTTCGCGATAGCTGCGCTGCATTTGCCATTCTCCCTTCGGCGCCACCTGGAAATAGCCGCCCGTCCCGGCGTCCAGAATGCGATCGAACAGCGGCGGCGAATCCATATTCGGCGCGCACCACCAGTCGATCGCTCCGTCAGGCGCAATCAATGCAACGGAACGTCCTTCGCCAATCGCGGCGTAGTCGCCCAGCCCGGCATAACCTTTTTGCCTGGCGGGAGAGTGATAAGTCATGTTTTTCACAGGCGATGTTTTCCTTTTCTGGATAGCGGTACAGGCTCGCATAAACGGTTTTAACATCGTTACGACACCAGTTCCGCGCTACGCTGGAAGGGTCTTTAAAGCGTAGTACACCAGTGATCGTTGTCACATCCTGCTCAAACGCATTGTTCCGTATAACTCTTACCAGGTAGCATAGGGCGACAGCAAGAAGGATTTATGTTCTCTCATTAATGGAGTATTCAGCATGAAAGCAGCCGTTGTAACTAAAGATCATCGCGTAGCCGTAGTCGAGAAAACGCTGCGCGCGCTGGAACATGGCGAAGCTCGTCTGAAAATGGAATGCTGTGGCGTTTGCCATACCGATTTGCATGTAAAGAATGGAGATTTCGGCGATACCACTGGCATCACGCTGGGCCATGAAGGGATTGGGATCGTAGAAGAGGTCGGGCCGGGCGTAACCTCGCTCAAACCCGGCGACCGCGCCAGCGTTGCCTGGTTTTATCAGGGCTGCGGTCACTGTGAATATTGCAACAGCGGTAATGAGACGCTCTGCCGCGAAGTTAAAAATGCGGGCTATAGCGTCGATGGCGGCATGGCGGAAGAGTGCATTGTGGTGGCCGATTACGCGGTTAAGGTGCCAGATGGCCTCGATCCTGCCGCAGCCAGCAGCGTGACCTGTGCAGGCGTCACCACCTATAAAGCGGTGAAAGTTTCCGGTATCCGTCCGGGCAAATGGATTGTGATTTACGGCCTGGGTGGCCTGGGTAACCTGGCGCTGCAGTACGCGAAAAATGTCTTCAATGCCAAAGTGATCGCGGTGGATATCAATGACGAACAGCTCGCCTTCGCCAGTGAGATGGGCGCGGACATGGTAATTAACTCACGTACTGAAGATGCGGCGAAAGTGATTCAGGAACGCGTGGGTGGCGCACATGCGGCAGTGGTGACCGCCGTGGCGAAATCCGCCTTTAACTCAGCGGTAGATGCCATGCGTGCCGGTGGCCGCATTGTCGCCGTTGGCCTGCCGCCGGAATCGATGAGCCTGAATATACCGCGTCTGGTGCTAGATGGTATTGAGGTTGTTGGCTCGCTGGTGGGCACCCGCGAAGATCTGGCCGAGGCCTTTCAGTTTGCTGCCGAAGGCAAGGTGGTGCCGAAAGTGCAGCGCCGCGCTATTGAGGAAATCAACGAGATCCTGCATGAGATGGAGGAAGGTAAAATCCGTGGCCGCATGGTAATCGATTTTACTCGCTCATAACCCTCTGGTCCGGCGCGCCTGTTGCGCCGGGCCCTTTAAATCATTTCTGTTACCAGCGATCGACGACGATGCCGGTAACACTGCCGTTGCGACTCTAGCCAGTCGGTCTTGATTGAAAACACGCTGGCACCGGCTGCCAGAAGAAAACGCCAACGGCTTATCAGGCTTTAATTCCGTTAATTTCCAACGTCAAGCCCACAGAAGACAAGGCAACGGGCAACCCGCTCCGTTATAAAAACAGAGCGTAAGTAAACGTCGGGATGTACCCTTAAAGACCGACGCCGAACAGCGTCGCGAACCGGGGTTTAGCGCAAAAAATGTGATCGCCGTCAGCCTTATTTAACCTGATCCGGTGGTTTTTTACTCTCGCCGCGTCTGCTCTTCCTGCTGTTTCTGCTCTTCCGCTTTGCGACGCGCCTGCTGCCAGGCCTGCCGACGATTAAGCAGCGGCGTGACCGTAACACCATGGATCACTACGCTGGCGGCAACCAGCGTTAAGGCCATATCAACCATCGCGTCGGCCTGCGGGCCGGACATGCCATGCACCCAGGCGTAAGCGATATAGTTAATACTGCCGATGCCGCGAATACCCAGCCAGCCAATCAGTATGCGCCGTCCAACAGGTATTCCGGTGCCGATAGTGGCGATCCATACCGCCAGCGGGCGGATAAACAGAAACAGAATAGCCGCCAGCAGCAGGCCAGTACTGTTCCAGTGCAGCGCCAGCGTAACGCCCAGCACCACCACCATCAGCGCCGCCAGCAAGCGTTCGACCGTGTCGCCAAACGATAGCGCATCCCCCACGACCAGCCCTACCGTATGCGCCGGCGTATAATCCTGCTGCTGCACATGACGCTGGTTGGGATTCACCAGCAGTTCGGCGGGTGGGATACGTTCGTTTTCCGGTTGCTGCTCAGGCGGGAAAGTTCGCATGACGTGGATCTCAGCGCGGCGTAACCCTACGCCCGCCGCAAAGGCCGCCAGGAAGCCGGAGGCTTCAACATACTGCGCCGCCGCATAGGTAATGGCGATCAGCGCCAGCGTCAGAAAATCGTTCGGTGCGGTATCGCTGTTCACGGTTCGCAGCCGGGTCGCCACAATGCCAACGATGCGACCAAAGCTGTAGCCAATCAGCGTGCCCATCCCAATCGCCCACAGCACATCTTTGGCCAGCCAGTGACCAAAGAAACCGGCTGAAAGCGGCTCGGTGTTATGAAACAGCAGTAGCGCCAGCATCAGCAGCGGCAGCGCCGAGCCGTCGTTTAATCCCGCCTCGCTGGAGAGCGCGACACGCAACTCATCCTCATCACCCGCGTGGTTAACGGAGATCAGGCTGGCCAGCACCGGATCCGTTGGCGCGACAATAGCCGCAAACGCCAGCGACAGCGGCCAGGAGAAGCCGGCAATCAGATGAATGACCACCATCATTCCCAGTACCGTCAATAACATGGCGGGAAACGCCAGAAGCAATCCATCACGCCAGTTGGCGAGCCGCTGCGGCAGACGCAGCTTCAAACCGGTAATAAACAGCGAGGCGGCCATGGTGATTTCAGTGATATGCGTGGTTAGCTCAGGATGGCTTAACAGATCGAGCGAGACAAAGTTGAGTACCCAGGGACCAAACAGAATGCCGATCAGCAGAAACAGGCCGAAAGAGGTCACCGGGCCACGGTGGATCCAGCCCGATGCCAGAGACATAATTAAGAGCAACCCGCCGCTGGTAGCGGTCCAGGCAAGGAAATCCATATTACTCCTGTGATAGTGACTAATGAGTAGATTAAGCCTGGCATATATCGTTGGTTGACGCGGGGAAATGCTTTACGGTGAGTAACAACAAGGTCGGATGCGTTGGTGCGCTATTTCATGTGCAGGGGCGATCAAGAAAAAGCCATGCCGGGCGGCATGGCTTCGGTACAGCGATCAACAGCGGCGGCAAAGGTGCGGCTAATCAGTGGCCTTTCTTATCCTGACGCGTGATGTAATCGAGCCAGCCCATAAGAAAAGCTGAAAAAACAAAGGTCAGATGAATAATGACGTACCACATGAGCTTATCGTTAGCGACATGTCGCGCCTCCATAAACACCCGCAGTAGGTGAATGGAAGAGATCGCCACGATGGATGCCGCCACTTTGTTTTTCAGCGAACCGGAATCCATTTTCCCCAGCCAGCTCAGTTTCTCTTTATGCTCGTCAATATCGAGCTTAGACACAAAGTTTTCATAACCGGAAAGCATCACCATCACCAGTAATCCGCCGACCAGCGTCATATCCACCAGCGACAGCAGCAGCAGAATCAGATCGTTCTCTGCAATATCCAGAATATTGGGCAGCAGATGGATAATTTCCTGAAAAAACTTAATTGTCAGCGCCAGCAGCCCCAGCGATAAACCAATATAAACGGGTGCCAGCAGCCAGCGCGATGCGTACATCAGGTTTTCGGTGAAACGTTCCATACAGTCCAGTCAATTGATTAACAAGATGCTCAGTATATACCCGACATCCTTCACGTTGCATATAACGTTGGCTTTGTTTGCCTGCTTCAGTCACTGACTCGTGTAAGCTCCTGGCGGGATTTATAAGGATATCTCCAGGGCTTTATGACGTTATTGCAGCGCTTCATGTTCACTTTCCGGCAGCGGGGGCGGAATGGTCTGCGGCAGGTTGATCAAAAAACTCACGCCACCCTGCGCGCGTGCCCGGGCGCTGATTTCTCCCTGATGCATTTCAATAATTGCTTTACAGATGGCCAGACCCAGCCCAACTCCCGGTACGGCGGACTCCTTATCGCCACGCGTGAATTTATCGAAAATCTTCTCCTCCAGCCCGGCGGGAATGCCCGGCCCGCTATCCCACACCTCAATTTCCAGCCGTCCGCTCTGCTCGGCGGCGCGAATACCACGCGGCATTTGCGGCCCGGCATATTTCACGCTGTTTTCCAGCAGATTGATAAATACCCGCTCCAGCAGCGTGCTGTCGCCATGCAGCCATACCAGCCGATCCGGCAGCGCCAGCTGCACGTTATCGTGCGGCAACAGGCTTGAGAGCTGGGTCAGGGCGCTGCCGACGATCTCTTCCAGCGACAGCCACTCCTGTTGCAGATTCAGCCCGCCCGACTGAATGCGCGCCATATCCAGCATATTGCTGACCAGCCGGATAGTGCTGAGGGTCTGTTCACGGATCTGACTGGCCTGCGGCGCAAATCTGGAATTTTCTCCGGCAAGATCAAGCATCAGCATCTCCGCCTGGCCAAACAGCACGGTAAGCGGCGTGCGCAGATCGTGCGACAGCGCCGACAGCAGCGCGTTTCTCAGCTGTTCCCGCTCGGCCGCCAGCCGCGAAGCCGCTTCGCTGCGCGCCAGAGCGACACGTTCCAGCGCATTGGCCAGCAGCACGCAGTAGGTTTCCAGTAGCCGCTGCTGTTCCGGGATCATTAGCTGACGCAGATTCTCCGGCTCAATCACCAGCAGCCCCCAGCTTTTTTCATGCGTTTTCAGCGCCAGCATTTGCCAGGGCATGGCGGGCAGCGTGTCGGTTCCTGCGCCAGCAGGCTGCCCTTTGCTGAAGCTCCAGCGGGCAATCGCCCCGTCGGGCGGCAGCGTCAGACTGCTGTCGCCGACAATCTTCAACTCGCCGTTCTCATCCGGCAACAGCAGCGCGCTGCGCGCCTGCAGGGTAGCCAGCAGACTACGCTGCCCCGCTGCGGCGATATCCTCATAGCGCAACGCACTACTGAGCGAGCGAGCCATTTCGTACAGATAGCGCGCCCGCTGTTCACGATAGCGTGCCACGCGTGCCTGGTAGCGCACCCCGGCCGTGAGGTTGCCGACAATCACGCCCACCGCCAGCATCACCGCAAAGGTGACCAGATACTGTAAATCGGAAACCGCCACCGTCCCGGTAGGCGCAACAAAAAAGAGATCGAAGGCGAGAATATTCATCACCGTCGCCGCTACCGACGGCCAGCGTCCATAGCGTAAGGCGATAATCACCACGCCCAGCAGATAGATCATTACCCCGTTGGCGGTATCAAAACCGGTCAGCCAGTATTGTCCGACCAGGGTGATCAGCGCGCACAGCAGCAGCGCCGCCAGGGTACCGCGCAGTTGGGTGACCCACTTTTCACTAAACGTGCGTGTATCATTGCGTGCCTCAGGCGCGTCGCGCGCCGCCTCTTCCAGCGCCACCACCACCAGATCCAGCTCCGGTCCTGACTGCCCCAAACGGTCGGCAAAGCTATCGCGTCGCCAGCGCCGCATGGGCCGTCGGCCAATAACGATTTTGCCAAGATTGTGCGCTCGTGCGTAACGCAGCACTGCCTGCGCTTCGTCGCTTTCCGCCAGCGTGGCGGTTTCTGCGCCCAGCTCCTGCGCCAGCCGCAGCGTGCGTAGAATAGCGCGCCGCCGCGCTTCAGGAAGCCGGTAAAGTCGGGGCGTTTCAACATAGACCGCATGCCAGACGCTGCCCAGACGCGACGCCAGCCGGGCAGCGGTACGCACCAGCTTCTCGCTACCGGTATGATCGCCGATGCAGAGCAGAATGGCATCACGGGTGTGCCACACCTTTTCCCGCCCCTGCATATCACGCCAGGCGCGCATCTGATCGTCAACCCGATCGGCAGTGCGCCGCAGTGCCAGTTCGCGCAGGGCAAACAGGTTTCCTTTGCGGAAAAAGTTCTCAATCGCCCGCTCCGCCCGATCGCCAACGTAAACCTTGCCCTCTTTCAGGCGCTGGCGCAGATCGTCCGGCGGCAGATCCACCAGCACCACCTCATCCGCCTTATCAAAAAAGGGATCGGGCACCGTCTCGCGGACCTGGATGCCGGTGATGCCGCCGACCACATCGTTCAGGCTTTCCAGATGCTGAACGTTTACCGTGGTCATGACATCAATGCCCGCCTCCAGCAGTTCATCAATGTCCTGCCAGCGCTTCGGATGGCGCGAGCCTGCCACGTTGCTGTGCGCCAGCTCATCCATCAGAATCACCGCCGGACACCGCGCCAGCGCCGCATCCAGATCGAACTCCTCATAGCGCGAACGTCCGGTTGCCCGACGCGGCAGTAACGTCAGCCCTGCCAGCAGACGTGCGGTTTCCTCACGACCGTGAGTTTCCACAATCCCGACCAGCACATCCAGCCCCTGAGCACGCAGCCGTCGCGCCTCCTGCAGCATGGCAAAGGTTTTGCCAACGCCTGCGCAGGCGCCAAAGTAAATTTTGAGCTTGCCGCGATGGCTGCCGTGTAACAACAGCGCGTCAGGATCGGGGCGGGCTAACTCACCGTTCATCAGCATCCCTGAAAAGATAAAAAGAGAAGGTTAATTACCGCCAGCCTGTGCCGGAGCGGTAAAGAAAGCCAGGATCGGCTAGCGTGCGGGAGCCAGCGCATCCAGAGCCATATTTAGTTTCACCACATTCACCCCGGATTCGCCAGAGAATTTCAGCAACGGGCGTTCGGTATTGTCATCAATCAGCCGCTGCACGGTGCTGAGCGGCAGCTGACGCGCTGTCGCCACGCGCGTCGCCTGCCATCTGGCCGCCGCTGGTGAAATGTGCGGATCCAGCCCGCTGGCGGAAGCGGTGACTAAATCAACAGGCACTGACCGGCTGGCCTGTGGATTTGCGGCGCGCAGCATCGCCACCCGTTCGCGAACCGCCTGGTCCAGCGCTGGGTTATTTGCCGCCAGGTTACTGCCCGACGAAGCCGCGCCGTTATAGGGCGTTTCCGCCGTGGCCGATGGCCGTCCCCAAAAATAGTCGGGGCGGGTAAAGGCCTGGCCAATCAGCGCCGAGCCGCGCACGCGCTCTTCTGCCGACAGCAGCGAGCCGTTGGCCTGCAGCGGAAACAGCCGCTGCGCCAGCTGTGTGACGACCAGCGGGTAAATGCCCCCCGTTAACAGCGCCAGCAGAACGAACAGCGTCAGAGCGGGACGTAAAATAGACATATTTTTCTCCTCAGGCCCAGCCCAGCAGGGTGAGCGCCATATCAATCAGCTTAATCCCGGCGAAAGGCACCAGCAGACCGCCCACGCCATACAGCCACAGGTTGCGACGCAATAACGCCGCCGCGCTTAGCGGTCGATAGCTAACGCCCTTCAGCGCCAGCGGGATCAGAAAAACAATCACCAGCGCATTGAAAATCACCGCCGACAGAATGGCGGAGTTGGGTGAGTGAAGATGCATCACATTAAGCTGGTTGAGCTGCGGATAAGTTGCGGCGAAAGCGGCCGGAATGATGGCGAAATATTTTGCTACGTCATTGGCAATACTAAACGTGGTCAGCGAACCGCGCGTCATCAGCATCTGCTTGCCGATATGCACGACCTCCAGCAGCTTGGTAGGGTTAGAGTCGAGATCGACCATATTGCCCGCCTCTTTTGCCGCCTGAGTGCCAGAGTTCATCGCCACCGCCACGTCTGCCTGCGCCAGCGCTGGCGCATCATTGGTGCCGTCGCCGGTCATCGCTACCAGACGCCCTTCCGCCTGATACTGACGAATCAGTGCCAGCTTGGCTTCCGGCGTCGCTTCCGACAGGAAATCATCCACGCCCGCTTCTGCGGCAATCGCCGCCGCCGTCAGCGGGTTATCTCCGGTGATCATCACGGTTTTAATGCCCATTTTGCGCAGTTCGGCAAAGCGCTCGCGGATACCGCCTTTAACGATATCCTTCAGCGCCACCACGCCCATGACCCGCTCGTTGTCCGCTACCACCAGCGGTGTGCCGCCGGTACGGGCGACCTCTTCAACCAGCGCCTCGACCTGCGACGGGAAGAGACCATGATTGGCGGCGATATGTTTGCGCACCGCATCCACTGCGCCCTTGCGAATGCTACGTCCCTGCACGTTAACGCCGCTCATGCGCGTTTGCGCCGAGAACGGAATAAAAGTGGCGTCCATGTTTTGCAGATCGCGCTCGCGCAGATTAAATTTCTGCTTCGCCAGCACCACAATGCTGCGCCCTTCCGGCGTTTCATCCGCCAGCGAAGCCAGCTGCGCTGCATCCGCCAGTTGCTGTTCGCTGACGCCCGGCGCAGGCATAAAATGCGTCGCCTGACGATTACCCAACGTAATGGTGCCGGTTTTATCCAGCAGCAGCACATCCACATCGCCTGCCGCCTCTACCGCACGCCCGCTGGTGGCAATCACGTTAGCGCCCAGCATGCGGCTCATGCCCGCCACGCCAATCGCGGAGAGCAGGCCGCCGATGGTGGTCGGGATCAGGCATACCAACAGCGCCACCAGCACCGTAACGCTGACGGCATGACCGCCCCACGCAGAGAACGGCCACAGCGTGACGGTTGCCAGCAAGAACACGATGGTCAGCGAGATCAGCAGAATGCTTAAGGCAATTTCATTTGGCGTTTTCCGCCGTTTCGCCCCTTCCACCATCGCAATCATGCGATCAAGAAACGTTTCTCCTGGATTCACGCTGCACTGGATCACCAGCCAGTCAGAAAGAATACGCGTGCCGCCGGTGACCGAAGCGAAATCGCCGCCCGACTCGCGAATTACCGGAGCGGACTCGCCGGTGATCGCGCTCTCATCCACCGAGGCGCCGCCCTCCACCACTTCGCCGTCGCACGGCAGGATATCGCCCGCCTCCACCAGCACCCAATCACCCTTGCGCAGGGTTTCTGCCGCGACCTGCCGCCAGGGTTCATCGTGACGTGGCGTCCTGAGCTTTTTGGCAAAGCTGGTTTTTTTTACGCCTTTAAGGCTGCTGGCCTGTGCCTTACTACGCCCTTCCGCCAGCGCTTCGGCAAAGTTAGCGAACAGCACGGTAAACCACAGCCACAGCGCAATCGCGCCGGTAAAGCTCGCCTCACCGGCCAGCAGCCTTGCCGCCATCGCCGCCGCCAGCAGGGTGGTCAGCAGGCTGCCAAGATAAACCAGAAACATCACCGGATTACGAAACTGCACGCGCGGATGCAGTTTTTTGCACGCGTCGACGATAGCGACGCGCATTAGCGCCGCATCAAACAGCGCCTGTTGTTGACGACTCATCAGCTTCTCCGCCCGTTAACGCAAAACAGGATGTAAATGCTCTGCCACCGGCCCTAACGCCAGCGCAGGAATAAAGGTCAGTGCCCCCACCAGCAGCACGGTGCCCGTCAGCAGGCAGACAAACAACGGGCCGTGGGTTGGCAGTGTGCCGCTGCTGACCGGCTGGATCTTTTTCGCCGCCAGCGAACCGGCAATCGCCATCACCGGAATGATGATGCCGAAGCGGCCCACCAGCATGCAGAACGCCAGCAACAGGTTCCAGAACGGGGTGTTGGCGCTGAGGCCGGCAAAGGCGCTGCCGTTGTTGTTGGCCGCCGACGAGACGGCGTACAACACTTCGCTAAAGCCGTGGGTGCCGGGGTTCGCCATGCCTGCGCGTCCAGCTTCGCTCATCATCGCCAGCGCGGTGCCGAGCAGCACCAGCGTCGGCGTGACCAGAATTGCCAGCGCGGTCAGTTTCATTTCACGGACGTCGATCTTTTTACCGAGGTACTCCGGGGTGCGGCCTATCATCAGGCCAGCGATAAACACCGCCAACACCACGAACAACAGCATGCCGTACAGCCCTGCGCCGACGCCGCCGAACACCACTTCGCCCAGTTGCATCAGCCACATCGGGATCATGCCGCCCAGCGCGGTAAAGGAGTCATGCATGGCGTTTACTGCGCCGCATGAGGCAGCGGTGGTGATCACTGCAAACAGGCTGGAATTAAGAATGCCAAAGCGTGTCTCTTTGCCTTCCATATTGATGGCGCTGTCTGCGCCCAGCGTCAGAAAGTGCGGATTGCCGCGCAGCTCAGCCCACATCACCACCGCAACCGCTGTGATAAACATCAGGCTCATGCTCCAGAGCAGCGCATGGCCCTGTCGGCGATCGCCTGCCACTTCGCCAAAGGTGAAACAGAGCGCGGCCGGGATCAGAAAGATCGCCAGCATTTCAATCAGGTTGCTGATCGCGTTGGGGTTTTCAAACGGATGAGCCGAGTTAACGTTAAAGAAGCCGCCGCCGTTGGTGCCGAGCATTTTAATCGCTTCCTGTGAGGCGACTGGCCCAAGCGCCAGCGTCTGTTTTGCGCCTTCCAGGGTTTGTAAGTCCACGCTGGCGTTCCATGTTTGCACCACGCCCTGGCTCACCAGCAGCAGCGCGATAATCAGGCTCAACGGCAGCAGCACAAACAGCGTAATGCGTGTCAAATCACGCCAGGCATTGCCCAGCGTAGTCAGGGATTTACTGGTGAAACCACGTATCAGAGCAAACGCCACGGCAATACCGGTAGCCGCTGACAGGAAGTTTTGTACCGTCAGGCCGACCATCTGGCTAAGGATGCTCATAGTGGTTTCACCGCCATAGGATTGCCAGTTGGTATTAGTGACAAAACTCACGGCAGTGTTCAACGCCAGGTGCCAGCTCAGATTGGGCAACTGCTGCGGATTAAGCGGCAGCGCCTGCTGGGTCAGCAAAATAACCAACAGAAATACCAGCCCTGCGGCGTTAAACAGCAATATCGCCAGCAGATAATGCAGCCAGCCCATGCTTTTTTTATCGATACCGCAAAGCCACCCTATTCTGTTTTCCAGCGCTGGCAGCACCGGCCTGTCACGCACCATACCCGCTATCACCTTGCCCAGCGGATTTGCCAGCAGCATCAAAACTGCCAGATAGCTGGCTAACAGTAAAAATGCGGAAGCTATCATTAAAACGCCTCCGCATTCACCAGGGCATAAACCAGATACCCCAGCAGTAAAAACAGCAGCACAATACCAGCCACAATTTCTGTACTCACAGCCACCTCCACGGCGCATTTCAGTTAGCCGCAAGGATAAAAAAGTGCGTATAAAATTGGCGTTAAATTACCGGGCCGGGGTGTAAAAAAAGTATAAAAATGGAGGGAGGGCTGATTGTAAAAACATCAATCTCTATTGCTCAGCTATAAAGCAGCGGCCCGCTTCGGCGGATTCGGCAAACGATCTTCCCGGCGTTATTCTTTCCGGCTTACGCCTTGTGGTTAAGACTGGCTGACAGGCAATACACAGACCACCGCAGCGGCAGTTGTTGAGATAGTAACTGATTTTTATTATCATTTGGTTTTCCATCTCTCTAGCCTGACCCATGCGCAAACTTCTTTTTCTGCTGTTACTGCTCAGCCACTCTCTTCTTGCGCGGCAAATCATTGATATTACTGGCACAACCGTTACCGTTCCCGATCGGCCTCAGCGCATTTTTCTGGGGGAAAGCCGGATGCTCTATACGCTCGCCCTGCTGCAACCCGGCTATCCGGCGGCACATATCGCGGGCTGGCCTGGCGATCTGGCAAAAT
Organism: Pantoea sp. FN0307; assembly: GCF_050113815.1. Taxonomy (NCBI): domain Bacteria; kingdom Pseudomonadati; phylum Pseudomonadota; class Gammaproteobacteria; order Enterobacterales; family Erwiniaceae; genus Pantoea; species Pantoea sp. FN0307. The sequence goes on along the minus strand of NZ_JBNJSO010000003.1, from coordinate 272,051 downwards.
ATGATGCGCAAAGCTGGCAGCAGTATCTGCAACGCTTTCCCCAAATGGCGCAGATCCCTCAGTTGGGAACAGGCAGCGTTCGCGAACTGAACGCTGAACGGGTTTTACAACTGCATCCCGATCTGGTGATCCTGCCACGGCTGGCGAAAACCGGCGGCGAAGAGGCGCGTTTTCGCCAGGTTATGCAGCAGGCGGGTGTGCCGGTTATTACCGTGGATTTACGTGTCGACTTGCTGCATAACACGCTTCCCAGTATCAAAATTCTGGGCGACGTGCTGAACCAGCCGCAGCGCGCGCAGGCGTTTAGTGCGTTTTATCAATCCCATATGCAACGCATTCAGCAGCGCCTGGCGAACCGACAAGGCCCACGCACCACGGTAATATTACATCTGCATCTGGGGCGCCGCGATACCTGCTGCACCACAGCGGTTAAGGGTAACCTCGGCCAGCTGGTGAGCTTTGCAGGCGGTGAAAATATCGCGGCCGGTACGGTAAAAGGGGTATTCGGTGAGCTAAATCCAGAGCAGGTGCTTGCCGCCCAGCCGCAGGTCTATATCGCCACCGGAATGGCCCGCGCCGACAGCGATGCCAAAACCGTTGCGCTGGGGCCGCAGGTTAATGCGCAGCAGGCCAGACAAAGCTTCCAACAGGTAATGGCTGCCCAGCCGCTGATCGGACAGCTGGCGGCGGTGCGCAACGGACGTGCGGGTGCATTGTGGCACAACTTCTATCTCAGCCCATATCACGTCGTTGCTACCGAATGGATCGCTAAAATGCTCTATCCGCAGCTGTTTGCCGATGTCGATCCGCAGCAAACCATGCAACAACTTTACCAGCAGTTTTTACCGCTGGATTTTTCAGGGACCTTCTGGAGTCAATTATCAAATGAATAAAATCGCCCCGTGCCTGCTGGCCAGCCTGCTGCTGCCGCCAGCGTTGCAGGCCGAGGAAAATACGTTGGTTGTCACGCAGGAAACCGCTGATGACACGGGCTATCAGCCACACAGCAGCGTGACTGCCACGCGCTCGCCAATGAAAATCATTGATACGCCGCAGAATGTGACGGTGGTGCCGCAGCAGTTTCTCGACGATCGCGATGCGCAGGATGTGGATGAGGCGCTGAGCTATGTCAGTGGTATTACTCAGTCCAACACGCTGGGCGGCACGCAGGACGCCATTATTAAACGCGGCTTTGGCGATAACCGTGACGGCTCCATTCTGCGCGATGGCGTGCGTTCGGTTCAGGCTCGCAACTTTACACCCACCAGCGAGCGCGTAGAGGTGCTAAAAGGGCCCTCCTCCATGCTGTACGGCATGAACGAGCCGGGCGGCCTGATTAATGTCATCAGTAAAAAGCCGCAGCTGACGCCGCAGGTGCATCTGGAAGGACGCAGCAGCAGCTTTGGCGGCGGCGGCGGTCAGCTGGATGTCACCGGCCCGCTTGGCACCACAGGCTTTGCCGGACGCATGATTATCGATCATAGTGAAACCGACTACTGGCGCAACTTTGGCCGCAACCGTCAAACGGTGATTGCGCCCTCGCTGATGTGGTACGGCGAAAACACCACCGTACGCGTCTCCTGGGAGCACATGGAGTATCTGACGCCGTTCGATCGCGGCACGGTAATTGACTCCCGCACCGGCAAGCCGGTGGATACCCCGCGTGAGCGCCGATTCGATGAAGGCTACAACGCCACGCGTGGCGATCAGGACACGCTCAGTTTCCAGCTTGACCAGACGCTGAACGATCGCTGGCGTTCACAGTTAACCTATAGCTTTAGCCGCAACCGCTACAGCGATAACCAGGCGCGCGCCACCGCCTTTGATGCAGAAACCGGCATTCTGACACGTCAGGCGGACGCCACTGCCGCCGCAGAAAGTCGTTCGCAGATGGTGCAACTGACGTTTAACGGCGACGTTGACTGGGGCCAGGTCAATCATCAGTTGATGTTCGGCTTTGATTACGAAGCGGATCGCACCTTCCGTGGCGATATGATCCGCGGCACAAAAGATAGCTCGTTTAATGTTTACGATCCGGTTTATGGCGTTCTGCCTGCCTCAACAACAGTCAGCGCTAAAGACAGCGACCAGCGGGAAAACGTCGATAGCCGCGGCTGGTTTATGCAGGATGCGATGCGCCTGAATGAGCACTGGCTGCTGCTGGGCGGGCTGCGCTATGACAGCTTCGACGTGATGTCGGGCAAAGGCCGCCCGTTTGTCACCAATACCGACGCTTCCGATAGCCGTCTGGTGCCGCGCGCCGGGGTGGTTTACAACATCAATAGCTGGTCGAGCCTGTATGCCAGCTATACCGAATCCTTTAAGCCGAATACCTCTATCTCCACTCAAATCGGCGCGCTGCCGCCGGAGCTGGGCAAAGCGTATGAAGTGGGCGCGAAGATCGATCTTGCGGGTCGGGTAACCGGTACGCTGGCATTGTTCGATATTCACAAGCGCAACGTGATGGTCAGCGAACTGGTGGATGGCGAAACCGTTACCCGCACGGCAGGTAAGGTGCGTTCACAGGGTGTGGAGCTGGATGTCGCGGGCAAGTTGACCAACAGCCTGAGCCTGGTCGGCAGCTATGCCTGGACCGACGCGCGCGTCACGTCCGATCCGGATAATAACGGCAACGAACTCGCTAACGTCGCGCGCAATACCGCCGCACTGTTTCTCACCAACGATTTCGGTTCCACCGGACTGCTGCCGGCAGACGACCTGCGTGCCGGGATTGGCGCACGTTACACAGGACGTCGTGCCGGTGATGCCGCCAACAGTTTTTATCTGGATGATTACATCGTCGCCGATGCCTTTGTTGCATGGAGTACGCCAGTGGATAGTTATCGGGTGAAATGGCAGGTCAACGTGAAAAACCTGTTCGATACCACCTGGTACTCCTCCAGCGGCAATAACCTGCGCGTGGCGGTAGGCGACCCCCGTGAAATTGTGCTCAAGGCCAGCGTTGATTTCTGATTTCTGTTAGCGGGCGCCGCGTTGCGCCCGTTTTTTTGCCGTTTCGCTGTCTGATTCAGACAGATCCCGCCCCAAAGCCGCTATCCCTTCCTACACTTATGGACAAAAAGGAGGAAAGAGATGTTAAAGCTGATGCGTTCATTGTTCACCAGTCCGGAAAAACTACTTCAGGTCATGTCCCAGGATGATGTCCAGGATTCGATTGACGATGGTGATCGTATTGTTATCGATGAAAATGGCAGCGCGATGGTCAATATTCACAGCAAGGAGGTGCAGAAAGATTTTGCCCGCCACGTCGAAGCATTAAAGAGGGCATAACATGGGAACGGCAATATTTATGGTGCTGATGGTTTGTGGCTACTGGTACAGCAGTCGCGATCTCTCTACGCGCTTCAAATTTAAACGTACGTTTGGCTGGGACGTCTATTTCCTGGTCGCACTTTATGGCTGTATTTTTGTTATCCAGGGCGTGATTGCCACCGCGATTATCTGGCTGCTGTTGCTGGTCACCTCTGCGGTGATGAATAAACTGCCGCAATATTTCGGCAGCGGGCATCATCATTACCATATCGAATTTATGAACTGGAGCTTTCTTGGCATTCAGGCGCCGGTGGTGATTATGCTGACCTTTGCCGTGCTGTTTTGTCTCTATCGCTCTAACTGGGCGGGCAGCGCGCGGCTTGATGGACGTGGCCGTCGCGAACTCTATAATTCGCTTACCCGTACCAATGGCGTGGAACATCTGCTTTATCAGTGTATGGAAGGAGGCGAACTGGCGTGGATCACGCTGACCTCCCACCGTATCTATATCGGCATGATCATGTCCTCTTCCTTCGACAGTTCTGATGCCAACAACGTGGTAGTGATCCCGATGCTGAGTGGCTACCGTGACAGTAAAACGCTTGATTTGGTGGTGGAGCACAACTACAGCGCCTGGTATGCCAAACACGATATTGACCTGACCTCAGAGCCGCAGTCGGCGCTCGATTTTCGTAAGGTTATCCTGCTTGACCAGATCGAAAGCCTGTCGCTGTTCGATCCCGCCAGCGCGCTGGCGCTGAATATGCGTGAAGACAGTGATTAAGCCAAATATGCTAAGGTGAAGTTTCACTCTCGGGCAACCGGTTTATGGTTCGCCCGCCATCTGTCGGAGCCTGTTGATGTCGTTCTCCTTTCTCACTTCGCTCGCCGCCGTTTCTGCCGCCGACTGGGATGCGCTACTGCCTGATAACAATCCGTTTTTACGTTACGCTTTTTTGCGTTCGCTGGAAGAGAGCGGCAGCGTTGGCGCAGAAAGCGGTTGGCAACCCGCACACTGGGTCGCCCTGGAACAGGGACAGCTGCGTGCGGCGCTACCAGGCTATCAGAAAAGTCATTCCTGGGGTGAATATGTGTTTGATCACAGTTGGGCGGACGCCTGTTATCGCGCCAACATTCCCTATTATCCGAAATGGCTGGGCGCTATTCCGTTTAGTCCGGTCAGCGGGCCGCGTCTGCTGGGCGATGCCACATCGCTGACGGCGCTGCTGGAAGCCTTGCCTGAGGCGCTTGCCCGCCAGGGGTTCTCTGGCGCCCACATTAACTTTACCGATCCACGCAGTGATGTGCTGTTGGCTGCGCAACCCGGCTGGCTGTCGCGCCTTGGCTGCCAGTATCACTGGCATAATCCCGGCTATCGCGATTTTCAGGATTTTCTCGATACCTTGATGTCGCGCAAGCGTAAGCAGATCCGTAAAGAGCGTGAACAGGTTGCCGCTAATGGCATTAGCTTTCACTGGCTCAGCGGCGGTGAGCTAAGCGAAGCCCAATGGGATTTTGTTTATACCTGTTATGCCAATACCTACGCAGTACGCGGACAGCAGCCTTATCTGACGCGTGACTTTTTCAGCCTGCTGGCGGAGCGTATGCCCGGCGCGATCCAGGTGGTTTTTGCCCAACGCGGGACGCAGCCGGTGGCGATGGCGTTTAGCCTGATCGGCGACGATACCCTGTATGGCCGTTACTGGGGCTGCCTGGCGGAATTTGACCGTCTGCATTTCGAGACCTGCTTCTGGCAGGGAATGGATTATGCCATTGCCCACGGCCTGCGCCATTTCGATGCGGGCGCACAGGGAGAACATAAACTGGTGCGCGGTTTTGAACCTACGCTTACCCGCTCATGGCACTGGCTACGGCATGAGGGATTACGCGCAGCGGTTGGCGATTTTTTACAGCAGGAGCAGGCGGGCGTACTGGCCTGGGCGGAGGAAGCGCGTGATGCGCTGCCCTACCGCCGTGGACAGGCTTAGTGATCGCCGACAAAGTTGCCGGTTTGATGACGCCACAAACGGGCATACAGCCCGTTATGCGCCAGCAACTGCTGGTGATTACCCATCTCGATAATTTTGCCCTGTTGCAGCACCACCAGCCGATCGAGTCTGGCGATTGTCGAGAGACGGTGGGCAATGGCGATCACCGTTTTGCCCTCCATCAGGGTATCCAGACTCTCCTGAATCGCCGCCTCTACCTCTGAATCGAGCGCGGAAGTGGCCTCATCCATGATCAAAATTGGCGCATCCTTTAACAGCACGCGTGCGATAGCGATACGCTGGCGCTGACCACCGGAAAGCTTCACGCCGCGCTCGCCCAGATGCGCATCCAGCCCGATACGCCCTTCGTTATCGGAAAGCAGCGGAATGAATTCATCGGCGCGCGCCCGACGGATCGCCGTCCACAGCTCCTCTTCGGTAGCGTCCGGACGACCATACAGCAGGTTATCGCGAATGGATCGATGCAGCAGCGAGGTATCCTGGGTGATCATGCCAATCTGTGCCCGCAGGCTGGTTTGGGTGACTTTTGTAATATTTTGACCATCAATGCTGATGCTGCCGCCTTCCAGGTCATACAGCCGCAGCAGCAGATTAACCAGCGTCGATTTTCCCGCGCCCGATGGTCCAATCAGCCCGATCTTTTCGCCGGGCTGAATATCCAGGTTGAGGTTATTGATTACCCGCCGACCGCCGCCATAGTCAAAATGGACATTTTCAAAACGGATCCCGCCCTGCGTTACGCGTAGCGGTTTAGCATTCGGCTCGTCGGTGACGCTTAGCGGCTGCGCAATGGTGGTCAGGCCATCCTGAACCGTACCGATATTGTCAAAAATGCCGTTGACCACCCACATAATCCAGCCGGACATATTCACAATACGGATCACCAGCCCGGTTACCAGCGCAATCGCGCCGACGGTGATCAGCGACTCGCTCCACAGCCACAGCGCCAGCCCGCAGGTGGAACCGATCAGTAAGCCATTCAGCGTAGAGAGCGTTATATCCATGCTGGTCAGCATCCGGCTGGCCTGCTGCGTTTTCTGCGTTTGCTCGCCTATCGCCTCCTGCGCGTAGCGCTGCTCCAGATCGGTATGAGCAAACAGCTTTAACGTGGTGATGTTGGTATAGCCATCAACAATGCAACCCATCAGCTTTGAACGCGCCTCAGAAGAGATCACCGATCGCGCTTTGATACGCGGCACAAAATAGCGCAGCGTGCTGGCATAAGCGAAAATCCAGGCGATCAGCGGCAGCATCAGCCGCCAGTCCGCTTCGGCAAACAGCACCAGCGAGGTGATGGCGTAAATAGAAACGTGCCACATAGCGTCAACGGTCTGGACTGCCGAATCACGCAGCGCATTACCGGTCTGCATAATGCGCTGGGCGATTCGCCCGGAAAAATCGTTCTGGAAGAATTTCAGGCTTTGACGCAGCACGTAGCTGTGGTTCTGCCACAGGATCAGGCTGCCCAGGCTGGGGCCAATGCTTTGATGGATGAGCAGATCGTGCAAACCGATAAACAGCGGACGCAAAATCATCGCTACCGCCGCCATCCACAGCAGCGTTCCCCAGTTTTCCTGAAAGAAGATGGCAGGCGTTGAGGCGTTGACCATATCGATCAGCTGACTTAAATAACGGTAGAGCGCGACTTCAATCAGCGCAACAATCAGGCCGACCGCCAGCAGCGCGGCAAAGCTGCGCCAAACCTGACGCAGAAAATAACTGTAAAAGGCTCCAACGCTATCCGGCGGTGCTTCGCCGGGTGCATCCTGAAAGATATTGATATAACGTTCGAAACGGCGAAATAGCATAAATGTGCTCATTTTTTGCCCTACGAATCACTGATCTTAGTGCAAATAGCCGCAATGGTTTAACTTCGAAATGTAAAAGCGCAGGACAAAACTTTCCACGCGGAGGCGAAGATGACAAAAAAACTGGTGATTTTTCTACACGGCGTTGGCAGCAACGGTGACGATCTGGCCGGGCTGGGCCCGCACTGGGCGCCGCTGCTGCCTGCCACCGCTTTTGCCGCGCCCGATGCGCCCTTTCGCTTCGAGCATGGTCCCGGCTTTCAGTGGTTCAGCCTGGACGGCGTAACCGCGCAAAACCGAGGGGAACGGGTAAGAGAAGCCCGCGCCGCCTTTGATAAGACGCTGCATGGTTTGCTGAGCGCGCATCAGATTACACAACCGGAAAAGGTACTGCTGGTGGGCTTTTCGCAGGGGTCGATTATGGCGCTGGATGCGCTGGCGTCCGGGCGCTGGCCGTTAGCGGGCGTGGTGGCTTTTTCCGGTCGCCTGGCTACGCCCGACCCGCTGATGCCGGTACGTAACGCGCCGGTACTGCTGGTGCACGGCAGAGCCGATCCGGTGATCCCGTGGGAGGAGACGGAATCTGCCGCGCTGCGCCTGAAGGCAACGGGCATGTCGGTAGAAACCCTGTTTGAAAGCGGCGTCGGCCATACCATTTCCGGCTCCGGTGCACAGCGAGCGGTTAATTTTATTGCCCGCTGCTTTAAAGGCAGCGAGCACTAATCATTACAGGCGTTAAGGCCAGCACCGGCGCAGGGCGGCAAACGCCTGCGCAGCAGCAACCTGCGGCGGTTGCTGCTTCAGCCGATCGTTAAACACCTCAATTCCGACCGGGCCGCGATAGCCTTTACGCTGCAGCGCAGCGACAAAATCCGCTACCGGCAAAATGCCATCACCGGGCAGCAGACGATGATGACGCGCGCTATCGATCAGCTGCGACATATCGTCTGGCGTGACCGCCTCAGCCATATCGCACAACTGTACTTCGTAAATCCGCTGCGGCGGAATGTCTTCCAGCACGCTGGCATCATCGTCACGCGCGGCGATATGGAACAGATCCACCACCAGCCCGACGTTGGGCAAATCGAGCCGTTTCAGCCGTTGCCAGGCCGTCCCCAGCTGGTTATCCACCGTGCTCCAGGCCATCGGCTCATACATGATGCGCAAATCATGCCGCGCCGCCTCGGCGGAGAGCCAGCACAAATCTTCATCAATCAACTCAGCCTGGCAATCCTCGCGTGTGCAGGCAGGTGCCTGAACCGTGCGGCAACCTATTGCCTGCGCCAGCTGAAAAAACTGCTGCGCCTGCTGTCGCTTCTCTTCACGCAGTGCCAGCGGTGCGCCAGCGAAATCGCGCAACACCTGACAGTTGGTGAACCCCAGATTAAGCCGCTGCGCCTGCGCCCGGATGGCCTTTGCACCGCCTTCTGCCGCCTGCACATTTTCCTGCCAGATCTCCACCTCATCGAAACCAGCCTGCTTCGCGGCGTGCAGCAGCGTAAGCGGTTCGCCTTCCAGCAGTACCAGATTAAGAAATACAGGGTTAGCCATTCATCCTCCTTGTTCACCGGGAAAACCGGCGCGTAAATTGCGCCGCCCGGTTTAACTGTAGAAGGTTATCTAGCCCAGCAGGGTAACCAGGGTGAAACCGGCAAAGGTCATTAGCAACGAGCCAACAACATGAACCAGCACGTGACCCATTGCCCAGATATATTTGCCGCTTTGCATCAGCAACATGATTTCTGTGGAGAAGGTGGAAAAGGTGGTCAGCCCGCCACACAGTCCGGTGACAATCAGCAATTTCCACTCTGGAGAAAGGTGCGGATTCTTCATAAACCAGGCGGTGGCGATACCGATGATCAGGCCGCCCAGCAGATTAACCAGCAGCGTACCCGGCGGTAAATTTGGAAACAGCGCATTAAAGCGCAACGAAATTAGCCAACGCAGCGTACAGCCTGCGGCGCCCCCGAGCATAACTGCCAGCATAGATTTCAACATTGTCGTTAAGGCTCAATAATGGTTTTAATTCAACGAGATATGACGCAGCAAGAAGGCAGAGCGCTATCCTGACATGCGTCACACCTTCCCGGTGAGAAAGTGTGGTGTCAGGCGTCATCAGCGCTCAAAGGAAGAGTAGCGGTTGGGTAAGGTGGAACGCCATCACCCCGGGCAGTTATTTTAGCCACAGCCTGAGCGGCCTGGCAATGAAAACACTCTGGCATTCTGCCTACAGTGAACGATGATGCAGCTGCTCACGCCCTTGAGTCACAACCTTTTGTTATGATATAACGTTTCGCTCTTTATACTACCAGGAAAAGGATATGTCCGATAAGCTTGTTCAACGGCTGCAGGCTATTGATGCGCTGCGTGGCCTGGTGATCCTGTTAATGCTGCTGGATCACGTGCGTGAAACCTTCTATCTGCATAAACAACTTGCCGATCCGATCGATGTCGCTAACACCGATCCGGCGTTGTTTATCAGCCGTACTCTGGCGCATCTGTGCGCGCCGGTTTTTGTATTTTTAACTGGTCTCTCCGCCGCGCTTTATCAGCAAAAAAAGCAAAGCCGTAAGGCCGTGTCGCTGTTCCTGCTGAAGCGCGGTCTGGTGCTGGTGGCACTGGAGCTAACGCTGGTTAACTTCGCCTGGACCTTTAGCTTCCCGCCGGAAGTGCTCTATTTACAGGTGATTTGGGCGATTGGCCTGAGTATGCTGGCGCTTGGCGGGCTGCTGTGGCTGCCGCTGTGGGCTATTGTCACCATCGGAATTGTGCTGGTGGCGGGACATAATCTGCTTGACCATATTCATGCTGCACCCGGTACGTTCTGGCACCTGCCGTGGGCGATCCTGCACGATCGCGGCTGGATTGAATTAGGCGATTCGCTGCGGATGCGTACATCCTATCCGGTGCTGCCGTGGATTGGCGTCATTGCGCTGGGCTACTGTGCGGGCCAGCTCTGGCAACCGGCCTGCAACCGCGCAACGCGCGGCAAAATATTGCTGACCAGCGCCGCCAGCCTGCTGGGGCTGTTCGTGCTACTACGTTTGCTTAACGGCTATGGTGAAAAGCCGTGGCAGGCGGGCAATACGCTGGGCGAAAGCGCAATGGCGTTTTTTAATATCACCAAATATCCACCCTCCCTGCTGTTTATCTGCCTGACGCTGGCAGTTGGCCTGACGCTGCTGGCGCTGTTTGAACGTATCGAAGAGCGCAGTCGTACTATTGCCTGGCTGGCGGTATTTGGCAGCGCGCCAATGTTTTTCTATTTGCTGCATCTTTACGTTCTGAAAGGTATGTATCTGGTCGCTGAAGCAAGCTGGGGGAAAAATCAGGGTGACTGGTTCGGCTTCGATGCCGTCTGGCAGCTGTGGTTCTGTATGCTGCTGCTGGCGCTGCTGCTGTGGTGGCCGGTACGCGCCTTTGCCCGACTAAAGCAACAAAGGCGTGATATCCGCTGGCTGAAGTATTTCTGATCGGTAAGTGATGGCTATACTGACCCGCCTTTAACCGGGCGGGTCATACTGGCGATAACTTATTCCTTGCCCGCTAACTTTTAACACCTCAATGCAATAAGCGATTTAGCAAAATAAATTGATGAAATAAGTATCATCAACATTTTTGCAAATTACACTCTTTACTCATCAATGATGCGCTGATGTTAATTACGCCAATTGAGCCGATAAATTATTTTTGTTTATTACGCAATTAGCTAAAATAGTTAATCTGCTAAATTATCTGGTTAAGGCCACGTTTACCGGATACGACGAGGCAAAGGCGTAAAGATAGCATTGCTGCTTCACAGAGACCTGGTGAAAGGCACGTCTCTCATGAATCAAAGAGATGTAAAACAGAGAGCCTGCTCCGGCGCCAGCAGCGTGGCCGACGCCGGTAAAAATCAAATTAACGTACCTGAGAGGAGGCATTCACAGGTTCGAAGGCATGACAATGCCGCCGCAGCCACTGCGCAGAGCGAAAAACCGCGCCGCCGTTACGGAACAGCAGCCAGGCCACTTTACCTTTCTTCAATACGATAAAGGATCCCAGATGGGGAAGCTCACGGGATCGTAACCATGTGGTATTCATCAGTCATCTCCTCCGTTGTGAATTAGCTTGCTGAATAATTAAAGACCAAACAAAACGAAACGGCCTGCTTTTTTTCACTGATCCGACCTGCGGAAAGCGCGTTGTGATCCTGAGCCAGGAAGAGTTTATTATGGGTAGCCGCAGAGGCTTTTCTGCCTTTCTGGCATTAACAGACGAGGCGCCAGATATATATTTCAGGCGTCATTCATAAAATATAACATTTTCATTTACCCGTTATGTAACGCGAACTTATGCTCTATAAAACGCCATAAGAAAAACTTTTAGCTGCCATCGCCTTGCAATATCATTCTCAACCGCTAAATTTAAAAACGTTGGATGCGCATATATTTATCGCCCACTGATAAATATATGCATTCTGTTAATACACACGAGGAGAAATAATATGACTCAGCATCGTGGTGGTTCAGGTAACTTTGCAGAAGATCGTGAAAAAGCCTCTGAAGCCGGTAAGAAAGGCGGCCAACAAAGCGGCGGTAACTTTAAAAATGACCGCGAAAAAGCCTCTGAAGCAGGCAAAAAAGGCGGACAAAATAGCCGCCGCAGCTAATTTAAAGCCGGGTAACTCCCTGTAAAATTAGTTAACCCGTAGTGCGCGCTGGCGTACTGCGGGTAAGTGTGTTACTTCTTGCGCCCGTTCTTTTTTCTCTGCTTTATCGCCTTCTTTGTATCAGCCTATTCCCTGCCCTTTTATTAATAAGCCAGGCAGCGCAGACTTTATTTAAAACAAGCGAGGCGGTAGCAGCAGGATGAATCCTAATCTCATCATTCTGCCGTTGCAGTTGTTTATTTTTGTCTATACTGAAATTAACAGGGCATGCCACCCCTGAACTTATAAATTATTATCCTTTGGTTATGGAGATTACGATGAGTATTAAAACGCTGGAAGAGATGTTTATTCACGATCTGTCTGATGTTTACAGCGCTGAGAAGCAAATTAGTCGTGCCCTGCCAAAAATGGCGCGTGCCGCTAGCGATGAGAATCTTATCGAAGCGTTCAAAACTCATTTGGAAGAAACCCAGGGCCAGATCGAGCGTCTTGATCAGCTGGTAGAAGCGACCCCTGAAGTGCGTATTAAGCGTATGAAATGTCATGCGATGGAAGGCCTGATAGAAGAAGCGCAGGAAATCATCGATTCCGTCGAGAAAGGCGTGGTGCGTGATGCTGGCCTGATCGGCGCAGCACAGAAAGTGGAACACTACGAAATCGCGGCTTACGGCACGCTGCGTGCGCTGGCACAGAAGCTGGGCTATACAGAAGCGGCTCGCCTGCTGGAAGAAACGCTGCAGGAAGAGAAAGCCACTGATGAAAAGCTCACCCTTATTGCTGAAAAAGCGCAGTAATTGTTGAGTAGCAGTCAGGTCACAGGGCCTGACTGCTCATCTTGTTTCTCAGTTATGTAGCAAACACTCCACCTGAAATTTTTCCCCGTAACGCTGTACACCCGCTAAAAATGTTTCAGTCGTCAGCGGTTCTGGCGGCGGTAACAGCGGCGATCTCTGTTTCAGTTCCTCATCAAAACGCGATAACGTTGCGAAATCACGCGGGAAGCGTTCCGTATCAACACCGACAAATGCGCCTTCATCGGTAGCGTAATTCAACAGCTGTTGCCAGCGTTCAATCGAAGCCATCCCGATACTTTCCGTGCCGTGAGAAAACAGCAGTAGATCGATATTACGGAACCGAGGCTGACGCTCAAGATAGCGCTGTAGTGAGCTGGCAGAAGGCTCGGTACAGAAGGTCAGCCAGAAAGGAATCGCATATTGCTGCATGGTGGTCCAGGGATCCATTAACAGGAAATTATCCACCACCAGCCGCGAAGCGATCACGCCTGCCGAAAGATACCAGTCACGATAAATTTCGGCAGTCACAAAGCTCAGCGCTTCCGGGTTTTCATAACGCAGCTCTACCAGTTTCCAGTTCTGGCTGTTCGCCAGTTTTTTCAGCTCGGCCATCAGGTGCGCATCAAACCCCCACTCTGCCTCCGGTACGGTAACGTCCGGCGCAGGCGGCTCCCATTTTTCACGTTCAACGCCGTTACGTGCCAGATATTCCATTACTCGTGGCCCGCCAGAGAAATATTCCTGCTCCGTTGCGCCCCCTACCGCTCCAAATTGATAAAAAGAGCGATCGCTGGTACGCGTGGCGGGCCACTGCTGCGTACAGTGATTGATTACCAGCGTTCCGCCTGGCGGCAGCGCGCTAAGCAAAAACTCATGATATTCCAGCGGCAGTTTACGGTGCTTTAAACGGAAATAGGACATCTGGTCCAGCATCAAACGATCCTGATTCGGATCCTGCATATGATGAACCGCCAGATGGGGTGAGGCCGCCAGCAACGCATCGGTAATCGGCTTGCCGTCCGCCATGCCTTTCTGTGCATCATCCGGGTCGTTGTGCGATGAACGTACCGGACACAAAAATGTTTGCGGCAGCCAGGGCACGCCCATCGCCGCCGCCAGATGTACCATCGCGCCGTTAGAGGAGCCGACAAAAGCGGCCTGATACTGCTGCTGCGGATATTGATTCGCTACCCAACGCGCGATGCCTTCAATATCCAGATGCTGCGCCTGACTTAGCGTAATGCCTTCAGCCATACCGCCAAGCGCATAGCCCCATTCACGGACGCGCTCAGGCAGTAAATTCAACGCCGGCAGCATGCGATCCAACGTAGGCGACTGGCTTGGGCTGCTAAAAGGGCGCTGATGTAGCGCATTGCTGAGCGCCATTACCATCGTTGCCGAAGAGTCAAAGCGGGCAACGCCTTTTGGTGGTTTACTCATGGTTTTCCTGCTCCTTCTGCACGCGAGCAATAAAAGGTCGGATAGCGCGGCTGTAGCTCCACGGGTAAACGTAGTGCAGCGTATGCGTACCTTGCGGGATGGTCATCAGCTCGCCACGCGGCAGCAGCGCCACCATCTCTGTGACCCAACGAGCGGGCGAAACCACATCAAACGATCCTCGCACCACCAGCGTTGGCGCTTTGATATGTGGCAGCCGCTGCTCGATGCGATCGCGCATCATGAGGCGCATGGTATTCATGGCGCGCCAGATACCCGCTTTGGCATAATCGATACGGCTAAGCGCGGCGGGAGAACGATGCGCTTCCCGTCGGCCATTGATCCAGTCGCGCCAAATTTGGCGCAGCAGCGTACGGTTATGACGATCGACAGTAGGCCCTTGCAGTACCAGCCCGGCAACCGCTTCAGGATGCGCAACCGCCAGCGCAGCCAGCACCTGGCATCCCATAGAGTTGCCGATAAAAATAGCGCGCGACAGCTGATTTTGCTGCATCCACAGCCATAACGCCTCTGCCAGTTGATCAACGCTTAACACCGGCTGCGAGGCCGGAAGCGAACTGCCGCCAAAACCGGGCAGATCAGGAACCAGTACGCGATATTCCCAGCCTAATGCCAGCGCCAGGTCTTCCATGGCACGCCCGGACAGCACCAGACCATGCAACAAAACCACCGGCAGGCCAGGGCGGCTTTCTGGCGTTACGCGGGTAAACATTCGCCACGGCCCGACTTGCTGGTAATAGCCCGCCAGACCTGCCTGATGGCTATGAATGCCCACCGGCGGCGTCTGCTGCCATTTACGCCATTGCTTAACAAATAGCGCCGTCCCGGCCACTGCTGCGGCCATACCGAGAAGAAGTGTGCGGTTATTCGGCCCGCGCCTCCGGGTTGCTCTCTTCATCAGCTGCTCTCAGGTTAGGGATACCCGCTAAGTTTAGGCGTTAAATAACGCTTCGCCTTGTTTGCCGGGACGCTTAATCAGAACGGTTGATAAAAATGTGCGGCGGTTATCAACAAAGGGCGTTTAAGAAACAGGCTGTAGGCCCTTGTCAGCGCAAAACTTTTAGCGGTGAAAACACCGCCGATAAGGCGATTGGATAAGAGCGAAACAAAGCTGGAGACAAGAAGAATGAAGCGGAAGGATACATAAAGCGGGTTTGATAACCATCGGTCGTTCCCTGGCCGCGGTTATCGAGGGTGTTAGTGCGGCGCTGCCGTTAGTTCAGCGCGCCGGGCGGCACATGCTTAAAGGTTTCAACATAAGCGCGAAACACATACCGAAAGAACTTTTTCATAACCCATGACCTGCTTAACTTTTGTTGAAAAAAACAACGAAAATTATAACGGCAGCGGTTTTTTTCAGCAACTTTTTTTGAAGCGGCTCACAAAATTGACGGCGATTATGCAAAGCCTGACTTAAACAAAAGCTAAACGAATCCTGATTATAGGCCTTTTTTCAACGTGGGTTATCACACAAGCCATTGATTTAATGCTGAAGATATTCACCCTGCGCCATGATGACCACGCCAAACATTGAACCATCATGCTGAATCCCGGAGAATGAACGTCTCTTTTTCTTTTTGTCCTGAATTCCATGAAATCCACTTTTGAAAACTGGCTGGCGCCAATGAGCATTCTGCTGCTGGGCTTTCTCTCCGCGCTGCTATTGCCTGCGCCCTCTCCGGGTCCGCAGTTTACTGCCCGTATGATGTCGCTGTTTCATTTCAGCGATCTCAATCAGTTTTATACCTTTGTGCTCTGCCTGTGGTTTTTGCTGCTGGGCACGATAGAGTTTTTTGTGCTGCGCTTTCTCTGGCGTCGCTTTGGTAAGGTTTAAACGTTCTGTTGTCTCGTCAGCTTTATAATTAACTGGCCCAGGAAGTAGACGGCCGAAGAGGCCGTCAGATAAGTTGTTTTCTTTCTCGCAATCAAAACCACTCTTTAAAAATAGTGGAATTAATGCACCAGAAAAATAATCTAAAATTATTATTTCACAATCATTAAATGAAAATATAAAAACCTCGAATTATTTATTTATTTATAACCAACCATTAAGCAGACAAAGAAAAGTATAAATTAACTATATGTAAAACTATTTTTTTATTTTTATAGTTAATCTCAAAAAAAGACAGATTAAATATTAACAACATACAAAGGTAATTTATGAAATGAAAAGAAAGTTATTTTTATCATTCTTTAAATACTCCATTTTTTTCGCAACCATACTCATTGTGTCTGGGTATTTTCATTATGGTTTTTTTGAGAACATACCCAAGAAAGTATGTTACTCAGTTATAACAGCTATGGTTTTTGTAATATTAAAACCATTGATAACAAGGAGATCAGACTAATGAAATGACTAAACCGTGAAGAAACTCAACTAGCTTCGGGCGGAAGAGATGCATCCCAGGCGGTAGGCACTCTTATTAGAGGATTGTTAGGTAATATGTCAAAAATACCACATGGTGGGCTTTATGGCTCAGTGATAGGGGGCTATTTAGGCGCAAAAATTTATGACAGCGCAAGAGAAACGATTGTCATTCCCCCCGATGTTAAATTGATTATATAAACAATGGTCGCCCCTGGGGAACAATCAATATACCAACTTCTCCTGTATGGCATTAATCATGCAAAAGATAGCATGATGTTTTTCAAGTCAGGCACCATGCCATTTTACAGAAATATCGCATTAAGCGGAATCAATTACTGTGACTTACCATGCGTTTTCTTTATTCAAACGACTATATTTATTTTTTAAACCAATCCGCGTTATTAATACCGCTGTAAAATTGAGCGCTGCTCAACGTTAATCATTGCCTGGTTATGCCTGTGATTTCAGCTGCCAGGCATGCTGTAACACTGCCGCCCGCTCCGGACAATTTTCCTAAAGTTGTGCAATATCAATGCGGCCGTACGCTGATTTCCCCCGATTTCATCAGACTGTGCCAGGCTTATATCCTGCAAAGGCATATTTCGCCTGGCCCGAACGGATGGTTATTAAGGAGAATGTATGGCTAAAAAATTGACTATCGCCGCTCTGATTGCCCTTTTCACGCTGCCGGCTTTTGCCGAAGATAGCGGCGGCTACAAAAGCGGCGAAAAACCGCCGGAGAATCAGGACAGCGGTTATAAAGGAACGGAAGACACGACCTCAGCGCGGCTTGAGCTGGTAAAAACAATGCGTGACGGCGCCTGGGTAACGGTTGAGGGTTATATCGTTAAGCAGAAAGACGCTAACCGCTATCAGCTGCGCGGTCACGGCGATCAGACTATCGATCTGGTTATCCCGGAAAAGGTCTGGGCAGGGAAAACCTATGATGCCAAAGACCAGGTGCGCCTGAACGGTCGCGTACGTCAGGATGGCGAACGTCGCTGGATTGATGTGCAGCAGCTGGGCGACCCCTGATAGCGCAGCGGTAATTCATGTGGTTAATGACCGCAGGAGATGGCAATGAATAAAATCCTGACGCTGTGTCTGGCTACACTGCTTGCCGCACCAACGCTGGCCGCCGATGGCGGCTTTAATCCGGACGGCAAAGCACCGCCGCCGGAAGATCAAAAAGATGGCTACCGTGCAGTAACAGATAACCAGCAACTGAATACGGCTCATCAGCTGGCACAGCTTTCTACCGGAACCTGGGTAACCCTGCAGGGCAACATTATCCGGCAAACCGGTAAAAAAACCTGGGAGCTGCGCGATCGCACTGGCACCGTCCAGTTACAGATTGACGACGGCGTCTGGCAGGGGCAGGAAGTGAAACCGGATGATTTGATTTCAGTTAACGGTACTTTACTGCGCTACGGCAAAAGCCTGCTGATTGACGTAAAAAAATTACATCTGCTTTAACACTCCGCTCTCCTGTTCCCTTGCTGTAAAAGCAAGGGAACGCTTACCTACATCCCTTTTCCTCTGCTGTTAGCTAAACAATTTTTGTACTGTTAGGCTAAGAAGTGTGAAGCTGATCGCTTCAGCGTGGTTAAAATTCAAACAACTTTTAAAGTTTAAACAAATTATTCAATTTTATTACGAGAATGTTATATTTCTCAGCACGCCTATAACGTGTGGTTAACCCATGCCGTTCGTGCGGTTATGTCACTCGCTTTTTTAGTTATGGAAAGAGAGCAACCCGCCTGACAGAAGCTGGACGCTCTCGCCTGCAATTACCTGTTGAGCAATCAACAGACGGAGATGTCGCCACATGCGTAAAAAAGCATTGCTTCTGGCGCTGTGTATGAATGCTTTCGGCCTAAGTAAGCATGCAGTAGCAGAAGATAAAAAGGACGTCGATGTACTGCTCATCGGCGGGGGAATTATGAGTGCCACCCTGGGAACCTATCTTCAGGAGCTGGAACCAGACTGGACTATCGAAATGGTAGAGCGTCTGGATAACATCGCAGAAGAGAGCTCAAACGGCTGGAACAACGCCGGTACAGGCCACTCCGCGCTGGCGGAAATGAACTATACGCCAGAAAAAGAGGATGGCTCTATCGACATCAGCAAAGCCATTGAAATTAACGAATCCTTCCAGATTTCTCGTCAGTTCTGGGCCTCTCAGGTACAGAAAGGCGT
The DNA here is from genome assembly GCF_050113815.1 of Pantoea sp. FN0307. Lineage (NCBI taxonomy): Bacteria > Pseudomonadati > Pseudomonadota > Gammaproteobacteria > Enterobacterales > Erwiniaceae > Pantoea > Pantoea sp. FN0307. Next base: position 253,491 of record NZ_JBNJSO010000003.1, on the reverse strand, counting down.
TCTGCACGATCCGCGCAGCTTTATCAATTCTACCCCACATATGAGCCTGGTCTGGGGCGAAGAAAACGTTAATCTACTGCGTAAACGTTATGAAGCGCTGCAAAAGAGCACGCTGTTCCGTGGCATGGAATACTCTGAAGACCACGAACAAATCGCTAAATGGGCGCCGCTGATGATGCAAGGCCGCGATCCGCAGCAGAAAGTGGCCGCCACGCGCATTGATATCGGTACTGACGTCAACTTCGGTGAAATCACGCGCCAGCTGGTGGCATCAATGGGGAAAAGCCCAAACTTCAGTCTGAAGACCCGTCACGAAGTGCGCGATATTGAGCGTAACGACGATGGTAGCTGGAACGTTACCGTTGCCGATCTCAAAAACAACGGCGCAGAGCGCGTGATTAGGGCGAAGTATGTCTTTATTGGCGCTGGCGGCGCGGCTCTGCCGCTGCTGCAGAAGAGCGGCATCCCGGAAGCAAAAAACTACGCTGGCTTCCCGGTAGGTGGCTCCTTCCTGGTAACGGAAAATCAGGAAGTCGTTAAGCAGCATCTGGCAAAAGTGTATGGTAAGGCTTCGGTTGGCGCGCCGCCGATGTCCGTGCCGCATCTGGATACCCGCATGCTGGATGGAAAACGGGTTCTGCTGTTTGGCCCCTTCGCCACCTTCTCGACCAAATATCTGAAACACGGTTCCCTGTGGGATATGTTCGGCTCCATCACCCCCAGCAACCTGATGCCGATGGTACATGTCGGTCTGGATAACTTTGACCTGGTGAAATATCTGGTCGGCCAGCTGATGCTGAACGATGACGATCGCTATGCGGCGCTGAAAACCTGGTTCCCGCAGGCGAAAAAAGAAGACTGGCATCTGATCCAGGCAGGTCAGCGCGTGCAGATCATCAAAAAAGATGCAGAAAAAGGCGGCGTATTGCGCCTGGGCACCGAAGTGGTAACCTCTCAGGACGGCACCATTTCTGCTCTGCTGGGCGCATCGCCAGGCGCTTCTACGGCAGCGCCAATTATGCTGAATCTGATGCAGAAAGTGTTTAAAGATAAAATCGCTACGCCAGAATGGCAGGCGAAGCTGAAAGAGATGATCCCCTCTTACGGCCAGAAACTGAATGGCAATATCAGTGCCACCGAGCATGAGCTGGCGGAAACCAGCCGCATCCTGCAACTTGATTATTCGCCGATGACGCCAGCCGCCGCTAATGACGAAACGTCTCACGCCGCTGCAGCGGCAGGCAAGTAAGCCTTAACGTTTCAGATCGGTGCGCTATTCAGGGGCGGCAGCAATGCTGCCCCTTTTTTAATCGTATCAGCCATACAGCCAGAACTTTATCGCTGTTATAAATAGCCCAGCAGTTGGAACCAGCCGTAATAGAGCGGCAACAATACAACGATGCTGACCAGCGCCACCAGCAGGCAAAGCCTGAGACCGTCTCGCGCTGACACATTGCCTAATCCCATCGCCAGTACAATCGGCGAGGCCTGATAGGGCAGCAGCGGCGTGGCGTAGGCCAGCACCTGAAGCATAATGACACTGCCTAACGGAAAACCGGAAGCGGTGGCGAAACTCTGCGCCATCGGCGTAAACATCGCCGGGACGCCGTTAGCGGTTACCACAAAATTCAGGGTGCTGGTTAAAGCGCTCAGCGAAATGAAATTCACGAAAGGCGTGGCGGGATCAAGCGGCGTAATGTCCAGCAGCGCCTGCGCGATAATGTTGCCGAGGCCAGAATCAACCACCACCGCCGTCACGCCTAAAATGGCTGCGACATACAAACAGGTTCGGAAATTAACGCCGCTGGCGAACGCGTCGCTGGAAATAAAGCCCACGCGCGGCAATAAGCAGAAGCAGGCGGCGCACAGACCGATCCAGGCGGGTGAAATGCCGTGCTGGCTGTCGGTCATCCACAATATCAACGTCAACAGCAGCAGGATAATCAGACGCCACGCCTTGCCACTGAGGGCAGGCAGGCGCGCACTATGCGTCACCGCCTCAGGCCGTGCCGGAAACAGCCAGCAGATGCACAGCGTTAATATTACCCCTTTCAGTACCCCCACCACCGGTGCCTGTAAAAACAGCCACGGCATATAGCCCAGATGGAGATGATAAGCGGTTTCCGCCGCCCCGCTCATGACCAGATTTGGTACGTTGGCGGGCAGAATGCTGGCAGAGAGCTGAAAAGTGCCAAACCCCACCGCCAGCGCCAGGCCAACCCAGCCGCGGCTGCCCTCTTTTATTCCTGCCTGCTTCGCCAATGCCCCGATCACCGGCATCAGTAACGCAATGCGGCCCATATTAGAGGGCATCACAAACGCCAGCAGATAACTGATAACGATCGTTCCGCCTACCATGCGCGGCCAGCTGGCGCTTAAGCGCGGTACCAGCGCATGTGCCAGCCGATCGGCCAGCCCTACTTTGCGGATCGCCACGCCCAGAATAAAACCGCTCAGCACCAGCCAAAAGGCAGATGAGGCGAAGCCGCCAAACACGCTGGCTGCTGGCGCAATGTGCAACATCATTGCGGCGGCGAAGAACAGCAGTGCAGTAATGAATTCCGGCAGGCGCGCACTGGCCCACAGCAGAATCGTAACGGTAACCACCAGTGCAGTTAGCCACAGGTGAGAATCAGAGATAAGCACAGCGCAGCTCCTTGCCAGCACGCTAAAAAGCCTGATTTTTGGCTGATTAAGATTTCTTCTAGTAGGGTTAAAGAGTATTGATTTTCATTTCGCCCGGGTAAAGCGCTTCCTGGCCAAAATTGTGATTGTCGTCACCGGAGGAAAAGCATGACGAATGCACCTGATATCCAACAAGAACTCCAATTGCTCGATCGCTACTGGCGCGCCGCTAACTATCTGTCAGTGGGCCAAATCTATTTAATGAACAATCCCCTGCTGCGCGAGCCGCTACAGCCTGAACATATTAAACCGCGTCTGCTGGGTCACTGGGGCACCACGCCCGGCCTTAATTTTATCTATGCACACCTTAATCGCGTTATCCGCCATCGCGATCTGGATATGATCTATATCTGCGGGCCGGGCCACGGCGGGCCGGGCATGGTGGCGAATACCTGGCTGGAAGGCAGCTACAGTGAGATCTATCCGGAGATCAGCGAAGACGCTATCGGCATGCAGCGACTGTTTAAGCAGTTCTCCTTTCCCGGCGGTATTCCCAGCCACGCCGCGCCGGAAACCCCAGGCTCGATTAACGAAGGCGGCGAGCTGGGCTATTCCCTGTCACACGCCTTTGGCGCGGTGTTCGATTATCCCGATCTGATTGCCGCTTGCGTGATTGGCGACGGCGAAGCGGAAACCGGCCCGCTCTCTTCCAGCTGGCACGGCATTAAATTCCTCAACGCCGCCCGCGACGGCGCCGTGCTGCCGATTCTGCATCTCAACGGCTATAAAATTGCCAATCCGACGCTGCTTGGGCGCAGCAGCGATGAAGACCTGCATCAGCTATTCAACGGCTACGGTTATGAACCGCTGTTTGTCTGCGGCGACGAGCCAGAGAAAATGCACCGGCAGATGGCGGAAACGCTGGATAACGCCTGCGATAAGATCCACGAGTATCAACGCCGCGCCCGCAGCGGCGACGCGCCGGAAGCGATCCCGCGCTGGCCAATGATTATTCTGCGGAGTCCGAAAGGCTGGACCGGCCCGAAAACGGTAGAGGGCAAAAAGGTTGAGGATTTCTGGCGCGCGCATCAGGTGCCGGTCTCTTCCTGCCGTGAGAATCAAGAGCATCGTCAAATTCTGGAGCAGTGGATGCGCAGCTATCAGCCGGACGATCTGTTCGATGAACAGGGCAGGCTGAAGCCGGAGCTGCGTGCGCTCGCCCCGCAGGGGGAAAAGCGCATGGGCGCATCGCCTTATGCCAACGGCGGACGGCTACGCCGCGAGCTGGATACGCCTGATATCCGCGAGTTTGCCGTGAAGGTCACCACGCCTGGCGAAAAGCAGGTGCAGTCCACCGAAATTCTGGGGCAATATCTGCGCGCGATTTTCCAGCGTAATAAAGATAATTTCCGTCTGTTTGGCCCTGACGAAACCGCATCCAACCGTCTGGGCGACGTGTTCGACGTTACTAACCGCACCTGGATGGAGGAAGTCAGGTCTTACGATGAACAGCTGGCGCGCGATGGCCGGGTCATGGAGATCCTGAGCGAGCATCAGTGTCAGGGCTGGCTGGAGGGCTATCTGCTGACCGGACGTCACGGCCTGTTTAACTGCTATGAAGCCTTTATTCACATCATCGATTCGATGTTTAACCAACATGCGAAGTGGCTGAAAGTCACGCGCAAGCTGCCGTGGCGCGAGCCGGTATCCTCGCTGAATTATCTGCTCTCTTCTCACGTCTGGCGACAGGACCATAACGGCTACAGTCACCAGGACCCTGGCTTTATGGACCATGTCGCCAACAAAAAAGCTGATATTGTGCGCATCTATCTGCCGCCAGACGCTAACACGCTGCTGTGGGTAGGCGATCACTGTCTGAAAACCTGGGACCGCATTAACGTTATCGTGGCGGGCAAGCAGCCGGAGCCACAGTGGCTGACCATGGATCAGGCTATCAAACATTGTGAAGCGGGTCTGGGAATTTGGTCGTGGGCAGGCACTGAACAGCCAGGAGACGAGCCGGATGTGGTGATGGCCTGTGCCGGCGATGTACCTACCATGGAAACCCTGGCGGCAGTGGATCTGCTTAAAACCTGGTTGCCGGAGCTGAAAGTTCGCGTCGTCAACGTAGTAGACCTGATGGCGCTGCAAACCCAGGATCAGCACCCGCACGGCATGGAAGATGCCCAGTTTGACCAGATATTTACCCGCGATAAACCGGTAATCTTCGCATTTCATGGCTATCCCAGCCTGGTTCACCGGCTCACTTATCAGCGCAACAACCACCATAACTTCCATGTGCGCGGCTTTATGGAAGAAGGCACCACCACTACGCCGTTCGATATGACGGTGATGAATGAACTGGATCGCTATCACCTGGCGCAGGAGGCCATCCAGCGTATTCCATCGCTAACAGGCAAAGTGGATCACATCCTTGACGCGCTGGCAGAGAAAATTGCCGAACATCATCGTTACGTGCGCGAACATGGCGAAGACTTGCCGGAAGTACGCAACTGGAAATGGCCATCGCAGCAGGGCAGCAGCGACGTGCCGGAATAATCTTTGGGCGGCCTCCTGCGTGGGGCCGCTTTTTTCACTTACCGCCATACCTCATACAGCATCCACAGCGCCGTCAGCGCCAGCGAACCGGCCATTACGCTATTAAACAGACGTCGTTTCCACTCCACCGTCAGCAGCACGCGCAGCCGTTCGCCCAGAAACGCCCAGAGTAAAATGCAGGGCAGATTCAGTAGCGCATATCCTGTCAGCACGGTAACAATGCCGTTATCGGCGATATAGAGCAGCGCCACATTGCTGACCATCAGCCATGCCTTGGGGTTAATCGCCTGAAACAGCGCGCCGCCTAGCGTGGTCATGGGTCGTGCTTTGGCCTGTAGCGTAGGCGCTGCCGAACGCCAGATTTTCCAGGATAACCACAGCATCCAACCACAGCCCAGCAGCGTTAACGGTTTGCGGATCTCCTGCATCCAGCCCAGCAGCAAATCCAGCGCCAGTGCCAACAGCAGCAGCTGCACCATGCAGCCCAGCAAAAAACCGCCGATCATCGGCAGCGTGCGACGCAAACCAAAGTTAACGCCAGAGGTCGCCAGTAACAGATTGTTCGGCCCAGGGGTTATCGACATTACGGTGACATAGCTGAAAAAAGAGGGATCGATCATGGCAGGCTCCAGGCTGATAACAGAAGCTTTATGTTATGCAGCGCCGGAGAATGGTAACAGAGACAGCAAAAGACTATTGTAATGGGTACAAAGCCTGTTTGATAAAATTGTACCCCACCGTTCAGGGAGCAACTGTGTCCATCGATCTCAGCGAAAACCGGCGTTATCAGCAGCTGGCGGATAATTTTGCCAGCGCCATTCATGACGGCACCTGGCTGCCAGGCAGCCGTTTGCCGGCGATTCGCCGGGTGGCAATGGCGCAGCAGGTCAGCATCAATACCGTTCTGAGCGCCTGGCGGCTGCTGGAAGATCGCGGGCTGATTGAGTCACGCCCGCAGTCCGGTTATTACGTGCGCAGCATGCTGCCCGCGCCGGAAAAAAGTCCGGGCTATCTGACCACCATCAGCACGCCGGGGCAGGCCAAGCTGGATCTGATTGATACGGTGTTTGCGGCGCAGAATCACCCCGACTATATCAATATCTCCCTGGCCTGCCCGCGTGATGGCGACTTCTACCCCACGGCCAAACTGGCGCGTATTACCGCCTCGCTGCTACGCCGCCATCCGCAGATTATCGGACGCTATGCGCTGCCGCCGGGTAGCGAAACCTTACGTAAAGAGATCGCGCGGCGCGCCAGCTATATGGGTATGAAACTCACAGCCGAAAGCGTTACGCTGACGCATGGTTGTATGGAAGCGCTACAGCTGGCGCTGCGCGCCACGACGCGTCCGGGCGACTGCGTGGGCCTGGAGACGCCGACCTACTTTTTCCTGTTTCCGCTGCTCTCCAGTCTTGGTCTGAAGATGCTGGAAATCCCTACCGATCCACAAACCGGCCTGTCGCTGGATGCGCTGGAGATGGTGTTACAGGAAGGTCGTATTCAGGCGCTGATCGCCATGCCCGGCCTGCAAAACCCGTTGGGCTGTAGCATGACGCCGGAAAATAAAAAGCGGCTGGCGGCGCTGATGAATCAATGGCAGGTGCCGCTGATTGAGGATGGTTTATATGATGAACTGCAGTTCCGCGAGCCACAGCTGCCGACGGTAAAGGCGTTCGATCGCGACGGCTGGGTGATCTACTGCACCAGCTTTACCAAAACGGTGGCCCCGGACTTTCGTATCGGCTGGATGGCGGCAGGCCGCTACAGCAAAGAGATTGCCCGGCTGAAAGCCTTCTCTTCTATGGCGGAATCGGCGTTGCTGTGCGAGACGCTGGCACAGTTTCTGGCTACCGGCGGCTACGATCGTCACCTGCGATCGCTGCGCCGTCGCTATGCTGCCAATCTGGATGAAGCGCGGGCGTTAATTGCGCAGCATTTTCCGGTTGGCACCCGCGCCACGCTGCCACAGGGCGGCTTTGTTTTCTAGATAACGCTGCCGGACAGCATTGATACCGAGACGCTGTTTCATCGATTGTTGCAGGAAAAAATCTGCCTGACGCCCGGCGCGCTTTACACCCTGAGCGATCGCGCTAATCATGCAGTACGTCTTTCCTGCTGTTATCCCTTTGACGATCGTTATCGTTACGCCATCAGTCGTGCGGGCGCGGTGGCCTGTGAAATGAGCGGGTTGCCCGCTGGCGCGGTTGAGCCCCGGCAGGCTTGATCCTCTGCCTTTACGGGATACCGTTGCGCCCCCATTTTACGTAACCTTCCCGCCCGGTAAGCCGTTCATAATAGGCGCGAACGGCGGGATAATTTGCATGCTCAAGCGGCGTTTCATACCAGCGGTTAACCGACAGGCCAATAGGAATATCCGCCAGGCTAAAGCGATCGCCTGCAATATAGCGTCCGGTTTTTTCCAGCTGCTGATTTAAAATCCCCATGGTGTAAGTCCAGCCTTTACAGGCGGCGGCCAGCAGCCGTTCGTTCTGATGGGCGGGCGACTGACGCACCAGCGCCATAAAGGCGTAGCGCCAAGCCGTATTCAGTTCGGTGGCCTGCCAGTCTATCCAGCGATCAACCAGCGCACGCGCACGCGGGGCAGTCGGATAAAGCCATTCACCCTGGTAAGCGTTTGCCAGGTAGCGAATGATGGTATTCGATTCCCACAGCACAAAGTCTTCATCTTTGATCACCGGTATCATCGCATTAGGATTCAGCGCCAGGAAGCGCGCCTCATGGGTAGATTTGAACCCCTGGCCCCACTCTTCCCGCTGATAAGGCAGGGAAAGCTCGTCGCATAGCCAGAGCACTTTACGCACGTTGATAGAGGAGGCGCGTCCTAATATTGTCAGCATCAATTCAGCCCTGAATTTTTATATGGTTACTCTATTCATAGTGGTTGCCGTTGACGTTAGCAACGTAAACAGGGTAGTAATCAGTTTTCTGCCGTTATCAGGGCGCCCCTCTTCGCAAAATCTGGATGAAACGTGGCCGCTTATTGCCTGGCACGCCCCGATCGGTATCCACACAGGTATAGGGGTCTGTGAAATAAGCGTATGCTCCACAAGTTAAAATATTATGTCTAAAATCTTCATTGTCTCTATATATAAGATAGTTTTATCTTTTAGCAAAAGGTGATGCTTCTCATAAAATATGAATTAATCGATCTAATCACATAAAAAGCCAGCTTTTATTATCTGATTAACTGACGCTATGACATTCATGTCTCTCAATAATTAAGCATTGGGATAATCATGGGAAATTTAAAAAAAAGTGCCATATCTAATATAGTGGGATTATGCTTCAGTATATTACTTGCTCATCTTTCTTCATTGAGAATAATGTACGATGGCAGTTATCAACATACATGGGATGTTATTACTATCGTGATGGTATTCTTCGGCATCAAATATATAACAGTGTTACTCATTGACTTTATCTTCAAAAACAAACGACCATGAAAGCAAACTACACGAGGAAAATAAAATGAAAGAAATTCCTTTGAGCGTATTAAATAAAATAACTGGAGCCAGAGGAGCTCCTGCTACACCAGCTAATAACATTGGCGCATCTATGATTACAGGAGCTTTAGCTGGCATGTATTTGGGTTAGTTAAAAACCTGCTTATTCCCCCCCATCAAAAAAACCTTTAAGCGGCAAAAAATATATTGCCGCTTTCTGGGATAATTAACGTACCTGGAAAAACCTGCTTATCGAAAAACTTGCTTATCCAGTAATTACTGACCAGCTTGTAAGAAAAGTGAGTTGGGGACCAGAAGCAAGGTATAAAGCAATCTAAATATTGACGTTAGCAACCTAAACAGGGTAGTAATCAGTTTTCTGGATCAACGTTGGGATGGTTATGGCACTCACTCTTCCGTTTAAGCAGGTCGATGTTTTCAGTAATATCGCTTTCTGTGGTAATCCACTGGCGGTGATCCTTGATGCCAGCGCGCTGAGCGATGCGCAAATGCAGGCTATCGCCCGCTGGACTAACCTGTCTGAAACCACCTTTGTCCTGCCGCCTCAGCATCCTGACGCTGATTATCGGGTGCGCATTTTTACTATTGAGGGCGAGCTGCCGTTTGCCGGTCATCCTACGCTGGGTACGGCGCACGCGCTGCTGGAGGCGGGCCACCCGGTTAAAACGCCGGGCCGTATGGTGCAGGAATGCGGCGTGGGGCTGGTGTCCATTTCTGTGGCCGCCAACGGCGATCTGGCCTTTGCCGCGCCGGAGGCGGTGCTAACCGGCTGGGAGCATCCCGGCATCGCCGCCGCCCTGAACAGCGAAGCTTTTGATATGCAGCAGGCGGTGACAATTGTTGATATGGGTATCCGCTGGTTGCTGGTGCCAATGGCCTCGGCGCAGGCGGTGCTGGATATTGTTCCCGACGTACCGCGTCTGGCGCAGCTGTTGCAGGATGCCGGGGTCTCTGGCGTGATGCCGTTTGGCCCGGCCAGCGACGGCAAAGTGCAATATGAGGTGCGCGGATTGCTGGTGGAACAGGGCGCGTTAACGGAAGATCCCGTTACCGGCAGCGCCAATGCCTGCCTGGCGCGTTATCTGGCGGCACAGGGCCGCCCGCATGATTATCTGGCGCGTCAGGGCACCGTTATTCAGCGTAACGGCCTGGTTTCCGTTCAGTACCGCGATGATGGCATCTGGATCGGCGGCAAAGTCGTTACTCTTATTGACGGCACCCTGACGGTGTAAATCTTATGCGGCCAGTGCGGAAGCCCTCCGCCTGGCCTGCCATCATCATCGCCTGTTCAGGGTTACAGAAACATGCCGCCAGATGCCTCGATGCGCTGGGCGGTGATCCAACCGGTATCTTCACTAAGCAGTGCAGCCACGGCACGTCCAATATCATCCGGCTGTCCGGCGCGTCCCATAGCAGTTTGCGCAGCGATCCAGGCATTAACCTCCGGATTATCGCGCACCGAACCGCCGCCAAAATCGGTTTCGATCGCACCGGGCGCCAGAATATTTACCGCAATACCGCGCGGCCCCAGTTCACGCGCCTGATAGCGCGTCAGCACTTCCATTGCGCCTTTCATTGATGCGTATGCCGCATAGCCGGGCGGGCTAAAACGCGCCAGTCCGCTGGAAACGTTGAGAATGCGGCCGCCGTCATTAATCAACGGCAGAAGACGCTGTGTCAGAAAAAAGGGACCTTTGAAATGGGTGAGCATCAGCGTATCGAATTGCTGCTCGCTGGTTTCAGCAAAAGCGTTGTACATGCCAACGCCTGCATTATTGAACAGATAATCAAAGCGCTCACGTTGCCACTTCGTGCGCAGCGTCTGCTGCAGGCGTTCGATAAAATCTGCGAAGCTCGGCACCTCAGCCACATCCAGCTGCAGTGCCACAGCGCGCTGGCCCAGAGCATGAATGGCTTCGACCACTTTTTCTGCTTCCTGCTGCTGTTGACGCCAGGTAATTATCACATCAACGCCTTTTTCCGCCAGTTTCAGCGCCGCATTACGTCCTAAACCCCGGCTGCCACCAGTTATCAATACAATTTTATCGCTCATGATGCGTCTCCTGCCTTTTTATCGCTTAAAAATCCAGCATATTGAAAACATTTTGTGCGATAAACTATGCTAATAACGTTTCACTGTTTCATTCCTGATAACAAACGGTGCATAAATGGATAAAATTCACGCAATGAAAGTGTTTGTCACGGTGGCGGAGATGGAGAGCTTTACCCGCGCGGCAGAAAGCCTTGGACTACCGAAAGGCAGCCTGTCGCGTCAGGTGCAGGCGCTGGAAGATGGATTAGGCACACGTCTGCTGCATCGCACTACCCGACGCGTACAGCTTACTCAGGATGGGCTGGCCTATTACGAACGCTGCCGCGATGTGCTGGCAACGCTGGAGGAGATGGATGCGCTGTTTCAGAACGAACCGGCCACGCTAAGCGGCCGCCTGCGGGTAGATATGCCGGTGGCGCTGGCGACCGATATCGTTATTCCACAGCTGCCGCAGTTCCTGCAGCACTATCCTGGCCTGGAACTGGAGCTAAGCAGCAGCGATCGACAGGTGGATGTGATTCGGGAAGGCTTTGACTGCGTGGTGCGCGTCGGCCAGCTTCAGGATTCCGGCCTGATGAGCCGTACGCTGGGCCTGCTGCAAATGGCAAACTGCGCCAGCCCCAGCTATCTGATGCGTTTTGGCATGCCGCTGCGGCTGGAAGAGCTTTCACAGCACGCGATGGTGCATTACAGCCAGCAATTTGGCGGCGCGCCCGCAGGCTTTGAATATTATGACGGTCAGCGCAGCCATTTTATCCAGACCGGCGGCGCGCTGACGGTTAACTCGACGCAAGCTTATCGTCACGCCTGCCTTGCCGGGCTGGGTATTATTCAGGCACCGCGTCACGGTATTCAGCCGCTGCTGGAAAATCAGCAACTGGTGGAAGTGCTGCCCGGTTTCCACGCCCGCGCTATGCCGCTGTCACTGCTTTGGCCGCACCGCCGCAATCTGGCCCAGCGGGTGAGAGTTTTTATGGAATGGCTGACGCAGCTGTTGAAAGGCTACGTTGCGTAACAGCGCGGCTATAATGACAAGCTAAAGCCCTAAACAAAAGGATGATTCCGGTTGATGACGGACAAAAACGCCCAGCCTCCTGTTGAGCAGGCAGAAGAGAAACCCCTGATTAATATCAAGACTGGCAACGCTACGGTTGATCGCTCGATTAGCCGGGTTTCACATTTTATAAGGTGGTTTCAGGCGATCCCGGCGGTAGCGCATTTTATTCGCGCCGGAGCACGTTTTACCGATCGCATGGGCAGCCAGTTTGGCGCCGCAATTACCTATTTCTCGTTTTTATCGCTGATCCCGATTCTGATGGTCTCTTTTGCAGCGGTGGGTTTTGTGCTGGCGTCGCATCCAACGTTGCTGAACGAATTGATTGAACGCATCGCCAACAGCATCAGCGATCCCACGTTAGCCAGCACGTTAAAAAATACGGTCAAAACGGCCGTTCAGCAGCGTACCACGGTGGGTATCACCGGTCTGCTGGTCGCGCTCTATTCAGGTCTTAACTGGATGGGCAACCTACGTGAAGCGATTCGCGCCCAGTCGCGTGACGTTTTTGAACGGGGTAAGGAGGATAAAGAAAAAATCTACTTTAAATATACCCGCGACTTTATTTCCCTGACCGGGCTGGTGCTGGCGCTGATTATTACTTTGTCGCTGACCTCTATCGCTGGCTCAGCGCAGGATGCGATTGTGCGGGCGCTGGGACTGGAAGATATCGAATGGCTGCGTCCGGCGATGACGCTGATTGCTCTCTCGATTTCTATTTGCGCCAACTATTTGCTGTTTCTGTGGATTTTCTGGATCCTGCCGCGCCATCGTCCCCATAAAAAAGCGCTGCTGCGTGGCACGCTGCTGGCGGCAATCGGCTTTGAGATCATTAAATTTATTATGACCATGACCCTGCCGAAGTTGGCCGCTTCGCCCTCCGGAGCTGCTTTTGGCTCAGTGCTGGGGCTGATGGCGTTTTTCTACTTCTTTGCTCGCCTGACGCTGTTTTGCGCTGCCTGGATTGCCACTGCCAACTATAAAGATGACCCCCAGCTGGAACTACGCAAGAAAAAATAGCCCATGCACGACGCGGTATATCAGACGAAAATACCGCGTCGTGTACACTATTTAAGCAACAGTTAGCATGAATAACTAACCCCTCACTTTTATTTTCCCGTTTTGCAGTGATTCCCGCCAGAAAACCAGCCATTCACCCTGCCATCCGCCGATAAAGCTTTATTGTTAAAAATTATCCTCTTTTCACCTGCTGAAGCCAGCCGTGACGCGGCTTTTCACCGTTGAACGCGCCTGAGGCAGTGCGTAAGATTCCTGAACACGATTTACAAATAAGAAACAATTATGCAAGCATCCATCGCTCCAACAATCGATACTGAAAACGACAACGCTCAGGTTAACTCGCGCAGTAAAGTGGTTATTGCGTCGCTGGTGGGAACCGCTATCGAATTCTTCGATTTCTATATTTATGCCACCGCCGCAGTGATTGTTTTCCCACATATTTTCTTTCCGCAGGGTGACGCCACCGTCGCCACGCTACAGTCGCTGGCAACTTTCGCCATTGCTTTTATCGCGCGCCCTATCGGCTCAGCGCTATTTGGTCATTTCGGCGATCGTGTGGGTCGTAAGGCCACGCTGGTTGCCTCGCTGTTAACCATGGGGATCTCTACGGTAGTTATTGGTCTGCTGCCCGGCTACGCTACCATTGGCGTTTTTGCACCGCTGCTGCTGGCGCTGGCGCGCTTTGGTCAGGGGTTGGGTCTGGGCGGCGAATGGGGCGGCGCAGCGCTGCTGGCAACGGAAAACGCGCCCGCGAAGAAACGCGCGCTCTATGGCTCTTTTCCGCAGCTTGGCGCGCCGATTGGCTTCTTCTTTGCCAACGGCACCTTCCTGCTGCTCTCCTGGCTGTTAACTGACGAGCAGTTTATGAGCTGGGGCTGGCGTGTGCCGTTTGTGCTGTCGGCGGTGCTGGTGATTATTGGCCTTTACGTGCGCGTGTCGCTGCATGAAAGTCCGGTATTCGCTAAAGTGCAGAAAGAGAAAAAGCAGGTACGCATTCCCATCGGTACACTGCTGAGCAAGCATCTGGGTGCAACGATCCTTGGCACCTTTATCATGCTGGCGACCTACACGCTGTTTTATATTATGACCGTTTATTCAATGAGCTATGGCACCGCGCCGGTTCCAGCCGGTCTCGGCTTTTCACGCAACAGCCTGTTGTGGATGCTGATGGTGGCAGTGATCGGTTTTGGCGTGATGGTGCCGATCGCCGGTCTTCTGGCTGACCGCTATGGTCGCCGTAAAACCATGATCGTGATTACGTTGGGGATTCTGGTTTTTGCGCTGCTGTTCCCGTCGCTGATGGCATCTGGCAGCCAGACGATGATGATGGTGTTTCTGCTGCTCGGCCTGAGCATTATGGGCCTGACTTTTGGCCCGATGGGCGCGCTGCTGCCGGAGCTGTTCCCCACAGAGGTGCGTTATACCGGCGCGTCATTTTCATACAATCTGTCGTCGATTCTCGGCGCATCGGTAGCACCTTATATCGCCGCCTGGCTTAACGCTAATTACGGCCTGTTTGCCGTCGGTCTCTATCTGGCGGCAATGGCATTGCTCACGCTCATTGCGCTAATCGCCTGTAAAGAGACGCGCCATCAAACGCTATATGAGGCGTAACCAAAAGCGGTAATAAAAAAGGCGTCTAAATGACGCCTTTTTTACGTTGCGCGTTACTTCTGCTCCTTCATTTGCTGTAAGACATTCACGCACTGATTGTCTTCATTATCGCTGGGGGAAATCAGCGCCAGTAGCGCTGCTGCCGGAGTCAGTACCGTGCCTAACGCTACTGCCGCCGCGCCGCGCGCCAGCAGCGGGCCTTTTTTCACGCCTGCATCCGGGTTTTTAAAGGTACCGCGCACGTATAGCGGCGAGCGCAGAGTAACAATACGTACGCCTTTGCTTTCCGGATTGATAGAGAGATCCATGCGCTCATTGGCAAAGTTAACGTTACCGGAAAGGTAAACCACGGCATTCGTGGTATCAAAAACAAACAGCCGCGACGAGGCAACGCCGTTACGCACCTCCAGATTGGCGGCTGCACAGTTGATACGCACTTCTTCATCGCCAAACAGCTTGCCCACCACGTAGTTACCCACGTTCAGACCAATAATCTCCATCAGGCTACGGCTGATCACGCCCTCGTTCATCAGCAGCTTCATATCGCCATCGCTGGTAGCCAACAGATCCGCTACGGAATTGCCGGTGCCGCTTAACTTCGCATCGCCATTCAACTCACCCATACTGCTACGCATCGCCTCTACGTCCGGTAAAAGCTGGCGCAGATGCAACCGACGAGCATGCAGGTCAGCCCGGCCACGCATGGGCGTTCGGCTACCTTCCAGACGAATAGTTGAATTGATAGAGCCGCCCGCAATGCCAAAGCGCAGCGGATCCAACAGCAGATCGCCATCTTTTAGCTGTAAATGGGTATAAAGATCGCTTAACGGTAGCGAATTACTGTGCTCGATACGCTTGCCGCTGAATTTCACATCAGCATCCATTACGTCCCAGTTTTTAGTATCGAAACGATCATGCGGCAGCACACGATCGGCAGGTTGATTGCTGTTGTCGCTACCTTTTGCTTTTGTACGCTTGCTGCTGTCGCTGTCTTTGCCAGAATCCACGCCAATCAGCGGCCCTAAATCCGCCATGCGTAGCTGGCGAGACTCTACTTCCCCGCTCAGCTTCGGTCGCGGTTTGCCCTGCGTATAGGTCAGCGTGCCGTGAACATCGCTATCGCCGATATGACCATTGAAATTCTCGTAATGGTAAACGGTAGCGCCCTTTTCACGGAATTTTACTTTCAGATGACCATCGGTCTCATATGGCGGGGTATCCGGCAGCAGTACGCCGGTTAAATCGTAAAGGTTAGCCAGCGTATCGCCGGAAAAACGCACGCGCAGATCCAGCCCGCCCAGATTACGCGGATCCTGCAGGCTGCCGGTAATCCCGACGCGCGTCGAGCCATTGCGTACCTCAGCCTGCACCGGGAAAGGCGTCGTTTTGCTGCGCAACGACAGCATGCCGCCCAGCTTACCGCTTCCCTCAAGCTGCTGATCGTTCCAGGTGCCGCTGGCGCGCCAGCCAAAGATGAAATCCGCTGCGCCCTTCTGCTTATCATCGCCGCCAGCAATCTGGCTATAAGCCACCGGCTTGCCCAGCGGATCCACTTCCATTTTCACATTGGCTTTATTAATGGCATCGCGCCAGGCGATATGCGCCCGATCAAACACAATATTATCCAGGCGAAAAGACCAGGCGGAAGGCTGCTGCTCCGTCTCTGGCTGGTCGCTGCTGGCGAGTTCAAAGGTCCAGTTGTTCTTTTTATCGGCGGTTTGGATCAGGCGGGCGTTTGGCTGCTGAAGCTTGATCCAGGGAATAAAAATCTCTTTGTGCAGCAGCGCCAGCGGTGAAATTGTCGCGTCGGCACGCTGTAAGTGCACCATTGTGACGTCAGGAATATCGGGCGGATTGCCCAGAACAATATCTTCGGCATGTATTTGCGGCCAGGGCACCCAACGACGCCAGCCCGGCTCATCGCGGTTGCGCACCCAGTTAACGCCAAGGTCGCCGCGAATCGCGAAAGGTCGGTTCAGCTCCGTAGAGACTTTCTGGTTGATGGTTGGCTTCAGGCGATTCCAGTCGAAGGTTGCGATTACAACCACAATCACCACAACCAGCAAACAAAAAATCCCAATAACCCAGCTGGTAACTTTTCCTGTGCGTGACATCTCCATCTCCTTACCTGCAATCTATCTGGTAAAGATAGTAGAGAGGAGACAAATCAGCATCCGGCAAGCTGAAACGGCAGATTAACCAGTTCATCAAAAGGCTGCGGACGCGCAAAGAAATAGCCCTGCGCAGCGAAAGCGGGCGAATTGCGCACCTGCTCCCACTCTTCGGCCGTCTCCACTCCTTCGACAATCACCCCTTTACAGTAGCGATTAATCAGCGCCAGCAGTGATGTAAACAGGCAGCGGCCCTCTTCGCTGTTACGCAACAGAATAAACAGCTCGCGTGCCAGCTTGATGTAATCGTAGCTTAGCTCTGTCAGCGCAGAAAAGTTCGCCATGCCGGAGCCAAAGTCGTCCAGCCACAGCGCGCCCAGTTCCGGCATCTGCACCACCATCTCTTCCTGCGGCAGAACATGATGCTCAACCAGCTCAAAGCGAACCCAGGGCAGGCGGGCAATCAGCGCACGCAGCGGCGCGTGATGCTGAATCGCCAGTAGCGCCGGCCCGTCGATATTCACCGACGCAACACATCCGGCATCTTCGAAAAAGCGTTCCCGCTGGCTTAGCAGCTCCAGCTGTTCCTGAATAACATATAAGCGTTGGGGAATATCCAGTGCAGCGAAATAGCGTTCCGGCGACAGTTTCTGACCCGGCGCAGACGCATGCGACACCGCAGTCAGTAGCTCAATTGCCATCAGGCGGCCCGTAACCTGATAAATCGGTTGGAAGGTGTAAAAACGCTGGCATCCCAGCCAATAGTGCCGCTGTTCTTGATGTTGTTGCATGACAATTGAGGAAGGAAGCCGATGACTTATTTTATTCATCATCATGATTTTTATCCTGATAGTCAGGCCCTGTTCCTGAGTCAATCGCAGCATACTGGTAAAGTTTTCGGAGCCAGCGCTGCGTTGAAGGCAGCTACTTTAACAGCAAGAAACCTTTTCAATCGTAACAATAACATGGTGATTTATTGCTTTATCGCTGCTTATCTCAGCAAATTAACAACTTAAGTTAAATTAAAACGCTGTTTTAAAATATTGACTCACCGCCGCGCTCGGTGGAGACTAAAGCCTTTTATTACGGGGGTGATTATGATGGCAGGGAAAAAAATAGCGGTAATCGGCGAGTGCATGATCGAACTTTCATCACAGGGAGAGGCGCTGAAGCGAGGCTTTGGCGGCGATACGCTGAACACCGCCGTCTATATTGCACGTCAAACGCAGGCTGATCAGCTGACGGTCGAGTACATTACCGCACTGGGCAACGATAATTTCAGCAGTGAAATGCTTGCCGCATGGCAGCAGGAAGGCGTGCAGACCGGGCTGGTTCAGCGCCTGGATAACCGCTTGCCTGGCCTGTACGTGATTGAAACTGATGCGCACGGCGAACGCACCTTTAGCTACTGGCGTAATGAAGCCGCTGCGCGTTTCTGGCTGCAAAGCCCACAGGCAGAGGCGATTTGCCAGCAGCTGGCGCAATTCGATTATCTCTATCTCAGCGGCATCAGCCTGGCGATTCTGTCAGCAGAAGATCGGCAGCGGCTGATGACACTGCTCTCTGCCTGTCGCGCTAACGGCGGCAAAGTCATCTTTGATAACAACTATCGACCACGCCTTTGGGCAAGCCGCGAGGCGGCGCAGCAGGCCTATCAGGCCATGCTCAGCTGCACCGATATCGCTTTTCTGACGCTGGATGATGAAACCGCGCTATGGGATGAAGCGCCTGTAGAGCAGGTGATTGCCCGCACTCGCGCCGCCGGCGTAAGCGAAATCGTTATCAAGCGCGGCGCGGATGCCTGTCTGGTGGCGCTGAACGATGAGCCGCTGCTGGAAGTACCGGCCATCCGGCTGGAAAAAGAAAAAATTATCGATACCACCGCAGCGGGCGACTCCTTTAGCGCAGGCTATCTGGCGGTGCGGCTGTGCGGAGGCAGCGCGCAGGAAGCGGCGCAGCGTGGTCACCTGACTGCCAGCACGGTTATCCAGCATCGCGGCGCAATTATTCCGCTTAATGCTATGCCGCGCTAAAAGCGGCGCTTATGCTGTAGGCTCCGCTATCGCTCAGGAGAGTAAGCAATGCTTAAGGTTTGGGGACGTAAAACTTCATCGAATGTACAGACTGTGATGTGGTGTATTGGCGAGATGGGGTTGCCTTACCAGCGCATCGACATCGGACACAAATATGGCGGTAACCATACATCAGAGTTTTTGGCGATGAACCCCAACGGCCTGGTGCCGGTGCTGCGTGATGGCGACAGCCAGCCGCTGTTTGAATCCGCCGCCATTGTCCGTTACCTCGCCAGCCGCTATGGCGATGATGCGTTCTGGCCACAGGACGCACTGGCGAGAGCGGCGATTGATGTCTGGGCGGAATGGGCGAAATCTAACGTTTATGTCAGCTTTATGCGCCCGATATTCTGGCCGGTTTTTGTCGTCGCCCCGCAGGAACGGGATGAGCAGGCGATTGCCGCTGCGCTGGATAATCTAACGAAACTATTAAAGATTGCCGACCAGCGGCTGGCGCAGCACGATTATCTGGCGGGCGATCGGCTTACGGTAGCGGATATCCTGTTTGGCACACTGCTTTACCGCTATTACACGTTGGAAATAGAGCGTCCCGCGTTGCCTGCACTGGAAAATTATTATCAGCGCTTAACGCAGCGTCCGGCCTATCAGGAGCATGTGATGGTGCCCTATGCCGAGTTGCGTAACTGGTAGCGCCAGATAAGCGACCTTCTCATCCTCAACCGCTTCCGGTTAACAGCCCCTGCCAGTTATGGGGCTTTTTCCAGGCAGCTTAACGTTTTCTGTTACGCGTTAGCGTCACTGCGACCGCAAAAATAATAACGGCAAGAATCAGAGAGATAATAAAGGTTATATTTACCAGCATATTACCAATCTGCTCTGCGCCAGCCACGCCAGCTATATTTGCTATCCGATATTGAAGATCAACCGAAATAAACTGTGGCACAATAAGATTGAGCATCAGCAGTAAAATGACAAAACCCAATGTCCACACTATCCATTTAATAATTTTCATTAATTTACCCGCACTGTGCCAAAAGCTTTCATACTCGTTCCTGGGATACTAAATGTAGTAGTTTGCAAAAGACTAGCACGCAAATAATGAAAATCTGGAATGTGATTAACTGTTATACATCCTTCACTTAAGCCTCTTGGTCCAACCGGATGTAACCGGAACCGCCCGCGCCTGATGCCATTCTCAAAAGTAAAATCATCTATTTGCCCGTCATCTCGGTATAATGCAAACCATTCATTACGGTCAGTTCCGTAGCCATAGCGCAAAGCCATATCGTATAAAAATCCCATTCGCCCGCCTGACTGACGATTGAGAATATAGTATCGCCCTTTTGGAATCGGACCAATATTCTCCCGCCCTGTCATTGTAGGATTATTTCGACCATATTTCTGGCCAGAGAAAGCAGGGAACTTCCCCACATCTTTACATTCTAATATTGATAAAGGCATACCATTGAGCGTGAAAATGCATTCTATAGCCATAACTACTCCTTGTTATTAATCAAAGCTTTTTGATTAAACCACGTTTACTATCCCGTATAATGATAACGCCATCTAATTTTAAAGATCTTATATTCACTAATAACCTTGCTACATTCCCCCGGAAAAAACCAATAATCTTCTCGCTACATTCTTCTTTAGACAAAAATTATTAATAAACCTAACTATTTTCCCATAAGATAAATTCAACTTTCCCGCGCCAGGCTAATTCTGATTCTGCCGGTTAGCGCACAGTAAATGCTGGACGCGCACGCCCCTTAACGCCAATGATTAATGATGCCCCGCCTTCGTAGTACCTGGCTCCGGCACCTAACATCACGCTAATCAGGACAGGTTATGAAAGCAGATATTTTCAATCTCTGGCCACAAGGCGACGCGCCCGGAGCCAGTCAGTCGACCGCTAAACCGCAAATCATCGATTTAGCCAAAGAATTTGAACCTTACAATCGGGCAGCGTCCGGCGTTCGCTGTCCTGAACTGGCCGTCTGGTATCCGGAAGAATCAAACGGCACCACGCTGCTGGTCGCGCCAGGCGGCAGCTTTGCGCGCATTATGATTGATAGCGAAGGCAGTTCGTTGGCGACGTTCTTCACCGCAATGGGTTATACGCTGGCGGTAATGACCTATCGCCTGCCGGGAGATGGACATCATGAAGGGGCCGATGCGCCGCTGGCTGACGCACAGCGGGCAGTTCGCGTTTTGCGCGATCGTGCCGCGCGCGGCCTTAACGGTAAACGCATTGTGATGCTGGGTTTCTCCGCCGGCGGATACGTTGCCGCCAGCGTGGGTACGCGCTTTAGCGAAAAGCTTTATCCACCGCAGGATAACGCAGACAAACTCTCGGCGCGTCCTGATGCGCTGGTGCTGGTCTATCCGGTTATCTCCATGCGCGATGGTCTGGCGCACGCCGAATCGCGTCAGCGGCTGCTTGGCGCATGGCCGGACGATAAAACTCTGGAAGCTTATTCGCTGGAAACCCGCGTGACGCGTGAAACACCACCGGTGCTGCTGATCCATGCCGTTGATGATGAAAGCGTGCCGGTCACCCACAGCATGGCCTTTTTCAGCGCCCTGCGGGAGCAAAAAGTGCCGGTGGAACTGCATTTTTATGAGCGCGGCGGCCACGGCTTTGGGATGCGCAATCTGGCCGATTCGCCGTTAGCCAGCTGGCCAATGCTGGTAACTGAATGGCTGCGGGCGAAAAAAACCGCTACCACCACAGTCTGACAGCGCGCAAAAAAACGCCGGTGAGATTTAACCCTCACCGGCGATGATTTTATGACTGTGGCACCGGAATATCTGACACTTCCGCTTTGCCCTCTTCCTGTGTGGCAGCCACCGGAGCCGGCGGCGGGGTCATGATTTTCTGCCAGCTCTCATGCAGCGCTTTGATATTGGCTTCTGGTTCGCCCTGCGGCTGCATCAGCGCCATCGTCAGCTCCTGCGACAGCTGTTGACGCAGCTCCTGGTTCAGCGCAGTCAGCGTCAGGCTATTCAGGAAATCCTGCCGGTATTTTTGATACTGCTCCGGCGCAATATCCACTACCGCGTTTTGCTGCGAGCGTAAACGCTGGCTCATCAATACATCGGTATCGGTACGCGCATAAGTGGCGAACAATTTATTCAGCTCGGTGGTTTTCTGCGCCATCAGCGCGTCAAACTCCGACTGCGGCAGGCCATTATCACGCACGTTAGCCAGCTCGTGAGCAATCAGGGTCATATTCTTCTCCAGCGTTTCTGCGCTGGAATCCATGCTGATCGCACACTGCGCCCGCTGGTAAAGCACGCGGCAGTCAAAGCCCACCTGAACGCCCTGCGCTTTGCTGTCGCTTAATACGCGCTGGACATGCCAGAACAGCGCTTCACGCGCCAGATCGCTCTGCCAGTAGC
The DNA here is from genome assembly GCF_050113815.1 of Pantoea sp. FN0307. NCBI lineage: Bacteria > Pseudomonadati > Pseudomonadota > Gammaproteobacteria > Enterobacterales > Erwiniaceae > Pantoea > Pantoea sp. FN0307. Next base: position 231,535 of record NZ_JBNJSO010000003.1, on the reverse strand, counting down.
GGATAAGATTTTGCGAATCACGGATGGGCTGCCAGGGCATATCCCAGATTAGCGACAGACGATCCTGCTTCAGGCTGGGATTCACCAGAGTAACCGGCTGCGGCGGCAATGGAGCAAGCGTCGGCATCGGTGCTGGCGTATCACGCTTGCCTGTTAACGGCGAGAAGGCTTTATTAATCTGCTCGCTAAGGGCGCGGCTATCAACATTGCCAACCACAAAGAGCGTCATGGCATCGGGCGTATACCATTGCTTATAGAAGCTGCCAAGCTGATTGATATCAACCGGTGCTTTGGGCTGCTCGGCGGGATCGTGCCCCAACAGCGTGGAACCTTTCAGCCGGTAACGCCACCAGACGTCACGTGGATTAAGCGGCCAGCTGGCGATGGGATCGTCAGCGCCAAGCGCGGTGTTTACCACCTGCTCATTGATCGACATTTTGCCTGCCGTGGCAGAAAGCCAGCTTAACGCCTCCTTCAACAGTTCCGGGCGGTTATTTGGCAGGCTGAGATTGTATAACGTGAATTCATAGGATGTAACGGCTGGCGGCAACGGACGATCGGGGTCCATTCCCTGCTGCCAGAGCGAGCGCTGCTGCGCTGGATCAAGCTCGGTATTATGGACCATCGCCAGGCGAGGCAGCAGATGACTAAAGCCGGTTTGCTGGGCATTTTCCATCAGCGATCCGGTATTCACTATCAGGCGAACTTCCACACGATCGTTGGGACGCTGCGGCGTGCTGAGCAGCTGCCATTTAAAACCGTTATCTAATTTACCCTGCTGCCAGGCGGGATCGGGTTGTAGTGTTTCAGCCTGCAATGTGCCGCTGACGGCCGCCAGCAACAACCCACCAACCAAAAGACGCATTCTGGTGCCCTGCATGTGAACCCCTACTCAATTACCAACTTAATCTCATTGATGACGCACGATAGTCTGACGCTATCTTCCTGTTGATAACGCACAGCGGGCGCACCGGCAGTTAGACCACGCAAAAACGAGGTTGTCACACAACGACGTGAAATAAAATGAACGCTAACCGTGCCCGGCCATCTCCGGTGCAATGAGCTGACACAGTCTGTGTGGGCTTTATTATGCAAATGCCCGCTGCAAGGGCAAGTCACAGCGGGCACAGATAAAGGTTTTTTATGGTTATTTATAGATTTAGCGCGTTTGTAGCGTCGCAGGCGTTCATAAGCTGTACAACTCATGACGCCATATGCGGCGGTTACCCAATAAAAAAGGACGCGGCCTGATTGCCAGGCGGCGTCCTCATGCACGTTAGCGCAGGGCGATGCGCTTTATATCAGGCGTTAGACCGACGTTTCCGGCAGTTTTTTCGCCTTTTTCGCTGATGACAGCTGATCGTGCAGCTGCTTTTCATCCAGCTGATCGACCCATTTCGCCACTACGATTGTCGCCACCCCGTTACCGACCAGGTTGGTTAACGCCCGTGCTTCGGACATAAAACGGTCGATGCCCAGAATCAGCGCCAGTCCGGCGACCGGCAAATGGCCTACCGCAGAGAGCGTTGCGGCCAGCACGATAAAGCCGCTGCCGGTAACGCCCGCCGCGCCTTTCGAGGAGAGCAAAAGTACGACCAGCAGCGTGATCTGATGGAAAATATCCATATGACTGTTGGTGGCCTGGGCGATAAATACTGCGGCCATCGTCAGATAGATTGAGGTGCCGTCAAGGTTAAATGAATAGCCGGTAGGAATAACCAGCCCGACCACTGATTTTTTACAGCCCAGCTTTTCCATCTTATCCAGCATGCGCGGCAATGCGGACTCAGAGGAGGAGGTGCCAAGCACAATCAGCAGTTCTTCTTTGATATAGGCGATAAATTTAAAGATATTAAAACCGGTAACGCGGGCGATAGTGCCCAGCACCAGCACCACAAACAGAAAGCAGGTAAGGTAGAAGCAGATAATCAGCTGACCCAGCTGCACCAGCGATCCAACGCCATATTTACCGATGGTAAAGGCCATGGCACCGAAAGCGCCAATCGGAGCAAGGCGCATAATCATATTGATGATGCCAAAGATGACTTTCGAGAAGCTCTCAATCACGTTAAAAATCAGCGTGCCTTTATCGCCCAGTCGATGCAGCGCAAAGCCAAACAGAATAGCGAACAGCAGAACCTGCAGGATATTGCCGCTGGCAAAAGCGCCAATGACGCTGCCGGGGATCACATCCAGCAAGAAGGCCACAATGCCCTGCTGCTCTGCCTGCTGGGCATAAACCGCCACTGCCTTGGCATCCAGCGTAGCGGGATCGACATTCATACCGGCACCCGGCTGGATCACATTTACCACTACCAGGCCGATGATCAGCGCAATCGTGCTGACCACTTCAAAATAGAGCAGCGCCACCGCGCCGGTGCGGCCAACCGCTTTCATGCTTTCCATACCGGCAATACCGGTGACGACCGTACAGAAAATCACCGGCGCGATAATCATTTTGATCAATTTGACGAAAGCATCACCCAGTGGTTTCATCTGGGCACCCAGTTCCGGGTAAAAATGCCCAAGCAGGATACCGACGGCAATCGCGGTTAATACCTGGAAATACAGGCTCTTAAGCAGAGAAGTTTTCATAAAAGCGTATCCGTTGACGGCGTGGGGACGAGGCGTTAGCTGTTTTTATCATCAATACATAGCGCGAAAAAATAACACTGCATTAACAAGATTGATATGTTCTGTCACCACCCGAACGGGCCATAATCAAAATTTATGAACTGAAACGCTTCAGTTAAAAGATCTATAACCAGATATTCAGAATTAAATGCTGGGGTTTTGCAGGCCTCGCTATACCCTTCACGCGTTATGAGCGGGAGCGCGGCCCTTTACCACTAGTTTTGAGGAGAGAGTGTTGCCAGCCATTTCTCGAAATCTTTCAGCGACAGCGGCCCGTCAAACAGATAGCCCTGCCCAATGGTAATGCCGCGCGCCAGCAGCCAGTCGCGTTGCGAAGCCGTTTCAACGCCTTCCGCCACCACATCCAGCGCGGTGATTTCCGAGATAGCCGCCACAATCCTGACCATCGTATCGTCATTGGGCAGCGCCGACACAAAACTGCGATCCATTTTTAGCTTGCTGATTGGCAGCGAGCGGAACTGATGCAGATAGCTCAGATTCGCATAGCCGGTGCCGAAATCATCCAGCGCTACCGCCACGCCCACCTCCTGCAGCGCGCCAAGCAGGCTTTTTGCCTGAGCGGTATCGCCAATCTGCGCGGTTTCGGTTAACTCCAGCACCAGACTGCCGTGTTGAATACGGTGGCGCTCTAACAGCTCCTGCAGATGCCAGACAGTGCCCGGTTCGCGTAGCTGCATAGCGGAAATATTTACGCTCAGCGGCAGCTGAATACCCCGCTTCTGCCAGGCTGCCAGTACCCGGCACGCCTCTTCCAGCGCCCAGCGCCCAAGCGCGCCGATAACGCCAATTTCCTCAGCATTGGTGATCAGCTCTTCCGGCAGGCTATAGCTGCCGTCTGGCTGGCGCATGCGCAGCAACGCCTCTGCGCCGACCAGCTCCCCGCTGGCCATATTAATCTGCGGCTGTAAAAACAGTGCAAACTGCTCCTGCTCCAGCCCCTGCAAAATATCGTGTTCCTGCGTCAGCCGCCGCTGCGCCCGCTCGGTGAGCAACGGATCGAAAAACAGAATCTGATTTTTGCCCTGGTGACGGGCAGACATCATGGCGGAAACCGCGCGCCCCAACAGTTCTGGCGCGTTCATATTGCTGGCGTCGCGCTGAGCAATACCAATGCTGAGCGTCGGGCGTAGCTGCACCTCATGCAGGCTGACCGGCTGATGCAGACGATTCATCAGATTACGTGCCAGACGGTAGGCACGAAACGGGTTGTTCGCCTTTTTTACCAGCAGCGCAAAATCGCTGACGCCAAGCTGACCCAGCACGGTTCGCTCTTCAATAACGCCGCGAATTTTTTCCAGCAGCGTCAAAGTTAGCGTATCGCGCTGCTCTTCCGTCAGCACGCCGTTGGCTTCCAGCAGCGTCTCTATGCGCACCACCATTACGGTAAACGGCCCGCTGTAGACGGCGGCTTTTAAGTGCTGCTCCAGCAGCGCCAGAAACAGCGTGCGGTTGGGAAGGTCGGTTAAAACATAATGCGTGGTCAGGCGGCTCATCTCATCATGCACCGACTCCAGCACCTGCAGGTTACGGTTATAGCTGCGAATTAGCATGCCGATTTCATCGTCATGGTGCAGCTTTGGCAGCGGCAGTTTATGGGTCAGGATATCCTGCGGCGGCAAATCCTGTAGCGCATGAGCAATATCGCGCAGCGGATGGATCACTATCCGGTTAATACACCAGCTGATCGCAATGGAGAGGATCAGCGCCAGCAGCAGATAAGTGGTCAGCATTGTGGCCATGGTGCTGAGGATAAACTGGTACACGCGCCATGAATCGGCCTGCAGCACCAGATAGGCCAGTGGCTTCGGCGAGGCGGCGCTCTCCACCGAATACAGCGGTACGGTGATCTGTACCGGCAGTTCAAACAGCCGGGCAATCAGGCGCGGCACCGCTTTTTCATTCTCAAAATCAGTATGCAACGCCTGAAAAGCATTAGGCAGCACCACTTCGGCGCGTGAAAGAATACCGGCGGGTTTTAAAGATTGCAGGATGCGTTCAGCCTGCGGGATATTGGCACGCAGCACCGCTTCGGACAGCGGCTGACGCACCGTATGCGCGATGTTTTCCATCTGCTGGGCGTAGTCTGTCCTGCGCTGCTGCACAAAATGAAAAAGTTGAATAACGATAAAAATACAGATAGTCACTACCGCAACGCCAGATACCGTTGCCATCTGCTTGATCGTAAGTGACCGACTAACGCGCAAAGCTATTCTCCAGGCCCCGGGAAGCGGGCAATAACGATAAAAGCAACCAGGAGTATATCTCATGGTTGCTGTTTTTTAAGCAATGATGGTGACGGCAGGAAACCGTTTTAGGGTTTTTCCAGGCAGGACGCTACTTGAAGTCAGCGTAAGGAGCTAAAGGCTGCGGCGGCAGGTCGAGGTCGCCTTCCCAACCGCTCAGCGAATAGCGAGCGTAAATCAGACCGTGGCTGGGCGTATAATCTTTCGCCTGCTGAATATCCACTGCCACGCCCAGCGTCCAGTGCGCCGTCAGACGTCGCTCTACCGCCGCACGCAGCGTATAGCCGAAGCCGCTGCCGGAACTTCCTGCGACGGTTTCATTCGCCGTCGTTTCAAAACCAGGATAAACCGGATAGCGCTGCTGCGAATGGGTTTTTGAACGCGACCAGGAAACCGAGCCGCCAACCTCAAATGACCAGTTCTCAGTGCGCTGCCGCCAGTTTAACGGCACCGCCAGGGAAAAATATTGTTGCGGGCTGTAATAGCCTCCCTGCCCAAAAGCATAATCGCTAAGATCCTTTTGGTAATGCCACAGCATGCTGTTCAGGCCAATGGTGGCGCGCCGGTTATCCTCGTTTATCAACTTATAATAGTAGCCTGCCATCAAACGCTCGCGACTGTTATCGGCAACATTTTTACCGGTGATTTGATGCGCACTAAGATCGGCCCAGACGCCATGCGATCCGCCGCGATCGTAGCTCAGGCCGACTGCGCCGCCAGTCGCCACCACGCCGCCCCAACTTTTTCCGCCCTGCGGGCTGGGATCGCGCGCGCCGGCATAGGCCAGCAGCGAGCTGGAAATCGGTCGCCGCGAGGCGGTAAAAGTCAGGCCCACATCCTTAACATCGGTGTTCCAGCTGACGCCGCCCACCCAGTTCACAACTTCAAAGCCCATCGGCGACGTGCCGATATCCGCCGACCAGCGATCGTTTTGCCAGCCTGCGCCTACGGCCACCCCTTCCGCACGCTGTTTCAGATTGCCGCTACAGCCTGCGGTGCCGTTATCGGCACAGGTGCCGAACACTTCGGTATGTTGGCCGTTTTCAGTGGAAAACGTGCCTGCCGAAACGTCAACGCGATCGACGCGCACAAAGCTTTTTCCAGCGGCCAGCGGCGTCTCCAGCTGCAACATAGTGGTATGCGCGGTGAGATCGGAAATCCCGCCGGTGCCTTTATTACGCGAATAGTCCTGCTCCAGCTTCAGCGTGGTATCCTGGCGCTGGTAAAGCTCGGCGCCATCGCTGCGAATACCGCGCTTCAGCCAGTCATCGCTCGGGTTATTACGCATTAACCGGGTAAAAGCGAGGTTATCTTTCGGCAGCGTCGGCGTAATGCCACTGGCCACCATCGCCTGCTGATAATCCCGTAAAGCCCGTTCAGGCTGCTGCTCCAGCCGCGCCGCATCGCGAAACACCAGCGCGCTGCCTTGCGAAGGCGCTTCCTGCTGCGCGCGCGGTTTCAACTGCTGATATAGCTGACGCGCACGCGCGGCATCGTCCACGCTTTGCCAGGCATTCGCCAGCCGTCGTCCGACATTAAGGCTCGCCTCCGCCGCTCCGACAGGCATCGCGTTCAGCGCGCTACGCGCCTCGGCCTTGCGATTCAGCGCCACCAGCGCTTCTATCTGCCCCAGCGCGGCGTCCTGACTGGTTTTATCCTGCGCCAGCACCTGTTGGTAACCTGCCAGCGCCTGCTGCGGATAGCCTTCTGCCAGCGCCCAGTCAGCCAGCGTAATATCGCGCCGTGGCGAGGCGGGCAGTTCATTAAGCAGCGCGACCGCCGCGCTATTATTGCCCGCTGCCCGCTGCGCCTCAGCCTGCGCATAAACTTTATTCTGCTGCAGGCGTTCTGCCAGTTCGCGCATATTCTGATCCCAACGCGCCTGCGGCAGGCTGTTAAGCTGGATCAGCGCTTCGTCATCCCGATCGCTGCCGGAGAGATAAAGGCTGTGGGCATAAACTTGCGTGGGATCGGCTGGCAGACGCTGCGCCATGGTGGTCATCAGGCTATCAGCGCGCTGCGGCTCGCCGGTATTAACCAGCGCGTTGGCCAGCCGATAGTTGAGCCAGACATCGTCCGGCGCGTTTTGCTGCGCCGCGCGATATTTTTCCGCCGCCTGTGCCCAGTTGCCCTGCTGGGCCAGCGTATCCGCCTCGGCGCGCAGCATATCGCTACGCAGGCTGTTCAGCGTGCTGCCAAGCGCCCGCTGCTGTTCGCTGCTTAGCCCATTGATAAAGGCGATCGCTTTTTGCGGCGACTGCTGCTGATAAATTGCTGCCAGCCGCCGCACCGCCGTACTGTTGGTGCGATCCATTTTCCATGCCTGATGGAACAGCCGCTCCGCCTCCGCACTGTTTTTACGTGCCAGCGCCACATCGCCTAAACCGACCAGCGCATAGCTATCGCTATTATCCAGCGTGCGCGCCTGCTGATACTGGCGCTCGGCTCCGGCAATATCGCCTTGCGCCAGCGCCTTATCACCGTTTTCGATCGTCAGCCAGTAGCGGTTGGTTTGCAGCAAACTCTGCCACATGCCCACGCTGGTACTTTGCTGACCTGCCTTCAACGCCTGCTCAAAATAGCGGGCAGCGGCGGCACGATTATTGGCACGCGCCTGCGCCTGCCCCATTGCGCCCAACAGCTCGGCGTCGTTTGGGTTTAGCCTCAGTGCCGCCTGCAGGGCCGGTATCGCCTCTGCGCCTGCGCCTTTATCCACCAGCGCCAGCCCGCGCGAACGCAGCTGGAAGGCGGGATCAGCCAACATTTTTTGCCGACGCGCCAGCTCCTGTTCGCCGTTTTCACGCGCCTCGCCGCTGGTAAAGGTTGCCAGATATTGTTGCAACTGCGCCACGCTCTCTGCGGTGACCGGCTGCGCCTGAATATTGCTCAGCCACAGTTCGGCAGCCTGATCGCGTCCGGCCGGATTCGCCGCCAGCGTTTTCAGCTTTTCGGTCGCCTGGGTGGAGTTATTATTCTGGTACTGTAGCCGCGCCAGCTGCATACGCACGCCGACGTTGCCCGGATAGCGCTGATCCAGCGCCTGCAGATTAGCCAGCGCCACCGACTGCTGGCCGTCGATACGGGAGACCAGGCTCCAGTACTCCAGCGCCAGGTTCACGTCGGGGAAGGTGCCGTTAAACAGCGTATCCCAGGCCGCCCGCGCCTCCGCTAAACGACCGGAAGTTGCCAGCAAACGCGCCTGCTGCAGCTGCTGACGCCCCTCGGCGTTAATCAGCAGCATGCCGGACTGCGCTTCTTTTGTTGCCCGTGCGTCGGGCGCAATCTGCTTTAACTGCGCCATATACTGCTGCGCTTTACCCTGATCGCCCTGACGTAACGCCAGCCGCAGATGGGCGGCAATCACTTCCGGGTTATCAGGATCGATTTTATCCAGGCGATAAAGCGCCTGCGACACCAACTCATATTTGTTGGTCGCTTCCCCGGTGCGCACCTGTTCCAGCAGCCATTCAACCGGCGACACTTCGCGCGCCGCTTCGGCCGCCCAGGCAGGCAAACTGTTGATGCCGAGCATGCCCGGCAGTAAAAGGCTCAGGCAGCTTAATCTGACGTTGCGCATTGCGGATCCCACGCCGGTAGCAGGTCACCCTGCAGGTTGAAACGGTAGCGTTTATCACTCCAGCCACTGCCAAACAGGTTAAGAACGCCACTGTAGTAGGCGTCGCTGCCGGGTGGACTTTGCTCCAGGCGCTGTTGCTGTGCTGTCAGCGCACTTGAGCCTTCCAGGAACGGTAGCAGCGCCGCCGAAAAGCCCACGTTGCCATGATTCGCTGGCTCACCGGTCAGCACATTCACGCGCTCCGGCGGCGCGCCTGATGCTTCTGTCAGGCGTGCCATCGGCGCAAAATGCGCCAGCAGCGGCGCTTTGCGCGGATCCTTATCACTCAGCATGCCGGCCCACAGATAGACCCGGATAGCGTCATAGCTGCCGATCGGCCCTTTTGTTTTATCAGGACGCCAGCCGCTGCCGCTCTGCCAGACATACCAGTCCGGCGCAAAGCCTTTCGGGGCGGTCTGCTGCAACAGACGCAGCGCGTTGCGGTTGATCTCCGGCCAGGGGCCTTTTAACGCGCTAAGACGTGTTAACAGCTGCAGTGGCAGATAGCTGGGATTAATCATCCAGCTATCCGACTGGATAAAACCTGCTTTGCCCGGCATCAGCATCAGGCCAAAGCCTTTCAGAGTGGCGACTTCCTCTTTCGCGACCCGGTTTAACAACAGCGTGCCGGTGACCTGATAGCTGCGGCTGTGCCATAACTGGCTTGCCTGCAACAGCGTCCAGCCGATCCACACATCGGCGTCGGAAGCGGGATTCTCATCCAGCACCTGCCATTTACCGCTTTTACTCTCCTGCCCCCACAGCCAGGCAGGTAAACGCTGCGTCAGATCGCCCGCCGCCAGGTTGTTTTCCGTCCAGCGCAGCAGCAGATCGAACGTTGGCCGATCGTTGGCCACCAGCGCGAAAAACAGCGCGTAGCTCTGTCCTTCAGAGGTGGTGATATTTTTCCCCTCCCAGGGATCGATCACCCGTCCCTGATCGCTGATGTAGTGGTGTTTAAACTGCTCCCACTCCGGCCAGGTGGCGCATTCCGCACTGGCGCGCCCTGCGGCCAGTAACATCAGCGCCAGCATTGTGTAACGCAGTATTAGCGCAATCACTCATCATCCTCATTACCCAGTCGACGACGCGTCACCAGCCGCATCAGCCGCCAAACCATCAGAGCCACCAACAGTACGACAACCACCGCAAACAGCCCCATCAGCAGCGGATGGGACGCCAGCGCGTGCCAGAGACGTTCCCACCACGGCAGATGCCCGACAAAGTAACTGTCGCCTACGCGCAGGCTGTTAATGCCAGATTCGCGGATAATGGCGGCGGAGCCGTAGATCGCGGCGCGTTTACCGCTATCAAGCAGGGCGTTATTTAACAGCTGGTAAGCGCGTGGGCTGTCCGCCAGCAGCGCCACGACGCTGCGCTGATCGTGGAAGGGAGACTGGAAGCCAATGATCGCCGCCATCGGTCCGTCGGAAACAATGGTGGTGCGGCTGGCGGCGGTGCGATCGCCTGCCGGCGTATCAACATTATCCAGTACCGCCTGGCGCATCGGCTTATTCACCCAGCTTTTTGCCCGCTCGACCAGCAGATTTATGCGGCTATCTTCGCGTAAATCATCAGGTACTGTGCCGATCAGCAAGATATCTACATCCGTTGATTTGGCTTTTGACCAGTCGTCGCTGATCTGCACGTTTAGCGCCGGAAAACCGGTTTGCGCGCCGATATTGCCTACGGCATTCAGCAGAGCGCTTACCTGTTCAGCCTGCGGCTGGGCGTTCACCAGAACCAGCGTCTGCGATAAATCGGCCATGCGGCTGAACGGGAAACCAGCGTTGGCGAAAGCACGCAGCGAAGGCATCGCGATATAGTGACGATAGCCGGAGAGATCGATAGTGGAATTACCATCCACTACCACATGATTCGTTACCGGCGACACCGTCTCACAGCGTCCATCGCTGCTGCCGCCGATCACGGTGGCAGCGTAATCGAAATCGAAACGCAGCTGGTTAATCACTCCCAGACGCAGCGCCGGAATAGTGAGCGAAGTGCCGTTATCCTGTAATCCCTGAATCAGCGGAATATGCAGCAGCTGTTTGCCGCTATCGTCTTTTACCTGCAGCGGGTAATCCTGCATAAACTGGTTATTCAGGTTAACCGCCAGCCGCGAGCCGTCGTTTTGCAACGGCGAGGTGTAACGGTAGGCCAGATCCATTTTGATACCGCGCGCGCGCACCAGAAACAGGTCCGGCGGCAGGTTTAGCGTCAGGCTAATCGGAGAGGGCTGAATGCCGTCTGCCTGCAGCTGGTTTTCATACTGTTGCAGCTCAGAGAACCGGGTGGCGCGATCGGTACGCACCCAGTTTGGCGCATCATAAGGCTGGCGAGCCGTCAGCTGTTTCACCTGTTCAACGGTAGCGGACTGACCGCGCAGCAGCACATCGCCCTGGGCGATACCTTTTACCGCCGTGAGCAGATCCTCATTGTTGCGCCCCAGAACCAGCAGCATCTTCTGATAGGGGTTGTCGGGCTGACTGATGATTTCCACGGTGGGTTTATCAACTGCCGGATAATCCTTCAGGAAGTCGGGCCGGTGCGCGTTGGTGGCGAAAACCACCGCATGCTGCTGTTGCGGCAGCTGATTATAGAGCACCGGAAATGACTGGCCGCGCCACTGCGCCCGTACGCCAAACCATGAGGCGAGCAGCGCCGCCGCGTGTTGCTCATCAGAGTTCGGCGCGCTGGCAAATATCATTGGCAGCTGCAACGGACGATTATCACGGCTGTCGAAAAAAGGTTCCGGGAAGTCAGAAAGGTCGTTTTTCAGCGGCAGTTTTTGCAGCGTTAAATCGAGCCGACTCTCTTTACCAATATCGAGCCAGATGGCGCTGTTGGCAGGATTTTCACAGATGTTGGTGTAATGCCCGACCAGCTCGAAGCGCACACGGTTAAAATCGCTGATGAAGCGTGGATCGATGTTAACTGTCGTCTGGCTCTCTTTACCCAGCTGTTCCGGCGTGATGGTTACCAGCCCCACCAGCTCATCATTCAGGTAAATCTTGAAATGCGATAAGGTTGGCAGCAGCGCCGGTGAAGGGCGCCAGGTCAGATGCAGCACCGCCTGCGTTACCAGTTCATCGCTGCGTACGCCAAACTCGATTTGTCCATCCGTACGGATGCCCCGTAGCGCCAAACTGCCCGGCGGCGGCGCAACGTTAGTGAACTTTAACTCGCTGTTACGCACCGGCGCACCGGCAACTGACAGCGTAACAACCGTGGCCACGGGCTGAGCGTCAGCGGGTTGCGCATCGGCAGGCTGAATCTGAGCGGGCGCAGCAGCTTCCTCCACCTGAGCAATACCCATCGCCTGCTGCGCAGGATGGGGTTCAGGGGCAGCATGGGCTAGCGGGAGCAGCCCCATCAGCATTGCGGTAAACCAGCTTATTTTTCTCGTCATTGTCGCATCATCAGTTGAGTCATTGTTTCACACCGGCAACGCCTGCCGTTGCGCTTCCTACGCCTTTGGGAAAAAACGACGCCAGCCAGGAAAGGAAGGCAGTCAGCATTAAGAACAACTGGCGTAATCGCGCCGGCCCATACTCAGCCAGGCGGATATAGCCTTTAAAGCCCAAAATCATTATGTCGGTCAGGCTTTGAATCGGTTTATCTTCCGGGAAGCCGTCCTGCCACAGCGCCCAGGTATCAGCGCGGGCAAAGGTACACTGGATAAATTCAATATGTTCCGCCGTGGAAAGGTTAGTCAGACGGATACCGGCCCGGCGGCCAAATACGCGCTGCACCTTTGCCGGGAAGCTGAACTCCTGCTGACCACGTCGCAGCAGCAGAGAGATCTCTTCGCCATCTTTCAGCGCATCCGTTTCGCGCAGTTCGACGCCTACGCCGCCGTCCGAATAGTCGCGCAGCGTACAGGGCAGCATATGACCATCCTGACGGGCAATCGCAGCGGGCATCGCCATCTCCACGCGATGCGCCTCACGAATCTGACGCGCTTCGACCGAAACAGCCACCGCCCCGCCAAGAATAATCATGTTGTAGAACACCCACAGCAGGCTAACCAGTACCGTCAATACCTCATTTTCCGGGCCGTAAGCGATACGCCAGACCGCCATGAAAACGCCTGCCAGATTAAGCAGCACCAGAGCCATATAAGGCTTGGTAATCACCCAGTCGAGATGCTGTTCTTCCACCAGGCCGCCCTTCGCCGTCACGTTAAATTTGCCCTTGTGCGGATTAAACAGCGCCACGGTGGTGGGCCGGGCAATGTACCAGGCCAGCACCGTTTCATAGACCTCACTCCAGAAAGAGTGACGGTAGCGGCCCTGAATGCGCGAGTTGGTCAGGCTGGTATGCAGCATATGCGGCAGCACATAAATGGCGATCGCTAATGCCGGGGCAAAAATGATATAGGCATGCGCCAGCAGGAAGGCGAGCGGCGCCAGCAAAAAAATCAGGCGCGGAATGCCCGACAGGAAGTGCAGCATGGCGTTGGCATAGCAAAGTCGCTGTACCAGCTTCAGGCCACGGCCCATGAGGGGGTTATCGAGACGGAAAATTTGCACCATGCCGCGTGCCCAGCGAATACGCTGACCGATATGCGCAGAAAGACTTTCCGTTGCCAGGCCAGCCGCCTGGGGGATGCGTATATAGGCGGAAGTATGGCCGCGACGATGTAAACGCAGCGAGGTGTGCGCATCTTCCGTCACGGTTTCTACCGCGATGCCGCCGATCTCATCCAGCGCGCTGCGGCGCAATACCGCACAGGAGCCGCAAAAGAAAGTGGCGTCCCAGGTATCGTTGCCATCCTGTACCAGACCATAAAACAGCGTGCCCTCGTTCGGCGTGCGACGAAAACGGCCCAGGTTGCGCTCAAAAGGATCGGGAGAGAAAAAGTGATGCGGCGTTTGCAGCATCGCCAGCTTTTTATCTTTGATAAACCAGCCCAGCGTCATTTGCAGGAAAGAGCGCGTCGGCACATGGTCACAGTCAAAAATAGTGACAAATTCGCTCTGACATTCGGTACGCAGCGCATTATTAATATTGCCCGCCTTGGCGTGCTCATGCGTCGGGCGCGCCACATAACGCACGCCAACGCTGGCCGCAAAATCGCGAAACTCCTGGCGGTTACCGTCATCAAGAATGTAGATATTGACCTTATCTTTCGGCCAGTCGATGCCCAGCGCGGCGTAAATTGTGGGTTTTACCACGCTCATCGGCTCGTTATAAGTGGGCACCAGCAGGTCAACTGTTGGCCACAGGCGCGGATCTTCCGGCAGCGAGACCGGCTGACGATGCAGCGGCCACAGCGTCTGGAAATAGCCCAGCACCAGCACCACCCAGGCGTAAGTTTCCGCGCCGATAAGCAGCAGACCGAACGTCAGGCTGAGCGGATCGTCCCAGTTCAGCGTGGAGGTATAACGCCACCAGAGATAGCGGCAGGAAACCGTCAGCGACAGCACGATCAGCATCATGGTCGCCAGCCGACCCGGCACACGGCGCACCACCATCGCCAGCCCCCACAGCATCGCCACAAAGATAAACTGTGTAAAGAGATCAAGCGGCTGAGAGATACAGAGCAGCGCCAGCAGGGCAGCAGCAATGCTCGATAAAACAAAGACTAATTTGCGCAGCGCTGGCGGCAAGCGGCTGAGCCGCTGTTCCAGCCGATCGCCATGTTGAATACGCTGCGGCAGGCGATCAAGCCACTGATGAAAGCCCTGACGCCAGCTGAACAGGTGGCGAAACGCGTTAAACCTTTTGCGTTGACTAACAGCGCTGCCATCCTGCGGCAGGAAAAGCAACAACCACAGGCTCTGTGTAAAAAAGCGCACGATGTCCAGCGGGCGCGGGCGCTCCGGGGAAATATGCGGGTAGAGCGTGCGGCGCTGCGCAATAATCCGCTGCCAGCCAGCGCTTTCAAAACGCAGCAGCGACCAGCCCAGCACCAGCCAGAAGCAGTGAATGCTGGCCGCCAGCCTTGAGGTGCCAGCCTGAAGATAGCCGTTATAACGCGCGCTCAGTGCCTGCCAGGCTGGCGCCGCAATTAGCCAGCGTAACGGATTCATACGCTCTCCTCGCGGATATGCAGCATTAGCCAGCTCGCCAGCGTGGTGATCTCTTCGCTGGCCAGCGCCAGCGGCCGGTATTCTCCCAGCGGCTGTTTATTCAGCAGTGCTTCAAACAGCGCTTCATCACGATGTATCATCAGCGGAATCAGATTGCGCAGCGTGCTGATCCACAGCTGATGCAGATCCTGCTGAACTTTGCTATTGGCGTTAAACTGGTTGAGCAGATAAAGCGGCTGAAGCTCGTCAACGGGCTGATGCAGCCGCAAATGAACGTTGCCGTCGGCTACCAGTAGCTGAATCAGCTGATTAGCCTGGGCATAAACCGGCTGCAGCCAGGGCTGCTCGCCGCCCGGCAAATCGAGTAAAACCCAGCGGTAATGGGTTTTTAACGCGTCAAGGTAAGGCAGCCATCCATTTACGAACGGCGCTGGTTCGGTGTAAAAGCGCGTGCGTTCTGCGCAGGTTAGCTGGCCAAACGGGATAAAGTCAGGGCCGTTGGGGTAGCGTAACGCCACATGCTGTGGGTCTTCACCGTCCAGCATGGCGCGCATCCAGCCGCGAGTCTCGCTCTGCGGCGTATTAAAATGCTGGCGCAGCTGATTGCTGGGCGACCAGTCCATCACGATGGTCGGCTCGCCCAGCTGCTGTAACGCCCAGGCCAGAGCCGCCGTCACGGAAGTGGTGCCCGCGCCTCCCCGCACGCCCTGTAGCGCTAAGACCGGCATGCATTTTCCTTTTGTTGCGCGGATAGCTCATTTAATAATGGCCAGCGTGCAAGAATAGACGCCAGTCGTTCTTCACGCGCAATATCAACATAGCGAAATGCAGAAAAAGAAAAAGCTTCGCCAAGCTTACTAATGTCATCATTTAGCCTGAAATTGTCAGACATAACAGAAATTTCTTGCGGTTTTTTCATTTACCTTGCCATTTAGAAAGACATTGAATAGCGTTGAGTTTCCTTACCCACAGTAAGGATAAAGACATAAGCGTATGAGCTGGCACTTTATTATATTTGTTTAAATTATCCAGGCGAAATAAATCCCTGTCTATAATAAAATAGCTTCTGTTGAACCAATTTGCGAAACTTCTATGGCACTCTCTTTTACGCTCGGCATTGAGCAGGTTCAGAATGAATTAATAGAAATGCAGCCGCCGGGCTGCTACTGGCTTACCGTTAACCGGCCTGATGATGCCCGGTTGCTGGCGCGTCAGGTTATTGGCGCTCAGCAGGCGCTGACGCTAATTAGCGCTGGTGAAAAGCCGCAATCATTACTGGAACCCGCGCTGCCCAATGGGCCAGAGCGTATTCCTTTTTATTCTTTGCCGGAAAAACGTCGTGCGCTGTTAGATTTACCGGAAGATTTAGCCCGCACGCTTTCAGCGAAGCCGCGATTGATATTATTTTTCACTAATTTTTCTTTCATAGAAAAACTATCACCTGTGGAATTAATCGCATGGATAAAAAAAATCAACCGTACACTGGCCGCTCGGGATTGCTGCCTGTTAATTATTACTTCCGGCTCCGGTGTAAATAGTTTACGACAGACTTTACTGAGCACCTTTCGGCAATTAAACGGCCTGGCGCATCTGGAATATCAGCAGGACAGCTGGAATTACCGTGTTAGCTGGTGGTGTCACGATCAACGTTTGATGGCGGATCGGGCGCTACGCTTAACCGCACGTGACGCCGGCTTTGCGGCAATGCGTGAAAATGACCAGAATACGCCGTTGACGCTGAATGATGAAGCCATCTGTATTGCAGAACGCCAGGTTCTGGAGGGCGCGCCGCCCCTCTCCAGCCACTGGCAGCTGTTTGACAGTAACGATATGGTTGCCTCACGCGCCCAGCAGGCGGATTCCGCTACGGTGATTTTCTCGCTAAATCATAACGAGGAGATCCGCATACTCTCGCAGCATATCCACACTCTGCGGCGCATGCGCGGAGCCGCGCTGAAGATTATGGTGCGTGAAATGCAAACCAGCCTGCGTTACAGCGATGAGCGGCTGCTGCTGGCCTGCGGCGTTAACGCCATCGTGCCCTTTGGCGCACCGATGTCGCGCTTTTTGACCACGCTGGAAAGCCTTCAGGGACAGCGTTATAACCGCCATGTGCCTGCCAATCTTGATGCACTGTTGCAGTCGCTACAGCCGCTGCAGCAGCGCGGATTTCTATCGCTGGATACCTTTTGCCAGTCGGTTACGCAGCTGGTCAGCAATACGCTACTGCCGGAAAACGGCAAAGGGCTGCTGGTGGCATTGCGCCCGGTGCCTGAGCTAAGACCAGAGCAAGCGCTCACATTGTGTAAGCCGCGTCGTTATGGCGACCTGGTAACGGTACGCGGCGATCGGCTCTATCTGTTTCTCTCCTCATGCCGCTATAACGATCTTGATACCGCGCTGAAGTTTATTTTCCGTCTGCCGCACGATGAGCTGTTTTCCAACCGTCTGGTCTGGTTTGAAGATTTACAGATCCTTTCGGAAGTCAGGCAGATGAAAACGCTGGTGCCGGAGGCGTGGAAAGATATGCCGCCAGCAACGAAGGTGGCGCAGCCGGAAGTAACGCCGCCGCAGCCGGTTGAACGTCAGACACCGCAGCCGGTAGTGCTCAGCTTTAATAAATCGGGGGTTGTGCGCGAATGACACTTATTGATGGCGTGCAGATTTTAATTCTGCTGGTGCTGATCGCGCTGCTGCTGAGACCACTGTATACCCGTTGGCTTCCCGCCCGCTGGCGCAGCGTCACGCAGCGGCTGTTGTCGCCACGCTCATTAAAATATGAAGGTACCTGGCAACGTCGGCCTAACAAAACGGATAAAGATAAATAATGACTGAGAGTAAAAAGACGCCGTCTTCCACGGCTGCTTTCTGGCGTAGCTGGCGCGGGCTGGGCGGCTGGAATTTCTATTTTTTAATTAAGTTTGCGCTGCTGTGGTTCGGCTATCTTAATTTTCATGCCTTGACGAACCTGGTATTCCTCGCCTGGCTGTTGTTTCCCCTTCCCTCGCTGCGGCTGCACCGTCTGCGTAGCTGGATCTCATTACCGCTCGGCTTTGCGCTGTTCTGGCACGATACCTGGCTTCCCGGCCCGGAAAGCATTATCAGCCAGGGCGGGCAGCTGGCAAGCTTTTCCGGCGCTTATCTGCTTGACCTGGTGAATCGGTTTATTAACTGGCAGATGGTCGGTGCCGCCTTTGTGATGCTGGTGCTGTATCTGTTTATTTCTCAGTGGTTACGGATCACGGTGCTGGTGACGCTGCTGCTGATCTGGATAAACCTCATTAATCTTGCCGGCCCGGCTGTTTCACTGTTGCCAAATAAGGCGGCCACGCCGGATGTGGTGTTGAACAATAAAACACCAGCCAATAACGCCGCTGCGGATAAAAACGCGCTGGATGAATCCGCCCCGCCGACCAGCGCCAACCTGACCGCTTATCTGAACCGCTTTTATCAAACGGAGAAACAGCGCGTTACGCAATTCCCGGCTGCGCTGTCGCCTGACTCGCAGCCGTTTGACATCCTGATTATTAATATCTGTTCGCTCGCCTGGTCAGATATTGATGCGGTTCAGCTGCGTGACCATCCGCTGTGGAAGCATTTTGATATTCTGTTCAGCAATTACAACTCGGCAACCGGCTACAGCGGCCCGGCCGGTATTCGACTGCTGCGCGCCAGCTGCGGTCAGACTTCCCATAGCGATCTTTATAAACCTGCGGATCGGCAGTGCTACCTGTTTGATAACCTGGCAAAGCTGGGCTTTAAAGAACAGTTAATGATGGACCATAGCGGCGTATTCGGTAATTACCTGAAGGAGCTGCGTGTGGATGGCGATCTTCAGGCACCGTTAATGTCGCAGGCCGGGATTGCGCCGGAACTGACCTCGTTTGACGGTTCGCCGGTCTATAACGATGCGCAGCTGATGCAGCGCTGGCTGGACGATCGTATTCAAAGCAGTGATGCACGCACCGCGACCTTTTACAACCTGATCCCGCTGCATGACGGGACGCGCGCGCTCGGCAGCACCGGCACCGCACCCTATAAGCCGCGTGCGCAGGTATTGTTCGATCAGCTGGATGCTTTCCTGACGAACCTGGAAAAATCGGGACGCCAGGTTCTGGTGATGGTGGTGCCGGAGCATGGGGCCGCCGTGGTAGGCGATAAGATGCAGATGTCCGGTCTGCGTGATATTCCCAGCCCAGGCATTACCCACGTTCCGGTAGGCATTCGTTTTGTCGGCATGAAGGCACCGCATCAGGGACAGGCGTTAACCGTAGATACCCCGACCAGCCTGCTGGCGATTTCTGAACTGATTTCACGCGTGGTTGACGGACAGGTATTTAATGCGGCGAATGTAAATATGTCGGTGCTGACGGAAAATCTGCCGCAGACGCCGGTTGTTTCAGAAAATGATAATGCGATTGTGATGATGTATCAGGGCAAGCCGTGGATACGCCTGAACGGCGGCGACTGGGTGCCCTATCCGCAATAAATCCCGGTTCTGGCGGTCGCGTTATACACCGGCGTCCGCCACGTTTTAACATCGGGAGATAAGAAGTCCGTACCGTTTCACTACGCTGACTTGATCGTTAACCGTCAGCGTACGCTAAACGATGCGGGCTTTTTTAATGGCCGTGAGACTCAGGCAATATCGTCCGGAGCAATTTGCTCGATCAGGCCATCGATAATCAGGATTACCTGCGAGCTGGCCTGCTCCATTTTCTCCAAAAAGTCGGCCATTGCTTTAACATCATTCTGGCAAAATGCGGTTAACGCTGCACGTCCACTGTTATGAACTTCAGCGTGAGGCCGTTCAAGCTGACGAAATTTCTCGTTTCCGGCAAACAGCACAAGCCCTTCCCCTTCGTAATACCATTTGCCCAATCGGCATTCATGATGGGTGTTAACTTTGCCTCTCTTATCTTTATTGAACAGCAGGGAATAGACCTGTTGCTTCCAGACAATATGATCAAGTTTCACCGTATTCAGAAATTGTTGCCGGGAAATAAAGCGCATAACGGATTGCATACGCGTTGAACGTTTGATCACCTCTTCTAAGGCTTCGCAGGCTTCATTAACCTCTTGTCTAACAATTACGTGGGCCTTAATTACGGTTGTACAGTTATCAGCAACCTGATCGGCTGACTTTTTAATATCGTTAGTAATTTTTTCTATTTTGCCTGACTGGTTTTTTACTTCTTCCGCAAGGCATTTTACTTCCTTTGAAAGCACAGTAAAACCACGCCCCATGGTGCCCACCCGGGCAGCCTCTATCGCTGAATTGATCGCCAGCAGATCGGTTTGGTTAGCCAGACGGTTAATATCGCTTACGCATTCCCTGATATCCTCTACCGATGCCTGTAGCGCCCGACTGACCTCATTGCCATTTTCAGCATGCTTTTCAAACTCGCACATCTTATCCAACAGCGCATGAATAAAATTTCGTGCCTGTAGGTTCTTTTCATTAAGTTTTTCAATAATTTCCTCCTCTTTTTTCAGCTGATCGCTGGAGGTAAGCAACGAGTTGCGAATAACCTCAACGTTATTAATTCCTGACAGGAGGTTTTGACAAATAATACGTTCATAAAGCGAATTATGATGTGTTGCTATTATTTCTTTTAGCACCATTTCATTTTCATCTACCGGTTTCTTCCTTGACCTAAACAATCCAGCAGTAATTTCCATATTAACCCTTATTATTCATCTATTAATTTGTAGGCGTTACACCTTTTATACCCCGGCCATTTCCTTTTATGAAGTCTTAAGTTCGACCATAAGAACGTTCTTATCATTATGATATCTGGCCTGGTAAGTATAGTGTCTGCTTTGTATAAAAAGGTCATCAAAGCTAAAGAACTTAATTTGAGAGATTTCTTGTAATAGTTAGCGAAATGCATATTAAAGAAGAACTATGTATCTCGCCAGATTAGCTAAGAGGTAACACATCAACGCCTTTTAACTTCATAAAGTTAAACTAAAAAAATTATTATCAATAACGATAATCCTGTTAATTAAATCTAACCCAACAGATGGCAATAAACACAATAAATTATTGAAAGGAATTCAATAAGTTTAGGATGGGATCACCTGTATATAAATACAGTGACATTTCACCCTGTTTTACAAGGAGTAGATGATGGGAAACAACAAAAATGACGGTTTGACTAAAGATAGTATTCCTACCGATGGCGTGATAGGCGGGAATACTATGATTGTCTGGCCGAAAACAAACAAGCCATCTCCTGAGGAGATTTTCAATCAGATTACCAGTACCGGCTTCGATCCGCTTACCGGTAATGGTTGGTTACCTGCTGTTGATGGCATGCAAATCGCTGTTCCGCAACAAATGCGAAAGGAGACGCTGGCCTCCATTACTCAGGTTAAGCAGAGCTATGCCTCACCGCAGGGAAATAGCCTGATGAGCGCGGATTTTTGGGTATTTGAGCCAGCGTACGCCGAACCATCAATGTGGAATTCGGAAGTGCCGGTTATTACTATTGTGCCAGCCAGCGTGATGACGGATGCCTCCCTTCCTGCGGCGGGCTCTTCCCTGCCTAAAAGCGTAGGCGTTAATACGCGCATTCTGGATGAAGTACATGGCGGGAAACAGCACCTTGCCGCCGTCGGGACAAAAAAAAGCTTATTTCATATACCGCTAATCCCGGTAAGAGCCACAAAGTATGGCGGTTCGACGGCTTTTTTCTGCGGCATGATGCCTGGGGAATTTAACTTTCTGGAGTTCTACCTCAGCTTTCCGGCCAAAGGAGTAAAAGAGCAGAAACTCCCCTGGAAAACATCAGTCAAGAGTGGAAAATTGCGCCCAGCCGGAGCGACGGTTGGTAGTAATACACATGATTTTATTGCCTGTTTTCCACCTGGCAGTAAGCAGGCACCCCTGTATATTGCTATGACTTGCGTAATTACAGCAGAAAAAGTGCGACAGCGTCAGGCTGCTGAAAACCAGGCGGCAACAGCCAAAGGCACCACTGAAGCAAAAGCCAGAGCGCAGGCGGAAGCTAAAGCGAAAACGGCCGCTGAAGCAAAAGCCAGAGCACAGGCGGAAGCTAAAGCGAAAGCTGCCACTGAAGCAAAAGCCAGAGCACAGGCGGAAGCTAAAGCGAAAGCTGCCGCTGAAGCAATCGCCAAAATAGAAGCGGCAATGCCGCCCTTATTCTGGGCGGCCTGCCAGGTACCATAGAATTTACTATTGCGGGCTACGGCACATGGATTGGTTCCTCCGCCACGGCAACCACCATAGCTAAAGAAATCACTATCGGGGGCAGTTACTACATTAATCAGCTTTTCAAAGCGCCTCAGTTAGTTAAAAGCCTGCAAAGCGCGTGGCTTCAGGGTGCCGCAGCGTTGCTTAGTTCATCCAGCCTAAGTGCAGCCGTTATTATTGCAGGGCTCTGGCCAGCAAATGCTGGCAAAGGTAGCGACAAAGTTCCTCTGGCACTTTCGCTGCCGTTAGACGCCTTA
Organism: Pantoea sp. FN0307; assembly: GCF_050113815.1. Classification (NCBI taxonomy): domain Bacteria; kingdom Pseudomonadati; phylum Pseudomonadota; class Gammaproteobacteria; order Enterobacterales; family Erwiniaceae; genus Pantoea; species Pantoea sp. FN0307. The sequence continues at coordinate 209,507 of NZ_JBNJSO010000003.1, read as the reverse complement.
ACAGGGACAAACCCTCCTCTCCAGCCAGGCGTTAATACTGTGGAGCTACCGGTGCGCGCCTCGCTGGCAGAGGAGCATTACCATCCTGTGCTGAAATTACTAAAAACAGGGGATGGCGGTCTGTCAAAAACGGTACCGGTGCTTAAAGTAGAACGCGATGAAAAAACAGGGCTGGATCGCATTATCGTTCCCGCCGGAAAGGACACCCCGTCACGCACGATATTAATTAATCCCGTTCCGGTAAATACGCCATCACCCTCACATACCGGTGATATACATGGAAACTCACTTTTTGATTTCCCTCGCCATCTATCCGGTGAAATTCAGCCGATACCCTATGCTCAGGTGATCACGACGCCAATAGCGGATATTGTAGAACCTCAGGATTTTATCTACTGGCGCCCCGATGCCAGCGGTACAGGCGTAGAGCCTGTATATGTAGTGCTTAGCAATCCTTATGGTGAAACGAATGCTAAAGGTAAACATAGCGGACGCGAGTTTCATACTGAAAAGGCAGGCGGCCCGATTAAAGATCTGGATTGGCGTACTGCCGTCATTGATCGTGAAGGAATAGAAGAAGTAAAGCTGCATACAGGGCGGTTTGCTGAATCTGCTGCAAATAAAGTAATGATTGAACGACTGGAGAAAATCCTGAAGGGTGAGCTGCAGGCTACAGATATCGATAAACGCTTTTATACCCATGAGATTAGGGAGCTTGAGCGATATCGTAACTTAGGGATTAAAGATGAAGCAATACCCAGCAATCAGGCAGAAGTCTGGAACAATACTCATACAGCTACCTTAGAAGACTACAAAATTAATGAGAGGCATGAGCCTTTATATACGCCTGAGGCCGTTAAAGCTTCAGAGGAGCAAGCCTGGAGGGAAGGACTATGATTGATTTTAAAACGATGATTGAAAAAGAGAGCGTTAGCGATGTGGTATCTTTCTTTGCCAGTTCAACAAAAGGGATCGGATATCCTCAATTAGATAATTTTTTTGTACGTTACCGGTTTGATGTCGTAGGTAATGGCGAGCTGTTGAAAACATTTGAAAGACTACATAAAGCAGGCATTGTGGAGTGGGGAGATAAGATGCTTATCAAAAAAGGCCCCAACTGGAAACAGCCTGACTTCGTTAAACAGAAGAAATATGGTATCGAATAATCGATAATCTTGCTGCCTTAACTAAAAAAGCCCGCCAATCGTCTATTGCCAGGCTTAAAGATGAATGTAGACTTCAGGCCACGTCATAAAGCTGCGGCGGAACGGATACAAGCTTGCCCGCCGCGCCTAAAGCTTAACTCACTTTCTGCTGCTCATCCTGATCCACGGCGAAACAGGCAATCTGCTGATCGCCATACTGCTTCAACTGCGGCTGTAACTGGACGCAGGTGCCGAAACGGCGACGGCAGCGCGCGTTAAAGGCGCAGCCGGGCGGCGGGCTCAGCGGGCTGGGCAGCTCGCCGGTCAGCTTGATACGTTCGCGGCGGTCGTCCGGATTCAGACGCGGCGTCGCGGAAAGCAGCGCCTGCGTATAAGGATGACGCGGATTGGTGAAAATTGCCTCTTTGGTGCCTTTCTCTACGCAGCGACCCAGATACATCACCATCACCTCATCGGCAATATGTTCCACTACCGATAAATCATGCGAAATAAAGACGTAAGAGAGCCCCATCTCCTGCTGCAAATCCATCATCAGGTTCAGCACCTGCGCGCGCACCGAAACATCCAGCGCCGAGACCGGTTCGTCGGCGATCAGCACATCAGGATCCAGCATCAGGCCGCGTGCAATAGCGATACGCTGACGCTGCCCGCCGGAAAACATATGCGGATAGCGGTCATAATGTTCGGTCTTTAGCCCTACCTTGGCCATCATTTCCAGCGTTTTTTCCCGGCGTTCCGCTTTGCTGAGCGACGTATTGATCAGCAACGGCTCTTCCAGTATCTGGCTCACTTTCTTACGCGGGTTCAGCGAGCCGTACGGGTTTTGAAACACAATCTGGATTTTTTGCCGACGCAGCGACTGCGCCTGCGGATCGTGCTTCAGCAGATCCTGACCATGCCAGAACAGCTGCCCTTCAGTCGGCGTTTCAATCATTGTCAGCAGGCGGCCCAGGGTGGATTTGCCACAGCCTGACTCGCCCACCACCGCCAGCGTTTTCCCGCGTTCAAGGTTAAAGGAAACGCCGTCCAGCGCTTTTACCAGCCGTGGCTCGCCGAACAGCCCCTTCTTCACCGGGTAGTGCTTTTTCAGGTCGATAGCCTGCAGCAGGTATTGCTGCTCTTGAGTTTCAGGACGCATAGGTTGGTCTCCCGGCATCATCCAGCGGATAGTGACACTTGGACTGACGCCCCGGAATATCACGCAGTTCAGGTTCTTCCACACGGCAATGGTCGGTGGCGTAAGGGCAGCGCGGGTTCAGCAGGCAGCCGCTGGGCCGATCGTATTTGCCCGGCACCACGCCCGGCAGCGAAGCCAGACGTGCTTTATCGGCCGCAAATTCCGGCAGGGCGCGCAACAGCGCCTGGGTATAAGGATGGCGCGGCGCTTTGAAAATATCGCTCGCCTTGCCCGTTTCCACCACCTGTCCGGCATACATCACAATAATGTGCTGCGCGGCTTCCGCCACCAGCGCCAGATCGTGCGTAATCAGGATCAGCGCCATGTTCTCCTGCTTTTGCAGCTCCAGCAGCAGCTCAATAATCTGCGCCTGGATGGTAACGTCAAGCGCGGTTGTCGGCTCATCGGCAATCAGCAGACGTGGCCGACAGGCGATAGCCATAGCGATCATCACGCGCTGGCTCATACCGCCGGAAAGCTGGTGCGGATAGACATCCAGCCGCGATTCCGGATCGGGGATGCCGACCTGATTCAACAGATCAATAGCGCGTTGTCGCCGGGTACGACGGTTGCCGCCCTGGTGAACTTTTATCGCTTCCATAATCTGATAGCCGACGGTATAGCACGGGTTCAGGCTGGTCATCGGATCCTGGAAAATCATCGCCACTTCCGACCCCACCAGTTGACGCCGCTCTTTTTCAGAGATGCGCTTCAGGTCGCGCTGGTTGAATTCCAGCTTATCCGCCATTACGCGGCCGGGATAATCGATCAGCCCCATAATCGCCAGCGAGCTAACCGATTTACCGGAGCCAGATTCCCCTACGATACCCACAACCTGGCCCTGTTCAACCTGGTAACTAATGCGGTCAACCGCACGGAACGGTGCTTTCTCTTCGCCGAAATGCACCGACAGTTTTTCTATATTTAATAATGCCATCTCGGTGCCTCTTTACTGCTTGAGTTTCGGGTCGAGCGCATCACGCAAGCCATCGCCCATCAGGTTAAATGCCAGTACCGTCAGCAGGATCACCAGTCCAGGAAAGGTGACCACCCACCAGGCACTCTGCGCATACTGCAGAACGTCGGAGAGCATGGTGCCCCACTCCGGCGTCGGCGGCTGCGCACCCATACCGAGAAAGCCCAGCGCGGCCATATCCAGGATCGCGTTGGAGAAGCCCAATGACGCCTGCACAATCAGCGGTGCCAGGCAGTTAGGCAGAATGTTAATAAACATCTGGCGAATGGCACCGGCCCCGGCTACACGGGAAGCGGTGACATAGTCGCGGTTGATTTCCACCAGCACCGCAGCGCGGGTCAGACGAATATAGTGCGGCAGCGCAACAAAGGTCAGCGCCAGCGAAGCGTTAACAATCGACGGGCCGAAAATTGCCACCAGCACCAGCGCCAGCAGCAGGCTTGGCAACGCCAGCATAATATCGACCAGACGCATAATGGTGGCATCCACCGCTCCGCCAACGTAGCCCGCCAGCAGACCGAGGATCACCCCAAGGATCAGCGACAGCAGCACCACCAGACAGCCCACCAGCAGCGACAGCCGCGCGCCGTACATCAGGCGCGACAGTACATCGCGGCCCACGTCATCAGTACCGAGGAGGTATTGCCAGCTGCCGCCCTCCTGCCATACCGGCGGACGCAGCAACGCGTCACGGAACTGCTCCGCCGGGCCATGCGGCGCCAGCAGATCGGCGAAAATCGCAAGTGTCACCATTATCACGATATAGACCAGGCCGACGACCGCGCCCTTATTGCGTTTAAAATAGTGCCAGAACTCCTGAAAAGGGGTCATCGGCACGGGTGCAGCGCTGACGCCGCCCGGATTTACAACAGACATAGCGCCCCCTTATTTTTTATGTCGAATGCGCGGATTTACCACGCCATAGAGCAGATCAACCAGCAGGTTAACCAGAATAATCAACGTGGCGACCATCAATACGCCGCCCTGCACTACCGGATAATCGCGGCGCTGTAAGGCCTCAATCAGCCAGCGTCCCAGGCCCGGCCAGGAGAAGATAGTCTCGGTCAGGATCGCGCCCGCCAGCAGCGTACCGATTTGCAGACCGATAACGGTAACCACCGGCAGCATCGCGTTGCGCAGCGCGTGGACAATAATTACCCGCATCCGCGTCAGCCCTTTGGCGCGGGCGGTACGAATATAATCTTCGCCCAGCACTTCCAGCATTGATGAGCGAGTCATGCGTACAATTACCGCCAGCGGGATGGTGCCCAGCACGATAGCGGGCAGGATCATATGCATCACCGCGTCATGGAAATCGCCCGGCTCGCCCCAAATCAACGTATCGATCAGAACAAAGCCGGTCAGCGGCTGCGTATCATCCAGGAACACCGCATCGCCTAATCGTCCTGATACCGGCGTCAGGTCAAGCTGCACCGATACCAGCATAATCAGCATGATGCCCCACCAAAAAATCGGCATCGAATAGCCGGTCAGCGAGATGCCCACAGCGGTATGGTCGAATATGGAGCCGCGTTTTACCGCTGCCAGCACGCCAACCGGGATACCAATAGCGACGGCAAACAGCATGGCGCAAATGCCCAGCTCCAGCGTAGCCTTGAAGCGCGGCACAAATTCATCCCATACCGGCGTACGGCTTTTCAGGGAGATGCCGAGGTCGCCGTGCAGCACGCCATTGATGTAGGTGAGATATTGTTTCCACAGCGGCTGATCCAGCCCCAGTTGGGCCATAAGCTGTGCGTGACGTTCAGGGGAGATCCCGCGTTCGCCGGCCATGATCAGTACCGGATCGCCGGGGATCAAGTGTACAAAAGCGAAAGTTAATAAGGTAATACCGATAAACGTTGGGATCACCAGACCCAAACGTCGGAATATGAACTGCAGCATAATCCGGTTTCTCTATTTTTATCCCACCGCTCAGGGCGGGTTTTTGCTCACATCCTGCGCTGGCGTGAAGCCAGCCGCGACGCAATAGATTGCGCCTTAGCCATTTTTTTCGTCCGGGAAAGAGGATGAAAACGCTTCAGCCTGCAGACATCGCCGTCGGGCCATCGCGACCCGTAAAATCACCGGCAGCGACAGCAACGTAATTTATCGGGCCAGACGCTGCCGGCCCGGTAGATTATTCAGCGATATCAACGTTTACGAAGTAGTGGCCGCCCAGTGGATCTACCACGTAGTTGGACACTTTTTTACTTACCGGCTCATAGACCGTGGAGTGGGCGATAATCAGCGCAGGCGCCTGATCGTGCATTACCACCTGAGCCTGCTTGTAAAGCTGAATACGCTTTTCATGATCGTCCGTGGCGCGGGCTGGCTGAATCAGGTCCTCAAACGACTTATCGCACCAGCGCGAGTAGTTAGAACCATCTTTTGCCGCCGCGCAGCTGAACAGCGTGGCGAAGAAGTTATCTGGATCCCCGTTGTCGCCGGTCCAGCCCATCATCACCGTCTGGTGCTCACCATCTTTGGCGCGCTTCAGATATTCGCCCCACTCATAGGTCACGATTTTGGCTTTCACGCCGATTTTCGCCCAGTCGGACTGGATCATTTCAGCCATACGGCGCGCGTTCGGGTTGTAAGGACGCTGGACCGGCATCGCCCACAGGTCGATAGCAAAACCATCGGCCATGCCTGCTTCTTTCAGCAGCGCTTTGGCTTTAACCGGATCGTAGGAGTAATCCTGCACCGCATCGTTATAGCCCCACATGGTCGGCGGGATCAGGTTTTTCGCTGGCTGACCGGCACCCTGATAAACGGCCTCAATGATTGCGTTTTTGTTTACCGCCATGGTCAACGCCTGACGCACTTTCAGGTTATCCAGCGGTTTTTTCTCGACGTTAAACGAGAGATAGCCAACGTTCAGACCTGGCTGCTCCATCAGGTTGATGTTCTTATCCTGCTTCATGCGGGCAATATCCGCCGGGTTCGGGTAAGGCATAACATGGCACTCGCCTTTTTGCAGTTTGGCGTAGCGCACCGAAGCATCCGGCGTAATAGAAAACACTAAACGATCGACTTTCGGCCTGGTGCCCCAGTATTCGGCGTTGGCTTTGTACAGGATGCGTGAGTCTTTTTGATACTGCAGCAGCTGGAACGGGCCGGTACCAACAGGATTGAGGTCGACTTTTTCCGGCGTACCCGCCTGCATCATCTTGTCAGCATATTCTGCTGAGAGAATAGAGGCGAAATCCATCCCAAGGTCGGCCAGGAAAGGTGCTTCCTGACGGGTCAGCGTAAAGCGCACGGTATAGTCATCAACCTTCTCAACTTTGCTGATCAGGTTGGGCATGTCCATGCCTTCGAAGTATTCGTAGTTACCGCCAGAGACGCCGTGATATTTGTTGTTTTTATCAAGCTGACGCTCAAAGGTGAATATCACGTCATCTGCATTAAAATCGCGGGTGGGTTTGAAATCTTTAGTGGTGTGCCACTTCACGCCTTTACGCAGGTGGAAAGTATAGGTTTTGCCATCTTCGCTAATGTCCCACTTTTCGGCCAGCGCCGGATGCAGCTCGGTAGTACCGATAGTGAACTCCACCAGACGGTTATAAACCTGGCGGGAGCTGGCATCATAAGTGGTACCGGAGGTGAACAGCTGCGGGTTAAAACCTTCTGGCGATCCTTCTGAACAATAAACCAGAGTCTTTGCCTGAACGCTAACGGCAACGGTCATCGCCATCAGGCTCAGGCCGACCTTTAGCACCCCTGATTTAGCCAAGGAAATACTCATGCTTATGCTCCAATATGTGATGTGTGTTGTGCGCGTATGCCCGGCCTGTGTTTTTTTTGTGCGGCCGGTGCGAGTTGCCCGAAGGCAACAGGAGAGAAGGGGTGGCGGGTGGTTCTGATAGCATGAAATCTATCAGAAGAATCTGCTTCCCTTACTCCAGTGAAACATCAATTTGTCAACAGAATGAAAGAACGTCAATACAGATATGAGGTATTTACACAGAGTGTGAGAAACAGCAAGCAAACATAAAAAAAACCATCCGATAACAAAACCAGTTGGAAAGTTTATTGCAAAGCCGTTTAACCCTATAAACGTCGGGTGAAAAATGCGCCAGCCAGTAGGTTTAACCGCAAAAAAACGATTAAAATTTATCGTTGAACGCTGCATAACTGAACGATTAGCGAGCTGTTCAGTCAAAGAGCTAGCTAAAAATGCTGCGATATCGGCACAAGAAAACGGCAATATGCAATCTTCGGCCATAAGTTATGCGTAGAGCGAATTAAGCACAGAAGCCAGATGTGACGGTGAGCGAAAGGATAAAAGCGCGATTAATGCTGGTTTTCCTGCGCTGGTGGCGCCTGAGGTGCAAAAGAGGAAGTTATGGCCTGAGCGCGCGTCATAACTTTAGATAATGGTCCGGGAAATGGCATAAAACTATCGGTTCTCTAATTCCGGATGATAAAGCATGTTGATTTCATCAATTCGACGCTGATTCATATTAATCTGGCAACGTGCCTGCGCCTCACCATAAGCATGCGTGTTTTCCTCAGGCGCAGCAATGGTGTCGCAGTAGCTCTTCCTGTAATCCAGCCATAGCCGCTGACTGTTGATAAAATTATTGGCCATTCGCGTTTTTTGTAGTTTACTGCCTAGCCACCAGCGCATTTCATCTGCCGTTTTTATTTCCTTAAGCTTTTTATTGTAAGCCAGATTTAAAGCGCTTTCCGATCTTTCCGTAATAGTAATAATGCATTCGAGGCTGTCCTCATCTGGACGAAAACAGGGCTTTAGCATATTGCCATCTAGCATACTTGAACCATAAGCGATGGATATAAAAAACAGCTGAAAAATTAAAACACATGATTTTTTCATTTTAAATATTCTACCCTGGCCCGGTTTCTTGCATCCATTTGATAATAGTTATTGTCTTTAAGATGCTGAATTATTTTTTCTCTGCTGCTTCCCTGCGCGATTAATTTTGCCATAACTTTGGCATTTTTATTACCCTGGTAAAGAGTATCAATAAATATGTCCTTTATTTTCTTATCTATCCGCTCCCAGGATAAGCGCGGTGTGACATTTGTCGAATGCCTGAGATAAACGCCGCGGGCATAATCAATCTTTGTATGCCAGGCGATCTCAAACAGCTGAATCTGCTGCTGATGGGTAATTTCTCCAACCATTGGGCCAAACACCGTGACAAACTGCTGCGCCGCCCTGCCGCTCAGGCCCGCCGCGCGGGAACAGATCACCGCCTTATGCTCTTCCAGGCCAGCCTGACGCAATATGCTGTAGATTTCCCCTGCGCTACGTAGCTTCATATCAAACCCCCGCCCTAACGTGACACCAGAAAAGCCTCCCGGCCAGTGCAGCACACGTGAAAACCAGGGGGTTGGCGTCGCCCGGTAAGGCACCGTTGCGGTGCTGTAGTCCAGCCCTTCGTTATCAAAGGTGAACTGTCCCTGACTCACCCGCAGTAAACCGCCAGGATGATGCGGCTGGTTATCGGGCGACATCGCTTTTAACGCATCCATAAAGTAGATGGAAACAGGCGTAACCAACCCGGAAGGTGAAAGATTCAGCAGGCGCTGATACCAGCGGATCGCTTCTAAAGTCTGCTGGCCGCAAACGCCATCAATAGCCAGCCTGCGTCCAGTGGCGAGCCGGTAACCGGCATTCATCACCATACGCTGTAGCTTTTTCACTTCACTGGGTTGATTGGTGCCGCAGGTTCCAACTGATGTAAACAGGCGATTGGGATGCAGCACCATGGGGTCATGGTATTTCCTGCTCATTGAAATCCTTTTTCAGAACACAAAAAGGCGTTATCGCAGAGCGAGGAAACCAGAAACGTGACGGGGAAAAAAAAGCCGCGGTTTTGAGCCAGGTCTTATAAAGATCGCTGCCCTGAAACGCAAAAACCCCAGTCATTGCTGACTGGGGCTGGGAATTTGGTCGGCGAGAGAGGATTTGAACCTCCGACCCACACGTCCCGAACGTGTTGCGCTACCAGGCTGCGCTACTCGCCGATGGGGGCGCATCTTACTGAGGTCGCCGTCAGGCGTCAATGACTTTTTCATGCAGCGCGCATCAACTGCATGAAAAGCATTCACTCAGGCGGGGTGCGCCCTGCGGGTTAACTTTTGCTGCTCGTTACGGTCGCAGGAGCCTGACACCAGTTATTCGCCGCCTTGATCCCGCCATCCGGCGAGGTATAACCCAGACAGCCAAGAATGGTATCGAAGAACTCAACGTGACGATGGGTTTTCCCAATGCGCTGCTGTGCCTGCAAACGTTCAAAAGCCTGCTTATTGCGCGCATCGGCCAGATATTTATCAGAGGCCCAGACAATCATTGGTACGCGGAACTGCTCTGGCGGTGCCATCTCACGCGGCGTACCATGCAGATGCATATTGTCACTGATCGACTCCCCGTGATCGGAAGCGTAAAACACAATCGCTTTCTTATCACGCAGCTGATCATAAACGCTGTCCAGCACGGTATCGGTATAAAGCACAGAATTATCAAAGGCGTTAATTAGCTGGGCTTTGCTGCACTCCTCATCCACGCCCATACATTCTGGCGTATAGCGTGCGTAGCTACGCGGATAGCGCTGCGAATAGAGATAGTGCGAACCTTTGGTATGCAGCACCACCAGATGTTTGCCGTTGGGATGACGATCGAGCGAGGCTTTCAGCTCCGGGATCAGCAGCATATCGTCCACTGCCTTGCCCTGGTTACGCGGTTCTGAGCCAATCTGCTCGCGAAAAGCGAAGTTATCGACATGGGTATTATCGTAAAACCAGACTTCGCTCTGCATGGCGAACAGCTCTGAACTGAAGCCCAGCGATTTCAATACGGCGAAGATATTCTCTTCTTTCAGCGTCCGACCAGGGTTATCCATGGTGCCGCCTTCACGAACAAACATGCAGCGCAGCGAGAGCTTGGTAGCGGTATCGCAGGACTCACCGCGAAAAGCCACCAGATTTTTTTCATGGGAAAGCTTAGGGGTGGTGTCGCGCTCATAGCCCAGCAGCCCCATGTGATCCCAGCGGGTGGTTTCGCCAATCACAAACACCACGTAAGTATCATCAATACCGGGCGGGGCCACGTAGGTGAATTTTTTCGCCGGATCGAGCAGCTCTTGCCCGTCAACGGTTTCGTCGATGCGCGTCCAGGCAAACAGACCCAGCGCCGACAGCCAGTTAGAGGGTAAATAAGAGTGCGCCACCACGCCGCCATAGCTGGGCAGATCGATGTTAGTGATCTCTTCGTTGGCTTTTTGCAGCTTGTCAAAATAGCGAATCGGCAGCCAGACCAGCGCGACCGCCAGCAGCATAATCGCTATCGGCCTGATCCGCTGACCGGGCGTTTTAAGCTGTTCGATTAATGTCAGGCGCAGCCGGTTACGCCAGATCATCAGCAGCGGTAACGCGCTGACCAGCACCATCCACAGAACAAACTGATAGCCCACCACTTCTTTAGAGAGATCGGTATCGGTGGTCATCACTGAAGCGATGATACCGTAGCCAATCACCACATTAAAAAAGGCCATATAGTAACCGGCGGCCACGGAAAACAGCACCAGCATGGTAGCCAGGATACGGTAAAAAAGTTTTCCGCCCAGCGACAGCAAACGCATCAGGAAGAAAGTGAGCAAAACGATAGCAACGACTTCTGCCGCCGCTGATAGCCAGTCAGAAAAAGTAGACTTGCTGAGGAAAGGATCAAACCGACGATAAAATATGGGGAGATTCAGTAAAATACCAATGTAGAGTGACAGCAAAAGAGAGAGTTTTTGCTGAGTAAGTGATTTTATATAATTCATTCGACCTTCTATATTCCCGGCGTAGCAGTTACTTTACGAGCATTCTTCAGACCGCTTCGTTGCGCCAGAGTTCTCACCGGTAATCGCAATATTCATTTTGTGTGATGAACAAGAGGATTCTGAACGGAAAAAGGAACCTTTTCCGGTGAAGCGCTGCCAGTTAACCACAATTAGCCGACCGGATCAGCGAAATTTCGCCATCGTAACCAGAAAGCACACCCTTAATAGACGGGAATTAGCGGCAAATAAAAGAGCGAACGCGCAAAAAGTGGCGTTCGCCAGGCTGTATTAGTTGATGATATTTAGAGTGACATCGATGTTATTGCGGGTCGCATTCGAGTAAGGGCAAACGATATGCGCGGCGTCCACCAGCTTTTGCGCTTCTGCCTGATCCATACCCGGCAGATGGATATTCAGCGTGACTTCAATACCAAAACCGGTCGGCAACGGGCCAATACCTACTTCGCCTTCGATAAAAGCCTCTTTCGGCATATTGATTTTATCGCGCGCGGCCACAAACTTCATCGCGCCGAGGAAACAGGCGGAGTAACCTGCCGCAAACAGCTGTTCCGGGTTAGTCGCTTCGCCGCCTGCGCCGCCCATCTCTTTGGGTACGCCCAGTTTTACGTCCAGCACGCCGTCAGAAGAGGTAGCGCGACCGTCACGTCCGCCCGTTGCCTTTGCTTTTGCCTGATAAACGACTTTTTCTAATGACATAGATAACCCTCTGGTTGGTTTATTCGCTATTAAATCGCGAGCTATTTAATAAGCCCGGCATTATAGATCTTAGTTGCTTCCACTACCGTTGTCAGTGGCTGAAAAGTAGACGGCTAACGGATGAGACTATCGCGCAGCCTGTTCAACTGTGCTTTCATATCCTGTAGCGTCGCGACATCACACTCCGCAGCACAGACTACCGCTTCAGGAATGCTTAATGCTTTTGCGCGCAGCGCCCGCCCCGCTTCGGTTAAGGTGACCACCACCTGGCGTTCATCCTGTCTCGAACGCTGGCGCAGTACCAGCCCTGCCGCTTCCAGCCTTTTTAGCAGCGGCGTCAGCGTGGCGGAATCCAGAAACAGGCGCTCGCCAATGTCGGAAACCGTAATATCATCCCGCTCCCATAGCACCAGCATCACCAAATATTGTGGATAGGTAATATCAAGCTGCGTCAGCAGCTGCCGGTAAAGCTTGTGCATCGCCAGATTGGCGGAATAGAGCGCAAAACAGAGCTGGCTATCCAGCGACAGTAGCGCACCCGAAGCTTTTTTGTCATCTTGATGTTTACTCATGCGTGACAAGTTAAATAGTACACTACATAATTGCAAGCGATATTTAAACCAGGCCAGGAGGGTAAGATGCAATCACTGGAAGAACAGGCAAGACGCTATGCCACCGAAGTGCACGCCGCAGCCGGACAACGCCGCAAATATACCGATGAACCCTATATTGTTCATCCAGCGGCGGTAGTAGAGCTGGTGCGCAGCGTTACGGATAATGAACATATGCTGGCCGCCGCCTGGCTGCATGACACTGTGGAAGATACCGGCACTACGCTTGCGGATATTGAACGGCAATTTGGCGCTGAGGTCGCTACGCTGGTCGGCATGTTGACCGACAGCAGCCAGCCGCAGGCAAAAAATCGGGCAGCGCGTAAAGTGGCGCATTTTCGTCATACTGCCGACGCCGCGCCGGACGCACAAACCATTAAGCTGGCAGATATCATTGATAACACGCGCGCTATCGTGCAGTACGACCCCGATTTCGCACGCATTTATCTGGTGGAAAAACAGGTGCAGATCGGCTTGCTACAGCAGGGTGACGCCACGCTTTGGCAGCAGGCGAAGGTGACAATAGAACAAGGCATGGCGCAGCTGCGCGAAAAGCCTTACAACGTGCCGGAAGCCTGGTTTACTCGTCAGGCGGCAAAATATGTGCTCTGACCATCATGCTGAGGCAATTCTGATAATCGCGCTGCGTCAGTGGTTCCAGTGATAAATAAAGTGCGGTCACTTTTCTGATTAAAAAACAACCAGTGCAGAGTGACCCTTGTGATTATCAACGGAATTATTTTTTGACTTAAGCCGTTATATCAGACGTTTATGCCAGCAAAAAAGCGTGCTTGCTGGCAGATGCTTGATTATATCTGATATCGCTCGTTCCTCCTCAACCCTGCATACGAGACGATAATCATGAGCAAAAAACCCTGCCTTACTATTAATCCTCTGTTTGAAGACGGCTTCTCTGCCACCTCCCCCGCTGACTATTACGCCTTCGCCAATCTCTCTGGCACCGCGCGCAATGTAGAAAGCGGCAATTACGTTCAGGTTACCCTTAACGGCCAGACTTATCAGGGTCTGGTGGATAAAAATGGCGAATGGCGTATTCCCCTGTCGCCCTCAACGATTACCAACCTGATTAATGTTGATCCCAGCGTCACTCACGATCTGGTGGTCAGCGTGACCAACAACCAGGGCTACGCCACCGAGCAAATCCGTAAGGTGTCGGTTGTTGATATGTTAGATGGCCGCGCGGCGGGTATCGCCATTAGCCCTATTGCCGGGAATGATGAACTGATCGGACGGGAAAAGATGCACGGCCAGGTGATCTCCGGCCTGACGGAGCGGGTAGCGGAAGGCGAGATGGTGACCATCACGCTGGAGGGAAAAAGCTGGCAAGTGCCGGTAGATGCCAACGGCGCATGGAGCAGCGTGCTCACGCCAGAAATGATGAAAGACCTGACGCCCGGCGAGCATACCCTTACTGTTAGCGCACCGAGTATTTATGGCGACAGCTACAGCAGCGACGAGCGCACCTTTACCGTAACCAACGAAAAAGGTACCTCGTATGCGGCAGAGATTAACGTCAACAGTATCACTGGCGATGATCTGCTGACGGCAATTGAGCAGCAAAGCAGTCTGATCGTCAGCGGCACCACCGCCAATGTAGCCAGCGGTAAAGAGGTTTGGGTACAGCTCGGAGACGATATCTATGCCGCAACGGTAAAAAATAATCACTGGCAGGCGGAGATCCCGGCCAGCGATCTGGCGGAGCTGAATAATGGCCCTGCCACGCTGATCGCCTGGGTAAAAGATCTACGCGAAACCGCCACCACGGTACGCGAATTTACCGTCGGTGAATCATTAACCATGCCGTATATCACGCTCGATGTGCCTTACAACAACTTTGACGCCGATGACATCCAGTGGGCGCTGCTAACAGAAGTGCTGTCCGGTCATGTCACTAACGTCGCGGCTGGCAGCTACCTGAATATCACCTTTGGCGATCTGCGCTATCAGGCGCGGATAGATGAAAATGGCGACTGGCGTTTGCCGGTTGCCCCTGACGATCTGTTATCACAGCCAACTGGTGAGATACCGCTGGTACTGAGCATCACCAATGCACAGGGCGAAACCGCTGAACTCAGCAAAACCATCTATTTTAGCGGCATCGATACCGGCAGCGAAACCAGAGTGGTGATTAATCCTGTCTCCGGCGATGACATCATCAACGCACGCGAAAAACAGACGGAGCTGACCATCACCGGGGATAGTTTAAATGTGCCAGCCGGACAATTGGTTGAGTTACGCTTCCCCGATGCGCTGGGCAATAACGCCTTTTTCGGTATTGTTGATCAAACGGGCGAATGGCGCGTTTCTCTCTCTGCCGATGATTTGAAAAATTTACCGGCGGGTGCGCTACGCATAGAAGTCACGGTTCCGGGTTCAACCCTCAACGGCGGCCCGCTGACTGGCGAGCACTGGGTCACTATCGAACCGGGCAACGCCACAGAAAACGTTGCCTCCCTGACGATTGATTCGCTGGAAGATTATAGCCGTCTGACGCTTGACCAACTGAGCGGCCTGGTGGTCAGCGGCAGTGCTACCAACATCTCCGACGGCAGTGAAGTCTGGCTACAGCTGGGCGACTGGGCCTGGACCGGGGAAGTACATCAGGGTCAATGGCAGGTCACGATCCCGGCAGATAAAGTCCCTGAGCTACGTACCGGCGGCGTTATTTTTGAAGCCACGGTGCGGAACAACGCCAACGGCGACAGCGCTGACGATACGGTTTACATTAATCTCGATCCGGCGGTGCCACCTGACGGCCCTTATGTGCGGCTTGATGCAGTTTGGGGCGATGATGTCATTATCCGTACCGACGATATCCGACCAGATTATCTGATTACCGGTACTTTTACCGGCAACGACTGGAGCGATATTAACCTGACGTTAAACGGCAAAAGCTATAGCGCACAGGTAACCAACGGTAGCTGGATGGTCTGGATCCCGGATCAGGATATTCGCGCCCTGCCCGATGGCGAGGTTCCGATAAAGGTACAGTGGGGCGAGCTAAGCGACACCAGCACCCTGACGCTGAATACCGATACCGACGTGCCGCTATTTGGCGCTACTCTGGATACGGTAGACGGACAAAATCTGATCACCTCTTTCGAGGTTTATGACAAGGGTTTGACCCTTAGCGGCGGTGTGCTGGACGCCAGCGTCGCGCCGCTGGGCACGCGCGTAAACATAGAGTTCCATAGCAAGCACTATCAAACCACGCTGACGGGCGATGACACTAATCCACGCTGGAGCCTGACGATCCCCGCCGAAGATATGCAGGCGCTGGACAGCTATGATGCACAAATCGTTCGCGTCACGCTGGGCGAGGCGGGGCAACACAATGTGGTTACTGCCCGAAATCTGGAATTTACCGAGGATGAAGGTAGCAGAGCCTATACCCCGCAAATGCTGATAAACCCGCTGGGCGACGACATTATCGACCAGAGCGAAGTGGACAGCGTACAGGTGCTCAGCGGCACCAGCCTTTATTTTTGGACCGGTCAACAGGTTGTAGTTACCCTGGATAATTTACGCTGGGAGACCACCACTGACAGCAGCGGTCACTGGAAAGTGGCCATTCCGGCAGGCGAGCTGGCGGGCATTGCCGACGGCGAGCATCGCTTAGAGGCGGGCATCTATTTCAACGATCCCGATAGCGGCGAATGGGCCATCGCCAATGAAACGTCGCTGACGTTCAATACCGGCACGTCTGACGCCATGCTATCGGCGAAGACCTTAACGCTGGCCGACCTCGGACTGGATCAGGGGCTTGTGGAGGACGCATCGCACAGGGAAAGTACATCATTACCCGATGACGCGCTGACATCTGCTGGTTTTGTGTTGCCAGCGGCAACCGGCGATCTCTGGGCGATAGCTGAACGGGCAGAGCTTGATACAACATCATATCTCATCCCTCCCACCGCACCTCAGACAGATCCGCTGATTCATCATCCCGTCTGAGCGTCAGGCATAAAAAACCCGCCATCAGGCGGGTTTTCAACGTTCTGTGCATTCAGTCAAGCAGCTGTCGCCCCAGATAAGGATTGGAGTGCAGCAGTTGCATCAGCTTTTGGGCGCTACCTGATGGGCGGGTGCGTCTCGCTTCCCAGCTTTTCACTGAAGAGACGCTCACGCCCATCACGCGGGCAAATTCATCAATTTTCATACCGGTCATTTCGCGCAGGCGTTGTGGTTCTGGCACTGAAACCGTTTTTTCTTGCTGCGCTACAGGGGCACCAACGACATTCCGTGTTAATACAATTTGTTCAAGACTGCTAAGTAACTCAACCATGGGGTCTTTTACTTCCATAGCAAACTCCTAAAACTCACTTTGAACAACGTGAAGGAAAACAGAGATAAGAACCTGAAGCCCAGGCTCAGAATGCCGGTTTGTTGCATAAATGAAGGGGTCAGAACTGTGCAACATCAATCGGGAATTTAATTATTAGATGATTCCTGGGGTTTTGCCGCCCAATTTTAAAAAATTTTTTGATCTTGCTGGCGGCTTTTAGCCGTGCCGCCAGTTAGCGCCTTACCAGGCCTGCATTCTGCTTAAAAAGAGTTATCACAAACACGAAATCGCTAACTTCACGATAATTCGTGATTAATTCATTCTTCCCCATATTCAGCCTAATCGCATTGATCTATGCTTTAGACACCTTAAAAAGGCGGCGAGATGCGGCCTTATTAAACAGCGAGTTTGTTAATTTACAGGAGTAAACGCTATGGCGACCGGAGTTTCCCGCGGCTGGACGCGTCTGTGGCTGCCGTTGGCAGCAGTACTGGTCATCCTGCAGCTTACCGGCTGCGGTGATAAAGAGGGTGAACAGCGCAAGGCCTTTAGTGATTTTTTACAGAATACCGTCATGCGCAGCGGCGAACATTTGCCTGCGCTGAGTGAGGATCAAAAACAGCGCTTTGGTAATTACGCCAGCGATTACGCTATTATTTATGGCTTTTCACAACAGATAAACAAAGCGGTGGACCAGGGTCTGCGTCCGGTAGTGGACGAGCTGTCCGCGCTGCGTGTTCCGCAGGATTATCTGACGCGCCGCGATGCGCTGCGTCAGGCAAGCGGTACGCTGAGCGTGCTGGCGCAGCAGCTGCAAAACGCGAAAAGCCAGGCGGACAGCAGCAAAGCCGCGCTGAAACAGCCTGACGATCTGAAGTCAATTTACGATCGCGCCTATACCCAGGTCGTTACACAACCGGCAGCTACCCTGCAGCCGCTGCTGCCAGCGCTGCAATCGCTGAGTCAGGATGTGGTGCAGGCAGGTGATTTTCTGCAACAGCAGGGAACGCGCGTTTCCTTTAATGATAACGGTGTGCAGTTCCCTACCCAGGAGCAGGCCAGCCAGTACAATACGTTAATGAGCAACGTATCATCGAAAGCGCAGGCGCTGACGCAGGCGCAAAACGCCGTACAGAATGGGCTACGGTAAAAACCACAGCGGGTGCCCTATACATTTCGGCACCCGCATTTCGGTCCAGGCAAAAGTGTGATCTGCCGCATTTTTATCCAAAAGTTTATTGTGATCAATATCACAATTTAGAAACAAACTAACAGCAATAAACTGTGATCTTAATCACATAAACCCGCGTGAGTGCGGTGATTATTTCAGCATAGCGCTTTTCAGGAAGCCTCTTTATGTGATCCTACTCACGAAAAACGCCCTTTTCCCTCCCCCAAAAGCGTGATCTCTCTCACATCAGGTGGCTCACTACGCAGCGTCATAAACGCGTGCTAGAGTCCGCCTGCATACAGTAATTCGACGGCTCCCCGCCGAAGCGTCTTAACAAAATCACGCGCTCTCTTATTTGTCAGCGCGTAACAATAAGGGGTGTGTTTTTATGTCCTCATCAGTCAAGGTCAAGGTTCAAAGCTTTGGTCGCTTTCTGAGTAATATGGTGATGCCCAATATCGGTGCGTTTATCGCCTGGGGTATCATCACCGCGCTATTTATTCCTACCGGTTGGTTACCTAACGAAACGTTAGCGAAACTGGTTGGCCCGATGATTACCTACCTGCTACCACTGCTGATCGGTTATACCGGTGGCCGCCTGGTAGGCGGCGATCGCGGCGGCGTAGTTGGCGCTATCACCACCATGGGCGTGATCGTTGGTGCCGATATGCCGATGTTCCTTGGTGCCATGATTGCCGGTCCGCTGGGCGGCTGGGCGATCAAAGCCTTTGACCGCGCGGTAGAGGGTAAAATTAAAAGCGGCTTCGAGATGTTGGTTAACAACTTCTCCGCCGGCATTATCGGCATGCTGCTGGCTATTCTGGCGTTTCTCGCCATTGGTCCGCTGGTGGAAGGTCTCTCCCGTATTCTTGCCGCTGGCGTGAATGTCATGGTGCAGAACAACCTGCTGCCGTTGACCTCTATCTTTGTGGAACCGGCGAAAATTCTGTTCCTGAATAACGCCATTAACCACGGTATCTTCTCGCCGCTGGGCATTCAGCAGGCCAGCGAAGCCGGGAAATCCATATTCTTCCTGATTGAAGCGAACCCGGGTCCGGGCATGGGCGTGCTGATGGCCTATATGTTCTTTGGTCGAGGCAATGCGAAACAGTCTGCTGGCGGAGCGGCCATTATTCACTTCCTGGGCGGCATCCACGAAATCTACTTCCCGTATGTGCTGATGGCGCCGCGCCTGCTGCTGGCGGTGATCCTCGGCGGTATGGCCGGCGTCTTCACCCTGACGCTGCTCAACGGCGGCCTGGTCTCTCCGGCTTCCCCGGGTTCGATCCTTGCCGTCCTGGCGATGACGCCAAAAGGGGCCTACTTCGCCAACATCGCCGCTATTCTGGCTGCTTTCGCCGTCTCCTTTGTGGTGTCCGCAATTCTGCTGAAAACCAGCAAAGTCAAAGACGAAGACGATATCGAAGCGGCAACCCGCCGTATGCAGGATATGAAAGCGCAGTCTAAAGGTCAGGCGGGTGCGCCTGCTGCTGCCGCGATGAACGGCGATCTGAGCCACGTGCGTAAAATCATCGTTGCCTGCGATGCCGGTATGGGTTCCAGCGCGATGGGCGCCGGCGTGCTGCGTAAGAAAGTGCAGGATGCCGGGCTGACGCAGATTTCCGTCACCAATACCGCCATCAATGCCCTGCCGGGCGATGTTGACCTGGTGATCACCCACCGCGACCTGACCGAGCGCGCCATGCGCCAGGCACCGCACGCACAGCATATTTCGTTGAATAACTTCCTCGACAGCGGTCTGTACAGCGATTTAACCGCACGTCTGGTAGAAGCGCAGCGCAGTGCCAGCCATCGTGAAAAGGTAACGGCTACCCTGAGCGACAGCTACGACACCAGCAACGAACATCTGTTTAAGCTGGGTGCCAGCAACGTTTTCCTTGGTCAACACGCCGCCAACAAAGAAGAGGCGATCCGCTTTGCCGGTGAGCAGCTGGTGAAAGGCGGTTATGTTGAGCCGGAATATGTCGATGCGATGCTGGAACGTGAGAAACTGACGCCAACCTATCTGGGCGAATCCATTGCGGTGCCGCACGGAACGGTTGAAGCGAAAGATCGCGTGCTGAAAACCGGCGTGGTGTTCTGCCAGTATCCGCAGGGCGTACGCTTCGGCGAAGAAGAAGAAGATATCGCCCGCCTGGTGATTGGTATTGCCGCCCGTAACAACGAGCATATCCAGGTTATCACCAGCCTGACCAACGCGCTGGATGATGAAAGCGTCATTGAGCGTCTGGCCAACACCACCAGCGTGCAGGAAGTGCTGGATCTGCTAACCGGTCAGCCCGCCTGATCGCTTACTTAAATTAAGGGGCCACGTCGGCCCCTTACCCTTTTCTTGTTTAAAGGTTTAGCAACGATGAAAGCATTACATTTCGGTGCCGGTAATATCGGTCGTGGATTTATCGGCAAGCTGCTGGCAGACGCCGGTATTGAACTGATTTTCGCCGACGTGAACCAGGCCGTGCTTGATGCGCTGAACGCGCGCCACCAGTATCCGGTTCACGTTGTCGGTGAACAGGCGCAGGTAGAGATGGTCACCGGCGTTAGCGCGGTAAATAGTACCAGCGATGAGGTAATCGCCCTGATTGCCGAGGTTGATATCGTTACCACGGCGGTTGGCCCACAGATTCTGGAGCGCATCGCTGGCAGTATCGCGCGCGGCCTGGCCAAACGCAGTGATAGCGCTAATTCCCGCCCGTTAAATATTATCGCCTGTGAAAATATGGTGCGTGGCACCAGCCAGCTAAAACAGCATGTGCTGGCCGCCCTGCCGGAAAATCTTCACGCCTGGGTTGAGCAGCACGTCGGCTTTGTCGATTCTGCCGTAGACCGTATCGTGCCGCCGGGCGAAGCGGGCAGCAACGATCCGCTGGCGGTTACTGTCGAAACCTTTAGCGAATGGATTGTGGATAAAACCCAGTTCAAAGGCGAGTTACCCACCATCCCGGGCATGGAACTCACCGATAACCTGATGGCGTTTGTTGAGCGTAAGCTCTTTACCCTGAACACCGGTCACGCGATTACCGCTTACCTGGGACAGCTGGCCGGGCATCAAACCATTCGCGACGCTATCCTCGATCCGGCGGTACGCGCAGTGGTTAAAGGTGCGATGCAGGAGAGCGGCGCAGTATTGATCAAACGCTACGGTTTTGATCCGGGGAAACATGCCGCCTATATCGACAAGATCCTGGGCCGCTTTGAAAACCCTTACCTGAAAGATGACGTAGAGCGCGTTGGTCGTCAGCCGCTGCGTAAGCTCAGCGCCGGTGACCGTTTGATCAAGCCTACGCTGGGCACGCTGGAGTATCAGCTACCGCACGATAATCTGGTGAAAGGCATCGCTGCCGCCATGCATTATCGCAGCGCGCAGGATCCGCAGGCGCAGGAGCTGGAAGCACTATTGAAATCAGCGGGTCCGCAGGCTGCGCTGGCACAGGTTTCCGGTCTTGATATTAATAGCGAAGTGGTTGCCGCGGTGGTTAAGGCCTATGCTGCAATGCCATAATGCGCACGCTGCCGATGCGGTTTAACGGCGAGCAACGAGGGCACAGCCCGGCTGTGCCCGCGCGCAGAATGATAAATGTACAGGCAACAATGGAAGAGAAGCAGGCTTTTGAAAATCAGGTGCTGGAGCGCCTGAATGCCGGACGCTCGGTAAGAAGCTTCCTGATTGCCGCCGTCGAGCTGTTGACCGAGGCGGTCAATCTGCTGGTGCTTCAGGTGTTTCGCAAGGATGACTATGCGGTGAAATATGCCGTCGAGCCGCTGCTATTCGGTAATGGCCCGCTGGGCGAGATGTCAGTCAGGCTGAAGCTGATTTACGGCCTGGGCGTGA
Source organism: Pantoea sp. FN0307 (assembly GCF_050113815.1). NCBI lineage: Bacteria > Pseudomonadati > Pseudomonadota > Gammaproteobacteria > Enterobacterales > Erwiniaceae > Pantoea > Pantoea sp. FN0307. The sequence continues at coordinate 187,731 of NZ_JBNJSO010000003.1, read as the reverse complement.
TTAGTCGCCAGGAGTATGAAGACTGCGAGCTGTTGATGGCGCTGCGTGAAGAGCTGAACCATGACCACAGCGACTACCGTTTTAGCGATGATGAGATTCTGGGACCCTTCAGCGAGCTGCACTGCGTCAGCGCCTGGCCGCCCCGCCCTGACTTCTCTGCCGATGACGAGCAGCTGCGTGCCATGCAGCAACAGCGTTATCAACAGGTGCTGCGTTCAACCATGGTGCTTTCGCTGACCGAGTTGATCTCCCGCATCAGCATGAAGCAGGCCTTTAAAAAGTAGCCCCGCGTCCCGCACGCTTTTCGTGTATCCTATCGGTTATTCATCAGTACAGGTAATCGTCATGAAAGAGCAGGAAAAAGCCGAAATCAAGCGCCTCAGCGATCTGCTGGATGCGCTCAATCGTAAAGAGCCGATGTTACTGGAATCGGGCGATGCGGAGAAACTCGGCGCGCTGCTGAAAGAAAAAGAAGCGCTGGTCAAAGAGATCGAACGTCTGCGCGACGTGCGTGACCAGAAGCTGAGCAAAGAAGCACAGAAGCTGCAAAAATTGCCTTTCAGCCGGGCTATCACCAAAAAAGAACAGGCAAATATGGGCGCGCTGAAAAAAAGCGTGCGCGGCCTGGTGGTGGTGCACCCAATGACCGCGCTGGGTAAAGAGATGGGTTTGGAAGAGATGACGGGCTTCGCGCCTAAAGCTTTCTGAGTCTGCAGGCCGGGATTAAGCCCGGCCTGATGCCTTACCCGGCCACAACCTGCGCCAGCTGCTGCTCCAGCGCATCCATAAACTCATAGCGCCGACGGTACTCCGCGCGTTTTTTACTGGCGATCTCTTCCAGCGGTTTACGCGGCATCGCCAGCGGCAGCTGGTACAGACCATTCGGCAGCGCCTCCCCATTTAACGACAGCCAAAATTCACTGTAACTGGCGTGAAACACCTCTTTTTTGCTGTGGCGATAGCGCAGGCTGCGAAAAACATGCGTATTATCCCCTACCGCCTGAATCTGTTTAATTTGGCAGCGCCCGGCCAGGTAAAACAGCGTTTCCATTAATACGCGTTTAGGGAACAGGCCGTGGCTGGCTTTCGTGGCCTCGCGGATCATATCGGCATTTACCGTTTTACGGGGTCCCTGTAATCCCCCAATTAATATTGCTCGCTGCCCTTGCTGTTCAATAAACGAAAAAGAGAGCGAGGCAAGGGTCACCGCGTTATAGAGCAGTACCAGTGTTATTTCGCCTTCCCGATCGTAACGCCCGGTACTGCAAACAATATCAAACTGCTCATTATTTTTACCCTGCAGGCGCGCCATGGTTTGATCAACCGGCGACAGGAACAGCTGATATAACGTATGCGGCAACTGCTGTAGGGTACGGTAATGCGCCAACAGCGCCTGCGCCCGCTGTTTCACACTAAATAGCGAGCAAAGGTAAGGGCGATGGATCTTCGCTGGCAGCAATCCCTGAATAAGCAGAGCCTGACGCATGGCCGGCAGTTCAGCCATCTGCTCCATATAGGAAAAAGTGGTTACGGGATAAGCCAGCGAACGCAGTAAAAACTTCAGCCGAAAGCGTGGGCATTCCCAGAGTTTATTTGGCTTAAATTTCCCGAAGCTTAGCTGGAAAAACAGTGACCCCATCGACAGTCCGGGCGTCGGGTTCTCAGTAATAGTTGACATAATATTTATCAGAATGGATGAACTATATGGCGATATTACGGCAGCGAAGATAAACAGGACGTTAATGCGCTAATAGATTTAGCAAGCAGGAGAGTTTATTTAATAACAATACGGAGGATAGAATATGACTAAACACAAATTAATAAGATACTCTCTAAATAAAACCGGCAGGCCTTAGCCCACCGGTTCTTTACTCGATCGTAGCCTGCGCTTATTTTGCGTTAGCAAAACGTGCCGCAGCTTCGTCCCAGTTCACTACATTCCAGAATGCTTTGATGTAGTCAGGACGTTTGTTCTGATATTTCAGGTAGTAAGCGTGTTCCCATACGTCCAGGCCCAGAATCGGGTAGCCGGAAGCGCCGGAAATAGCTTCGCCCATCAGCGGGCTGTCCTGGTTAGCAGTAGAAACCACCGCCAGCTTGTCGCCTTTTTTCACCAGCCACGCCCAGCCGGAGCCAAAACGGGTTGCCGCTGCTTTTTCAAACTCTTCCTGGAATTTCTCAACGCTGCCGAAATCTTTTTCAATCGCAGCTTTCAGCTCGCCCTGCAGAGTCGTGCCGGTTTTCAGACCTTTCCAGAACAGGCTGTGATTGTAGTGGCCGCCCGCGTTGTTGCGCAGTACGGTTTTTTTCTCTGCCGGAACCTGATCCAGTTTGGTGATCAGCTCATCAACCGGCAGGTCAGCGAACTCGGTGCCTTCCAGCGCTGCGTTAGCGTTGTTAACGTAGGTCTGGTGATGTTTAGTGTGATGGATTTCCATCGTCTGCTTGTCGAAATGCGGTTCCAGTGCGTCGTATGCGTAAGGCAAGGATGGCAGTGAATAACTCATGTTCATCATCTCCATTTATTGTAGGAGCGGCACTTTTTAGTTGTAAGCACCGCGTAAGCAGTTGGATCATTATAGTTAAATTAATGATCGGGAAAAGGATTATCAATGCCCCTCTCTTTATAAGGTTATAACAGATATCACTTACGCGTGCGTGGACCGAACAACGAATATGAACGGAATATAACTGCCGTGCAGATTACGGGCAGTTATATCTGCATTTCAGCAGAATGAGCTTTGTCTTATATTTTAATCCTGCGACCATGTCAGCCGCTGAGGATGCGTATAAACCGTTGCACGGCCTGGCTTGCTGAAACCCACCAGCGTCAAATTACTGCGTTCGGCGACGTCCACCGCCAGTTTGGTGGCCGCTGAGACGGCAAACAAAATTTCCACGCCGCACATGGCTGATTTCTGCACCATTTCATAACTGGCGCGGCTGGAAACCAGTGCCGCCCCACGAGCCCATCCCCGACGGCTGCGGTAACCCAGCAGCTTATCCAGCGCAACGTGACGACCTACATCCTCACAACCGCCGGTCAGATCGCCGGCATCTCCAATCCATGCCGCCGCATGGGTACAGCCGGTCAGCTGTCCGACCGGCTGAAAATCTTTTAGCTGGCGCAATGCATTATCCAGCAAGCGCAAATCAAACTTCTGTGTAAACGGCAGCGGCTGGATCGGTTTCCCGATCTCATTAAGCTGTTCAACGCCGCATACGCCGCAGCCGGTGCGCCCGGCCATTGCCCGACGCTGGGCCTTCAGCGCCATAAAGCGGCGGCTGGAAAGCTCTATTTGTACCTCGATTCCGTTACAGCCGGGCACTACATCCATGCCGTAAATCTCTTCCGGCGCGGCGATAATGCCTTCCGATAAGGAAAAACCCAGCGCAAACGCTTCAAGATCTTTTGGCGTGCTCATCATAACAACATGTGAAATGCCGTTATACACCAGCGCCACCGGCACTTCCTCGGCCAGCCAGTCACCGCGTGATTCCGCCAGCGCATCGCGCTGCCATACCTGTACTTCGCTTACGCCGGTAAGAGGCGTTATCGTCCCGACATTTTGTTGATCTTCAGATTTCAATTTACGTCTACCCGATTGCCACAACCACACAGGCTAAGGTGTAACCTTAAGCCGCACAGCGTGTGAATTTTGTGCCGCAATTCTGAACCTGCCGCCTGCGCATGGCAAAAAAATCGCTACACATAAAATGCGAATAACGTAACCGTATCCCTTTAATTAAAATATCCACGTCAAAGCGACGCCCTTAAAAGGTCGGAAAATTCACATCACCGTTAATTAATTTAATCAAACCTTTAAATTGAACAATTTAAGCGATATACCTCTTTATAATTAACCGTTTAAAAAACGATAACAATATAGTTACTTATTGACGCTCATCAAAAAAATTAGCCTGAAGAGTGTTATTTTTTGGGGCTCCGGCAATGTTTTGAGCAAAAAATAATACTATGCATATTAACAGACGCAGTTTTTTTAAAATCTGTGCGGGTGGCATGGCAGGGACAACTCTAACATTATTAGGCTTTACGCCCTCTGCTGCCCTCGCAAACGTGAGAGAATATAAATTGCTTCGGGCAAAGGAAACCCGAAATAACTGTACTTATTGTTCCGTTGGCTGCGGCATGCTGATTTATAGCCGAGGCGACGGTGCTAAAAACGCCGTTTCCTCTATTTACCATATTGAAGGCGATCCCGATCATCCGGTCAGCCGGGGCTCGCTCTGCCCGAAAGGGGCCGGCGTTCTGGATTATATCCATAGCGAACAGCGGCTTAAATACCCTGAATACCGCGCGCCAGGCAGCGATAAATGGCAGCGTATCAGTTGGGAAGAGGCGTTCGATCGTATTGCCCGGCTGATGAAGGCCGACCGTGATGCTAACTTCCAGCAAAAGAATGCGCAAGGCACAACGGTAAACCGCTGGACCACAACCGGCATGCTTTGCTCCTCCGCCGCCAGTAACGAAACAGGCCTACTCGATCATAAATTCGCCCGTGCTTTAGGCATCGTCGCGCTGGAAAACCAGGCGCGCCTCTGTCACGGCCCAACGGTATCGGCTCTGGCTCCCAGCTTTGGCCGGGGCGCGATGACCAATAACTGGAATGACATCAAAAACGCCAATGTTGTGATGATTATGGGCGGCAACCCGGCGGAAGCCCATCCGGTGGGATTTAAATGGGTTATTGAAGCCAAAACCCATAATAAAGCCAAAGTTATCGTGGTCGATCCGCGCTTTAACCGTTCGGCGGCGGTAGCGGATATGTATGCTCCACTGCGCGCGGGCAGCGACGTGGCCTTTCTGATGGGCGTGGTTAATTATCTGCTGGAGCATAACCAAATCCAGCACGAATATGTTAAAGCCTATACCAATGCCTCACTGATCGTCAGCGAAGGCTACCGCTTTGAAGAGGGCCTGTTCAGCGGCTACGATGAAGCGTCGCAGCAATATGATAAAAGCAGCTGGCATTATGAACTGGACGCAAACGGCGAGGCCAGGCGTGACCATACGTTCACGCATCCACGCTGTGTGCTGAACCTGCTGAAAAAACATGCCAGCCGCTATACGCCGAAAATGGTCAGCCGCCTGTGCGGAACATCGCAGGAAGCGTTTCTCACCATTTGCCAGACGCTGGCCAGCACCAGCGTGCCCAACCGCACCGCCACCATTCTCTACGCGCTGGGCTGGACGCACCACACCAACGGCGCGCAAATCATCCGCACCGCTGCGATTATCCAGCTGCTGTTGGGTAACATTGGCATGCCGGGCGGCGGTATTAACGCGCTTCGCGGCCACTCAAATGTCCAGGGCTATACCGATCTCGGCCTGCTGGCGCAAAGCCTGCCGGGCTACTTGCCGCTGCCTTCTGAAAAGCAAACCACGCTCTCTCACTATTTGCAGCAGGCGACGCCCGTTTCTCCACTGCCCGGCCAGGTTAACTACTGGCAGAACACCGATAAGTTTTTTGTCAGCCTGATGAAAAGCTTTTACGGCGATAACGCCACGGCGGATAACCAGTGGGGTTACGACTGGCTGCCCAAGTGGGACAAAAGCTATGACTGCATGGCGCAGGCAGAGATGATGGAAGAGGGGAAATTCAACGGCTATATCATTCAGGGCTTTAACCCGCTGGCTGCCTTCCCCAATAAAAACAAAGCGTTCCGGGCCTTATCTCGCCTGAAATATATGGTGGTTATCGATCCACTCAGCACCGAAACGGCCAGCTTCTGGCAGCACCACGGTGAATTTAACGATGTCGATCCTGCCAAAATCCAGACAGAAGTGTTCCGTCTGCCCTCCTCCTGCTTTGCAGAGGAAAACGGCTCGGTAGCGAACTCTTCCCGCTGGCTACAGTGGCACTGGGCCGCCGCCGAGCCACCGGCGGAAGCGCTGCACGACGGTAAAATTCTGGGCAACATCTTCCTGCGCCTGCGCGAACTTTATCGTCAGGAAGGCGGCACCGCGCCGGAACCGTTACTGGCAATGAACTGGAACTATACCGATCCTGCCAACCCGGAACCGGAAGAGGTAGCGCGTGAAAGCAATGGTCAGGCGCTGACCGATATTTATGATGATAACGGCAAGCTGCTGCTGAAAAAGGGCCAACAACTTAACTCCTTTGCTGAACTGCGCAATGACGGCACCACCGCCAGCGCCTGCTGGATCTATACCGGTAGCTGGACCCCGGAAGGCAACCAGATGGCGCGGCGTGATAATGCCGATCCTTCCGGTCTGGGCGCAATCTCCGGCTGGGCATGGGCATGGCCCGCTAACCGCCGCATTCTGTATAACCGCGCCTCCGCCGATCCACAGGGTAAAGCCTGGGACCCGGAACGTAAGCTGATTGAATGGAATGGGCAGCGCTGGCAGGGCTACGACGTGCCCGATTATCCGTTAACCTCGCCGCCAGAAAAACAGGTTGGGCCGTTTATTATGCTGCCGGACGGCATGGGGCATCTGTTTGCGCTGGATAAGCTGGCCGATGGCCCTTTCCCAGAGCATTATGAGCCGATGGAAAGCCCTACCGGCACCAATCCGTTGCACCCAACTCAGGTCCACAGCCCGGTAGTACGTATTTTCCAGCGCGATGCCGATACGCTGGGGCAAGCTGATAAATTCCCTTATGTAGCAACCACCTACTCGATTACCGAGCTGTTCCGCCACTGGACCAAGCATGCGCTGTTAAACGCTATCGCTCAGCCTGAGCAGTTTGTTGAAATCGGCGTTGAGCTGGCGGCCGATAAAGGCATTAAGGCTGGCGATGAGATCAAAATCAGCTCACAGCGTGGCTATATCAAAGCCAAAGCGGTGGTGACCAAACGCCTGCGTCGTCTGACCATTAACGATAAGCAGGTGGATACCGTCGGCATACCTTGCCATTGGGGCTTTGAAGGCGCGACAAAAAAAGGCTTCCTGGCCAATACCCTGACGCCGTCAGTTGGCGATGCCAATTCACAAACGCCTGAATACAAAGGCTTTCTGGTTAACGTGGAAAAGGTGTAAGGGAGAACGATTATGGCTTATCAATCGCAAGACATCATCCGCCGCTCCGCGACCAACGGTTTAACGCCGCCGCCGCAGGCGCGCGATCATCAACAGGAAGTGGCGAAGCTGATCGACGTAACAACCTGCATCGGCTGCAAAGGATGCCAGGTCGCCTGTTCAGAGTGGAACGATATTCGTGATGAACCCGGTACTAACGTCGGAGTGTACGATAACCCGATCGATATGACCGCGAAATCCTGGACGGTTATGCGCTTCTCGGAAGTAGAAGAGAACGGCAGGCTGGAGTGGCTGATCCGCAAAGATGGCTGTATGCACTGCGCCGATCCTGGCTGCCTGAAAGCCTGCCCGGCGGAGGGCGCTATCATTCAGTACGCAAACGGCATCGTTGATTTTCAGTCTGAACACTGCATCGGCTGCGGCTACTGCATTGCAGGCTGCCCTTTCAATGTGCCGCGCATGAATAAAGAGGATAACCGCGTTTATAAATGCACCCTCTGCGTGGATCGCGTTACCGCCGGTCAGGAGCCTGCCTGCGTGAAAACCTGTCCTACCGGCGCTATCCACTTTGGCAGCAAAGCGGACATGCAGCAGCTGGCGGCAGAGCGCGTCGAGGAACTGAAAACGCGCGGCTATAAAAATGCTGGTCTTTACGATCCGGCAGGCGTCGGCGGTACGCACGTTATGTATGTGCTGCACCATGCCGATAAACCGCAGCTTTATCACGGTCTGCCGGAAAGCCCCTGCATCAGCCCGACGGTGACCTTCTGGAAAGGGATTTGGAAACCGCTGGCGGCCATCGGTTTTGCAGCCACCTTTGCCGGTTCGCTTTTCCATTACGTGGGTATCGGCCCGAACCGGGTCAAAGACGATGAGGATAGTGAACAGCAGGACAAAGAGGATCGGAAATAATGAAAAAACGCGACCTGATTGTGCGCTACAGCGCGCCGGAACGCATCAATCACTGGATTGTGGCATTCTGCTTCATGTTCGCCGCCGTTAGCGGTCTGGGCTTTTTCTTCCCATCGTTTAACTGGTTATTAAACCTGCTGGGCACGCCGCAGCTGGCGCGCATTCTGCATCCTTTTATCGGTGTAGCGATGTTCCTGGCCTTTATGCTGATGTTTTTCCGCTACTGGAAGCACAACCTGGTTAACCGTGACGACATTGAGTGGGCAAAAAACATCCATAAAGTTGCCATGAATGAGGAGGTCGGCGATACCGGCCGCTATAATTTCGGACAGAAGTGTGTATTCTGGGCTGCTATCATCAGTCTGTTGCTGCTGCTGGCGAGTGGTATTGTCATCTGGCGTCCTTACTTCGCCGCTGCCTTTCCCATTCCGCTTATCCGGCTGGCCTTACTGGTGCATTCGCTGGCGGCGGTGGGCCTGATTGTGGTGATCATGGTGCATGTTTACGCTGCGCTGTGGGTAAAAGGCACGCTGACTGCAATGGTGGAAGGCTGGGTGACGCCATTATGGGCGAAGCAGCACCATCCGCGCTGGTATCGCGCTGTTCGTGAACAGCAGAGCCAACCGACAAAACAGGAAAAACGTCCCTGATGACTATTCGCATCATCCCGCAAGAACAGCTGGAGAAGAGCGACAAAACCACGGCGGATATGATTCCGCCGTTACTTTTCCCCAGGCTGAAAAATTTATACAGCCGCCGCGCTGCGCGTCTGCGCCAGCTGGCAGAAAAAAATCCGTTGGGCGACTATCTGCGCTTTGCCGCGTTTATTGCCGAAGCGCAGGAGATCGTACTTTACGATCACCCGCTGCATATGGATCTCCATGCGCGCCTGGTAGAAACTGCCGCCAGCGGTAAACCGCCGCTGGATATTCATACTTTGCCGCGCGATCCCCACTGGCAACGTTTGCTGCATTCGCTGATTGCCGAACTGAAGCCGGAGATGACCGGTCAGGCATTGGCGGTGCTGGAGAATCTGGAAAAAACTTCTGCGCCGGAGCTGGATGCGCTGGCGACTGCCCTGCTGGAGCATGATTTCGCCCAGGTAAGCAGCGATAAGGCGCCCTTTATCTGGGCTGCCCTGTCGGTTTACTGGGCGCAAATGGCGGCGTTAATTCCTGGCAAAGCGCGCGCTGAGTATGGTGAACAGCGGCAGTTTTGCCCGGTCTGCAACAGCGTGCCGGTATCCAGCGTGGTGCACATGGGCACCCAGGGCGGCGGACTGCGTTACCTGCACTGCAACCTGTGTGAAAGCGAATGGTATGTACTGCGCGCCAAATGCACCAACTGCGAGCAGACGCGCGATTTGCACTACTGGTCGCTGGAAAGTGAACAGTCGGCAATAAAGGCGGAAAGCTGCGGTGACTGCGGCACCTATCTGAAAATGCTGTGGCAGGAGAAAGATCCGGCGGTTGAGCCGGTAGCTGACGATCTCGCCTCGCTGATTCTGGATGCGCGTATGGAGCAGGAAGGCTTTGCACGCAGCAGCCTGAATCCGTTTCTGTTTCCTGGCACTGACTAATCGTTAACGGCCAGGCCGCCGACGGCGACGGCGACGGCCTGGCAATTTCAACTATTTGCTGGCAGGGGATCACCTTAATGAAACTTATCGGCAGTTATACCAGCCCTTATGTACGCAAAATTTCAGTTATCATGCTGGAAAAAGGCCTGACCTTTGAGTTTGTCAATGAATCGCCCTGGACCGAAGAGAGCCACGTACCGCAATACAATCCGTTAGGCAAAGTTCCGGCGCTGGTCGATGATAACGGTGAGTGCTGGTATAACTCGTCAATCATCGCCGCGCGGCTGGAAACCCTGCCACAGACGCCAAAACTGTTACCGGAAGATGCTTTTCAGGCGGTAAAGGTCAGGCAGCTGGAGGCATTGGCTGACGGGATCTGCGACGCAGCGCTGGTTATTGTGCGGGAACAGCTGCGCCCGATTGAACAGCAGTCGCCAGAAGAGATGCTGCGCCAGCGGCATAAGATTCAGCGCGGGCTGGATGCGCTGGAGCGTGAAGCGGCAAACCAGACCTGGCTTAACGGCGAGCAGCTTAATCTTGCTGATATCGCTGCCGCCTGCGCCATCGGCTATCTTAATTTCCGTCACGTCGCGCCGAACTGGTGCGTTAATCGCCCGTCGCTGGTGAAACTGGCGGAAAAAATGTTTCAGCGTGAAAGCTTTGCCCGCACGGTGCCGCCTGCGGCCTGAACGGAGGTACCGGATTACAGCCTAATCACCCGCCTGGACTCTGCGCTGGCGGGCGTAATTATCGCGCCCTGCTCGCTCACAGTGTAGCGACCCTGCTGCACCTCTTTAACTTCATGGATATTACGCAGACAAAGCGTCCAGTTTGTCGCGCAGCCTTCGCCCTGCACCGTTAACGTTTCCCCTTCGCGACGCGCCCTCAGCGTAAACAGCGTCGCACCGTCGGCGGCGGGCACCTCACACCGTGCTTCACGCCCATCATCCAGGCTAAACAACTGGAAAGCTGTCTCTTTATGCCAGTCATAGTCTGGTTTTTGATCGTTACTGCCCAGCGCCAGCAGCGTATTATCGCGATCGTAGAGCGGCAGGCTTAAGAAAGTATGCCGCTGCGCCAGGTTGTATTCTGTTTTCTGGTTATCAAATTACGTTTATTGATAACTGTGATCCGGATAGCTTATTGGTTTGGCATTAGGCGTTATCGGAAAAAGAAGCTCTGTCGGTGCACATGCGTTTCGTTTATTTCGTATATTTTTCTTTTCGTATATTTTGATTAATCTTTTAATGCTGCCGCTGCCTGTATTTATGCTAAGCATCAGTTAAATAAAATAAATAGCTAAATTTATTATTATATTTTCCGAACTTCATTTCTAACCCCAGTAAAAAATATGACGGACTCAATTCTGGGCAGCTTGATCCTCCCGGCTGCGAAAAAATTGAGGCCGCTTTGCGTGGACAAAGAGAAATGGCTGCATTTCTCTCTACAAAGCTGGAAACGCAAAAAATATCAATTCAGGATGCAAATAACGTTGCTCATCATATTGAGTTACCCACATCCGCCCTGATGTTGCTAATGAACATACTGGGAGAACAGGCCGAAGGTAACGCAGTCAGGTTGTGCCAATTCATGCTGATTAACTACGCAGGAAGCTGCCAATATTCTGAATGTTTCCCGACCTCACATGGTGAAGCTTTCAGAAAGTGGAACGTTGCCATTTCATAAAACGAGTCGTCATCGCCGCGTGCTGTTTTCTGACCTTATGCAATACAAAGAAAAGCGTGCCAAAGAAAGTAATGAAGCACTACAGGAGTTGGTAGACCAGAGTCAGGAGCTGGGCTTTATTAATGAAACATTCCAGGCCTGAAAAAGCCGCCTGTGAACGCGGATGAATATCTACAGACGCTATTAAGACAGAGCCTGCCGATGACGGTTAAAGCGCTGGAAGGCTATCGCTTTATGCTATAGCTCGCGCCTGAAAGGCAGGTTAGGCTGGACGAAAAACAACAACGCCGGACAACCTGTAAAGATTGCCCGGCGTGAATCATCACAAGAAAGCGGTTACTGCAGCAGAGAAATATCCGCCACCTGCAGGAACAGCTGACGCAGTTTCGCCAGCAGCGTCAGACGGTTAATACGCACCGCCGGATCCTCGGCGTTAACCATTACCTTGTCAAAGAAGTTATCTACCGCTTCGCGCAGCTGCGCCAGCTCGATCAGCGCATCCTGATAACGCCCTTCAGCAAACCACGGTTGCAGCTTGCTCTCCAGCGCAGTCACAAAAGTCGCCAGCTTGATCTCTTCATTCTCTTTCAGCAGCGACGCCTGCACGCTGCTGTTCAGCGGTTCAGTCGCTTTTGCCAGAATGTTAGAGACACGCTTGTTGGCGGCAGCCAGCGAGGCAGCATCTTCCAGCGTGCGGAAGTGCGAAACCGCCTTCATGCGCGCATCGAAATCGGCCGGACGGGTAGGACGACGCGCCAGCACCGCCTGAATCGTATCGACGCTGTGGCCCTCTTCCTGATACCAGGTACGGAAACGGCCCAGCATAAAGTCGATCACCTCATCCACAACCTTCTCGTTGCTCAGCTTGCTGCCATACAGGCGCACCGCTTCTTCGGTCAGGGTTTGCAGATCGAGCGGCAAATGCTTCTCAACGATAATGCGCAGCACACCCAGCGCGGCACGGCGCAGCGCAAACGGGTCTTTATCGCCTTTTGGATGCTGTCCAATGCCGAAGATACCGGCCAGCGTATCCATCTTATCGGCAATCGCCAGCGCACAGGCAACCGGGCTGGAAGGCAGATCGTCACCGGCGAAACGCGGCTGATACTGCTCGTTCAGCGCTACGGCAACCTCTTCTGCCTCACCGTCATGGCGCGCATAGTGCATGCCCATTACGCCCTGGGTGTCGGTAAACTCAAACACCATATTGGTCATCAGGTCGCATTTGGAAAGCAGACCGGCGCGGGTCGCCATATTGACGTCCGCACCAGTCTGGGCGGCAATCCAGCCCGCCAGCGCCTGAATACGGTCAGTTTTGTCACGCAGCGTGCCCAGCTGCTGCTGGAACAGCACGGTCTCCAGACGCGGCAGATTATCTTCCAGGCGTTTTTTACGGTCGGTATTAAAGAAGAATTCGGCATCGGCCAGACGCGGACGCACCACTTTCTCGTTACCGGCGATAATCTGCTGCGGGTCGCTCGATTCAACGTTAGCGACAAAGATAAAGTGCGGCAGCAGTTTGCCGTCATTGCCGTAAACCGGGAAATATTTCTGGTCGCCTTTCATGGTGTAGACCAGCGCTTCCGCCGGCACCGCGAGGAATTTTTCCTCAAAGGTCGCCGTCAGTACGACTGGCCACTCAACCAGCGAAGCCACCTCTTCCAGCAGGCTGTCGCTCAGATCCGGGTTGCCGCCGATCCCACGCGCCGCCGCTTCGGCGTCCGCTTTGATTTTGGCTTTACGCGCTTCGTAATCCGCCATCACTTTACCGCGCGTTTCCAGAATCTCCGGATACTGGTCAGCGTGATCGATGGTGAACTCCGGCTCACCCATAAAGCGATGTCCGCGCAGCGTGCGGCCTGACTCAATGCCCAGAATGGTAGCCGGGATCAACTCGTCGCCCAGCAGCAGCGTAACGGTATGTACCGGACGCACAAATTGCACGTCGCTGTCGCCCCAACGCATCAGCTTCGGTACCGGCAGCTTCGCCAGCGCCGTGGCGATCATGCCCGGCAACAGCTTCTGTGCGCTCTCGCCCTGCACCTGGGCGCGATACATCAGCCACTCGCCCTTATCGGTTTTCAGACGCTCGGCCTGATCCACGGTAATGCCGCAGCCGCGTGCCCAGCCTTCAGCCGCTTTGGTCGGCGCGCCGCTGGCGTCAAAGGCCGCAGCGATAGCCGGGCCGCGTTTTTCAATTTCGCGATCCGGTTGGGCCGCGCTCAGGTTGGCCACTTTCAGCGCCAGACGACGCGGTGCGGCATACCATTTCACCTCGCCGTGGGCGAGGCCCGCGCTATCCAGTTCGGCGGTTAGCTGAGCGGCAAAAGATTCCGCCAGGTTACGTAGCGCTTTTGGTGGCAGCTCTTCGGTGCCGATTTCCACCAGAAAAGTTTTGTCAGTCATGGCTGCCTCTTATTTGTTGTTATTGCACATCGGGAAGCCCAGCGCCTCACGGGAGGCATAGTAGGCTTCAGCCACGGCTTTGGTCAGGGTGCGAATACGCAGAATATAGCGCTGACGCTCGGTAACCGAGATCGCTTTGCGGGCATCCAGCAGGTTAAAGCTGTGCGCCGCTTTCAGAATGCGCTCGTAGGCCGGTAACGGCAGCGGTTTTTCCAGCGCCAGCAGCATCTGCGCCTCCTTTTCATACTGCTCAAAGCAGGTGAAAAGGAAATCCACGTCGGCATATTCGAAGTTATAAGTGGACTGCTCAACTTCGTTCTGATGGAACACGTCGCCGTAGGTGGTTTTACCCAGCGGACCATCGCTCCAGACCAGATCGTAAACGCTGTCGACGCCCTGGATATACATCGCCAGGCGCTCCAGGCCGTAAGTGATTTCACCGGTAACCGGTTTGCACTCCAGGCCGCCAACCTGCTGGAAGTAAGTGAACTGCGTGACTTCCATGCCGTTCAGCCAGACTTCCCAACCGAGCCCCCAGGCGCCCAGCGTCGGGTTTTCCCAGTTGTCTTCCACAAAGCGGATGTCATGAACGCCAGGATCGATGCCCAGCTCTTTCAGCGAGCCAAGATAGAGTTCCTGGATGTTGTCTGGTGACGGCTTAATGATCACCTGGAACTGATAATAGTGTTGCAGACGGTTCGGGTTTTCCCCGTAGCGCCCGTCGGTAGGACGGCGAGAAGGCTGCACATAGGCAGCGGCGATAGGCTCCGGGCCCAGCGCTCGCAGGCAGGTCATCGGGTGAGAAGTGCCAGCGCCTACTTCCATGTCCAGCGGTTGAACAATGGTGCAGCCCTGACGCGCCCAGTAATCCTGCAAGGTCAGGATCAGGCCCTGAAAGGTCTTGGTATCAAACTTTTGCATGTTGAATTCGCACGCGATACGGGTGAGTTAAAAAAGTGTGCGTCAGTATACCCTTTGACCGGGCGTTATGCAGCCTGTGATCTCGTCTGGCCGCCGCTTTGTTTCATTAAGGTTCAACCGCAGGCGACGGCGGGATGGAATCTGATTCCTGCTGGCGGAAAGTTGTTGAAGCGCGGCGGCCTGGCTACGCTCATAAACGTAAGTGCTCGCTTTATGAGGAAAAAATGTCGGCGCAAAAGATCAGTTGGATAGATAATTTACGTGCGGTGGCCTGCCTGATGGTCATCATGATCCATACCACTACCTGGTATATCACCAACAGCGGCCAGGTGGCGGAATCTGCCTGGGATAGCGCAAATCTGCTGAACTCCGCTTCGCGCGTCTGCGTACCGCTGTTCTTTATGATTTCCGGCTACCTGTTTTTCGGCGAGCGCAGCGCGCAGCCGCGTCATTTTCTGCGCATTGTGCTCTGTTTGCTGTTTTACAGCGCCGTCGCGCTGATCTATATCAGCTGGCTGACGCCGATCAGCGAAAAGCTTTCACTGCTGCATCTGCTACAGAAACCGGTGTTTTATCACCTGTGGTTTTTCTTTGCGATTATCACTATCTACCTGTTTTCGCCGCTGATTCAGGTGAAACCGGCCACGGCGCGCTACGTTATCTTGATGGTTCTGGTGGTAGCAGTA
The DNA here is from genome assembly GCF_050113815.1 of Pantoea sp. FN0307. NCBI lineage: Bacteria > Pseudomonadati > Pseudomonadota > Gammaproteobacteria > Enterobacterales > Erwiniaceae > Pantoea > Pantoea sp. FN0307. The sequence continues at coordinate 172,514 of NZ_JBNJSO010000003.1, read as the reverse complement.
CTGGCGAATCCAAACACCGCCGAGCAGGCTGCAGGCCGCTTTCAGTGGCTGCCGGTAAACCTCTATATCAGCGGGGACAGCATCTACTATCTGCTCTATGCCCTACTGGGCCGTGCGCTTGGCACCATGCAGTGTGACAGGCGCGGCGTGAGTTGGCTGATGGCGCTGCTGTTTATCGTGTGCGTGGCGGGCATCTCGGTCGGCACCAAAAAAGAGCTGCATGTTAACGGCGCATTTTCCGATCTCTGGTATCTCTACTGCGGGCCGTTGGTATTTATCGGCGCGCTGAGCCTGTTTGTCCTGTTTAAAAACTGCCTTAACCGACCCCTGCCGGGACTGGCGCTGATTTCGCGCAATTCCCTGCCGATCTACGGCTTTCATGCGCTGTTCATCCACTTTATGCGTACGCACTATCTGGACCATAAACAGTGGCCGCTGCTGGATATTGCGCTGGTTTTCACCACTACGCTGGCGGGCAGCCTGCTGCTCGCGCTGGCGCTGCGTCGCCTCGACCGGCGTCACCTGGTGAGTTAAGCGCTAGCTGAACGACTCAGTCTCCATCAGCATGCTAAGCTGCTGATAAATTTTGGCAAAATGCGCACGCCGCGCCTGATAACGTTGATGGCGTTGCGCATCGGGCTGATGACGCTGCGCTAAAGGCAGCATGGGCAACAGCGTTTCTGGCGGCTGCTGCGGATGCAGCGCCAGCTGCGCCAGACGCGCGGCCCCCAGCGCCGGACCAACATCGCCGCCCTGGCAATAATCCAGCGTCTGTCCGCAGATATCCGCCAGCATCTGTCGCCAGTAAGCGCTGCGCGCGCCGCCACCGATCAGCATAATGCTGGATGGCTTGATGCCGCAGGCATGTACCGCATCCATCCCCTCCGCCAGCGCATAGCCCACGCCTTCCAGCACCGCCTGCGCCAGCTCCGGCCTGCCATGCTGATGGGTCATCCCGAAAAACACGCCTTTCGCCTGCGGATTATTGTGTGGCGTGCGCTCGCCTGAAAGATAAGGCAGGAAAAACAGCGGCGGCACATCGGATCGCGCCCGTTCGGCTTCCGCCAGCAATGTCGGCACATCGGCGCAGCCGGTCAGCGCGGCAGTCCACTCCAGACAGGCGGCGGCGCTGAGCATCACTGACATTAAATGCCAACGATCCGGCAGCGCATGACAGAAGCTGTGTACCGCGCTTTCCGGATTCGCCAGAAAACCCTCGCTTACCACAAAGTAAACGCCGGAGGTGCCCAGCGACAACATGCCCTGCCCGGCGTTAATCATCCCGCTACCGATGGCACCTGCGGCATTATCGCCGCCGCCCGCCACTACCGGTACGCTTTCCATTCCCCATTGCTGCGCCAGCTGCGCATGCAAATAGCCGGTGATCTGGTTGCCTTCAAACAGCGTCGGCATTTGCGTCAGGGTCAGCCCGCAGGCGTTAAGCAGCGTTTCGCTCCAGCAGCGCTGCGCCACATCCAGCCACATGGTGCCTGCCGCATCGGACATATCGCTGGCGAAAACACCGGTCAGCCGCCAGCGCAGATAATCTTTCGGCAGCAGTACCTTAGCGATACGCGTAAAAATCTCTGGCTCATGCTGCTTTATCCACAGCAGTTTGGGCGCGGTAAAGCCCGGCATCATCAGGTTACCGGTGATCCTGCGCGCTTCAGGCAGCGCCTCTTCCAGCTGCTGACACTGTGCCAGGCTGCGGCCATCGTTCCATAAAATCGCCGGACGCAGCGGTTGATGCTGCGCATCCAGCAACGTTGCGCCATGCATCTGCCCGCTCAGACCAATGGCCCGAACCTGGCTCAGCGGGTGCTGCTGAGCCAGTGCCCGCATCGCCTTATCGGTCGCCTGCCACCAGCTATCGGCATCCTGCTCGCTCCACAGCGGCTGCGGACGAGAAACCGTTAGCTTTTCCGTCTGGCTTGCAACCACCTCGCCCGCGTCGTTCAGCAATACTACCTTCACGCCGGAGGTGCCTAAATCGATGCCGATAACCATGCTGCGATTCCCTTTGATTGATTAACGATAGAGCCAGCCGTTCACCAGGTTTTCCAGTTGCTCCTGGCGGCCGCTCTGATGCTGTGGATTAAACTGCTGCGCTAACGCATGCGAGGCCAGCGCCGCCAGCGACATTTCGCCCTGCAAAATCTGCTGGCCCAGTTCGCCATTCCAGCCGCTGTAGCGCTGTGCCACACGGCGATCAAGCTCGCCCGCTTCAATCATGCGCACCGCCACTTTTAACGCCAGCGCCATGGTATCCATCGCACCAATATGACCGTAAAAAAGATCGTACTTGTCGGTGCTTTGACGCCGCACTTTGGCATCAAAGTTCAGCCCGCCGGTAGAGAAACCGCCCGCCTTGATAATTTCATACATTACCAGCGCATTTTCTTCGACGCTGTTAGGGAACTGATCAGTATCCCAGCCCAGTTGCGGATCGCCACGGTTGGCGTCCACCGAACCGAAAATACCCAACGCAATCGCGGTGGCGATTTCATGATGAAAGCTGTGTCCGGCCAGCGTGGCGTGGTTCGCTTCCACGTTGACTTTAATCTCTTTTTCCAGACCAAACTGCTTCAGGAAACCATAAACCGTGCCTACATCGTAGTCATACTGGTGTTTGGTCGGCTCCTGCGGTTTCGGTTCGATCAGCAGCGTGCCCTGGAAGCCCGTTTTATGCTTGTGCTCCACCACCATCTGCATAAAGCGGCCCAGCTGTTCGCGCTCCTGACGCAAATCGGTATTCAGCAGGGTTTCATAACCTTCTCGTCCGCCCCACAGCACGTAGTTCTCTCCGCCGAGCTGGTGCGTTGCCTGCATGGCGCTGCACACCTGGCTGGCGGCCCAGGCGAACACTTCCGGGTCAGGATTTGATGCGGCGCCCGCACCGTAGCGCGGATGGGTAAAGCAGTTGGCGGTGCCCCACAGCAGCTTAACACCGGTTTGCTGCTGTTTTTCCTGTAGCACGTCGGTCATCAGCGCCAGATTATGCTGATAGCTTTTCAGCGAATCGCCTTCCGGCGAGACATCCACATCGTGAAAACAGTAAAAAGGGACATTCAGCTTATAAAAAAACTCAAAGGCGACCTCTGCCTTACGCTTCGCCATCTCCAGCGCATCGCCCGATTTTTGCCATGGGCGATCGAACGCGCCGACGCCGAACATATCTACGCCTGTCCAGCAGAAGGTGTGCCAGTAGCAGGCGGCAAAGCGCAGATGTTCCGCCATGGTTTTACCCAGCAGGATCTCCCCAGGATTATAGTGACGAAACGCCAGCGGATCGCTGCTGTCCGGCCCCTGATAGCTAACGCGTTCAATCTGATCGAAATAAGCCTGCATCGTTTACTCCTTAACAAGTTGACCGGAAATGGTCAGCGAAGATGGCTCTATTTTGGTAAGCGTCAGCCTCTCTCTCAATTACGTTATTTCACACCGCAATTAAGATAATTATTAACTGTGCGTCACGTCGCAAAATAGGGCTGGCGGCGGCTTTTACTTCGCGTCGACGCGCAAAAAATAACGTTACCGAATCTCTTTCACGCTAAAACATCGATCGCCATCATAAAACCAGCAATAAACCAAAAAACGTAATGCCGGGATAAAAATCTGTAATTGAAGAAAGCATGCGCTCAGGTCAAGAATCCAACAGCCTGTTCAGGAACCTTCTGATAAAAAACACCTCAACCTACAGGGTAATGATGATGAAAATGAAACAGAATTTACTGGCCGTTTGCGCCGCGCTGGCTCTGTTTAGCCAGGCCGGCAACGCGCAAGAGGTCAAGATCGGCATGGCTATTGACGATCTGCGCCTTGAACGCTGGCAAAAAGATCGCGATATTTTCGTCAAAAAGGCTGAAGCGCTGGGCGCCAGCGTATTTGTCCAGTCAGCCAACGGCAACGAAGAAACCCAGATGGCGCAAATTGAAAATATGATTAATCGCGGCGTTGATGTGCTGGTGATTATTCCTTACAACGGCCAGGTATTAAGCAATGTGATTGCCGAAGCGAAGCAGGAAGGCATTAAAGTACTGGCTTACGATCGCATGATTAATAATGCCGATATCGATTTCTATATCTCTTTTGATAATGAAAAAGTAGGCGAACTTCAGGCGCAGAGTATTGTTAAGCAGGTGCCGCAGGGGAATTATTTCTTAATGGGCGGCTCGCCGGTGGATAATAATGCCCGTCTGTTCCGCGCAGGCCAAATGAAAGTGCTTAAGCCGCTGATTGATGAGGGCAAAATAAAAGTCGTCGGCGATCAGTGGGTGGACGCCTGGCTACCGGAAAATGCGCTGAAAATCATGGAGAACGCCCTAACCGCCAATAATAACCAGATCGATGCGGTGGTTGCCTCTAATGATGCTACCGCTGGCGGCGCAATTCAGGCGCTTTCCGCGCAGGGGCTGGCGGGGAAAGTGGCTATCTCCGGTCAGGATGCGGATTTGGCGGCGATCAAACGCATTATGAACGGCACGCAAACCATGACGGTATATAAACCGATCAGCAAACTGGCCGATGAAGCGGCAAAAATCGCCGTTGAGCTGGGGAATGATAAACAACCACAGTCCAACGCCACGCTCAATAACGGCAAGAAAGCGGTTCCCGCCTGGCTGTTAACGCCGATCCCGGTTGATAAAAGCAATATTGACAGCACCATCGTCGCTGACGGCTTCCATAAAAAGAGCGATCTCTAAGCCCGCTGCCGCCGCCCGGCGGCTATTCCATTGCTGGAGAAAGTCATGACCACGCTACTGGAAATGAAAAACATTACCAAGCGCTTCGGTGCCGTAAAGGCCGTGGACGATATTTCTTTGCGCCTTGAGCCGGGCGAAGTGGTGTCGCTGTGTGGCGAAAACGGCTCAGGTAAATCGACGCTGATGAAGGTGCTGTGCGGCCTCTATCCGGCGGGCGACTACGAAGGGGAGATCCTGTTTTCTGGCGAACCGCTGCGCCCTGCCAATATTCGCGATACCGAACGCAAGGGCATCGTGATTATTCATCAGGAGCTGGCGCTGGTCCGGCAGCTTACCGTGCTGGAAAACATCTTTCTCGGCACCGAGATCGGCCGGGGCGGCGTGGTGGATGACGAAACCATGGCGCTACGCTGTCAGCGGCTGCTGAAGCAGGTAAAGCTGGATATCTCGCCGCATACGCGCGTCGGCGATTTGGGGATTGGTCAACAGCAGCTGGTGGAAATCGCCCGTGCGTTGAACAAACAGGTGCGCCTGCTGATTCTGGATGAGCCAACCTCTTCCCTTACCGAACAGGAGACCAGCGTACTGCTGGGGATCGTTAAGGATCTGCGCGATCACGGCATCGCCTGCGTTTATATCTCGCACAAGCTCAACGAGGTTAAGGCGATATCCGACACCATCTGCGTGATTCGCGACGGCAAGCATATCGCCACCTGTGCGGCAGAGGGCCTGAGCGAGGACGATATTATTACCATGATGGTCGGGCGCGAGCTGACGGCGCTCTATCCACGTGAGCCGCATGAACAGGGCGAGGCGATCCTGCGCGTGGAAAATCTTACCGCCTGGCATCCGGTTAACCGTCATCTGCGGCGGGTAAATAATGTCTCCTTTACGCTGCGACGCGGGGAGATCCTCGGTATCGCCGGGCTGGTCGGGGCCGGACGCACAGAGACCGTTCAGTGTCTGACCGGTCTCTGGCCTGGGCGCTGGGAAGGCCAGATCACCATCAAAGAACATCGGGTTAATCCGCGCCGCTGGGACTGCCAGCAGGCCATTCAGCACGGCATCGCCATGGTGCCGGAAGATCGTAAAAAAGATGGCATCGTGCCGCTGCTGGGCGTAGGGAAAAACATCACCCTGGCGGCGCTGGGGCAGTTCAGCAACACATTCTCTGTTCTGGATGAGGCGCGCGAGCAGGTTGCTATTAATACGTCTATTCGCCAGCTACGGGTGAAAACCTCTTCCGCAGAGTTGGCGGTAGGTCGCCTGAGCGGCGGCAATCAGCAGAAGGCGGTGATCGCGAAATGCCTGCTGCTTAACCCGCAAATTTTGATCCTCGACGAACCCACGCGCGGCATCGATATCGGTGCCCGCGTCGAAATTTACAAGCTGATCCATCAGCTGGTGCAACAGGGCATCGCCATTATTGTGATCTCATCCGAGCTGCCGGAAGTACTGGGATTAAGCGATCGCGTACTGGTAATGCACGAAGGACAAATCAAAGCTGACTTGCCGAACCATAACCTGACGCAGGAACAGGTGATGGAAGCGGCCCTGCGGAGTGAACATTATGCTTAAAACCCATACCGCTATGCTGCCCACCAGCGGCGGCGGCGCGCCAGGCAAGCTGCGCCTGCTTAATCTGCAGGTGCTGGTAATGCTGGCCGCGATTATTGTGATTATGCTGTTTTTTACCTGGATGACCGACGGCGCTTATCTCAGCGCGCGCAACGTCTCTAACCTGCTGCGCCAGACAGCGATCACCGGCATTCTCGCGGTGGGGATGGTGTTTGTGATTATCTCTGCGGAAATCGACCTGTCGGTTGGCTCAATGATGGGGCTGCTGGGCGGCGCGGCGGCGATTTTTGATGTCTGGCTGGGCTGGCCGCTGCCGTTGACCATTGTGGTTACGCTGGCGCTCGGCCTGCTGCTGGGCGCCTGGAACGGCTGGTGGGTCGCCTATCGTAAAGTCCCCTCGTTTATCGTCACGCTGGCCGGGATGCTGGCCTTTCGCGGCGTGCTGGTCGGGATCACTAACGGCACTACCGTCGCGCCCACCAGCCCGGCGATGTCGCAAATCGGGCAAAGCTATCTGCCGGACGGCATTGGCTTCGGTTTCGGCGTTATCGGCCTTGGTCTGTTTATCGCCTGGCAGTGGCGGCTGCGGCTGCGGCGTCAGCAGATGGGGCTGGAGCAATCGCCAGCCCGCAACGCAGTGACACGTCAGACGATGACCGCGCTGCTGGTGCTGGGCGCGATTTGGCTGCTGAACGACTATCGCGGCGTGCCTACGCCGGTGCTGATTCTGGCATTGCTGATGCTGGCCGGGATGTTTATGGCGACCCGCACCGCTTTTGGTCGCCGTATTTATGCGATTGGCGGCAACCTTGATGCGGCCCGCCTTTCTGGCATCAACGTTGCGCGCAACAAAATGGCGGTTTTCGCGATTAACGGCCTGCTGGTAGCCGTGGCGGGATTGATCCTGAGTTCACGTCTGGGCGCGGGTTCACCTTCCGCCGGTAATATTGCAGAACTGGATGCTATCGCCGCCTGCGTTATCGGCGGCACCAGCCTGGCGGGCGGCATCGGCTCGGTAGCGGGCGCGGTGATGGGCGCGTTTATTATGGCCTCGCTGGATAACGGCATGAGCATGATGGATGTGCCGGCGTTTTGGCAGTACATCGTTAAGGGCGCCATCCTGCTGTTAGCGGTATGGATGGACTCCGCCACCCGGCGGCGCGTGTAATCGTCGAAGCAGATCACAGGGCTCACCAATTTTTTTCTGCGGCTGGTTTCACTGTGGTAATCAAGATGCAGAATAAAAAACAGGAGTGATCATGTTTGAGAAACGTTTTCGCATCAGCCTGCTGTTTAATGCCAATAAAATCTATGACCGCCAGGTTGTGGAAGGTGTCGGTGAATATCTGCAAGCCTCGCAAACCGACTGGGATATTTTTATTGAAGAGGATTTTCGCTGCCGTATCGATAACATGCATGAGTGCCTCGGCGACGGCGTGATCGCGGACTATGACGATAAAGATATCGAGGCGCTGCTGCAGAATGTGGATGTGCCGATCGTGGGCGTGGGCGGCTCTTATCATCGGCCAGAAGATTATCCGCCCGTGCACTATATCGCGACCGATAACGCCGCGCTGGTAGAGAGCGCTTTTTTGCATCTGAAAGAGAAAGGCATTAACCGCTTTGCTTTTTATGGCCTGCCCGCCTCCTGTGGCAAACGCTGGGCGCAGGAGCGGGAATATGCCTTTCGGCGGCTGGTAGCGAAAGAGCGCTATCAGGGCGTGGTTTATCAGGGCATGGAGACCGCACCCGCCTACTGGCAGCACGCGCAAAACCGGCTTGCCGACTGGCTGCAAACGCTGCCGCAGCAAACCGGTATTATCGCCGTTACCGATGCGCGTGCCCGCCATCTGTTGCAGGTATGTGAGCATCTGAAAATTCCGGTTCCGGAAAAGCTGTGCGTGATTGGCATTGATAACGAAGAGCTGACGCGCTATCTGTCGCGCGTGGCGCTCTCCTCAGTGGCGCAGGGTACCCGACAGATGGGCTATCAGGCGGCCAAGCTGTTGCATCGGCTGCTGGATCGGCAAACCTTGCCGTTACAACGCATTCTGGTGCCGCCGGTGAAGGTTATCGCCCGGCGCTCAACAGATTTTCGCTCGCTGCACGATCCGGCAGTGATTCAGGCGATGCACTATATCCGCTTTAACGCCTGTAAAGGGATCAAGGTTGAGCAGGTGCTGGATGCAGTAGGCATGTCGCGTTCCAACCTTGAAAAACGCTTTAAAGATGAAACCGGCGAGACCATTCACACCATCATCCACAGCGAGAAGCTGGAACGGGCACGGGCGCTGCTGGTCTCCTCTTCCGTGCCGATTAATGAGATTTCACAGATGTGCGGCTACCCTTCACTGCAATATTTCTATTCGGTGTTTAAGAAAAGCTACGCCAGCACGCCGAAAGAGTACCGGCAGCAAAATGCGGAGGTGATTAGCTAGCGAGGAGCAGCGTTCTGGATTTTACAACGTTAGCGACGGCGGTTTTATCAACGTAGTTCAACCAGATCCCATAAGCTGTGTTGCCCGCTAATATCGTTAATGTTTAATAGATACGGTGTCGGAGTACAGAGCGCCAGACTAAGAGAACCGGCGATAAAAGTTTGGCTCACGAAGGAGTGCGCCAGTGCCGTGCTATCAATCTGCGCCATTTGCCATACATGGCCGCCAGATTGCTTCAAAATCGCCTCTTTACATGTCCAGATGCGCCAGAATGCAGCAAGCTGAAGAGGTTCTGGTTCTGCTGCTATTAACTGGCGCTCGCCTGCACTGAATACTGCATCAGCGAGCCGTGGCCAGTTTTCACGAGGTCGGATAATCTCAATATCACAGCCGACTTCTCCTTCATCGCTGACTATCAGCGCAATATTATTTCCGCTATGGCTGAGGTTAAACCACAGCGGCACACTGGCATGAAAAGCGGGTTTGCCATTATCGCTATAGATAACTTCAGGCAACGGCAGCGGGAAAAGCATGCGGCTAAGCAGCACGCGTCCGGCCAGCCACGCCGCACGCCGTGGCCCTGTGGGAGCTAACTGACGCAGGCCTGGCGAAAGCGGCTGCTGTTGCAAATCAGAAATTTTGCCCAGCGCAACCTGGTACATCTTTAAGCCCAGCGTTTGATAATAATGGAAGTATTGATGCCGCCGAAGGCGAAGTTATTGCTTTGCAGGTATTCGCAATCAATATGGCGGGCCTCGCCCATGATGTAATCCAGCGCGCCGCATTGCTCATCCGGCTGCGTCAGATTTATCGTTGGCGCAAACCAGCCTTCACGCATCATTTGCAGGCACATCCATGCTTCCAGCGCACCGCATGCGCCCAGCGTATGGCCAAAATAACTTTTTAATGAAGAGATTGGCGTTTTGTCGCCGTAAATCATCGCTGTCGCCTGGCTTTCTGCAATATCTCCCCGCTCAGTGGCCGTACCATGCGCCGAAATATAACCAATCTCTCGCGGCGTTAATCCAGCCATACGCAGCGACTGTTCCATGCATATCTGCATCGTCTCCCGCTGCGGTTGGGTAATATGCGCAGCATCACAGTTGGTCGCAAACGCGACGATTTCACCGTAAATGGTTGCGCCGCGTGCTCTGGCATGCTCAAGCTCTTCAAGGATTAGCGTCCCGGCACCTTCACCGATGACCAGTCCGTCGCGTTGCTGATCGAACGGCGACGGCGTGATTTCAGGCGTATCGTTGCGCTGGCTGGTAGCAAACAATGTGTCGAATACGGCAGCTTCAGAGGGACAAAGTTCCTCTGCGCCCCCTGCAACCATCACCGTTTGATAACCGTGGCGAATGGCTTCCCAGGCATAGCCGATCGCCTGACTGCCGGAGGTACAGGCGCTGGAGGTTGGAATAACCCGACCACGAAGACCAAAAAACAACCCGGTATTTACCGCCGTGGTGTGCGGCATCATTTGCACATACGTTGTGCCACTGATGTTATTGGTGTGTTTCTCAGTGAGCATGGTGGCAAATTCGCTTACCGGACCGGTGCTGCCGGTGGATGAACCGTAAGCGATACCTGTCTGACCATTTATCAGCACCGGATCGCCGATCAGACCAGCCTGTTCCAGCGCCAGCTCAGTTGCGCGGGTAGAAAGCAGCGAAACCCGCCCCATAGCGCGGATACGCTTGCGGGTATAGTGATCGGGCAAGCTGAAATGATCGATCGGCGCGCCCAGCAGCGTATGCAGACCCTCATAGATCTGCCACTCCGGCATTTTACGTACCGCGTTTTGATAAGTCAGCAGACGGCGAGAAACATCCTGCCAGGTTTCGCCTAAAGCGGTAACGCCACCCATACCCGTAATAACGACACGGCGAATCATAGCATCCCTCCGTTCACAGAAATGACCTGTCGAGTAATATATCCCGCAACGTCAGACATTAAATAACGGGCCAGTCCGGCAACTTCTTCTGCCTGTCCCATGCGCTTCATGGGGATAAGCGCCATTGCCTCTTTTAACGCCACCTCTTCCATCTCGATCATACCGGTATCAATCAGCCCGGGTGCGATGCAGTTAACGGTAATTTTGCGCTTTGCCAGCTCAATCGCCAGCGCTTTAGTCGCGCCGATAATCCCTGCTTTAGCTGCGCTGTAGTTTACCTGGCCACGATTGCCCATGACGCCTGAGACCGACGAAAGCGTAATAATGCGTCCGCCGCGTCGTGCGCTAATCATTGGCATAATGCAGGGATGAATGACGTTATAAAAGCTGTCAAGGTTGGTGTGTATTACATCATCCCAGTCATTTTCACTGAGCGCCGGGAAGGCTCCGTCCCGGGCAATACCGGCATTGTTTACCACACCATACCATGCACCATGTGTAGCAATCTCCTGCTCAAGAATGTCACGGCACTGTTGACGATTACCAACATCAAAGCAGAGTAGACGACCCTGGCCGCCAGCCCGTTCTATCGCCTGTAGCGTTTCTCTGGCACCCGCCTCATCGCGATGGTAATGCACGCCAATGATGAAACCATCAGCGGCAAGCTGACAAGCGATAGCGCGTCCGATTCCTTTACTGGCGCCGGTGACCAGCACTGAACGATTCATCCTTTATTCCCCTGATTAAAAAGCGAATTCAACTCTTCCGCCGTCGGCTGGAAAGTATTTACGCGGCCTGTCGCCGCTGTCTCTTCGTCGATACGAATCGCACAGTCAAAACTGCCGAAACGCTCATCTTGCATCAGCAAGCTGACGTTAATATCCAGCGTGACGCCGCCAGGTAAATGCCCCACCGCGCAAACCAGCTCACGCGCTCCCAGAACCATGCCAAGCGCGATGCTCTGTTGACCACGCCGTTGGCGATGCCAGCCGGACCAGACGCCCACGGTTTGCGCCATTAGCTCCAGCGCAAACCAGCCGGGTAAGTTGCCTTGTGCATCAAGGAATGGTGCCAGCACACCGTCACGGTTCACTGCCACCCGGCAATGAGCGCCATTGTCCGTCACGCAAACAACATCGTCTAATAACAACATTGGCGCATCGTGCGGCAGATACGCTACCGGCGGCAAATAGTGACTCATACGCTTCTCCCCAGCAAAATGCTGGCATTATTACCGCCAAAGGCAAAAGAATTCGACAGGATCACCGGACGAACCAGCGGCTGTGCCTGTCGCAGAATAGCGCAGGCAGGCAGCGTAGGATCGATGGGGGACAGACTAAAATCCTGTGGTGGCAGCGGCAGGTTCTTCTGCAAAATCAGGGCACTGATAGCCGCTTCGGTAATGCCCGCCGCGCCTAACGTGTGACCGGTCAGATGCTTGGTTGAGCTACAGGGCACGCGCTCACCGAACAGGTCATGTACTACTTTCGATTCAATTTGATCGTTAAGCGTGGTGGCGGTACCGTGCAGATTGATGTAACCCACATCATCAGGCTGCATGTTAGCCTCTGCCAGCGCCTGACGAATAGCGCGAATGGCTCCTTCGCCCTCCGGATGCGGTGCGGAGATATGCCAGGCATCGCTGGATTCACCGACGCCCAATATCGCAATAGGCTGCGGTTCACGCGTTAGCAACATCAGCGCTGCGCCTTCACCGATAGTTATGCCACAACGGTCGCGGCCAAACGGTTGGCACAGACTGGGCGATAACGATTCCAGGCTATGAAAGCCGCCGATCGGCATACGGCTCAGCGTATCCGCGCCGCCGACAAGGGCCACATCAGCCAGACCGGCCTCGATCAGACGCCGACCGCTGATGATAGCCCGGGCGCTGGATGAACAGGCGGTAGATAGCGTAAAAGCCGGCCCTTCCAGACCCAGCCAGTTCCTGAGAAAGCGCGAGGGATCGCCCAGTTCCTGCTGCGGATACTGCCAGCACAGGCTTGGCTCATTATTAAGCGTCAGACGAACATGTTCGTCTCCTTCATTCAGCCCTGAGGTGCTGGTACCCATCACAACAGCGATGCGATCACGGCCAAATTGCGTAATAGCGCGCTCTACCTGAGGCTGAATTTGCGCCAGCGCCGCCAGCAGCAACTGGTTGTTACGGCTGCGGTGCGCAGACAGCGCGTCGGGTATAGCGGGCAATTCGCCGTCCACCCCACCCAACACTGCCTCGGGATGATTATGTAACCAACCGGCACGCGCACGCATGCCAGGAGCAACCCCTCGCACCAGGTTGGCAGCAATCTCTGCGGTATCATTCCCTAATGCGTTAAGCAGGCCGAAGGCAGAAATATAAATCATGTCAGTCACCCAGATATTGAATGGTGATGTGGTATTTAAAGACGTATTGCTCAATGCTGACAGGCATACGCTGGCCTTTTCGCCGCATATAAACGATCGCGGTGACCAGCTTACCGTTAGCATTGCGTAATTCACGCCTGTCGCCTTTATCGTTCAACGTCCAGCCCGCGGGTAGTTGCTGTTGCCAGACGACAATCGGCCAATGGCTGAGCATAACGTCTGCCAGCACCTGGCTGGCTGGGGGAAGCTGCGGTACGATAACAGACTGCTCGGTATGCAACCCTTTTTCGTCATAGGTCACTAAAAACAGGCGGATCCCGATGGATGACAAGCCTGCCAGAGTGATTTTTTTATTATCGGCATTTAGCATCACCAGCAACGATTGCGTCTGGCCATTAAACGTCCCGGTCAGCAGTTGCTGAGAATTGACCGCAGAGGAAATGCCTGGCGCAGGGAGCGTAACGCGTGTGCCTGGCTCCAGCCAGGCCTGTGGTCGGCTACTGCTATTATGCTGTAAATCATGGCTACAACCGGTCAGCAGCACTACGGCGAGCAGGCTAACGCCACGCCAAATGTTATGTAACTTCATTTTTTCTTTTCTCTTTTTCTATCAGGCATCGCCAATGGCGAGAGCAGCCAGGCAGTAAAGATGCCGCTGACCAGAACAATGCCAAAACTGCTGATCGCTTGCGTGGCGCTAAAAACCAGCATCCCCAGCGTGAGTAAAGTTGTCATCATCGCCAGCGTAATCGCCAGGAGCGAAGTTAACGGTGTGCCGCGCGGGTTGCTAAAAAACAGCGTGTAGTTGATGCCGATACCCAGCACCAGCACCAGGGCCAGCAACGAAAATAGATTCACCGAATGCCCGCTGAATGAAAGCACCGCCAGCCCGCACCCTAACGACAGCACGGAGGGCAGCAGGCTTACCAGCCCTTTGCGCCAGCCGAGACGCGCTATAGCGCCGCAGGCAAACACCAGCAAGGCCACGCCCAGCAGACCGCTCAGCACCGTGCGGTAAAGTGCAAATAACGTATCAAACGCCTGCTTGCGATCGATCCATGCCACCCCTGGCTGTTTATCCGCCAGTCGGCTCAACGCCGCGCTATTTTTTACGCCGTCGACCGGGAGCAGCACACCACTTGTGCCATCAGGCAATGTCAGCCACATCAGACGCCAGCCTTCACTGACGGGGCTGGCAAGCCAGGCATCTACCGATACAGGCATGGCGCTGAGATCAGGGTTAACCGTGCCCAGCCCGGCATGTTGTAGCAACCGCGTTACGGCGGGCATAGCTGCGCGCAATAGCTGTAAATCCTGCTGCTGCCGTGCCAGTGAATTAAGCGGGATGGTACGGTAGTGGCTTATCATACCTGCGCGTCTCGCCTGCTCCAGGGTTGACGCAAAAGTTTCCATCCGCGTCAGCGTTTGCTCTGGCGTTTTGCCGTAAACCACAAACCATTTTTGATCAACGCTTTGTCCGGTCAGACGCGTGATGGTTTTTTCCTGTGCCAGCAGCGTTGGCGGTAACGCCTGTAACTGCGAGATATCGTCATCGATACGCAGCGTCGCGAGTCCGGCCAGAGAAAACAGCGCCAGTGCCGCCACCAGCCCCCAGGAAAGCGCTTTTTTACGTCGCCATGCAGCCAGCCAGCGCAGCATCCAGGTCATTAACGGTACCGGGCGCACCGGCAGGCCACGACACAACCATGGATGCCAAAAAAGCACGGTTAAACAGGAAGCGCTTAGCCCTACCGCCGCAAAGATCGCCATCTGCCGAATGCCGGGGAAAGGCGCAATCATCATGATCAGATAAGCCGCTACGGTAGTCAGTAGCGCCAGCAGCAGTGCGTTACGTACTTTCGCCAGGCTTTGCCACGGCGTGGTCTCTGCACCATGCACCATACGTTCTGTCAGAAAATAAAGCGTATAGTCTGCTGAAATACCGATAATGCTCATGCTCATGACCAGCGTCATCAAATGAAGCTCGCCAAAAATAAGCAGAGTGACGACAGCCCCCGCCAGCGCACCGATGGCTATAGAGATCAGGCATAACAGCAGAGGGCGCAGCGATCGAAACGTCACAATAATCAGCAGAACTACGCCAAGAAGGGTCGCCACGCCGAGGGTTGAAATATCCCGTTTCGCCTGCTGACTGGCATAGTCGCTGTAAAACACCGTGCCGCGTGATAGCAGCCGCGCCTGTGGATATTGCTCTCTGAGCTTTTGCTGCATCGCGTCCAGCGTAGTGACCAGTTGCCGGGTTTGTTGCATATCAAACGCGTTATTCGCCAGTTCACCGTGCAGAAAGTACCAATAATTGCCTTCCTCATCTTGCGTAACCAGCCAGCCATCCATTAGACGCAGACGCTGGCTGTTTTGCGCCAGTGCCAACTGCGAGCCACGCATCAACATCAGCGGGTCGTTTTGCAGTTCTTTGCTACTGACGCCGGCAAAAGCGGAATAAAGCTGCGACAGGATCCATTGCGCCTGTGCTTCACCACCATTCTGCAAGCGCGTACGCGTCGCGCTATCAATCAATCCGTTACGATGTTGCCAGAAAAACGCTCCCCAGGCCTGTTGACTGGCTACATCCATCTGCCCTTTTACATCGGCGAGCGCACGCGAATCTTTAAGCTGTGCGTACCATGCCTGAGCGACTGTAGGATCGGCGGTTTTTCCGGGGCTGACCAGCCAAACCATCTGGCGATCAAGACGCTGTATAAAGCCATCATTTAACGTGGGAGGTATCGCTCCCAGCGCCTGCTTTGGCAGCATTGCCAGCACGCTGCTGTTCATTCTGGATTGCGGCAGCAATAGCAGTAACAGGCTCAGCAGCGCCAGACATACGATGCCCCACAATAGCGCCGAGCGCCGAGCGCTAATAGGCGGCAAAGTGTTGGCGTTCTTCATCAGTTAACCGGGTAGGCGACAGTTGGTGTTGGGAAAGCGTAATATCGGTGCAATCGCCTTGTTTATCATTGAGTTGAATCGTCTCAAGGTATGTCTGCCCGGCAAGATCTATGGTGGCGAATATTTTATCCAGCGGCGTGGTAACAGGCGTTAAACGCAGCGACCAACGACCTTCACCGTTGTCCTGAAAATTGATACGGAAATTTTGCGCCAGCACTTTACGATCCGCCTGAAATAACGCACGCAGCAGGTGATTAAACTGGAACATTTGCGGATTGTTTTCTGCGGTGAGTACCTGTGGTGCCTGGCCGTTGATCACCTGAACCATACGTGAATCATCCAGCAGCATCATCATCGGGAATGGGCTTTTTTGCTCCCAAAGCAGCCCGGTGTCACGGGCGATCAGCATATCCCCCTGCGAACGCAACGGCTGCGGTAAATCTTTAATGGCGCGCGTTTGCGTAAAATGAGCACGGATGACAGGTTGTTCAGTAAAGCGCTGCTGAAGTTCATCCAGGGTAACAGCGCTGGCCCATGGGCTGAGCAGCAAAATAAGTAAGGGCCAGTATTTCATTGGGCGGCTCCAAGACATTCAAACAGCACAGGCGGACTGACGAAACACATCTCCCGGCTACTTTCTTCCACGGCAACCTGTATGGTGTAGCCAGTTGTCGTGCGCTTGCCTGTAGCTGCATCGAAAATCTGGTAGCCGATACGCAGGCGGTTCTCATACTCCTCCAGTTGCGCACGAACGCGAATGCGCTGCTCAAAGGTCAGGGCGTTGCGATATTTGACACGCGTATCGACTATCGGCCAAACGTAACCTGATGCCTTCATCTGGCGGTAGCCGTAGTTAAACTGGTTCAATAGTTTTTCACGGGCAATTTCAAAATAACGAAAATAGTTGCCATGCCATACCACGCCCATAACGTCAACATCGTGAAACGGCACGGTAAGCTCTAGCTCGGTCGTAAAGCGGGGATCGTCAAGCACTCTCTATTCCTTATCGTCGGCGTCAGGTAAATGCCAGAAATCAAAAAAGTTAAACCAGTCCAGCGGCGCCAGCAGTGCGTAGTGCTCAAGGCGGGCAGCATAGCGGTTGACTGTATGTTCCAGCGCTGTCTGGCGTTCTGCGCGAGGCAGCAGTAGCGGATCGGCAAACGGCTCGCAGTAGATATGGAGTTTATTCTGTTGCTTAAGGGCAAAAATCAGCAGTACCGGACAACGCAGCACGGCAGCGAGCACAAACGGCCCCTGGGGGAAAGGTGCAGGTTGGCCCATAAATGGACTCCAGACCACCCGCCAGTCGCCGCCTCGCTGGCGATTAACCGCAAGGCGATCGCCGACTATCGCTACCCATTCACCGCGATCCAGTTTTTCTTTCAACATAATGGCCGTATCCGGGCCAATGTTGGTGACCGGTATCAGATTCAGCCCAGCCTGCGGCACGTTCTCAGCCATGATCTGTTTAAAACGTTGCGCATTTTCGCTAAACACCAACGCATTAATGACTTTCCCACCCTGCAACTGTGCCAGCGCACGGCAGGCTTCAACATCGCCTAAATGGGACGCCAGCAGCAACTTACCCTGGGGTTGATGCAGGTTAAGCACCGCTTCCACGCCAGGGGCCAATACCACATCGCGTCCTACCTGTAGCTCACCGCGCCAGCTGGCCACTTTATCCAGCATGGCGTCACCGAAACGCAGGAAATGACGATAGCTGTTGAGATGTGGCGGCGTAATCCCATGACGTGCCTGCAATTCACGACGCACGCGCGCCAGCCATGACTGCGATGCCCGGCGGGCAGAATTAGCCGTTAGCCAGTAAACGCCAACGACCGGCCAAAGCAGAAGTGAGAAGGCTCGACGTCCCAACAATCGCCAGACTGCCAGCATGATGCGCATTCCCCACAATCCTTTCACTTCGCGTTGTTTCGCCCAGTGATGTGTACGCCGTCGCATTAACAGTGAAGGAATACGTGGGAGCATGCCGAAGAACAGACGGGTATGCATCAGCGATATCCGTATGTTGTCTTTTAGCGCATCAAAATGCGACAGCCCATCCTGCGGATAAGTGACACGGGTTGGCACAAAGTAGCTGGTATTGCCCTGCCAGTAGAGACGCACCATCACTTCAGTATCAAAATCCATACGTTGACCCAACGTGATGCGTTGTGCCAGTTGCAGTGTCGGAGCGATCGGGTAAACGCGAAAGCCACACATACTGTCTTTCAACTGCAATGAAAGCGTTTCGATCCATACCCAAATATGTGTGACCCAACGCCCGTACAGGCGCGAGCGCGGAATCGAGTCATCATAAACAGGCTGGCCGGAAATCAGCGCGTCGGGGTGCTGCGCCGAAAGCGCCAGCATTGCCGGAATATCTTCAATGGCATGTTGCCCGTCGGCATCCACCTGTACCGCATGCGTAAACCCTGCCTGAGACGCCACCTCCAGGCCACGGATCACCGCCGCACCTTTGCCTGAATTTTGTGCAAGACGGATAAGCGTCAGCTGCGGGTAAAGGACGGCGAGCTCTTCAAGCGTCTGCCGTGTTCCTTCATTGCTACCGTCATCGACAATAATTATTGGTAGCTGGAACGGAGCGAGGCGTGCAAGCACTTGCGCCATCATTGTGCCGTGGTTGTAGCAGGGGATTACGGCACAGGGCGTATATTTTAACGGCATAAGCGAAGCTTCCCGCTGCTGGCCGTATGACGCACATCCCCCTCATGACGCTGAAAGCTGAACGTCAGGATCTGCCGCTCCTCCTGCCAGCTCAACGTTAACGTAACGGTATTACCCGGCAGCAGCGGCGCCTGAAATTTCACATTCTGCATGCTGTGAAAACGAAAGTCGGGGGCCAGCAGCATCCCAGCGTAGTGCATCACCCAGTCAAGCTGTGCCACACCGGGCAACAACGGCTGAACAGCAAAATGCCCCTGGAACCAAAACAGCGTCGGATCGAGATACAGGACAATCGCAGCCTGCCCGGGTGCCATCTGATAGATTTCAACTTCACGGGCTTTCATGAAATGTCTCCTGTAATTGTGCATAGACACGCTTATTCATACTATTAACGGGGATCTCATCCACTATCCGCCAATAGCGGGGAATGGCGACCGGTTCCAGCCAGGGAAGTAGCGCGCGTCGCCATGACAGTTCCAGCTTCTTACCGCTTGTCTGCTGCCACATCCTGCGTAGTGGCTCTTCCAGTACCAGCACAGCGCCAATTCCCTGTCGTCCGCCCCGCGTGACCGGTAACGCCGCTGCATCACGGATACCCTCCAGTGCCATCAGGCGGCGTTCCACTTCGCTTAGTGAGATGCGCTTTTCTTCAATTTTCACGACGCGTCCATGTCGTCCGACCAGGTGAAATAACCCGTTATCTTCAAGCTGTAAAATATCATCCAACAGCAATCCTTCTTGCTGGGCAATCAACGGTGAGAAGACGCGAAAAGCGTCATCCTCAGGCGTAATACGTACGCCCGGAAAGGGAAGCCACGGAATCATATCTTGATGGCGGTGCCGCCAGCCGAGAATGCCGGTTTCAGTGCTGCCATAGATTTCATCAGGCCAGACGCCAAACCAACGCTGCGTATCGAGGACGTGCTGCCATGAGAGCATACCGCCAGCGGAAAGGATCACCTTCACGGGCGGCGGCGTCAGCTTATGATCCAGACGCTTAAGAAAAGCCGGACTGCTGACGAAGAGATAACGGTGCTGATGATCAAGCGCGGCCAGCTGTTCAGCATAATAGAGCATCGCAGCGTGCAGCGGCATTCCAAGCGCTAAGGGCAAGAAGATGCGGAAAGTCAAACCATAGAGGTGCTGGGGAACCACAGATGCAACAACCCGGCAGCCTGACAGCTGCCCGCCAAAGCGGTCGGCCAGCAGGGCAGCTTCTTTATCAAGCGCAGCGATGCTTTTTATTACCCGTTTGGGCTGGCCTGTAGAACCGGACGTGTAGAGTTCAATGCAACGGCTGGGCGTGATAGTGGGCAACACCGTGGCTTCCGGTGCGCTCGTGTTTGCTGAGGAAACCACGCGTAGCACACCGTGCCAGTCCAGCGCCTGGTCGCTCAACACACCGTGAAACAACGAACGCTGCTCTTCCAGCAGGGAAACCCGACAGTGTCCGGGTATCACCGGCGTTTTACCCGCGCTTAGCGTTGCCAGTAACGCGACAATAAACAGGTAGCTGTTCTCGAAACAGAGCGCCCAGCGCTCTTCGTCTTGTTGACCTTGCAGCTCATCAACCAACAGGGCGACATCATAACGCAACTGCCCTAGCGTCCAGGTATGATCGCCAAGCCAGGCGATGACGGTATCATCCGGACGAGATTTACTAAGCCACTGCGATAAAGGGAGAATGTGATTCATGATGTTTTCCGCTTTATTACCTGACGCCGCACCAGCCATTCGGTCGCCATCAGCGTCCCCATCAGCACATAAGCGATGATACCGTTCCATGCGGTCCACAGATGCATATCGCCCTGTAGCGCAGTAAACAGAGCGATACTGCCATTGATAATGAAAAAGAGGCACCATACCTGGGTGACACGCCGGGTGTAACGAACGCCTTCCGGGGGAAGCTGAGGCTCACGCAGGCGCGCCAGGCGTTCGACCAGCGGCATTGCCGTCCATAACGAACCGCCAAACAAGATAAGCATTAACAGGTTGACGACCACCGGATAAAACAGCAACAACTGATGCGTTTTTAGCAGGGTACTGGCAACGCACAGGACAATACCCACCAACGATGCGCTTTGCATCATAAAGCGCATCGGCCCCGCTTTCCGTTTTGCCTGCCATAAGCGTAACACCAACAACGCTATTATTAAGGGCAGCAACCAGTGCAGACTGTTATGCGACAGGCCGAACCAGACCACAAACGGCCAGGCCAGCAACGTCATTCCTGTTACTACCTGAACACCCGGTAGCTTTCTGAAACCACACACGATAATCAGGCTTCGCGTAACAGACGCTCTACCGCGTCGACAACATCCTGCACCGTGCGTACGGCTTTAAATTCTTCCGGTTTGATCTTCTTGCCGGTTTTTTTCTGTAGCTGCACAATCATATCCACAGCATCAATACTATCCAGCTCGAGATCTTCATACAGGCGGGCGTCGGGTTTGATATCGTCAGGATCGATTTCAAACAGTTTGGTCAGAAGCGCAGAAACTTCCTGATAGATTGCTTTTTGTTCTGTCATAGCAGGCTCGTTATCAAACGCGTTGTGAATGGATAAAAGAGGCCAATGTAGCCACAGAGAAAAAGTGCTGGCGCGTTTCTTCACTTTCAGCAGAAAGTACGATGCCATACTGGTTTTTTACTGCCAGTCCCAACTCCAGAGCATCAATAGAGTCCAGCCCTAAGCCCTCCCCGAACAGCGCCGCATCAGTGTCAATATCGTCTGCTGTCAGCTCATCCAGATTCAATGTGTTGATAATGAGTTGTTTAATTTCTAAATAAAGCGCTTGCATTATTAAGTCCTGGAAGTGTTCTCAACTGATTGTAATTGCGCTAAAAGATGCCGGTTCAGCTGCCTTGCCGCCAGCGCCGGTTCTTGTGTATTAGCATGATAAAAATATTCAATCTGTACCCGCTGACCTGCGGTAACCTCGAACAGAGGTTTTGCCGGGGGCACGTTATACCATTTGCTCTGTTTGTCGAGCAGATGTTCGCTGCAACGAATAGTCACTACACGAAGATCGCTACAGCAGCGTACTGCGATATTGGCCGCGCCGCGTTGTAGGATCATCTCTTCCCCAGGCCGGGTACGCGTGCCTTCCGGAAAGATTAATAGCGTGTCGCCATGGGCCAGCCGCGCCTGGCTTTGTGCCAATAATCGATCGGCCTGGCTGTTGACCAGATAATCCGCCGCGCGGATTACGCCGCTAACAAACGGATTTTTCAGCAGCGCCTCCTTTACCAGGCAATCCGTTTCTGGCATGACGGAAGCAATGAGCACATAGTCAATTAACGTTGGATGGTTTGCCACGACCAGACAACCACGCTCGCTACGCAAAATCTCAGCGCCGTGAATGCGGTACGCCAATACGCCAACCCCCTTCGCCACCATCAGGAAAAAACGGAAGCTGGCTGAAATAGAGCGGCGGGCAACACGCCGCCGTCGTTTTTTATCGCGAACAATAAGTAACAGGAGATTAAACCAGATCAGCGACAACAAAAGCCCGCCGATGCCGAACAGCGCGAAACAAAAGCCCGTCATTAACAAACGCCAGAGCCGATTCAACCAGGCGAACTGTCGCATCATTTGCGGCTCCAGTTCCACTGAACCTTCTCTCCGGCAACGGTGAACTCAGCGGTATCGTTCAGGTAATGTTGCAAAAATTGCAGGCTCTGCGGCAATGGCGGCTCCGCCCCTTCGCTTCCACTCTGGGTTGTGCAGCGCAGCATAGTGCCCGTTTCAAACACCATCGCTACAGCCCATGCCCAGGTTGGCATGTGTGGCGGCAGAGTTGGATGATAAAAAGCAGGTAACAGACCGTCGAAATCCACCATCAATACGCGTTGATAACCCGCCTGCAACAGACAAATGACCTCACATAGCCCTTGCTGAAAAGTATCCATACCTGCCGATAATGAGGAAGAAACTATCGGCTGCTTTGCAGCGATCGTCAGATTCCCTACCGCAGAGTTATGTACCGACATGGCGAAGTCAGTCGGCGACATATCTTCGCCATACGCCAGAGCCTGAAGAAGGCGATAGTTGCGCTCCAGTTCGCCGTGGCGACTACTGAAAAGCACCGCGTCAATACGGTGGCGACGTAACATTGCCAACCCGCAGTCCACAGCTAATTTGCTGCCGGAACACAGCCGTCTGGCGGTCATCATCGGGAGTTCTGTCAATTTTGCCTGTGGCTCGTCAGGGTTGATGGCATAAGGCTGACGCGCCCAATCTCCCCATTGCGAAGCGTCACTGAGTCCAGGCGCTCTGGCCTGCCAATCGATAAGGTTTAAGGTAAATTTCATCAACGGCATCCGCAATCGATCAGCCACTCTGTGGCGCATTAATCAACGCCACAACCTGCTGGAATATTAAAATTTCTCACATAGCAATAAAGAATGACCAACGCCGAGATTATCGATGCGTTGCTCCACCCGGAAGCCAGCCATTTCCAGATAGTGATAAAACTTCTCTACGCTGTAAAAGCGACTATTACCGTTGGCCATACAGGTAAAATAGAGCGATGTAGCATTCAGGCTGAATGATGCAGCGTCGAATTTCTGCGCATCCCAGAACAATTCCATTACACACAGCCGAGCGCCCGGCTTCATCTTATCTGCAATGCGCTTGAGCATTGCGATAATTTGATCGGGAGAAAAACAGTCGAGGAATTGACTCATCCACCAGATGTCGGCCTCTTCAGGCAACGGCGCGTCACCCAGCATATCTACCGCATGAAAACCGATACGATGCGACAGACCTGCATTTTCAATATTCTGGCGGGCAAGTTCAATTTGTTGTGGCAGATCAAGCAGAGTAACTACGATATTTTCGTCGTACTGACAACATTTCAACGCCCATTTCCCGGTATTGCCGCCAATATCATATAATTTTTTTGGCCCGCTGGCGAAAATATAAGGTAGTGCCGCGTTAAAAGCAGCATCAGAATAGAAATGATCAAATGCGAACCAGCTTTCGCGAGCGGGCGAAGGTAGCTGTGACAGTACCGGGTAGATCGTTTCCGCATCGCTAAATACTTTTAATCCGGCAGGTTTTGTTTCTTCTAATGCCTGTTCTAAAAAGAATAACCCCTGATAACAGACATCCTGAGTGAAATCCATATTTACACGCGTCATGGTGTCGTGCAGCAAAAAATGCCCTACTTTCGCCAGACGATAGTATTTATCCTGGCAAGTCACAATGCGACCGCTTAACCCCATATCCAGCAGGACGCTAATAGCATATTCGCTCAAATCACAGTGGGCAACGATCTCTTCCAGAGTAGCGCCTTCCTTTCCGATCCTGTCGAGATATTCCAGCACACCGGCGTTACGTAAGCATAATGCCGTCTGAAATAACATTGGCGCAAAAGCAATTCGTTGCGCTTCGGTAATAGCATCCAGTGCGCTGAGCGTGTCCTTTTCGTACATGAAGAGCAATCCTGTCCTGGGGAAAATGAGGTTATCGGACCATTACTGGTCCGACTTTAGGGTAAATATTTATTACATAGCGCTGGTGGCGAGATTGATCTGGATGTCTTTGTCTAAATTGCGGACCCAGCGATTATAATTTTTGTGAATTTTACCACCGGACGCCAATAAATTAAGGCTGTTCTCATAGTTGATGGCGTAGCCGGTAGCCGAGTAATTAATCAATACTTCGGCCATATGGTCACGTGACTGCTGGCGCGCTTTGATAACGTTCGGACCCGCTTCGCTCATAATCCACTTACGCTGAGCACCTGCTTTCAAAATCGCATTTTTGACCTGCGTTTGCGTATGGCCAGCGTTAATTGTGGTGTGAATATTATCAACTGGCGCAGTACGTGCGCAGCCTGCCAAAGCCCCTATAACCGCGAAAACGGTTAATAACTTAACTAAACTTTTCATAAGAACTCCATTCAAAGTAGTGCACTAATAAAGTGAAATTTCCAGCCTGATTTCATTGTTTCAATGAAGACGATATCACTGTTAGTCTGATACCAGACAGAACAGTGGAAACGCCCTGCCTATCTTAATAAATCTATTTGATCGCTGATAGGGCTTTAACAAGGTTTATCGTTATCTGTGTCAGCCCCTGAGGTCGTTTAATTAACGACAAAAAACTTGCAACAATAAAAAATTAGCTTTTCCCGCGAGACTTTTCCTCACTGAAATAGATGACTCTTCTTATTTGGCTTAAGTTTTCAGGTTACACTGTTTATCTGTCAGTATTGAGAATCAGCTCATTACGATAAAGGTCTTTTTTAAGCCACAACAATTTATTGCATTTTGGCGTAAGCCCTTCTGATCGCCGTCATATTTGTATTAATTTCATCCAGAAAAAGAGACCTTATACAAACAGCTCACCCTAACGCCCGTCAGCAATCAGCAATCAGCAATCAGCAATCAGCAATCAGCAATCAGCAATCAAGAAAGAGCGTCAGCCATTATAATGGGTTCCGCCACGCTTTGTTCTACCAAAAGGCCGTCTGTTTAGCTCCTGTTTTTACTTTACTTGTCGCCCGACATACTATCTACGCCATGAGTGACCGTTCGGTCCACGCGGATGCATTAAGGAAGCTGGGATGAAAGCGAAGTCGACAACCCTTTATGATGTGGCACAGTATGCCGGCGTCTCTTACCAGACCGTTTCGCGGGTAATAAACCAGGCGGAAAACGTATCAGAGAAGACCCGACAAAAAGTTGAAGCAGCGATGCTGGCGCTGAACTATGTGCCTAACCGCGTGGCACAGCAGCTGGCGGGCAAAATTGGTCACACTATCGGGCTTGCGACCTCTGATCTTTCACTGCACGCGCCTTCGCAAATTGCCGCCGCCATTAAATCCCGGGCTGGGGAAAAACGTTTTAACGTCGTGATTTCAATGACCGAGCAGAGCGGCGCGGCAGCGGCCAGAGCGGCAATTAATAATCTGCTGGCACAGCGCGTGGACGGCCTGATCGTGAATATTCCGCTACAGGATGAAGAGGCGCAAAGCCTGGTGGCGCTATGTCGGGAGGTGCCGGTGCTGTTTCTGGATGTCTCGCCGCAGCTGGACGCCAACAGCGTCATTTTCGATCCTGACCAGGGCGCACGTTTGGGCGTGGCGCATCTGCTGGAACTGGGTCATCGGGAAATTGCGCTGTTAGCCGGGCCGCAAAGTTCAGTTTCGGCGCGTCTGCGCTTTGAAGGCTGGCAGCAGACGCTGGCGCAGCATCAGCTACAGGCAACGGCGATCATGGAAGGTGACTGGAGCGCGCTTTCCGGCTATCAGCAGGTGACGCGGCTGTTGAATGAAGGCCCACAGCCTGGTGCGATTCTGGTAGCGAACGATCAGATGGCATTAGGCGCGCTACGGGCCATTACTGAAGCGGGCCTGAAAGTGCCCGGTGACATCTCGGTTATCGGTTATGACGATACCGCTGACAGCGCCTGCTTTATTCCACCGCTGACCACCATCAAGCAGGATTTCAGAATGTTAGGGAAAAACAGCGTGGAGCGGCTGGTGGAGATGATCTGTCAGCCCGATGCGCCGACGCGTTCTGAGCTGCTGCCGGTTAGCCTGGTAATACGTAAAACCACCGCAGCGCCGGGAAGTGAGACGCTTTCTCCGCAGGCGCTGTCAGATGCGCTGATGCAGCTGGCGCGTCAGGCGGCACGTCTGAAATAGTCGCCCCGAGGCGTTGCTTTCCCGACGAATCAGAAGCGTATCATTAAATATTTCAGAAGGTTAGACAAGCCGTCCCCATTATACATTTACTTGCGGGTCAGGCCACGGCCTCGCCCGTTTGCGGCAGGCTGATGCCAGCAAAGCCGCCCACTACCCCCTTTTCGGCTACTCCTTCCCAGATTATTTGTGAATCCCATCACCGATTCCGGCTACGCGCCTTTACATCCCTGTGAGTCAAAACCATATTGCTATTAAATGTGAGCGCATCACAAAAGCATAAGGAAAAGCACATGACTGTAACAGCAGGCACATCAGCCGCCACGCTAAGCGCCATCCTGGCACGTCGCGACTGGGAAAATCCGGCGGTAACCCAACTCAATCAGCTCCCTGCCCATCCGCCCTTCTGCAGCTGGCGATCGCCGGAGGCGGCGCGAAATGATACGCCTTCCACCAGCCTGCAGAGCCTGAACGGGCACTGGGCATTCAGCTATTTTTCCCGACCGGAAGCGGTGCCGGAAAGCTGGCTGCAACAGGATCTGACTGACGTGGATGATATCAAGGTGCCCTCAAACTGGCAGATGCTGGGTTACGATGCGCCAGTTTATACCAATGTGACCTACCCGATTCCGGTTAACCCACCTTTTGTTCCGGCAGATAACCCAACAGGTTGTTACTCGCTCACATTTCATGTGGATGAAAGCTGGCTCGCCTCTGGTCAGACACGTATTGTTTTTGACGGCGTGAATTCCGCCTTTCATTTATGGTGCAACGGCCACTGGATCGGCTATGCCCAGGATAGTCGTCTGCCCTCCGAGTTTGATCTGAGCGCAGTGCTGCAGCCGGGCGCTAATCGTCTGGCAGTTATGGTGCTGCGCTGGAGCGACGGCAGCTATCTGGAAGATCAGGATATGTGGCGCATGAGCGGCATCTTCCGCGATGTCTCACTGCTGCATAAGCCCCACACCCGCATTAGCGATCTGCAGGTGGTAACCCAGCTTAATGAAAGTTTTAGCCATGCCGAGCTTAAGGCGCAGGTAGTGGTTAACGGCGCGTCGCTGTCGGACGTGCAGGTTACGATGCAGCTCTGGTTCGGCGAAGAGATGCTGGGCGAGCGTCAGCAACCGCTCGGCAGCGAGATCGTTGATGAGCGCGGCGCCTGGAAAGATCGCACCACGCTGCGCCTGCCGGTTGCCGCGCCGCAGCTCTGGAGCGCCGAAACGCCCACGCTTTATCGTCTGGTGGTGCTGCTGCATGACCGTAGCGGTATGTTACTGGAGGCGGAGGCCTGTGATGTTGGCTTCCGTAAGGTAGAAATCTCGCAGGGTCTGCTGAAGCTGAACGGCAAACCCCTGCTGATCCGCGGCACCAACCGCCATGAGCATCATCCAGAGAACGGTCAGGTGATGGATGAAGAGACCATGCGCCGCGATATTCTGTTGATGAAACAGCATAATTTTAATGCGGTGCGCTGCTCGCATTATCCGAATCATCCGCTCTGGTACCGACTGTGCGATCGCTACGGACTGTATGTGGTAGACGAAGCCAATATCGAAACGCACGGCATGGAGCCCATGAACCGCCTCTCCAGCGATCCCGTCTGGCTGCCCGCGATGAGCGAGCGCGTGACGCGCATGGTGCAACGCGACCGCAATCATCCCTCAATCATCATCTGGTCGCTGGGCAATGAGTCGGGACACGGCGACAATCATGACGCGCTTTACCGCTGGATTAAATCTAACGACCCGACGCGACCGGTGCAGTACGAAGGCGGCGGCGCTAACAGCGCGGCCACCGATATTATTTGCCCGATGTATGCGCGCGTCGATCAGGATCAGCCTTTCCCGCAGGTGCCAAAGTGGTCGATAAAAAAATGGATCGGCATGCCGGATGAGCATCGTCCGCTGATTCTGTGCGAATACGCACACGCCATGGGCAACAGCTTTGGCGGCTTTCATAAATACTGGCAGGCGTTTCGTCAGTATCCGCGTTTGCAGGGCGGTTTTGTCTGGGACTGGGTCGATCAATCGCTGACCCGCTATGACGATAACGGCAAACCCTATGCCGCTTACGGCGGCGACTTCGGCGATAAGCCGAACGATCGTCAGTTTTGTATGAATGGCCTGGTCTTTGCCGATCGCACGCCGCACCCGGCGCTATTTGAAGCGCAGCAGGCGCAGCAATTTTTCCGCTTTACGCTGAACAGCACGCAGCCGGTTGAGCTGGAGATCGCCAGCGAATATCTGTTCCGCCGCTGCGATAACGAACAGCTGATCTGGACGCTGGCGCAGGAAGGCTGCACTCTGGCCAGCGGCACGGTTCATCTGGATATCGCGCCTGAAGGCACGCAGCTGATTACCCTCAGCGATCTGCCTGCGATTACCGCCAGCGGTCAGGTATGGCTGACGGTGCAGGTGCAGCAAATTGCCGCCACCGCCTGGTCTGAGGCAGGACATATCTGCGCCTGGCAGCAGTGGCCGTTGGCCTCGCCATTAACATTGCCCGCCGCGCCGCACGGTACAGGCGAAGCTCCTGAGCTTCGCGTCAGCGAGCACGCCTTTGATATTCAGCTTGGTGCACAGCGCTGGCAGTTCAGCAGGAAAAGTGGCCTGCTGACTCAGTGGTGGAAAGGCGGGGAAGCGGCGTTGCTACAGCCATTACAGGATCAGTTTACGCGTGCGCCACTGGATAATGATATCGGCGTTAGCGAAGCCGCACGCATCGATCCCAACGCCTGGGTAGAGCGCTGGAAAGCGGCAGGCTTCTATGAGATGGAGCCGCAGCTGGAACGGTGCGAAGCAGAGCGTCTTAGCCGTGAAGTACAACTGCATACGGTGCACAGCTGGCGCTATCAGAACCAAATCCTGTTTATCAGCCGTAAAACGTATCGCATCGACCACACCGGTGAACTGCATATCAGCGTGGATGTGGATGTCGCGCCAGGCATCCCGGCGCCAGCACGTATTGGACTCACCTGCCAGCTGGCGCAGGTGCAGCCGCAGGTAAGTTGGCTCGGCCTTGGCCCGCATGAAAACTATCCGGATCGCAAACAGTCTGCCCGCTACGATCGCTGGCAGCTGCCGCTGGCGGCGCTCTATACCCCGTATGTTTTCCCCAGCGAAAACGGCCTGCGCTGCGACAGCGAATGGTTGCAGTATGGCGACAACGAATGGCGTGGTCGTTTCCACTTTAATCTCAGCCGCTACAGCCAGGCACAGTTGCGCGACGTTACGCACCGCCATCTGTTACAGGAGGAGCCGGGAAGCTGGCTGAATCTGGATGGGTTCCATATGGGCGTAGGCGGCGATGACTCCTGGAGTCCCAGCGTCTCGCCGGAATATCTGCTACAGGATAACCATTATCACTATGAAGTGAGCTGGGTGCGTGTTTAACACGCGCTGAGCGTTAGCCGGGGCAGGTTTGGCCTCTCTGCCCCGCGATAACCTTAAGGAAAAACGTTATGTATTACCTGAAAAATACCAACTTCTGGATGTTCGGGCTGTTCTTCTTCTTTTACTTTTTCATCATGGGAGCCTATTTTCCGTTTTTCCCGATCTGGTTGCATGACATCAACCACCTCAGTAAAAGCGATACCGGTATTGTTTTCGCCTGCATCTCGCTGTTCTCCCTGCTGTTTCAACCTGTGTTCGGCCTGCTTTCCGATAAGCTGGGATTAAGAAAACATCTGCTGTGGATTATTACCGGCATGCTGGTGATGTTTGCGCCCTTCTTTATCTACGTGCTTGGCCCGCTATTGCAGACCCACATTCTGCTCGGCGCGATTGTCGGCGGCATCTACCTTGGCTTTATTTACAACGGCGGCGCGCCCGCTATTGAAGCCTATATTGAAAAAGTCAGCCGCCGTAGCCAGTTTGAATTTGGTCGCGCGCGTATGTTCGGCTGCGTGGGTTGGGCGCTGTGCGCCTCGATTGTCGGCATTATGTTCACCATCAATAACCAGTTTGTGTTCTGGCTTGGATCGGGCTGTGCGGTGATTCTGGCGATCCTGCTGTTTATCGCTAAACCGCAGGCGCAGCCTTCCGCCACGGTTGCCGACTCGCTGGGCGCTAACCCCTCGCCCTTTAATCTGCGTCTGGCGCTGGAGCTGTTTAAAAATCCTAAGCTCTGGTACTTGTCGCTGTATGTTGTCGGCGTTTCCTGTACCTATGATGTGTTCGACCAGCAGTTCGCCAATTTCTTTACTTCGTTTTTTGCCTCCGGCGAACAGGGCACGCGCGTCTTCGGCTACGTCACCACGATGGGCGAGCTGCTGAATGCCAGCATCATGTTCTTTGCGCCGTTGATTGTGAACCGTATTGGCGGGAAGAATGCGCTGCTGTTGGCGGGCACCATTATGTCAGTGCGCATTATCGGCTCCTCTTTTGCCACTTCAGCGCTGGAGGTGGTGATCCTGAAAACTCTGCATATGTTTGAGGTGCCGTTCCTGATTGTCGGCTGCTTTAAATATATTACCAGCCAGTTTGAGGTGCGTTTCTCTGCCACTATCTATCTGGTCTGCTTCTGCTTCTTTAAGCAGCTGTCGATGATTTTTATGTCGCTGTTTGCGGGCTATATGTACGACAGTCTGGGCTTCCACGGCGCTTATCTGGTGCTGGGTCTGGTGGCGCTCACCTTTACCCTGATCTCTGTTTTCACCCTGAGCGGAGAAGGCCCGCTCACAGCGCTACGCGCACGCGGCAAAAAAGAGGCGAAACCCGCCTGATGGCACTGGCTGAAGGTGAGTAAATGCATTATCCGTGCCGCAGCGATCGGGCTGCGGCCTTTTTTTAGCCCAATCTGAACAGCAGCATAATCTGCGAGAGCCGGGTAAATACCACTTCCATTAGATGATAAAAGTAAGGTGCGAAATGATTCATTAACGGCAACATCACCAGCATTCCTATGCCGAGCGTCAGCGGAAACCCCACCACAAAAATGGATAGCTGCGGCGTCAGGCGGTTCAGTAAGCCAAGCGTCAGGTTGATTGCCAGCAACAGCGTGATCACCGGCAGTCCCAGCGCAATGCCGAACTGAAAAATCAGGCTGCCGGAAGTCGCGATGGCACTAAATGCGTCGCGGTTCAGCGGCGCGGTGCTTACCGGCAGCAACTGAAAACTTTCCGCCAGCACTTCCAGCATCAGCAAATGACCGTTAAACAGCAGAAACAGCAGGATGGCCAGCAGGTTCAGCAGGCGGGAAACCACCGGCATATTATCGCCGCCGTTAGGATCGTAAAACATGGCGAAAGAGAGGCCCATTTGCAGCCCGATAATCTCACCGGCATAGCGTACGGCAACAAACAGTAACTGGATAGTCAGGCCCATCGCCGCCCCGATCAGCAACTGCTGGCAGCCGACCCAAAGCCCCATAATGGAGATCAGTGGAATGGCGTTATCAGGCAGATTTTGCCCCAGCAGCAGGGCGATAATCGCCGCCAGCCCCACCTTAACCCGAGCGCTGATCGACTTGTCATTAAATACCGGCGCGGTGCTAAACAGCGCCAGCACACGCATCAGCGGCCAAAAGTAGTGGCTCACCAGCAGTGGCAGCGCATCCAGCGACAGACTCTGCATATCAGCCAATCATCTGAGGAAGAGTAGTATAGAGCGCCCGCATATAATCCAGCATCGTTGAGAGCATGCTCGGTCCAAGCGCGACCACCACCGCGACAATCATCAGAATTTTGGGAATAAAACTCAGCGTCATTTCATTGATTTGCGTGGAAGCCTGTAAAATACTGACGATCAGGCCGGTGACCAGTGCCGCCAGCAGCAGCGGCGCGGCCAGCATGAGTCCTACCCGGATGGCCTGAAACCCCATCGCCATTACGCTTTCTGGCGTCATCTGTTATCCCGTCAGTTGATAAAAGTCTGAGCCAGCGAGCCCATAATGAGCTGCCAGCCATCCACCAGCACAAACAGAATCAGCTTGAACGGCAGAGAAATGGTGGCGGGCGGCAACATCATCATCCCCAGCGCCATCAGCACGCTGGCGATCACCAGATCGATAATCAGAAATGGAATGAATACCGCGAAGCCGATTTGGAAACCGGTTTTTAGTTCGCTGGTAACAAAAGCGGGCAGCAAAATACGCAGCGGCACCTCATCCTGACTGGCGTAGTTATCTACCTTCGCCATGCGGGTATAAAGCGCCAGATCGGCTTCGCGCGTATGGCTCAGCATAAATTCACGCATCGGCTTCGCCGCGCGCGGCAGCGCCTCTTCCATGGTGATCTTATCCTGCGACAGCGGCAGCCAGGCATTCTCATACACCTGATTAAACACCGGCGACATCACAAAAAAGGTAATAAACAACGCCAGCCCCAGCAACACCTGATTAGGCGGCGTGGAGGGCGTACCCAACGCATTACGCAGCAGGCCCAGCACAATAATGATGCGGGTAAACCCCGTCATCATCAGCAGAATGGCAGGTAAAAACGTCAGAGAAGTGAGCAGAACCAGCGTCTGGATCGGCAAAGACCAGCTTTCGCCGCCGCCGCCCCGCGTCAGCAGAATATCGCCGTTGGCGGCCAGGGCCGCATGCGGCAGCAGCAGTAAAGACAACAACGCCAGCGCCAGCCGGCAACGCGTTACGGTAGAGAGTAAAGAACTCATTGTTCAGGTTCCGCTTTGCCGCGTTTCAGCAAGCGCCTCAGGGTAAGCTGAAAATCTGCCGCCGCCGCAGTCTGTGCCTCAGCGGGGTGAGCAAGGCGGCTAAGGCGGGTAATCGCGCCCGGCGTAACGCCCAGCAGCAATCGTTGACCATCCACCTCTACCACCACCAGACGCTCGCGCTGGCCGAGCGAATGGCTGCTTTTCACCACAATCGCTGCCCCCTGCGCGCGGCCATGGCTGACAAAGCCACAGCGACGCGCCAGCCAGGCGCAGAAAATAATTAGCAGGACGACAATCGCCAACGCGCCGCTCACCTGAGTGATCAGCGAGAGGGTGGTAGAAGCATCATTCATAACAGATCTGCATTCTGGTTAACCGTCACCTGCTTAAACGCTGCATACGTTCAGAAGGCGTAATAATATCGGTGATACGAATACCGAATTTATCGGAAACCACGACCACTTCGCCCTGGGCGATAAGATAGCCGTTAATCAGAATATCCAGCGGTTCACCAGCCAACCCATCGAGTGTGACCACTGAGCCCTGGCTCAGACGCAACAACTCTTTGATTGTCATTTTGGTACGGCCCAGTTCCACGGTCATTTTTACCGGGATATCAAGGATAAGCTTGAGATCTTCGCTAAATGCAGCAACCTGTGTGTCTTTCGTTATAACCGGTGCGTTAGCCTGACTTTCCTTAGTCTGCTGCTCGGCTAACGCTTCCCCCCAAAGGTTGTCTGTAGACTGATCCTCAGTCTCAGACGGTTGTTTTGCGTCACTCATGGGGATATTGCTCCTTATTTAATGACGGTAAATTAGGCTTTAATAATTTCTCGATTTTGAGAGCATATTGACCGTTAACACAGCCATAGCTGCCCGAAAGAACCGGGAAACCATCAACACATGCTTCAATGTATTCCGGCTTGTCCAACGGAATAACATCGCCCTTTTGCAGCGCGAGAATTTTTGACAGGCGTGTTTGCATGTCGGTGAAGTTCGCCACCAGCTCCAGTTCGGTATCTTTTACCTGCGAAGCCAGTACTGTGCGCCACTGAGCATCTTCCTGTTGCGAATTTTCCAGTGGCGGATTACTTAACAGCTCACGTAGCGGTTCAATGATGCTGAAGGGAATACAGATATCAAATTCGCCGCTTTGCGAACCTATTTCCACATAGAAGGGCGTGGTCACCACAATATCGTTAGGCGACGAGGTGATATTAGTGAATTTAACCTGGATCTCAGCGCGCACATATTCAGTTTCTAATTTGAAAATAGAGCTCCAGGCGTAATCATACGCCTCCAGCGCCATCGACAGCATACGCTTGATAATACGCTGCTCGGTTGGCGTGAATTCACGTCCTTCCGCCTTGGTGAGAAAACGCCCGTCGCCGCCAAACAGGTTATCAACCGCCATAAAAACCAGGCTGGGCGAGAAAACAAACAGTGCCGTTCCGCGTAGCGGATTCATATGCACTAAATTGAGGTTGGTCGGCACCGGGAGATTACGGGCAAAGTCATGGTAGGGCTGGATTTTTATATTGCCAGCGGTGATATCCGGACTGCGTCGTAACAGATTAAACAGCCCCATCCGAAACTGCCGGGCAAAGCGTTCATTAATAATCTCAAGCGAGTGCAGACGTTCACGTACCACGCGGCGCTGAGTGTTGGGATCGTAAGGCTTGATGTTTTCATCGCCAATCAGCTCTTTCTCGACCTGTTCAGGTTCACTACTGCCGCCGCCGTTGAGCAAGCGATCAATTTCAGCCTGCGATAATATGCTGTCAGACATAAGCGTTACCGTAATATAAAGGCGTTAAACAAAACATCCGTAACAGTCACTCCTGGGGTTTCATCAAGAGGCATGTTTAATATTTTTTTAATATCCTGGATTAATTGCGACTTGCCTTCGTTAACCGATAACTCTTCCGCGCTGCGTCCGGAAAATAGCACTAATAAACGGCTGCGTACTTCCGGCAAATATTTTTCTATCTTGGTTTTATCTTCTTCATTACTTACGCGCAGCGTTAAGCCAATATAAAGAACGCGATCGTACTCTTCACCGCCAGGCTTCAGGCTAACGGTAAAGGTATCCAGCGGGACATAAATGGGCGCTATCGGCTCGACAACTTCAATGACCTCAGGAGGTGTATCATCTGACAGCAGGCGCGCCTGCATGTTTTTCATTTCGTACATAGTCCAGGCGGCAATGGCGCAGGCAGCTATCGCCAAAAGTAAAATGACAAAAATAAATAACGATCTTGCTTTACTTTTCCCTGTCTTCGTCGACTTTTTTTTATTTGACATCGAATTAACAATTCCTGTTATAAACTACCTGACGTTCAATTATACAGATCCATTGAATAGCAAATTCTATTACAAGCAAGCCCCTGAACAATTCGTCAAAAAGAAGAAATTACTGATGGTAAATCATTGACTCTATTCTTCATGCAAAAATGCTTATGCCCGTGGGAGAATAAATTCGCTGAGGCGTAATTTCCTCTTCCACATCAATTAGCGGTTCTGCACCGGTCTCTTTTTGAGAAAGCGAAGATTGCCCTGAATCAGCATCAGCTGAAGAACCCCATGCTGCAGCGCCATCATGGCCAACGCTACCCTGACCCAGCTGAATTCCCGCTTCGGCCAGCGAGGTACGCAGATGAGACATAGCGGCCTCCAGCGCAGCGCGCACCGGCTGATGATCGGTAACGAAGTGCAACTGAACCTGATCCTGATCCAGACGCAGCTTGATCTGTAACGGCCCTAAATGTTCCGGATGTAAACGCAGCTCGGCATGATGAACGCCATTACGGGTAAAGGCGCTAAGTTTCTGGCTAAGCGCCTGCTGCCAGGCTGGCGATCCTACTTCCGGTTCCAGCACGCCATATGCGACCGGTAGCAGGGTGCTGGACGTTGAGGATGTAGCAGCGGGTGTCGCCAGCGATGCCGGGGAGGTAGCGGGTGCGGCGGTAAGAGGCATTGTCTGCGCGCGATTATCAACGGACAGAACAGCATTGTCACCTTCACCTTCCAGACCCTGCGCTACGCCGATAGCTTGCTTAATTAAGGCGTCAGGAGCGGGGCTTTGCTGCGTGTTCGGCTCGGCAGGCTTTCCGCTGTGATGAGCGGCCCGCGGGCTGGCGATCATGCGCAGCATCTCATCGGCGGAATTTTGATGTGCCGTTTGCAACGTGCCTTTTTCTGTTGTGGCCTGAAGCGCATCGGTGTCATTGATTAATGCATGTAGCGCATTGCCAGGCTGCCCGATTTGCGGCGCAGCGACAGCTTTAGCCAGGCTGGCCATAGCAGGTTGCGCAGCGGCAGTGGTTTCTGCCACGGCCGCAGACGGCAGCGAGGCACATATGGCATCAGGCAGAACAGCCGGCAGCAGCCAGGCCGCAACCGCATCAAGATCCTCTTCGTTCAGTTTGTCGCTGGCTGGTCGTTGCTCTTTTCCCTGTATAAGAGGCATACACCTGTCCGTAACAGCGGCGAGTTCACTATCCAGCACACTGGCGAAACCGGTATCGATACTATTGCCTGCCGCCGCTGCGGGGGCCACGCCCGGCAGGGAGGCGATGGTATTAATCATCATAAACCGCTGTTCCTTAAGCTTGCGCGCTGCGCGAATTCATCCATTAACTTCTGATCCAGGCGATTTTCTTTCGCCTGCTTTACACTATCGGCCCGGCTAACCAGGGTTTCAAAGGCGTTCAGCCGTCGCTTGTCTTTTTTCCAGCGATCCAGTGCCTGATCGACCGACTGCTGGCAAGCAGCAACATGACCGGCATGCTGTTTAACAACCCGACCAAGCGACGAGATAAAAAATTGATGGCTGAGCAGGTTGATCACCGGCATGCCGGTAGCTGACATCGTCGTCTGTAACTGTTGTCCATATTCCTGCTCATAGCGGGTTAGCTGCTCAAGCTGTGCGGCGGCATTGGCGTGAACCTGGCGCACCTTGCCAAGCTGGCTCGTGGTATCGCTTAAAGTCTGTTCCGCCAGCTCGCACAACACCTTCATTGGGGAACGCTGTGTCATTCGCTACTCTCCTTGTGGTGATCAGGTAAATCGGGAAACAGCGCAGAGAGCGCGGCGAACGAGGCTTCATATTCGCTGCGGTCATAGATTCCCTGCTGCAAAAAACGCTCCATTTGTGGATAGAGCTCAATCGCCCGATCCAGCAAGGGGTCGCTGCCGGCAGCGTAGGCGCCGACGCTAATCAAATCGCGGTTACGCTGCCAGGCAGAAAGCAGCTGTTTGAAACGCTGTACTTTTTTGTAGTGTTGGGGTGGGATCAGCTCGGTCATGGCGCGGCTGATAGAGGCTTCAATATCGATGGCGGGATAGTGTCCCGCCTCCGCCAGTCGACGCGACAGCACCACGTGACCATCCAGAATCGCACGCGCCGAGTCGGCAATCGGGTCCTGCTGATCGTCCCCTTCGGTAAGTACGGTATAAAATGCGGTAATCGAGCCGCCTCCCTGCACGCCATTGCCGGCGCGCTCCACCAGCGCAGGCAAACGAGCAAAAACCGAAGGCGGATAGCCTTTGGTGGCCGGAGGTTCGCCAATTGCCAGCGCAATTTCACGCTGCGCCATCGCATAGCGGGTTAACGAGTCCATAATCAGCAAGACGTTTAACCCCTGGTCACGGAAGTCTTCCGCGATGCGCGTCGCGTAGTCGGCGCCCTGCATCCGCAAGATAGGTGAAACGTCGGCCGGTGCGGCGATCACGACAGCGCGGCTTAGCCCTTCTTTTCCCAGGATATTCTCAATAAAATCTTTAACTTCGCGGCCACGCTCGCCAATCAGCCCAACCACAATAACATCCGCTTTGGTATAGCGCGCCATCATGCCGAGCAGCACCGATTTCCCCACGCCGGAGCCGGCAAAAAGCCCCATTCGCTGCCCACGCCCGACGGTTAACAGGCCATTAATAGCGCATACGCCCACGTCCAGCACAGACTTGATCGGCTCACGCAGCAAAGGGTTAAAAGGCGTGGAAAAAAGCGCGCCGCGCTGGCGCGTTTCGGGGGCAGGCAGGTTGTCCAGCGGTCGGGCGCGCGCATCCAGCACCCGACCCAGTAATGCCTGTCCCAGCGGTAACATTTTGCCTTTAGTCGTACCGGTATCCGGGGCATAAATTCGCGCGCCCGGCAGAATGCCATCCGTATTCTCCAGCGGCATCAGATAAAGCAACTGTCCGTTAAAGCCGACAACTTCGCTTTCCACGCTGTCGCCGCCGTGCGCGCTGTCACGCTCTACCCGACACAATGTGCCGATCGGCA
This sequence comes from Pantoea sp. FN0307, assembly GCF_050113815.1. NCBI lineage: Bacteria > Pseudomonadati > Pseudomonadota > Gammaproteobacteria > Enterobacterales > Erwiniaceae > Pantoea > Pantoea sp. FN0307. The sequence continues at coordinate 134,380 of NZ_JBNJSO010000003.1, read as the reverse complement.
GCGTTAAGCCCACGGCTTCTAATATCAGGCCGGTAGCTCGCGTTAATCTGCCGTAGCGGCGTATGCCGGATAAGCTCACCATCCGCTGTTCTTTGTCATCAATGGCTTGCAGCCATCGTGCAAGTCGCTGACTCATGCGCCATAATCCTCACGGCTGAGCTGACACAGCGCCTGCCAGCTGCTGGAAACGGTGGCATCCAGTTCGCATTCTGCCGAGGTGATGCGGCAGCCGCCGGGCAACATAGCGTCATCGGCGCGCAGCTCCCAGCCCTGTTGCGCCAGTACGGTACCCAGCTGCTCCTGCACCGTGGAAAACTCGTCGGCATTTACCCAGAGCTGAACAGGCCCCTGGAACAGCGGCTCCTGCTGCAACAGCGACTGGATTTTCTCCAGCAGCAAATTGTTGTCGAAAGCCAGCTTTTTACCCAGGGTGGCACGGGCTGCTGTCAGCGCCAGCTGCACCAGACGCGACGGAATGACCTTCTCAAGGTTATCAATCGCCGCCTGGAACGAGTGCAACAGCTCGGTAAATTGCGCCGTGGTTTGTTGCTGGCGTTCTCTGGCTTCTGCCAGGCCCTGCTCAATACCGGCCTGATGCCCCTGTTGAAAACCCTCCTGGTGCCCCTGTTTACGACCTTCTTCAATGCCCTGCGCCAGCCCCTGCGCCAGACCTTTTTGTTCTGCCTGGCGTCGCAGCCGTTGCAGTTCTGCCTGCTGCTGCTCTGGCGTCGATTCGCTGTTCATGATCTGCACATCGTCAGACAGCATATCTGCTTTACAAAGATCTTCCGGCTGCCAGATCTGCCAGCCGGTTAACTGCTGAAGATCAGACATAGACATCCTCACTGCCGCCAATGTTAATTTCACCGCTTTCCGCTAAGCGGCGCACAATCTGCAGAATGGTTTTCTGTTCGGCTTCCACCTGCGACATACGTACCGGCCCGCGTGCACTGAGATCCTCGCGCATAATATCGGCCTGACGCTTCGACATATTGCGGAAGAACTTATCGCGCAGCGGCGCCTCTGCGCCTTTCAGGGCAATAATCAACGTTTCGTTATCCACATCCTGCAGGATGCGCTGGATACTGCGATCGTCGGTATCCAGCAGATTTTCGAACAGGAACATCTCGTCGATAATTTTCTGTGCCAGCTCATGGTCAAATTCACGTACCGCCTCAATCGCTGCCTCTTCCTGCTGCGATTTCATCAGGTTAAGAATTTCGGCAGCCGGACGAATACCACCCATTTTGCTGCGTTTGAGGTTCTGGCCATGTAGCAAATTATTCAGTACTTCTGTCAGTTCCTGCAGCGCCGCAGGCTGTACGCCGCCGAAGGTGGCAATACGCAGCATGATGTCGTTACGATCGCGCTCATCAAAGCGCGTCAGCACGTCCGCCGCCTGGGCACGTTTCAGATGCACAAGAATGGTGGCGATGATTTGCGGATGTTCTTCATGAATCAGTTCAAATACCGCCAGCGGCTCCATGAAGTTCAGCGTTTCAATGCCGCTATTATTGCCCTGGGTATCCAGCAGATCTTCCAGCAGGCTGGAAGCGCGCTCTTCACCCAGCGCCTGTATCAGCACATTGCGCAGATAATCATTGGTATTAACGGTAAGCGCGGCGAAATCGCCCGCATCTTGCTGGAACTCTTTTAGCACTTCAGCCAGTTGCTCATGGGTAAAGCCACTCATGCTGACCATCGCGCTACTGATTTGCGTTACTTCATGGGTATTGAGATGACGAAAGACCTCCGCAGCACGCTCTTCGCCGAGCGTTAGCATGATGATCGCGCTTTTGTCGCATGCATTCATGATGACTGTTCCTTATTCATCCACTGACGGAGTACCAGAGCGATAACCTGCGGGTCCTGCTCAGCCATACTGCGCAACTGCTGCACGTTGACTTCAGTTTCCACACGCTGCTGCGCTTTCGCCTGCTCACGCATTTCTGCTTTACGTAGCTGTGCATCCAGCTTGGCCTGACGCGCTTCCTTTTCCAGTTCGAGACGCTGTAGCGCCAGCTCCTGATGCTTAATCCAGAAAGGCTGCAGCATCTTGCGCCATAGCACCAATGCCACCAGCAGCACCAGCAAATAGCGACCCGCCATCAACATCGAATCGATAAAGACAGGACGCAGCCAGAACGGCGTTTCAGGCTCGGCCGGCTCATCAGTAAACAGGGAGTTGACTACGTTTAAGCTATCGCCGCGCTCGCTGGAGTAGCCCATCGCCTCTTTAACCAGCGCCTGGATCTTCTCCATTTGTTCTTTATCCAACGCGACCGGCTTGCCTTCCTTATCCAGCTGATAGTTCACCACGACCGCCACCGAGAGGCGTTCGATCGTGCCGGGGCTGCGTTTGGTATGGGTAAGCGTACGGTTCAGTTCGTAGTTGGTGGTTTCATCTTTTTGGCGGCTATAAGGCTGAGTTGATACGGCCTCGCTATTAGCGCCCTTCTGTAAATTATTTGCCGTAGCGGGTTGCTCAATCGGTGCGGTGGTGGGAGCGGAGGGCTGATTGCTTAGCGCGCCCGGCACGCCGCCCGGCCCTGCTTTATTCCCCTGCTCGCTGCTGTTGATTTGGCGGCTACGTACGGCCATGTTTTCCGGCGCGCTGTTCGGCTGATATTGCTCTGCCGTTTGCTCATGCGTAGTGAAATCAATCTGCGCGGTGACCTGTGTTTTGACGTTGGCCGCGCCTACCACCGGAGCCAAAATAGCCTGAATACGTTGGCGATAATCCGCTTCGATCTCATTGATATATTTAAGCTGATTGGTCTGGAGCGCCTGATCGCCGCGCTGAGTCAGCAAATTACCACGCTGATCGACCAGCGTGACATTATCGACATTCAGGCCGGGCACCGCACTGGAGATAAGCCAGCTAATCGCATTAACCTGCCCTGCACCCAGTGAGCGGCCCGCATTTAAATCCAGCGTTACCGAGGCGGAAGGTAACTTTTGCTCGCGTACAAACAGCGTTTGCTTAGGGATCGCCAGGTGCACGCGCGCGCTGCGTACCGGGCCCAGTTTCTCAATAGTGCGCGCCAGTTCGCCTTCAAGCGCGCGCTGGTAGTTAATCTGCTCGTTAAACTGGCTAAGACCAAATTTTTCCTGGTCGAGCAGCTCGAAACCCACCTGTCCGCCTTTTGGCAATCCCTGCTGGGCCAGTTTCAGGCGGGCCTCATATACCCGATCGGCGGGCACCATAATGGCACCGCCATGCTCCTGAAAACGGTAGGGCACGTTCATCTGTGTCAGCTGCGCGACAATGGCTCCGCCATCTTCATCGCTGATATTGCTATACAGAACACGGTAATCGGGAGATTTCGCCCAAAATAACAGCGCAATAATCACTGATATAAATGCAGCGGCAAGAATAATAAACAGAAAGCGAGGATTCGCACGAAATCGCTCTACCATCGAGGTAAAGTTTAATTGGGTGTTAGGTTTACTACTGTTATCACTGGCATCCATGCGGTCATCCTACCTGAATAAAAGATGATGCAATCTGCACCATAAGCCATTAGTCTGCGCGCCAGTTCCGATACCAATATTAACAGGCGGAATGCCTTTTACCGGCAACGCGCCTTTAAGGATTATCCTCCATTTGATAAAAATATTAAGCGCTAATAAATGCGAGCTTATGTCGGCTATTTGCATTATCTACCACATTCAGAAACATGTTATTCTCACTATTAATCAGAAGTTAATAAAAGGAAAAAGGCTGGTATGACGTTTGCGTCTGTCAGCGTTTATTTATAAGGGAATGCTATGTCAATCCAATCTACAGGTGTGCTGGAACAGATTCAATTTCTGGCGAATAAGATTTCAATGTCAGGAAATAGCCTGTCTGTTCATGATACAAAAAATAGCGAACCAGTATCTTTTTCCGGCCTTTTACTTAACAGCCTTAACAATATTAGCCAGTTACAAAACCATTCCAAAAGCCTGTCAGAGAATTACATGACTGGCACCCCGGGCATTGGTCTCAATGACGTCATGGTTTCCATGCAAAAATCTTCTATTGCGCTCAACCTGGGCATCCAGGTTCGTAACAAATTAGTCAGTGCTTATCAGGAAATAATGAACATGTCCGTGTAACGAGAAAGGTTCATTATTTATTTCAGGTATTTCTTATCTAACTGACATCGCAATCGGCAGCCTTCCCTGCGGTATTTATTATCTGTCATCAGAAGGTTACTTGCTGCCACAGGCTACGCGTTGGTTTCGGATATGGCTGCTCTTTATAGAAATCAGTGCGGTAAGAAAAGTGAAATCATCCCATTGAATAATACAACTGTGAATATCCAGAGCGACTTTGTTTTAACCGGAGCGGAACTGCAAAAAATCACTGCGCTGATTTATCAGCGTGCGGGCATCGTATTGACGCATCAAAAACATGACATGGTTTATAACCGCCTTACGCGCCGCTTACGTCAGCTGGGCATGAAAACCTTTACCGCTTACTTAAATTCACTGGAGTCAGATCCATTCAGCGATGAATGGCAACAGTTTATTAATGCCCTGACAACCAATCTGACCTCCTTTTTCCGGGAGGCCTACCATTTTCCCATTCTGGCTGAACATGCTCGCTCAAGGCAAAGCAACTATAGCGTTTGGTGTACCGCCGCTGCGACAGGCGAAGAGCCCTGCTCTATCGCTATGACGCTGCATGAAGCGCTGGGTCCCCATCTCAATGGTCCGCGTATCTGGGCAACGGATATTGATACCGAAGTGCTGGCAAAGGCTGAAACCGGCGTTTACCGACATGCGGATATTCAAAATCTGACGCCGGAACAAAAGCGCACCTGGTTTTTACGCGGTACCGGCGCGCAGCGGGAGCAGGTTAAAGTGAAGCCCGCGCTGCTCTCTAACATTCATTATCAGCAGCTCAATTTATGTCGCCTGAGTGGCGGGTCCCCGCCCCCTTTGATACCCGCTTCGACGCCATATTTTGCCGTAATGTCATGATCTATTTTGATAAACCAACCCAACTTCGCATTCTGCAACGCTTTGAGAACATGCTAAAGCCGGGCGGCCTGCTGTTTGTCGGACATTCAGAAAACTTCAGCAATATAAACGGGCCGTTTCGTCTGCGCGGACAGTCGGTTTACTGCCTGGCTCAGGAGCGAACATGAATAAAATCAAGGTACTTTGCGTTGATGACTCGGCGCTAATACGCAGCATTATGAGCAAAATCGTCAACGAACAGCCCGATATGGAAATGGTGGCAACGGCCCCCGACCCGCTTATCGCCCGCGATCTGATCAAGCGCCATTCGCCTGACGTCCTCACGCTGGATGTAGAGATGCCGCGCATGGATGGCCTGGACTTTCTGGAACGCCTGATGCGCCTGCGTCCGATGCCGGTGATCATGGTCTCATCCCTGACGCAGAAAGGGTCAGAAATTACCCTCAATGCGCTGGAGCTGGGCGCCATTGATTTTGTTACCAAACCTCAGATGGGGCTGCAGGACGGTATGCTGAAATATAGCGAACTGATCGCCGATAAAATTCGCGTGGCTGCCCGGGTACGTAATTTTCAGCGCTATAGCGAAACTTCTGCGCCGGCACGCCTGCCAACCGGCCCCTTAATCGGCAGTGAGAAAATCATTGCGATCGGCTCATCAACCGGCGGTACGGAAGCATTGCGCCAGGTATTAACCGCCATGCCGCTTAACTGCCCCGGGATCATGATCACTCAGCATATGCCTGCCGGTTTTACCCGCTCCTTTGCTGAACGGCTAAATAAGTTATGCCGTATTACGGTGAAAGAGGCGGAAAACGGTGACCGGATTTTGCCCGGTCATGCTTATCTGGCTCCTGGCGGCATTCATCTTGGACTGACCCGTAGCGGGGCGAACTATCACGCCCAACTGCAGGATCTCCCGCCGGTAAACCGCCACTGTCCTTCCGTGGATCTGCTTTTTCATTCTGTCGCGAAATATGCCGGGAAGAATGCGGTCGGCGCGATTTTAACCGGTATGGGTCATGACGGTGCGCAGGGAATGCAGGCGATGCACCAGGCAGGCGCCCGTACCCTGGCGCAAAGCGAGAGAACCTGCGTGGTGTACGGCATGCCGCGCGAAGCCGTCGCGCTCGGCTGTGTGGATGAGATTGTCGATATCGATCAGATGTGTCAGCACATCCTGAGCAATGTGGTCGGGCAGGCGCGCCGTATATAGCGGTTTATCAGCATGACCAACCCCTGTTATTTCACTTTCACTATGGACAGATAATAAAAATGGCAGACAAGAATTTACGTTTTTTAGTGGTAGACGATTTCGCAACCATGCGTCGTATTGTGCGTAATCTTCTAAAAGATTTGGGCTACCACAACGTAGAAGAAGCAGAAGACGGCAACGATGCGATGGGCAAGCTACAGCTTTCGCCGTTCGATTTTGTCATCAGCGACTGGAATATGCCCAATATGGATGGCCTGGAACTGCTCAATGAAATCCGCAAAGACGAACGCCTCAAAACCTTACCGGTGCTGATGGTGACGGCGGAAGCCAAAAAAGAAAACATCATTGCGGCGGCGCAGGCGGGTGCCAGCGGTTACGTGGTTAAGCCTTTTACCGCCGCCATACTGGAAGAAAAACTGACGAAAATCTTCGAAAAACTGGGATGGTAGGAAGCATGGAAGCAGAGCAGAATGCGCAATCCGCTGAAAATCTAAGGATTATTTTTTCACAAATTGGACATCTGACGCGTCAGCTACGTGACAGCTTAAATAATTTGAGCCTCGATCGCGCCATTATGGATGTGGCAGAGGTCATGCCAGACGCCCGTGATCGCCTGAATTATGTGGTCAATAAAACCTCTCAGGCCGCCGATCGCGTACTCACCTGCGTGGAAATCGCCCGTCCTTTACAGGACAACCTTAACAGCACGGCGGACAGCCTGGCGGCGCGCTGGGATGAGTGGTTTGAAAATCCGATTGAGTTGACCACCGCTCGTGCGCTGGTGATCGACACACGGCAGTTTTTAAAACAGACGCCGGACGTTGCTCAGCAGACCAATCAGCAGCTAATGGAAATCATGATGGCGCAGGATTTTCAGGATCTTACCGGTCAGGTGATCAAGAAAATGATGGATATGATCGCCCATATTGAGCAGGGTCTGATACAGATGCTGGTGGACAATATGCCGGAGAAACCACAGGCCGCCGTCGCCGCCGACCACCCGGGTAACCTGAAAAATGGCCCGCAGCTTGATCATACCAAAGCAGGCGTCGTCGCCTCGCAGGATCAGGTTGATGATCTGCTGGAAAGCCTTGGCTTTTAGCGATGTCTGAAGAAAGTGATGTAGAAAAAACGGAAGACCCCACGCCCCACAGACGACAAAAGGCACGGGAAGAAGGACAGATCCCACGATCCAAAGAGCTGACCTCTTTGATGATGCTACTGGTGGGATGGTCGCTGATGCTGGCAGGCGGTGAGAATGTGGTCGGCCACCTTACCCATCTGTTAAAAGGCGGGCTGACATTCGACGCGCTGCTGGCACGCGATCCGGCACAACTCTGGCTTCATCTGCGCAATCTGGGCGATCTCGCCATAAGTGCGCTGCTGCTGCTGCTGCCGGGGCTGTTCCTGACCGGGTTAATGACGCCCATGCTGCTGGGTGGTCTGCAGCTCGGCGGTAAATCTTTTAAGCTGGATCTGAAGCGGCTTTCACTGCTCTCCGGTCTTAAGCGCATGCTTTCCGCGCAGTTCGTCTCTGAACTGTTAAAGGGTTTGCTGAAGGTCACGCTGGTCGGCTGCGTTTGCGGTTTTTACCTGTTTATGCATAAGCAGCAACTGATTCACCTGATGAATCAGCCGCTGAACGATGCGCTGCGTCATTTTGGCCAGTTGATTATGGACTGTCTGCTGATGGTGATCCTGGCGCTGATCCCAATGGTGGGTTATGACGTTTTCTACCAGCTCTTCAGCAATATGAAAAAGCTGCGTATGAGCCGACAGGAAATACGTGACGAGCATAAGCAGCATGAAGGCGATCCCCATATTAAAGCGCGTATCAAGCAGCTACAGCGTGCTGCGGCAACGCGCCGCATGATGGCGGAGCTGCCAACGGCCGACGTGGTCATCAATAACCCCACGCACTACTCCGTTGCGTTGCGTTACAAAGAGGGCGCGATGGCTGCGCCTGTTTTAATCGCTAAAGGCGCAGGTGAAACGGCAATGCGTATTCGCGCCGTGGCTGAAGAGCACAATATTCCAATGCTGCAGGCAGCGCCGCTGGCGCGTGCACTGTATCGCCACTGCGAACTGAATGCGCCGATTCCCACCACCCTGTATAGCGCAGTGGCGGAAGTTCTCGCCTGGGTTTATGGCCTGCGCCGCTGGCGTAACGCAGGCGGCATACGTCCGAAAAAACCCGTCAATCTTCCGGTGCCTGAAGCGCTGGATTTCAAACCTAAGAGCCAAGAGTGATGTCAAATTTAGCGAGCAAACTACGCTTGCCGCAGTTTAAACAGACGCAGTGGCAAATTCTGGCCGGCCCGGTATTGATCATGCTGATTCTGGCTATGATGATTTTGCCGCTGCCGGCGTTCTTACTGGATATGTTGTTCACCTTCAATATCGTGCTGTCGCTGATGATATTGCTGGTGGCGATGTTTACACAGAAAACACTGGAATTTTCCGCCTTCCCTACCGTGCTGCTGTTTTCAACGCTGCTGCGGCTGGCACTGAATATTGCCTCCACGCGTGTGATCCTGCTGGAGGGTCATACCGGCGGAGCGGCGGCTGGCCGGGTGGTCGAAGCTTTTGGTCACTTTCTGGTTGGCGGTAATTTCGCTATCGGCATAATCGTGTTCGCCATTCTGATCATTATTAACTTTATGGTCATCACCAAGGGTGCCGGACGTATTGCGGAAGTCGGCGCGCGCTTTGTGCTGGACGGCATGCCAGGCAAACAGATGGCGATTGATGCCGATTTGAATGCCGGGTTAATTGGCGAAGATGAAGCAAAACGCCGTCGTAACGAAGTGACCCAGGAATCTGACTTTTATGGTTCTATGGATGGTGCCAGTAAGTTTGTGCGCGGTGATGCGATTGCCGGTCTGCTGATTATGGCCATCAATATCATTGGCGGCCTGACGATCGGCATGCTGCAACACGATATGTCATTTGCCCAGGCTGGTGAGACCTACACGCTGCTGACTATTGGCGACGGGCTGGTCGGTCAGATCCCCGCGTTGATTATCTCTACCGCTGCTGGCGTCATCGTGACGCGGGTTGCCACCGAGCAGGACGTAGGCGAACAGATGGTCAGTCAGCTGATGACGAATCCACGCGTCATGCTGCTCTCCGCCGGCGTAATCGGCCTGCTGGGTATTATTCCGGGCATGCCTAATCTGGTGTTTTTACTTTTTACCTCTGCTCTACTCGGCACCGCCTGGTGGCTGCGCGGGCGTGAACAACAGGCCGCGCTCAGCGGTACGCCTTTGCAGGGCAACAAGGATCGTGAAACGGCAAAAGGCAAAGCGGAAGCGGCCCAGGTGGCAGAGGCTTCCTGGGAGGACGTACAGCTGGAAGATGTACTCTGTCTGGAGGTAGGCTATCGTCTGATTCCGCTGGTGGATACTGCGCAAAGCGGGCAGTTGCTGGCACGCATTCGTGGTATCCGCAAGAAATTTGCGCAGGATATGGGCTTTCTGCCGCCGCCGGTTCACATTCGCGATAATCTTGATTTAGCGCCCGGCGACTACCGCATTCTGTTAAAAGGCGTTGAAATTGGCCGTGGCACCATTCAACCTGAACGCTCAATGGCGATCGACCCAGGCTGTGCGGAAGGCGAGCTGCCGGGCGTAGCCTGCCAGGAACCCGCGTTTGGTCTGCCTGCGGTATGGATTGATGAGATATTGCGCGAGCAGGCAACGATTCAGGGCTATACCGTGGTTGATCCCAGCTCGGTGGTCGCCACGCACCTTAATCACCTGATTGGTCTGCATACCGATGAGCTGTTCAGCCGCCAGGAAACGCAGCTGCTGTTGGATCAGGTCGGTAAAGAGATGCCTAAGCTGGTGGAAGATTTCATTCCAGCCGTGCTGCCGCTGAACACCTTTCATAAAGTACTGCAGAACCTGCTGGCGGAGCGCGTCTCTATCCGTGATATGCGAACCATCATCGATACACTGGCCGAGTTCGCCCCAGGGCAAAATGATGCCGACGAGCTGACGGCGCAGGTACGAATTCGACTTGGCCGTGCCATTACCCAGCAATGGTTCCAGAATAATCAGGAGATTCAGGTTATTGGGCTGGATACCGAGCTGGAGCGCTTACTGACGCAGGCGATTCAGAACGGCAGCGCCATTGAGCCCGGCATTGCGGAAAACCTGATTGCACAAACCGAACGCGCCATTCAGCAGCAGGAAGCGATCGATGCGCCGCTGGTCCTGCTGGTTAATCAGCCACTCAGGCTGATGCTATCTCGTTTTCTGCGGCGCGTTTTTCCACAGCTGGCCGTGCTTTCTAACCTTGAGCTGACCCATAACTGTACGGTACGCATGACCTGGGTGATTGGTGGCAAAAAGTGAGGACAAGATCTGTCTTAACCCTTCTGCTGGCGGTTGCATCGCTGCCAGCTTTGGCTATGCATGGTTCGTGGAGCGGCGCGGCGGCCGGACCTTTGCTCAGCGTGGGTAAGCAGACCTATGTGGGAGAGCCGCTGCGTCCGGCTGTGCCGATACCCGCTAATGCGGCGCTGCGTCGCATTAGCTGGCGCATAAGTTTGCTTTCGCCATCGCCGACAGGGCTGGAGATCAAGCTTTGTAGCGTGACGGCCTGTATCCTGCTGGATCGGTTAACAGGCCAGAAAGCGGCGCCGTTACCCTTTTCGCCGGGAGAGGCGTTACGTTTTATCTATGTGATTAACACGAAAGGGCAGCTGAAGCCGCCCGTTCGTGTGGTCAGTCATCAGGTAACCATCAATTATCAGGCGGGTCGTTAGTCAGATAGTAAGCGCGCGGAGACGGCAAAATTATCAATAATGATGTGCTGGCATTACCGGAAGGGCGAGATAACTTGTGCAAGATATGCCTTGTTACCCTTTTTACTTTGATGCAATGAAGACATCTCTTTTTTTAATAGCGCCATGCGACCTTCCAGTGCCCGGTTTATCTCTTCTTCATTACTTTGTAGCGTTATTAAAAAATTATAAAATTGTTCTTTTTCATCGCTGGACAGCGTATCGGGAACCTGTTCCAGCACAGCACGCAGGGTAATAATATAGCGCTCCGCCATTGTGACGAAATTACCCCATTCTCCCTGTTGCGCCATAACCAGCATAGCCTGATTCATTTTATAAATATTATTGTGTTCTTCAATAAGGAATGTAGCCATAGCCTGCCTGTTTTCAACGTGGTTCGATTTCTTTCCATGCCTCAGCGATATTGGTTAATATCTCATCAACATGTGCTAACTGAGAAGGATCGTTATTTAAATTAGCCTGTAATAGCGTGCGCGACATATAGTGATAAAGTGCATCCAGATCGCCTGCGATCTGTTTTCCCTTTTCATGATCGAGGGCGGATCGTAATCCATTATCAATAATGTTAATTGCTTTTGAAATCATTTCACCGCGTTTAGCGATGTTGCCGTTTTCAAAATAAAGGCGCGCGCGCACAATGGCGCTGTGCGCGCCATCGAACAGCATAGTAATCAACTGATGCGGCGTCGCACCTGCCACCTTGCTGTGAAGATCGACCTGCGCGTAGGCCTGGGTTCCTTGCTTTGCGTACATGTTAGTCTCCATAAAAATAAGCAGGTATACGCCTGCTTATTTTGGCGGTTTGCGCACATTATTTATTAAGGCTGGATAACATTGAGATCAGCTGGTTACTCAGGCTAGTTAACTGCGACATGGTCGAGTCCAGATTCTGGAACTGAACGCGATAGCGCTCTACCTGCGCATCGATCAGCTTTTGGGTTTTATCTATCTGCTCTTTTACCAGCTTGACCTGCTCATCAAGGCTATCGGTGGTGTTTTTGATGATGCCGTCGGTTTTGCTCTCTTCGTCACCGGCATATTTGGTAATAATATCAGTCAGCGTGGAGGCCAGGCCCTGATTTCCGGCATGGTCTTTAAACATCTGGCCAATTTGATCGGGATTATCGGCAATCGCTTCGTCCAGCGTTTTCTCACTTAGCGTCATCTGACCTGTGCCGGCATCGAAGGTGATGCCCAGCGAAGCCAGGGCGTTATAGTCGCTGTTTTTATCGCCATAGACACCGTTAACCGCAGCGCGCAGTTCACCCACCATACTACGCAACGTACCATCGCCCATCAGCGCGCCGTTCTCCTTGTTGGGTTTGGCCACCTCGTCGTCTTTCAGGCCAGAGGCGTCGTTCGGCACATATTTACTGGAAGCGGTGGTTTGCTTTAGCAATGCATTGTAGTTTTTGACAAAATCCTGCAGCGTACTTTTGATGGCGGAGTTATCTATGCTGAGTGTGAGCTGCTCCGACGCTCCCTTTTCAGAGGTGGCTTTCAGATTTAGGGTAACGCCTTCGATGATGTCGGTAATATTATTACTGGATCGCGTGTACGTGATGCCATCAACCTTCAGTTGTGCATCCTGTGCTTTGGAAACGACAATCATGCCATTCGTCTCGTCCTCAGCCTCTCGTCCGCCCTCCTGGGTATTCAACAGCGCGCCCAGCGTATCGTCACCCTCGACGCTTACCGACATTTCGCCGTCGGTACCGGCGGTGCGTGAACTGAGCACCAGCTGATAACCATCATCGGTACGCTGCACCGAGGCGCGTACATCGCCCTCTTGCTTATTGATCGCTTTCGCCATCTGGTTAAGAGAGGTTTCATCATCTGCCAGTTTGACTTTCAGCTCTTTGCCATTTTTTTGCGTAATGGTAATAGTACGGGTTGTTCCGGTGGTTTCACCCAGGTTTTCAGCGGCGTCTTCGTAACCCGTGGTGCGCAGCTTATGGGAAACCGCCAGCTGCATTACGGTGACATCATGCGCATCGGCGTTGGCCTCCGCCGTGGCGGTAGCCGTAAAGGCCTTGTTGTCACTGACCTTCAGCGTATTAAACGCTTCACCGCTGAGCTTCTTAACGCTGCCATGCAAGGCATCGAGCGCGCTGGAGATTTTCCCCCATGCGGAAATTTTGTTTTCGTAACCGCTTTTTAAATTGGTGTAGGGCGTCAGACGGGTTTGCTCTGCAACTTTCATCTGCGCCAGCATGGCGGCCGTATCAAGGCCGGAACCAATACCGAGGGAAGACATGGTTGGCATTATCTACTCCTTTAGGGATTATTATTTAAACCTGTTCTCTTTTAGCTATCGGTTTAAACGGCGCGGAGATAAGTTTTTATTTTCAAATCCCATCATTATAAGCGTAACGCTTTCGTTATTATGCAACGGACATTCTATTATTAACGCCTTATAAAAGCCTTAATTATTACATCTTACCTTAAAATTTTAAACCTCTATAACCCGCCAGAATTGCTGGCTTTTATACGCTTTGATGTTTATTTAAAAAATAATCCAGGGATTTAAATATTCCTCTTACCAAATCTTTATCTTTGCCTGAAATTTGCGCAAAAGGCATTTTTTTTGAATTTATTTTTTAGAGAATTTATCTGAGGCCGATATTTTTAATATGCGCTTGTTAACGCATCAACAAATTGCAGAGAACTGCAATAAAAGAACTCAACCTATATATGAGGGAACAATATGTCACAGGTGATTAATACTAACGCCCTGAGTTTGATGGCTCAGAATAACCTGAATAAATCACAGAACTCTCTGGGTTCTGCTATTCAGCGCCTTTCTTCCGGCCTGCGCATTAACAGCGCAAAAGATGACGCGGCAGGTCAGGCAATCAGTAACCGTTTCACCTCTAACATTACCGGCCTGACTCAGGCTTCACGTAATGCGAACGACGGTATTTCTCTGGCTCAGACCACAGAAGGCGCGCTGAACGAAATCAATGACAACCTGCAGAACATTCGTCGTTTGACCGTACAGGCTTCCAACGGCACCAATTCCGCTTCTGACCGCCAGTCAATTCAGGACGAAATCACCCAGCGCCTGTCTGAGATCGACCGTATCTCTGAACAAACTGACTTCAACGGCGTAAAAGTGCTGAAGACCGATCAGAGCCTGACGATTCAGGTTGGCGCGAATGACAGCGAAACCATTAGCCTGAACCTGAAGCAGATCAACTCCGAGACGCTGAACATGGCGAAATTCGACGTCAACGCCTATGCCGACCGTCCTGATTTAGGTACCAAAGCTGCCAAAGGTATGGATATTACCACCGGTACTGGCACATCCGCCAAGTCGCATACGCTGACTGATGCTGACTTGCAGAAAATGAAAGAGACGGCCTTCGGTACGGGCGGTACCGGTGATATCTATATTGGTAGTGATGGCAAAATCAGGGCGATAGGCACTAAAGCCGACACGACGACTGAAGTCGCTGTAGAGCTCACCCCAACAATTACCGGTACCGGGACAACCAGTGCGACTTTTGCCGTAGGCGATGCAGTCAAGGATCCGAGCGCCAAGCTGATGGAAACGGTGGATGCGGCCCTGAAACAGGTCGACAGCCTGCGCTCAAGCCTGGGTGCCGCGCAGAACCGTTTTGCTTCAGTGATCAGCAACCTGGACAGCGCAGTAAACAACCTGTCTGAGTCACGCTCGCGTATCCTGGATGCAGACTTCGCTTCTGAAGTTTCCAACATGAGCCGTGCTAACATCCTGCAGTCTGCCGGTACCACCGTGCTGGCCCAGGCTAACCAGGTTCCGCAGAACGTGCTGTCCCTGCTGCGCTAAGTTTAACGCGGCGAGCGTAACGCTCCTTTAGCTTAATAAGCTGACGCCCTGCTTTTATCGGTAGGGCGTTTTTTATGTCTGTGACTTACCGCCTGACTGCAGCCGGCCATCACGTCGGCAATAGAAACGACACCGCGTCGGCTATAGGTAAGCAACATCACGCAGCAGCAGACGGCATCACGTCAGCAGCAGATAAGCAACATCACGCAGCAGCAGACGTCATCGCGTCAGCAGCAGATAAGCAACATCATGACAGGCTAAGCGGGCTGGCAAAGAGCCAGAGCCAGAGCCAGAGCCAGAGCCGGAAAAAAATATAAAGGAGGACAACAGAAGGATAAAACGCGGAAATAAAAAAGGGCAGCCGCGGCGCATCTGTTGCCGCTGCTGCCCAGAAAAAATTACAGCGTCTCGTTGACGCTCTTCTCAACCAGTTCCATCTCTTCGCTGGTAAGTAATTTCTCGATATCTACCAGGATAATCATTCTTTCATCCACTGAGCCCAGGCCCAGCAGATAATCCGTGGAGAGCGTAACGGAAAAGTCCGGCGCCGGCTTGATCTCTTCAGCATTCAGCGATAGCACATCAGAAACGCCATCCACGACAATGCCCACTACCCGCTGCGCCAGGCTCAATACAATCACCACTGTTTTTTCATTAATCTCTGTGCCAGCCAAATCGAATTTAATACGCAAATCAACGATCGGTACAATCACGCCGCGCAGGTTGGTGACGCCGGTAATAAATTCCGGCGTATTGGCGAGGCGGGTTACCCGTTCGCAGCCACGTATCTCCTGCACCTTTAATATTTCGATGCCGTATTCTTCATTACCCAGCGTAAAGACCAGGTATTCGTTGCCGTGATTGTCGGTTGCTGTTTTCTTTTCAGTTGCGGAAGCTGTCATTTTGTTTGTCCTTAAACAGGGAGCGCTTGCCCGGCTTTCGTCGCGACGCGCTTGGATTTACACAGTTTCGCCAGCGCAGCGACGTCAAGAATCAACGCCACGCTGCCATCGCCTAAAATGGTTGCGGCAGAGATACCGGGCACTTTGCGATAGTTAAGCTCAAGATTTTTTACCACTACCTGATGCTGGCCAATGAGCTGATCGACCATCAGGGCGTAACGCACGCCAGCACTTTGTAAAATCACCGCAACGCTGTCATTAATCGCGGCAGGCTCCTCTGTCATATCAAATATGTAGTGCAGCGTAATGAGTGGAATATATTCGCCCCGCACCTGCAGCATCAGCTCATCGCCTGCCATACGATAGAGAGAATCTTCGGTGAGTTTCAGCGACTCCATAACGGCGCCAAGCGGCAGTACATAGGTTTCATTGGCAACGCGGACCGACATACCATCAAGTATCGCCAGGGTTAACGGCAGAATAATGCGGATCGTCGAGCCTTTATTTTGCTCAGAGGTAATCTCTACATGGCCGCCCATTTCCTGAATATTGCGTCTCACCACATCCATGCCGACGCCGCGCCCGGAGACATCGGTTACCTTTTCCGCAGTGGAGAAGCCAGCCGCAAAAATCAGCATCCAGACATCTTCATTACTGATATTTTCGTTAATTGCCATCCCCTGAGCGTGCGCACGCGCAAGGATCTTTTCACGGTTCAGGCCTGCGCCATCATCACTGACTTCAATAACAATATTTCCGCCCTGATGCTCCGCTGACAGCGTCAGGTTGCCCATCGGGGATTTGCCTTTCGCGATGCGTTCCTCACGGCTTTCAATACCGTGATCGAGGCTGTTACGAACCAAATGCGTCAGGGGATCGATGATGCGTTCAATCAGGCTTTTATCCAGTTCGGCGGACCCGCCTACCAGCGTCAATTCAACCTCTTTGCCCAACTTGCCGGCTAAGTCATGTACCAGCCGTGGGAAGCGGCTAAATACATACTCCATCGGCATCATGCGAATGGACATCACCGATTCCTGTAGATCGCGCGCGTTGCGCTCCAGCTGAACGATGCTGTTTAACAGCACGTCATTTGCTGATGGCTCCAGAGTGGCGGAAAGCTGTGACAGCATCGACTGGGTGATAATAAGTTCGCCGACCAGGTTAATGATCTGATCAACCTTTTCTACCGCAACGCGAATGCTATTGGACTCGGCGGCCTGCGCACGAGCGGCGGGCCTGACGGGCGCGCTTTTCGCCGCTGCCGGAGGGCTTTCAACAGCTGCGACTGACGTTACGCAGCTGTCTGTTTCTGCCGGCGCGCTGCCCGCTGTAATAGCTACCTGTTCCGCTTCAACGATGAAGCAGAGCACAGCCTCGATTTCATCGGCGCTGGACGTGGTTTCTAACTGAACCTGTAGCCGATCTTCTTGCTGTTGCTGGCTAAGCACTTTCCCCAGATTAGAGAGCTCATCAACCAGCAGACGCCCCTCATCTTGTTTAACATTTAACAGGGTAATATTCAGGAAAGCGCGTTCTGCTGGTGCATTTACCGGCGCTGCTGCAGCCGTGGTTGCCTGATCTGCCGAGCCATCTTTACTTTGTTGCGCAATTTGCCGTAGCGCCTCGCAAATATAGTTAAATGTTTCTTGGTCTGGTTCCTGAGAAGATTTATAGGCATCAAGCTGATCTTGCATAATATCCTTGCTCTCCAGAAACAGATTAATGATTTCGCCGGTTAGCCGCAGGACACCGCAGCGCGCATCATCCAGAAGGTTTTCCATTAAATGGGTGGTTTCTTGCAATATTTTAAAACCGAACGTTCCAGCACCGCCTTTAATAGAATGCGCTGCGCGGAAAATAGCATCTAACATTTCCTTGTCGGGCGAAATGACATCAAGCTGTAGCAGATATTTTTCCATATCAGCTAACAGCTCATCGGCTTCATCAAAAAAAGTCTGATAAAAATCGCTTACATCCATATTGTTCAACCCTATCCTGATTTAATTCGCAAGCGCGGCGGCATCTTCATTGGTTTGCGGCGTAATTTTTAACTCATCTTTTATCGCATCAATATTTTCATGGCCGGTAACACTCTGGATTAAGCTATCGTCCCTGATCAGCGATTTTTCTTTATCCTGGCTTAAAACCAGAATACTAATACGGCGGTTGATGGGGTTGTGTGGCTGCGTGTTGTCCAGCACCATTGAATCTGCCGTTCCCACTACCCGCAGAAATTTATTGGCCGCCAGGCCGGCGGCTATCAATGCGCGGCGCGAAGCGTTTGCGCGATCGGCGGAAAGTTCCCAGTTGCTGTAGCCAGTATCGCCATGCGCATAAGGAAGCGAGTCAGTATGTCCCGTCAGGCTAATACGATTGGGTAGCTGGTTGATAACCGGTACCAGCGTTTCGAAAATGCCCCTTAAATATCCCTCCAGTTCTTTGCTGCCCAACTTAAACATCGGGCGGTCCTGGCTATCAATAATTTGAATGAGCAATCCATTTTCGGTGAGCTGCATGCGCAGGTTTGATTGAAAGTTGTTGAGCCGGGGATCGGTTTTAATCATGTTTTGCAGCCGATCGCGGGCTCTTTTTAACCGTTGCAGATCGGCGTTATCGCGTGGTGTGGATCGGTTAACTTCACCCGTCTTATGCACCACATCGCTACCGCCGCCCGGTATAACGCTTTCACTCAGGCTGGGCTGGTTACCCTGTGAGAGCGCAACCTTTAAGGGCATTTGAAAATATTCTGCAATTTGGTGTCTCTGCTGCGGAGAAGTACTGGTGATCAGCCACATCACAAGGAAAAAAGCCATCATCGCCGTCATAAAATCGGCGTAGGCAATTTTCCATGAGCCTCCATGATGACCGTGGTCCTGCTTTTTCCGCTTGCGGACGATAATCACAGGATGCTTATTTTTACTCATGGTACGCTTCCCGAATCACTGCTTGTATTCGATTTCACCTGGCGCACATGCTCTTCAAGCTCAATAAAGGTAGGACGTTCAGTGGAATAGAGAATTTTACGTCCGAACTCGATCGCTATCTGTGGCGCATAACCGCTCATGCTGGAAAGCAACGTTACTTTGATGCATTGCAGCATCTTCACTTTCTCGCTGCTTTTTTGACGCAGCAGCGCTGCCAGCGGCAGGATAAACCCATACGCCAGCAGAATCCCCAGGAAGGTACCTACCATGGCGTGCGCGATCAGTTCGCCCAGCTCAGCGGCGGGTCGATCGGCCGCAGCCAGCGCGTTAACTACCCCCATTACGGCCGCCACGATGCCGAAAGCAGGAAAAGCGTCACCCACCGAGTTCAGGCTGCCAGCAGGTACCTCAAGCTCATGCTCACAGGTCTCAATTTCTTCATCCATCAATGCTTCAACTTCATGCGGACTCATATTGCCGCTGATCATCAAACGCAAATAATCCACCAGAAAATTCATTAGTAATTTATCGGCGATAAGACGCGGATAGTTGGAAAAAAGCGTGCTGTTCTGCGGATCTTCTATATCATTTTCCAGCGCCATCATTCCGTTTTGCCTTGCTTTTGACAGCAATAAAAACATCAGCGCCATTAATTCCATATAAATGGCTTTATTATATTGAGATCCTTTAAACAACAGAGGAAAGGACCTCATGGTGGCAGAAATGGCTTTACCATTGTTACCCACAATAAAGGCACCGACGCCTGCTCCACCGATAATGAGCAGTTCAGTGGGTTGATAAAGCGCACCAAGATGTCCGCCAGATAAAACAAAGCCACCAAAAACAGTGGCAAAAACAACTACATAACCAATAATAACCAGCATGCTGTCTCCTTATTATAAACACGCCTGTTTTTTATATTTATTAATGGTGACTAACGTTTCAGGCGTTAACGTACCTGGATATACAGATACGTTATTCACGATCCTGGTTTCTTACCATCAACGTTATAGTGCAGCGCGCTGGTTAACCGGCAATATCATAAGCTTCACATTTTTTCGCCGCACGTGAAGGCGGACTGCATAAGCTACAGGTAAAAGGATCTTTTGCATGCTCATGGGTAATCACAAAAGCGCCGTGACAGGCAATACATTCCGTACGTCCTATCATGCCACACTCAATAAAACGTAATAATGTCCATGCCCGGGTTAATCCCAGTACCGGTTTTTCCGGGGCTTTAACCGGACACTGTTCCAGATATAAACGGTATGCTTTGATTAATGCTTCAATAGGGCGACAATTTTCAATTTTTTTTATAAAGAGGTAAATATTATAAAACATCGATGAGTGGATATTCTGCTCCCACGACATGAACCACTCCGCAGAAAAAGGCAACATGCCTTTCGGCGGAGGACATCCGCGCAGTTCCTTGTAAAGCCTTAAAAGCCTTCTGCGGCTTAGGCTGATCTCACTTTCCAGCACCTGCATTCTGGCACCGAAAGTAATAAGCTCCATTGCCATCTGAACTTCTTTAATTTCGTCCAGGATACTTTTTTCACTCATGATTGCTAGCTCCGTCAGCAAGTAGAATGGTTTTGCTCGGGAAGTGAGTTGAGCAACTCCGTTGATAAAATAATTCCAGTATGAATTTGTTGTAGCGCATCAATACGCGATGCTTTCGTCAGGCAGTCAATCATCTCTTTATCATCCACGCGCAAACGGCATATCAGTTGGCTGGTTGAAGCCATCTTGATAAGTTGCGGCAGGGTAAGTTCGCTTAGCGTATCAAGAATGGTACTGTCTAATCCCAGACGAAATCCTGCAGCGAACTTATCTTCGCGTATAAGCCTTTGCGCCAAGACTAAATAAGTAAGGTTCAAATCATGTATAGATTGAAGCAGATCGTTAGTATCGGAGCTATGCATATTTATATTCCACATTGGTTTCGTGTTAAATAATCCTGCCAATATTTCAAATATCGGCATTAGAGGAAGGCCAAACAATATGGAATGTCCACTTACTATTTTGCGCAAATCTCAGTGTAAATAAATGGTCTACGCAGCAGGCTAAGTCAAACCAATATCACTAATAAAATTAAAATTATAACTATAAAAGCGTCACTGCTTCTTTAGCATCCGGCAGGCTATTTCCCTGACATTAGCACTTTCAAGACAATTCCTATTTGGATCCCGATTATCATATAATAAATCAACCTTTTTCAAGAACTTTTTAATGTATATTTATTTATAGTGACAATGTTAAACGCAATCAATGCGATAAAGATATCTGCCTCTCGTATTAACGAATCAGTCTAAACCAATCAGCAACAATGAGAGATTTGAATGTTATCACTCGCTTAAAGAAGATAATTAAAATCACTAAAATACTTATCTAATTTAACAATCAAAGCCATCATTGCAAGCGTGCACGTATTCTTTTTATTGCCTGGCTGTGCAACTGGCTTACCCGTGTTTCCGTTATTTCAAGTATTTTCCCGATTTCTTTCATATTTAACTCTTGTTGGTAGTAGAGATTCAACAATACCTGCTCCCTTTCGGGTAGTTTCTTAATCTCATCAGCAATCTTTTTAAGTAGTTTTTGCTGAGTGATTTTATTGAGCGGATTAAACTTTTCATGTTGTATATCAGGTTGTTCGAACCTGTCCGCCAGCTCTTCTTGCAGCTCATCAAGTGAACAGATTTGGCTGACATTAGTATCTGCCAGCATCTGCCTGTAATCACTAAGGGTTATATTCATCTCAGCCGCAATATCCGCTTCTTTAGCGGCTTTGCCAGTGGCTTGCTCAATGCGATGAATCACCCCGGCAATTTCTCTGGCGTTAGTGCGAATACGGCGCGGTACCCAATCACGTTCGCGCAGTTCATCTATTAAAGCCCAACGTATACGCTGTGTAATGTAAGTGCTAAAAACAATGCCTTTTTTAGGATCAAAATGATCGATGGCGTTGAGAAGAGCGATTGCGCCCACCTGAATCAAATCATCCAGTTCCACGGAGGTAGGTAAACGCACCTGCAACCTTAGCGCTTCATGGCGCACCAGGAAAGCATACTTTTTCCATAATGCATTTTTGTCTACCATACCTTCAGGGGTATATAATTCATTCACAATGACATTGTCCATCCTGCCACGGGTATAGTTTAATTATCTTTCATTGGCCAGGGTATATATAGTTCAATAAGGCCGCACAAATTCCACTAATTCCCTACATAAAAACGATTTCCGCACGGCTTATTGGAAAATTATATTACCCTTAACGTTAAAAGTAATTAATTCAAAAGCTTTCCCATTCCTCTACGGGATTAATGTGATCCAGCTCGTTTTTTTTGCGCTGTGTTTCAGGTAAAAGCACAGTGGGTGTTAATAATGGCTGATAGTCTATAGCCGTATAACTTGTTTCATCTTTTAACTTGATATGCGCAACCATACTGCCCAACTGCCCCGCATGCTCTTCCATACTGATTGCCGCCGCTGCCGCCTGCTCGACCATCGTGGCATTTTGTTGGGTAACCGAATCGAGTTCGTTCACCGCCTGAGCAATTTGGTTAATGCCAGAACTCTGTTCGTCGGAAGCGGAAGCAATCTCCGCCATAATATCCGCCACCTGCGAAACTGACTGAATAATATGCTGTATTGCCTTTCCCGCCTGCTCAACTTCCTGCGACCCCGAATGCATATCCGCCACACAGGTATTAATCAGCGAGCGAATCTCCTTCGCCGCATCGGCACTGCGCTTCGCCAGGTTACGTACTTCCCCTGCCACTACAGCAAATCCACGCCCCTGCTCGCCAGCTCGTGCCGCTTCCACCGCCGCATTCAGCGCCAGGATATTCGTTTGATTGGCGATGCTGTCAATCACGCTATTGATATCGTCAATTTGACGTGAGCTGATAATGATCCGATGCATAATGGCATCAAGGCTCTCCATGACCTCACCGCCGTTACGTGCACTGCCGCTGGCGCTTTCAGCTAATTGACGCGCCGTATGCGCATTATCCGCATTCTGTCGCACCGTAATTTTCAGCTCTTCCATACTGGCTGCGGTCTGCTGCAAAGAAGATGCCTGTTGTTCTGTTCGCGAGGAGAGCTCATTATTGCCGCTAACAATTTCCTGCGCTGAAGCGTTAATGCGGCTTACACCATTTCGAATAGACGAGACGGTCATCGTCACCCACTGACGCAATTTCTCCAGTTCAATAAACATCAAGCCGATTTCATTCATCTTGCCCGCAGGGATCTCTTCGTCCAGCTTACCGGTCGCCATAGACTGAAAGGTTTTTACTGTCTCATCCAGACGTCGAAACAGCTCGCGTTTAAGCCACAGGCGCATGCCAATCACCAACCCCAACGCAATAATCCCGGCGCTAATCGCCAGCGTATTGAAGCGGCTGTTGTTGGCGTTCGCTTCCACCTCTATCGTAGTGATTAATGCTTCGAAGCGGGCCCTGTACTGCTTCACTTCGTTTTCAAAAAGGTTGCGAGCGGCGGAAATTTTATTCATTTCGCGAACAGCATTATCAACCTGGTTGATATTTTCCAGTCGCGATACAAGCAGCGCCATTAACGTATCTGCCTGCTGTTTAATTTTATCAACAATTACAAGAGCATCTTGTTGATACGGCTGTGAATAGAAACGCTTTAATTGCTCCTGAGCCAAAGCAAGCGACCGTCGGGCTTCACTAAGCTGCTGTGTCGTTGCCTTTTCTCCTTTGCTGGTGGACAGACTTAACGCGTAAATTTTCTCCAGCAGTCTATTTATTGCCTCATCCGCATCATTCAGAACCGATGCGTTTTCACTGACCTCCATAAAATGTGAAAATTGTTGGCCTGATGTATTGGCGCTGTAATAACCTAAACCCACTATGCCTAATAATAAAAATATCAGGCTAAAGATAGCAATATGAATTCCGGTGGCGATTTTTAAATTATTTAGCATTGATTATCCTTAACCATTCTGCCTGAATTTGTCGTTTTACAGAAAAAAGCCATTATTCCATTAATTTTTCTGTTAAGAGATCACCTTATCATGTTGAATATCGACATTTGTTGCATCGTCTGAAATACCATATATGAGGAGTTTAAGGCGAATTCGGCCATTTTTGATTGACCAATCAGAGTGGTAAAAGTATCGACATCTGCGCCTAACGTTTCCTGCAAAGTGCTTTCAACTTCTATTTTATGCGTGTCAGCGCTGGATCCCAGTATATCTAACTGCTGAAGATTAGTGCCGACCGTAGCCTGTATTTTACCCAGGTTATCGATGTTCTTTTTAATCGAAACGTTAACCTTATCCAGCGTAAGCTGTAATGTTTCACGTCCTGTATCATCTGTTATCGGGGCTTTTAACGCTTCGATCGCGCTGTCCAGGGCGACGAAAAGGTCATCCGACGTGCCGGAGAGAAAAAGATCCTTACCGGTATGGCTAACCTGCATTTCCGTACTGTCGGCCACCACCTGTACAATCGGCGTTGTGCCGCCAACATAGGTGCCATCTTTTGCGAAGGGTTCACTACCGGTGTTATAACCCGCGAAGATATAACGCCCGTTGCTGCTGCGGCTATTGGCCAGGCCCATCAGGTTATTACGAATACCTTCCAGTTCTTTTGCCAGCGCGGCCCGATCTTCCGCTGAATACGTTCCGTTACCACCAGCAACGATTTTCTCTGACAAATTTTTCGTCAACAGCGAGCCAATCGAATTCAGTACTGTGTCCTGTTGCCCCAGCGTATCCTGTGCGTACTGACGCGCGGTTTCATAGTGTTCGATTTTTGCCAGTGTGTTTTGATAAATCACCGCCTGTGATGCGCCGGCAGGATCGTCCGAAGGTTTGAGTAAGGTTTGTCCATATGCCAGCCTGGTAGCAATATTATTAAATTTCGTATTGCTTGTAGACATATTATTTATCTGTTGTTGAAACATATAGAGTGAGCTAATACGCATCTTTTTTCCTTTTTTTCTCGCGGCTTCTGGTGGCCAGAAAAATATTTTTATCGGATATTTAAAATCGTATCAAAGATAGTGGTTGCAGTTTGTAACACCTGAGCATTAGCCTGGTAATACTGGGTATACATCTGCATATAAATAACTTCGTCTGTGGAATTAACGCCCGATATGTCCTGACGCTGCAGAGCAAGCTGATCTTGAACATATCCCGCAACTTGCTGATCGCCTTTCAGGGAATTAACTGAAGAACCCACTGAACTCACCAGGCTGGCATACGCTTCAATTAACGTTGCCTTGCCAATCAGCGCCTCATTTTTAATAGCGATCATATCTTTGATATTTTCGTTATTGCTCTCTGCTTCAGTTTCATCGGAGCTGGAGGCAGCAATTTTATCGCCAGCACCGATCGCTACCGCAATATTTCCAGCTACGCCGCCTGCGGAATTAAAAATAAAGCTGTCGCCTGCCTCAGGCGAGCCCTGTGGCTGAATAGTCATGCCATCAAAAGAGAGTTCGCCCTGCTCGCCGATTTCTGGTGTAATTTTCATGCCGCTGCTGTCGGTGATTAACCAGTCGCTGGCACCCGGCCCTTCATATACCAGAGTGTAATCCTGTACCTTAACCTGTGAAATTTCGTTGAAGCTGATATCAAGCGTGGCATCACCCTGGTTATTACGATTTACCAGGGCTGTTGGATCGACAATAGTGAAAATATCTGTACCAGCTTCGCCATTACTGTCAAAACCGGCTTTATTCACTTCGTTAAAACGATTCGCCATCTGCAACGCCAGCTGATTAAGCTGATCGCGAGCATCAACCAGATCCTCGTTGCGGAATTTGAACAGGCCGCCCAGCTTTCCGCTGCTGATCTTCTCTTCATCCAGCTTGATAGTATTGCCCGACGCGTCGATATAAGACACTTCCAGCTGCGCAGGATTGGCTGCGGAAGGCGCAGCTTCAAACAGGCAGGTACGATCGCCGCTTACCAATGGCAGCCCATTGGAAAGCGCAACATTGACTTCGCCGGTCAGCTGATTTTCATCTACTTTGACGCCGACCAGTTTGCTTAACTCACTCAGCAGCACATCGCGCTTATCAAGCAGGTCTGCGGGCTGTCCGCCGGTTTGAGCATGAGATTTATAGAGCGCCTCATTAACCGTCGCCAGTGCTTTGGCACAGGAGTTAATATCGGTCACGGTCTGGTTAATTTGGGTGTTAGTACTTTTTTCCAGCCCGTTAAGCGTGCGCGAGTTGCTTTGAAACTGATAGGCAGTTGATTTGAATTGCGACATGGCTTCCTGACGCGCGGCCATACTTACCGGGTCGCTACTTATTTTTTCCAGTGCGCCAAAGATATTATTAAGAGAAACGGAAACATTGTTGCTTTTGTCGCCCAGCATATTATCTATTTGACTAAGCTGTTCATAACGACTGGATAAAGTGCTATACGATGTTTGCGCGCCGCGCAACTGATTATTAATAAAACCATCATAAGCACGTTTCACACCGTTAACCTGAACGCCATAGCCAAAGAAGCCGTTTGCTGTTGTTTTCCCCCCTGCCTCGCCCAGAATGATATTCCGACGGCTATATCCCTCTGTAGCAACATTATTCATGTTACTACCCACAACGTTTAATGCTGCCTGGGCGGCACTCAGGCCGCTTTGTGCCAGATACAAGAGATTCATAAATTACCCGCATTCCATGTGTGCGAAATTTCTGAGAAAATCAGAATAAATAGAGCCTATTATATTTATCGGCGTAAATTAAAATCTCTAAAATTTCTACTACTAAAATATTGAGGTCAGATCGACTTTATAAGCATTTGCCGCCTGCGTTAGGTTACTTTTAATTTGTTGAATGATGTCGATCAATTTTTTCGCATATTGTGGGTCGGTTGCATATCCGCCATCCTGTAGCGCTTGCGCTGCCTGTTCCGGCGTTTTAGCCAGCGTAACATTTTGGTAGCGTGAATTATTGATGAGCAATTTGCTATAATCGTGCAACGCATCGGTATAAGAATGGTAAACACGAAATGCCGCCTTCACTTTTTTCGCCACGCCATTGATATATTCTGTTGTGGTTATTTCCGTGGTTTCACCTTTCCAGCCCGGTGTCGCTTTTATCCCAAACAAGTTATAGCTTGGCTGACCATTCTCCCGGGGTATTTCCTTATTTCCCCAGCCCGATTCAAGCGCAGCCTGCGCAAGGATTAATTGATGCGGAATACCCGTCTGACGAGAAACTTCTACCGCAGGCGCTAACAGGCGTGAAATAAATCCGCCGCCTGGCGCGGTCAGCTTCGCTTGCCCGACAGGAACTGCCATGCTGGCGGCAGGCGGTGGGAAGAATATCCGCCCGGCAGGAAGCTGGCGTGAGGAAAATTCAGCTGGCGTACCGCCTGTGGTTGCCGTTGGAACGCCGCCAAGCTGTTGCACCATGACCTCAGCCAGTCCAATTTTCCCGAGAGCCGCCATATCCTGGGACAGCTGCTGATCGTACATAGCGGTAAACATTTCTGACTGCTGCGAGTTAAACAAGCCATCTTTGAAGCTGGCCGCCCGCATGCTCTTCAGCATCATTTGAACAAACAGTCCTTCCATTTGCTGCGCTGCGGCCTGTAAGCCGCGTTGCGCATCCTGTTTGGCCAGATGCTTTAGTGAATCCAGAGATGCGGTGTCAAAAGCGGCACCCTGCATGAAAGCGGTACTTTTCATTAGTTCATCTCCAACTGCGCACGCAAGCAACCCGCGCTTTTCATTGATTGCAGGATCGACATCAGGTCGTTTGGCGTGGCGCCCAGGCCGTTCAGCGCCCTGATAACCGCGTTCAAATCGGCACTGGTATTCACTTTCTGCAAAGCGCCATTCTGCTCACGTAATGAGATTTGCGTATCCGGTACCACAGCCGTTTCGCCTCCGGCCAGCGGCGTATCCGGCTGGCTGACCTGATTGCTGCGGGAAATCTCTACCGTAAGATCGCCCTGCGCTACAGCGCATGCTTCCAGCGTAACGTGGCGGTTGATCACCACAGAACCGGTGCGTGAGTTAACCACCACGCGCGCTTCCCGGGGGCCGGTTTTGACGGAAAGGTTCTGAATACGCGCGATAAAGCGCACTTTTTCCGTATTGTCGCTGGGAGCGAATAACTTGATGACGCGGGCGTTTTCCGCCATTGCGGTGCCTGCGCCGTAGCGATGGTTGATTTCATCACTGATGCGCTGGGCCAGCGCAAAGTCCTCTTCTTTTAGCTGCAGCCTCAGCACATTTTCCAGACCAAACTGCGTCGGCACTTCGCGCTCAACGGTAGCGCCGCCGCTAATGCGCGCGCCGTTGAGCTGGTTAACCTGCACCCGACTGCCGCCGCTTTGCGCGCCTGCGCCGGAAACTAACAGATTGCCCTGAGCAAGTGCATAAATCTGGTTATCCACGCCCTTAAGCGGCGTCATTAACAGCGTGCCGCCGCGTAGACTTTTCGCATTACCCATCGAGGAAACCACCACGTCGATTTTTTCACCGGCGCGGGCAAATGGTGGCAGATCGGCGGTTACCATCACCGCCGCCACGTTTTTTAGCTGCATATTGGTGCCGCTCGGCACGGTAATCCCCAGCTGCGACAACATATTGTTCAAACTTTGCGTGGTAAACGGCGTTTGCATGGTCTGATCGCCGGTGCCATCCAGCCCTACCACCAGCCCATAGCCGAGCAGTGAGTTACTGCGTACGCCCTGTAGCGTCGTCAAATCCTGAATTCGCTCGGCGTAGCCTGGCGGTATCAGCAGCAGGGCCAGGCTAAGACAGAGCCCATGCAGACAAAAGAGGGAAAATGAAATTCTCATAGTCAGCCTGCTAAAAAGGAGAGAAGTTAAGGAACAGGCGCTGCAACCAGCCCATTTGTTGAGCCTCGTTGATGTAGCCGCTGCCGACATATTCAATCCGCGCATCAGCAACCTGCGAAGAGACCACCGTATTGCTGCCGCTGATAGTGCGGGGGTTCACTACGCCTGAAAAACGAATGAATTCAGTACCCTGATTAATGGCGATCTGTTTTTCGCCCACCACTCTCAGGTTGCCGTTTTCCAGCACCTGCTGCACGGTAACGGTAATGGTGCCGCTAAAGGTGTTTCTGGCGGCGGCTCCGCCTTTGCCTTTGAATTCGTTGCTGCCTTTAATAGCCGTTTCTGCACGGTCGCCGCCAAACAGGCCGCTCATAAAGCGCGGCATGGCGCTAAAGCCCAGTCCGGTAGAGCCATCTTTTGAGGCATTAGCAGAAGAGCTTTTGCTGGCACTCACGTTTTCTTTCAGCAAGATGGTTAGGGTATCGCCGATGTTACGCGGTCGACGATCTTCAAACAGGGGCTGGTAGCCGTAATTCATCGCCTGCCCAGCCTGAAATATCGATCCATTGACCGGTCCCGGCATCGTCTGCATCGGGCTGGCGCTGGTTATCCCATCAACCAAAGGTTTATGTGTTATATCCGCGCAGCCTGCCAGCAACGCGCCGGCGATAAACAGCGTTGGCAAGCGAGCTAAGCAGAGAAAGGCAGCACGGTGAGCGGCATCTTGCTGCGCCCCGGACGGCGAAAAGTCAGGCGGATTTATCATGATATTCACTACGTAAGAGCAGATAAAAAGGGCAGCGGCGGTAATGGCTGCAGCCCTGGTCCTTTATCGTCAGAGCTGCGCCAGGCGCTGTAGCATTTGATCGGAAGTGGTCACCGCCTTGCTGTTGATTTCATACGCGCGCTGTGTCTGGATCATATTGACCAGCTCTTCCGCTACGTTGACGTTTGAGGTTTCCACATAGCCCTGTTTCAGTGCGCCCGCACCGTTCATGCCCGGTGTGGTTTCATTCGGCGCGCCGGAAGACTGGGTTTCGCGATACAGATTTTCACCAATGCTCTCCAGTCCGGAATCATTGATAAAAGTTGCCAGCGTCAGCTGACCTACCTGCTGCGGCGCCGTTTGTCCTGCCTGGGTTACGCTGACCAGACCATCACTGCCTATGGTTAGCGTGCCTGCATCCTGCGGCAAGGTAATCGCTGGCTGAATGGGGTAACCATTTGAGGTGACCAGTTGCCCGTTCTGATCGATCTGAAACGCACCGTCGCGGGTATAGGCCGTGGTGCCATCCGGCATCAACACCTGAAAGAAACCCTGTCCGCTGATAGCGACATCTTTCGCATTACTGGTTTGCGTCATTCCGCCCTGGCTATGAATTCGTTCCGTCGCCACCGGGCGTACGCCGGTGCCAATTTGCAAACCAGAAGGGATGGTAGTCTGCTCTGAAGACTGAGCACCCGGCTGACGCAGGGTCTGATAAAGTAAATCTTCAAATACCGCACGCTGGCGTTTAAAGCCGTTGGTGCTCACGTTGGCCAGGTTGTTGGTAATCACATCCATATTGGTCTGCTGCGCTTCCAGACCGGTTTTGGCAATCCATAAGGCGTGCATCATGACGGGCTTCTCCTTGCCTTTATTAACTTACGCTAAGCAGTTGGTTGGCATTTTTTTCGTTATCGTCGACGGCTGAGATCACTTTCATCTGCATATCAAAACCGCGTGCCGTGGCGATCATATCCACCATCGCTTTTACCGGGCTGACATTGCTGCTCTCAAGCGCGCCGGGCATCAGCCTCAGCGCCGGGTCGGCAGGCAAGATCGGGTTTTCATCCACGGTGGGATCGACATGAAACAGGCTGTCATCGCCGTGGCGTAGCAGATAAGGCTGCGCCGTAACCATTTTCAGACGCCCAATCTGGGCCAGTGCGGTTGGCTCATCACCTGCCCCTAAGGCGGTGACAGAACCGTCCGGCGCAATAGTGACCTGTGCCTGCGGCGGAATTTCGAGCGGCCCACCGTCGCCCATCAACGGGTAGCCTTTAACGCGCAGCTGCCCTTCGCTGTCGGCTTCAATATTACCGTCGCGCGTATAGGCTTCGCTGCCGTCCGGAAGCTGAACCGCCAGCCAGCCGTTTTGCGGCATCGCTACGTCCAGGCTGCGACCGGTCTGATTAATCGATCCCATGGTGTAGTCGTTATAGGGCGTGGATTCAGTGGAGAGTACGCGCGTCGCATCCCCAGGACCGTTAACCGGTACCGCACGATAAGCCGTTAGCTGAGCACGAAAGCCGTTAGTAGAGACATTCGCCAGGTTATTGGCCGTTACCGCCTGACGATTTAACGCGGCGTTCGCCGCGCCCATTGCGGTGTAAATTGCACGATCCATGTCAGTCCGCCATTAGCCAAGATTAACCAACGTCTGTAACAATTCAGACTGCGTTTTAATCGTCTGCGAGTTAGACTGATAGTTGCGCTGGAAAATGATCATATTGACCATCTCCTGGCTCAGATCGACATTGGATGCCTCGACCTTATTGCCATACAGGTTGCCCAGGTTGCCGCTGCCGGCGATGCCCACAACCGGCTGGCCTGAGGCCGGCGTTTCGGTCCAGGCGTTATTGCCGCTTGAGGCCAGGCCTCCAGCATTAGTAAAGTTCGCCAGCACTACCTGTCCTAACAGCTGCTGTTGACCATTGCTGTAAGAGGCGATGATTTGACCGCTGTCGCCCACGATAAAGCCATTCATCATGCCCGGCGCATAGCCAGTGGTGCTCGGACTTTCCATGGCCGTCTCGGTGGCCTGCTGGGTCATGCCGGTCATATCCAGCTCGAATTCCAGGGCTTCCGCACCGTTATAAGCTGCACCGGCAATCGGTACCCTCGCCGGATTGGTCGTCAGCTGGCCGGCACTGTCAAAGGCGATATCCATCTGCTGATACTGTGCTTTGCCCGCTTCATCAACCACCGGCGCGGTGGTATCACTGGTATAAATTTTCCATTGATTATTAGCCGTTTTAACGAAGTAAACGTTAATGGTATGGCGGTTACCCAGGCTGTCGTAGGCGTCAACCTGACTGACTGAGTTGTAACTGTTGCTGTCTTTTGGATCGAACGCGATTTCCGGGTCGATAATTTTCGCGCCAGAATCAAGATTCCCTTTCATCGCGCCGCTGTCAGAGGCGCGCGCTGGCATCTGACCGGTTGGGATCTGGATCGGGCCAATCGCCGCACCCGGCTGGATGGTCGGCGGCGTTCCGCTGGCCTGATAACCGGTTAACTGCATGCCCGTATCATTGACGATGTAACCATTTTCATTGGTTTTGAACTGGCCGTTGCGGCTATAAAACACCTGACCGGCCTCGCTCACCAAACGAAAGAAACCGTTTCCCTGAATACCCATATCCAGACTGCCGGTGCCCTGTCCCAGCACACCGTCGCTAAAATTCTGCCTGACGCCGGAAACCTGCACGCCCATACCGATTTGCGAACCGGCAAAAACATCGGCAAATGAGATAGAACCCGATTTAAAGCCGATGGTCTGAGAGTTGGCAATATTATTACCAACAACATCTAAAGCTTGTGAAGCCGCATTCAGTCCGCTAAGACCCTGTGAAAAACTCATACTTAACCTTCCTGGTCGCTAACATTCAACGCTGAAATAGTCATTACTCAATCAAATAAACTTCGCCCAAAGTGGCGCTGCCGCCCAGTCCCAGCTGCAATACCGCACCGGACAAGGTAAAGGAGACGCTTTCTACTTTGGCGTGTTTTAATGAGATAATTTTTGGAGTAGAACCATCCTGATTGGCAGCGGTATAGGAGACTTTATAGATCTCTTTGCCATCAAATCCCGGCTCAGACGGCTGGAAACCGCTTAAATCTTCAAGGGTAAATTTATGCACACCCGCTTCGACATCTTTTAAGTCGGCGGTGTAGACGTTGCCGGACTGGTCGGTTAAGACCACGCTGACTTTATCGACATCATTGTTGACGGAAAAAGCAAAAGTATCGTCCTTAGAGGCGACGCTACTGTCCCCTTCAACATAGATGCCGCGTCCTACCCACTGAGCCGCGTTCATCTGCTGCATACTGTTTACCAGCGTACCGACATTACCGAGCGTACTGTTCAACTGTTGAACGCCTGCAGCGGTATTAAACTGCGCCATCAGCGAAGTAAGCTGATTGTTATCCATCGGATTGGTAGGATCCTGGTTCTGCATCTGCGCAACGAGAAGATTCATAAAATTATTAGTAATATCCTCGATGCTTGAACCATTGCTACTGCTGGGGGCGTTATAGGTACTGGTTACCGGCGAAACGGCCATTTCAACTCTCCTTATTGACCTAACGTCAGCGTTTTAAGCATCATCGCCTTGGCCGTATTCATGACTTCCACGTTGGCCTGATAACTGCGCGAAGCAGAAATGGTATTCACCATTTCGCCCACTACGTTGACATTCGGCATATGCACATAGCCTTTGGCATCTGCCAGCGGATTGCCCGGCTCATAGACCAGACGATCCGGCGCATCGCTTTCAATCACGTCGCTCACCTTTACACCGCCAATTTCCTGGCCAGGCGCCTGATTAACGTGAAAAACAACCTGACGCGCGCGATAAGGCTGACCATCCGGGCCGGCCAGACTATCGGCATTCGCCATATTACTGGCACTGACATTTAGCCTTTTTGACTGCGCCGTCATTGCAGAACCTGAAATATCAAATATGCTGAATAAAGACATAACAATTACCCCTGTGAGATAACACTCATCATCCCTTTAATTTGAGATCCGAGAAGGGTTAAACTGGTTTGATATTTGATGTTGTTATCCACGAAGTTAACGCGTTCACGATCCATATCAACGGTATTGCCATCGGCGCCAGGCTGATCGGGAATGCGATATAATAATTCGTTCCGATTATGCACAGGCGCAGCTGCTGGAATATGTCCTTTTTCCGTCAGGCTAAGGGTTAAAGCGTGCGCCTGATGGCGTTCTTGTACCACAGCCTTTTTAAGCTGCTGAGAAAAATCGATATCCCTGGCTAAATAACCCGGCGTATCGGCGTTAGCGATATTTGA
Organism: Pantoea sp. FN0307; assembly: GCF_050113815.1. NCBI lineage: Bacteria > Pseudomonadati > Pseudomonadota > Gammaproteobacteria > Enterobacterales > Erwiniaceae > Pantoea > Pantoea sp. FN0307. The sequence continues at coordinate 100,864 of NZ_JBNJSO010000003.1, read as the reverse complement.
TGCTAAAATATCCTGCCTGCGGGTCAGTAAATTCAATGCTTCCTGCTGAAAATATAATGCCTTATCGAGTTTATCCATCATGGAAAGAGTGCCCTTATTTGCTACATAGGGATTAACGCAGAGACTATAAGGTGAATCAGAAATAATCTATACTGCGAAAACAAGACAAATCTCTATCCATTTTATGAAATGATATAAATATCGCCTCAATATTTTTAATAAGCGGCAAAAGCGACATTATTTAGCGCATTAACTTACTTCAGGATAGCGTTACACTACCTTTCCGTAAAACAAGTAAATCACTTTAATCTGATTTCTTTCGCTGCTGGTTGCGTATGAAAAAAACACGTCATATTTGGCGAAGCATAGTATTAACTTTATTTTGTATATTATTTACGTTTGCAGCACAGGCTGATAATAATACGCTAACAGAGAAAATTAATGCATTAGTGAATGACGCATCAAAAAATATAGCAGCCAATGTCACGCGCCATGTAATTTTATTAACCTCTTCTGAAAAATTAGCTGCGCTGTGTGCCGATCCATATCTTTCTTTGAGCGGTAATCAGCGTCTGACCGGCCAGAGAACGGTCATTGCCCGCTGCGGCAATAAAAAGCATTTTCTTCAGGTGCGGATAGAAGCAGAAGGCAGCTGGTGGGTTGCGGCAAGGGATTTAAAAAAAGGCAGTATGCTTGGCCCTGAAGATATCATTCAGCGCAGCGGATCGTTGACGAATTTACCCGCAGATCTCGTTATGCAGCCCAGCGCTCTTCAGGGCGCGGTCTTAACCCGCCCTGTGCGTACCGGCCAGCCGTTAACGAAAAATCAGCTGCGTAAAAGCTGGCGTATCAATCGCGGCGAAGAAACAGACGTGATCGCTTATGGCAACGGCTTTCATATTATGGCCAGAGGAAAAGCGCTTGATAATGCCGCAGTTAACGATCCTGTGCGGGTGCGTATGAAAAGTGGTCAACTGGTAACGGGTAGCGTTAATCACGACGGTAGCGTACGGATAAATTTGTAATTTCATCTTTAGGTATCCGTAAAAACACCGATATTATTAGTAACGCAAAAGGTAAACATCCAGGTTTCGGAGAAAAAATATGAGCATTAACCATACGCTGAAAACGCAACCTGTTACGCCAACCCATGTTCAGCAGGAAGTAAAGCTCGCTCAACGGAATCCGGCTAACAGCGCACCAAAAGAAAATGCCCCGTCTGAAAAAGGCACTGATGTCAAACTCAGCGCCTTAACACAGCAGATCAAAGTCGATGACTCGCGCGATATCAATCTGGATCGCGTCGAAAAAATTAAAGATGCGATTCGTAACGGCGAACTAAAAATGGATTACGAAAAAATTGCTCAGGCGCTGATGCAAAATATTCTCGACGATCGATAAAAGAAACAACGATGCAAACCTTACAGACGACGCTGATTAAACTGCAGGATACGCTTAATGAACTGGACGCAGTGCTGACCGAGGAAATTAAGCAGTTAAGCCACGCTCAGGTTAATGCTGTTGCGCTGCAACAGCTCTCTGATATCAAAAGCAGCCTGTTGGCTACGCTGGCGTGGCATGATGAACAAAGAAAGCAGACAGAAAAAGATCTACAGCTGCAGGCACCCTATGAGCAACAGCCGACGCTGATGGGCCACTGGAACAGGATATTGCAGTCAACCCAAAAAGCACGAGACATGAATCTGCAAGCCAGCCATTTGCTTGATATTCACATGAAGAAAGTGCAAAGCGTCAGCAAAATTTTGAATAAATCCGCCGCGTCGCCCGGGCTGTATACCGCAGGTGGACAGTCCGAAAATAACGGAAAAGCGCGCGCTTACAATATCACTATATAAAAACAATATGACTCTCTTGTGTGACTTGCCAGCTTTCTGACCAGAAAGCTTTTTTTTTGCTATCAAAAATTCAGCAGATCCTAACGGCGGCAGGAAAACTTTCCTTGCCGCTTTTTTATGCCTGCAAATTGGTCCTACCAAAACCAGCTGTTTGTGACTTTTCTTCCATCATTAAATTAAAGCGTTAAGCAAAGATTGCATTCTGTTCACCGCGAGATAAACAATAATTTAACATCTCTATCCCTTTTGGTCAGACCAGCAGCGGGTTATGCCCTGTCTGACGGCGGTATCGCTTTCCGCCGTATCGGATAACAAGGCGTAACGCTCAGGAGAACCGTAAGCATGCAAACATGGCAGCAACTTTACGATCCGCTGGATAATATTTGGCTATCAAGCCTGATTGCCGCGCTTCCCATTCTGTTTTTCTTTTTCGCCCTAACGCGGCTGCGGCTAAAAGGCTATATCGCCGGCACCATTACCGTATTGATCGCGCTGGCTGTTGCCCTGCTGTTTTATCGTATGCCGCTCGATAGGGCGATGGCTTCCGCCGTTTACGGCTTTCTCTACGGTCTCTGGCCTATCGCCTGGATTATTGTTGCTGCCGTTTTTGTTTATAAAATCACGGTGAAAACCGGCCAATTTGAAGTTATTCGTAACTCCATTCTTTCTATTACCGAAGATCAACGGTTGCAGATGCTGATCGTCGGCTTTGCTTTTGGATCTTTTCTGGAAGGGGCCGCAGGCTTCGGCGCGCCGGTGGCGATTACCGCCGCGCTGCTGGTCGGGCTGGGTTTTAAACCGGTTTATGCCGCCGGGCTGTGCCTGATTGTCAATACGGCACCGGTTGCCTTTGGCGCGATGGGTATTCCGATTATTGTCGCCGGGCAGGTCACTGGCATAGATGCGATGGCCATCAGCCAAATGGCCGGACGCCAGCTGCCGCTCCTGACGATGATTGTGCTGTTTTGGGTGATGGCAATTATGGATGGCTGGCGCGGCGTAAAAGAGACCTGGCCTGCGGTAATGGTCTCCGGCGGTTCTTTTGCTATCGCCCAGTATCTGACTTCTAACTTTCTGGGGCCGGAGCTGCCGGATGTGATTTCCGCTCTGGTCTCCCTGCTCTGTTTGACGCTGTTTTTGCGCGTCTGGAAGCCGGTACGCATTTTCCGCTTCGATAATCAGGAAAACGCGGCCGCTTCCGCACGCAGCGCTACCCGATACAGCGCGGCGCAGATTACCCGTGCCTGGATGCCGTTCCTGTTTTTAACCATTACCGTCACGTTGTGGAGTATCCCGCCGTTTAAGGCATTGTTTGCCTCCGGCGGTGCGTTTTACCACTGGGTTTTTACCTTCGCCGTGCCGTTCCTGGATCAACTGGTAATTAAGGTGCCGCCGGTGGTCGACGCCGCCACGCCTTATGCCGCCATCTACAAATTCGACTGGTTCTCCGCTACCGGCACCGCAATCTTTATCGCTGCGCTGCTGTCGATTATCTGGTTAAAAATGCGTCCCGCTCAGGCGGTGAGCGCCTTTACCGAGACGCTGCGCGAGCTGGCATTGCCAATTTATTCTATCGGCGCGGTGCTGGCCTTTGCTTTTGTCTCCAACTATTCGGGCCTCTCCACCACCCTGGCGCTGGCGCTGGCGCATACCGGCAACGCGTTTACCTTTTTTTCACCTTTCCTTGGCTGGCTGGGGGTTTTTCTTACCGGTTCTGATACCTCTTCCAATGCACTGTTTGCCGCGCTACAGGCCACGACCGCCCAACAAATTGGCGTGCCTGAAGTGCTGCTGGTCGCTGCCAATACCACCGGCGGCGTTACCGGCAAAATGATTTCGCCACAGTCGATCGCTATCGCCTGCGCGGCGGTTGGGCTGGTTGGTAAGGAGGCCGATCTCTTCCGCTTTACCGTCAAACACAGCCTGATTTTCACCTGTATTATCGGGGTGATAACTTCGCTACAGGCCTGGGTTTTCCCGTGGATGATCCCCGATGCCGGATGAAATAAGGCTGGCCGATCGGCTGGCAGAGCAGCTGCGTCAGTTTATCGCCGAGCAGGGTTTACAGCCCGGTGCGAGACTGCCTGCAGAGCGGCAGCTGGCGCAGCAGCTGGCGGTTTCGCGCTCTTCGCTGCGTGAAGGGCTACAAAAGTTGATCAGCGAAGGTGTGCTGATGAGCCGACGCGGCGGCGGCAATTTTGTGGCGGCTCAGCGCGACGACTGGCCCTCTGTCCGGCTGGTGATGCCGCTCAGTACGTTGTTGGCTGACGATCCAGGTTATCGCTACGACGTACTGGAAGCGCGGATTGCGATTGAGTCCAGCACCGCCTGGCATGCGGCACGGCGCGCCACACCGGAAGATAAGGCGCATATTCAGCGCTGCTGCCAAATGATGCTGCAGGTCAGCGACCGTGACGATCCTGACCTGGCTGCCCATTCCGACGTACGTTTTCATCTGGCGATCGCTGAAGCATCGCATAACCTGGTGCTGTTGCAGGCGATGCGCGGCCTGTTTGATCTGCTGCAGTCATCAGTCATGCAGAGCCGCCAGCGGATGTATACCGCGCCGGAGATTTTCCGTCAGCTGGCAGTGCAGCATGAAGCGATCTGTCAGGCCATCGTGACAGGCGACGCCGACCGCGCGCGCAGCGTCACTATCCACCATCTTGAATTTGTCGACGCCACCATGCGTAACCTGCATGAAGAAGAGGCGCGACGGGCGCGCAGTATGCGCATTCCGGACAGTAAGCGAGGACAACCGTGATTATCTCATCAGCAAAAGATTACCGTGCCGCCGCCAGGGCTAAAGTACCGCCCTTTCTGTTTCATTACGCTGACGGCGGCGCCTATGACGAATATACCATGCGCCGCAACAGCGAAGATCTGGCGCAAATTGCGCTGCGCCAGCGGATTTTACGCAATATGTCTTCGCTGAGCCTGGAGACCCAGCTTTTTGGCGAAACCCTGTCGATGCCGGTGGCGCTGGCACCGGTAGGGTTGTGCGGCATGTATGCGCGACGAGGTGAAGTACAGGCCGCCAGGGCAGCCGATAAAAAAGGCATTCCCTTTACGCTTTCCACCGTATCTCTCTGCCCGATAGAGGAGGTTGCCCCGGCTATCCAGCGTCCGATGTGGTTCCAGCTTTATGTGCTGCGCGATCGCGGTTTTATGCGCAATGCGCTGGAACGGGCGCAGGCGGCGGGCTGCTCGACGCTGGTATTTACCGTGGATATGCCGGTGCCAGGCGCACGCTATCGCGATGCTCATTCCGGCATGAGCGGTCCAAATGCGGCCATACGTCGCTATATTCAGTCGGCGCTCTATCCGCAATGGGCATGGGATGTCGGGCTGCATGGTCGCCCGCACGATCTGGGCAATATCTCCGCCTATCGCGGCGAACCAACCAAACTGGAAGATTATATTGGCTGGCTGGGCAACAATTTTGACCCGTCGATCTCCTGGCGCGACCTGGAATGGATCCGTGATTTCTGGAAAGGCCCAATGGTGATTAAAGGCATTCTCGATCCGGAAGATGCGCGTGATGCGGTGCGCTTCGGCGCGGATGGCATTGTGGTTTCTAACCACGGCGGACGCCAGCTGGACGGGGTGCTCTCTTCCGCACGAGCGTTGCCAGCCATAGCGGATGCGGTGAAGGGCGAGCTGGCGATTCTGGCCGATGGCGGCGTGCGCAGCGGACTGGATGTGGTACGCATGATCGCGCTGGGCGCGGATACGGTTCTGCTGGGCAGAGCCTTTCTCTATGCGCTGGCGGCAGCGGGCGAAGCAGGCGTGACTAACCTGCTGAATCTGGTTGAAAAAGAGATGCGTGTGGCAATGACCTTAACCGGCGCGCGCTCAATTGCAGAAATCACGCGCGAATCGCTGGTGCAGGCAGTCTCGCCGATGCAGCCGGATGCGCTGGCAAAAGCGGTGGCCAACGGCTAAAGGCGTGATGCCGGAGCCGCCAGCCACAAACGTAAAAGCTCCGCCCTCGGGCGGAGCCTGCAATCAGAACTGCTCCCAACCGCCTGCGGCAGCGGGCGCGGCCTGCTTTTTCGCAGCGACAACGTAGCGTGATTCCTGGGCTACAGCACTACGTGCGGCAACACTCTGCGGGGCCGTTTTGAACACGGCCACCGTCTGTTCCAGCTGCCTCGCCTGTTCTTCCAGCGAAGAGGCCGCAGCGGAAGACTCTTCCACCAGTGCGGCGTTCTGCTGCGTTGTGGTATCCATTTCCGTCATCGCCTGACCGATCTGCGTAATCCCCCGGTTCTGTTCTTCAGAAGCGTGGGCGATTTCATGCATGATGCTGCTCACCTGTGAGACCGAACGGACAATATCTTCCATTGCCTGACCAGCGCTGCTCACCAGACGTGAACCGTTATTCACCTTTTCACCCGCCTGGTTAATCAACGCTTCGATTTCACGAGCCGCCGTTGCACTGCGCTGAGCCAGGCTGCGTACTTCGCCCGCCACCACGGCAAAGCCGCGTCCCTGTTCACCGGCGCGCGCGGCTTCTACCGCTGCGTTCAGCGCCAGGATGTTGGTCTGGAAAGCGATTCCATTAATCACATTGATGATGTCGGCAATTTTGCGCGAGCTGGTGCTGATCTCATCCATCGTGATCACCACATCCTGCACGATTTTACCGCCACGTCCGGCATTCAGCGTAGCTTCCTGCGCCAGACTGCTGGCCTGATGCGCATTTTCCGCGTTCTGTTTCACGGTAGAAGTAAGCTGTTCCATACTGGCAGCCGTTTCTACCACCGCCGCCGACTGCTGCTCGGTACGTGAAGAGAGATCGATATTCCCGGCGGCGATTTCCGCCGAGGCGCGCGCCACGTTATCTACACCCTGACGCACCTGAACGATAATCTCTTTCAGGTTCTGGTTCATGCGGCCTACCGCCTGCATTAACTGGCCTGGCTCATCGCCTCGCTGCGTATCGATATGGGCAGTCAGATCGCCTGCGGCAATTTGGTTGGCTACCTGCAAGGTTTCACGTAACGGCTGGGTAATATTGCGCGTAATTCGCCAGGCGATAATTAACCCTGCGAGCACGCCCAGTATCGCCGCGCCATACATAATGGCATTGGCTTGCGTAATGGTGTTCGTCACATTCGCCATCTGTCCCTCGTAGAGATCGTTGACCGCAGCATTCAGTTTTCCTGCCGTGGCGGTCAACCCTGCGGACTCACTCTCCTGATGAGAAAAAGCAGTCTGATAACTATCCAGCGTTGCGCTCAGGCGCGCCGTATCCAGTATTAACCCGGCAACCCAGCTGGTTTCACCGCTGGTGAGATGGCTTTTCAGCAGCTCGGCACGCTGGGTTACCGCACTGAGCTTATTCACGATATTGGCCTTTTGCGCCTCATCAGGCTTAGCAATGAAGTCAGGCCAGGCTTTTAACGCATGCTGAATAGCACTTTCCAGACGAGAAGCCGCCAGTACGATGCCCGCATCGGTAGCCACCTGGCCAGATAGCGCTTCACTGCTGCGACCATAATCAGCCAGCGTATGAATGTTCATCTCTTTTAACAGCGCGCTACGCTGATTAACGGCGCTGACAAAACTGTCACGCTGCGTAAGGTAGTTTTCTATTACCTGTTTCATCATATCCAGCTTCGCTTTCCCTTCAGGGTGCCAGCTAAACTGGTAAAGCGACTGCCCCAGCTGTTTTACCTGCTGTAAAGCCTGAGTATTCTCAGTACTGTAGCGGCTTTCGCCGGTATATTGATAAAGCGTGCGGTTAAGGCGAGCCACATTAAGCTGCTGCACCATGTTTACGATAATTTGCTGTTTTTGCGCATCCGTCTGGATATTGTCAAAGCCTTTAATACCGGCTCCCGCAATCCCAACCATGATCAATAGCACCAGAATAAAACCAGATGTGAGTTTCTTACCCACGCTCACATTATTAAAACCTGCCACCAACGCCGCCAAACCGCTCATAGCTCACCTTTATGTTAAAAACTGGGACGATGTAGGGTTATCGACTTGGTTAAGCCACGCTTTAGGAAATTTACCAATATAAAGTGAGGTTTTGAGCAAAGAGAGGCCATCAACAGGAGATGAAGCGTTTAATTTCACTTATTGCCGCCAGAAAAGGGCAGTCAGGATAAAAAAGTAAAGTCACTGAATTGTTAAATATAAATAATAAATTTTATAAATAAATATCTTCTGGCATCCCACTGACCTGGCTGTAATGGTGGTCGTCGGGCTGCCAGCAGAGAAGGCGGACAGCCAGATAAAGTTATGTCAGTACACAGTTTGCATCCGGGCGTATCTTTCTGGTCCAGGCCGATCGAGCATTTCACACAGAATAATTTCAATGCCGTTACACAGCGCGCTAAGCGGCAAATCATTAGCCGAAGTGCCAAAGGGATCCTCCAGCTCCTCCGCCAGGGACTCCAGCGACAAAAAGGTAGAGGAGATAAATACCGATATCAGCGGCGTCAGATAATGCACCAGCACAAACGAGCGGTAGCCTGACAGGTGAGCGTCCGGTTTACAATAATTGACGAAGTTGGGGCAGCGCAGAAGAGGAAAAGCGCCCGCGCCGGTGTGCGCAGGCGTAAAGCTTAATATTCGTTGCCGGTAATACGCCCGCGATGACTATCCCAGTTGAAGTTCACCCACAGGCTTTGCCCCAGACGCATGCGGTCCATCACGCGCTCGCCCAGCAGCTTAACCATATTGCTGTGATCGAGGTTGGTCAGCATGCCGGTCGGCCGTTTGGAAGAGGAGCGACGATCAACGATCTGGTTGATAATGACCTTTTCATAGCGTGATTCCGTCTGCATCCCGATTTCATCAATCACCAGCAGATCCACGGTGCTGAAATCGTGCAGCAGATGTTCTTCGGTGCGGTCGCTGTCGCCGTTGAAGGTGCCTTTAATGATCGACATCAGGTCGGCGACCGTCACGATCAGCACGCTTTTACCGCGCAAAATCAGGTGGTTGCCAATCGCCGCGGCCAGATGGTTTTTCCCGGTGCCGGGACGGCCAGAAAACACAAAGCTGGCGATACTGTGATCAAACTCATCAGCATAACGGCGTGCCTGTTCCAGCGCTTTACGTTGCCCTTCGTTTTCTACCCGATAGTTATCGAACGAGCAGTTCATATGCAACTCGCGGATGCCGGATCGACCCAGAATACGCTGCATTTTCATCGCCCGATTTTCACGCGCAATCGCCTCCGAACGCTGGCGACCCTGCTCCTGATTCCAGGCCAACAGCTCTTCGCCGTTCTGGAATTTAGGCTTGATATGGGCCGGCATCATCCGTTGCAGACGGTTAAATAACTCAGCGGGCGTTTTCATTATTCACCTCGGAAACCATCAGGGATTGTGTGATCGGGTTCAGGCAGCTGATTAACATCGCGCTGCGCTCTGCTACCGTTAACTGCCCGGCTCTGCTGGACGCTACGCGCCAGTTTTTGCTGCCACTGCATATGATGGAAAGGACGTCCGTCAGCCTGCCACCAGGTGATAAAGGCGGCCAGCTCGGCGGGCGTAACCGGCTCGCTTAGCGCAATGCCCCAGATGGCGGCCTGGCGCTGAAAATCGGCGTCCGGTCGCCAGCCCGGGTACATCATAAACTTGCCGACCGGCACTGAAACCGGGTGCGTCAGCGTATCATTATAGAGCTGTTCATCCAGCGTCACATCACTTTGCGGCTGGCGTACCGCCGCTTCCAGCTCCAGAAGCTGTGCCAGCCGGTCAGGAGTTACCGCATACAGCACCGGCGCATTATTATCGAACACGGCAACCGCTCCCGCACCTGCAGCAGAAAGCGCGCCGATCGGATCCTGGCGAAACGCGTCGAGGCCAATGACAGTTGAGGTTAAAATCTTGACAGACATGGTGATTTCCGGATTCTGTTGCAGGCAAAACGTAACTGGCTGCCGTAGCCGCCAAAACAGGCGCTATTCTATCAAGTTTAGCGCCTGGAATCGCCTGTTGCTTAATACTGAGACTGCCAGGCGATGCCGATTTTTTCCTGTTTCACGTAGCGTAAATCCCAAAGGTAACGCAGGCTGGCAAGCAGACAAAAACTGTATCCCAGCAGTTCCGTACCCTCCTCCGCCATATTTTTTACCGTGCGGTTATAGCCGTCGAGCATCAGCGTTTCCCACAGTTCATGCATGCCAAACAAACGTGAAAAAATTAAAATTGTCAGTAGGCCCGCAGCCATCATATTCCAGCTGGGATGGTGGAGAAAATGAACCAGCCCTGAGAGCGTAGCGGAGGGATGCAGCACCGCTCGCCAGATGCAGATAAGCGCCACGGATAGCGCCGGCCAGATCCAGGTACCGTGGTGGATGCGATCAAACAGGAAATCCATTTCGCGGATCAGCATACAGGTAAAGAAGCCGCCAATCAGCAACAGGCTGTAGCGCAGATTTTTCTGCCTGAATGCCTGACCAAAGAACATCAGGGCAATCACCGCCAGCTGAATTTCCTGAAAAATTTCGGTAAACGACGTCTCATGCAGCGCGTCGTTCATCCAGTTTACATCAATAAAAACCAACCCCATCATCAACGCAAGAAAGATCGCACAGCCAAAAAAGCCAGCAAATTTTACAGCAATAATTTTTATATCGTCGGACATGAAATCTCCCTGGTAAAGATTAGCGCGCTGATTATATGCGTGCTAAATAACCATATTTCTCATTTCATGCGTTAAAATCGCCGGGCGGCAGCATGATAAGCTGCCAGTCTCGATCAGACTGACCAGACAGGAAGGGACAGATGCAACGATGTGGCTGGGTTTCAACCGATCCGCTTTATCAAACCTATCACGACCGCGAATGGGGCATTGCGCAAACCCAAAGCAGAATACTGTTTGAAATGCTCTGTCTGGAGGGTCAGCAGGCGGGGCTGTCATGGATTACGGTGCTGAAAAAACGAGAAAACTACCGCGCCGCCTTTTATCAGTTCGATCCGCATGCCGTGGCGTTAATGAACGAAAGCGATATCGATCGCCTGATGCAAAACAGCGGGCTGATTCGCCATCGCGCCAAGCTCAATGCCATCGTCACCAACGCGCGCGCTTATCTGGCAATGCAGGAAAACGGCGATGATTTCTCGCGTTTTATCTGGTCGTTTGTTGATGGGCAACCGCAAATCAACCATTTTGCCGATGGCGCCGCCGTTCCCGCCCAGACGCCGGTTTCGCTCGCCCTGTCGAAAGCGCTGAAAAAGCGCGGCTTTAAATTTGTCGGCTCCACCATCTGTTACGCCTTTATGCAGGCCTGCGGACTGGTTAATGACCATATAACGACCTGTTTCCGCCATCCTGATAACCAGCCGCGCTGAATCTTTACAAATCTGAGGAAATTCCTGGATATTTCCTGAAGCACTACGCGGCATAATGACCGCTTTAAGCGGGTGCGCTTGTTAGTTGGTTTTTACAGGATAGAAGATGAAAAAAAATATTATTGCCTTGTCACTGTTATTGAGCGGGGCCGTTGCCCTTTCCGGCTGTACCACTAACCCATACACCGGGGAGTCGCAGGCAGGGAAATCGGGTATCGGCGCAAGTATGGGGGCGCTGGTTGGCGCAGGCGTTGGCGTGCTCTCTTCGTCGAAAAAAGATCGCGGCAAAGGCGCGCTGATTGGCGCAGCTTCCGGCGCAGCGCTGGGTGGCGGCCTGGGTTACTATATGGATGTGCAGGAAGCCAAGCTGCGTGACAAAATGCGCGGCACCGGCGTTAGCGTAACGCGCAGCGGAGATACCATTATTCTGAATATGCCGAATAATGTCACCTTCGACAGCAGCAGCAGCACGCTGAAACCTGCGGGCGCGGAGACGCTGACCGGTGTTGCGATGGTACTGAAAGAGTATCCGAAAACCGCCGTTAACGTGGTTGGCTATACCGATAGCACCGGTACGCGCGCGCTGAATATGCGTCTGTCGCAGCAGCGTGCCGATAGCGTTGCCAGCGCGCTGATCCTGCAGGGCGTTGCCAGCAATCGTCTACGCACCGGCGGCATGGGCCCGGATAACCCAATCGCGTCCAACAGCACGGAAGAAGGCAAAGCGCAAAACCGTCGCGTTGAAATTACGCTTAGCCCGCTGTCATAACACAACTTCAGGGGGCAGGCAGGCCGCAGCCCCCTTTTATCTGTACGCTTTTTCCCTTTTTACCGTTCCTGTCCTGATGCTAACTCCCAACAGTAAGCTGTGTTAGTCTCTCATCGAATTCGCGGAGTGAAGAAAGAGATGAAGCAAAAGGCTATACGCGCCACCATTAGTGATGTTGCCCGGGTGGCAAAAACCGGCAAAACCAGCGTTTCCCGTTACCTCAACGGCGAGCAGCATGCGCTTTCGCCAGATCTGAAACAACGGATTGAGCAGGCGATCGCCGCGCTTAATTATCGCCCTAATCAAATGGCGCGCGGCCTGAAACGAGGGCGCACCCGTCTTATCGGGCTGATTATCGCCGATATTACCAATCCCTATTCAGTGGATGTGCTGTGCGGTATTGAGGCGGCCTGCCGCGCTCATGGCTTTACGCTGCTGGTTTGTAATACCAATAACGAAATCGATCAGGAACAACACTATTTGCAGCTGCTCAGCAGCTATCAGGTGGAAGGTATTGTGGTGAACGCCGTCGGGATGCGCGAAGATGCGCTGAATCGCCTACAGCAGTCGCTGCTGCCGATGGTGCTGATCGATCGCAAAATCCCTGATTTTTCCTGTGACGTGGTCGGGCTGGATAATGCCCAGGCGGCGACCGTTGCAACCGAGCATTTAGTGAAGAACGGCTACCGGGCGTTGCTGTTTCTCAGTGAGCCGCTTGGTCTGGTGAATACCCGTCTGGAGCGCCTGCAGGCGTTCCGCCAGGTTTGTGCGCGTCATACAACCATCATTAGTGAAAATGCAGAGGCAGTGCTCAGCGACGCCAGCGCCATGGATCGTATTATCAATGACTTTTACCAGCGCCATGCTCAACAGCCTGCGGCATTGCTGGTGGCTAACGGCGCGTTGACGCTGCAGGTAGCGCGCTCATTGCGACGGCTGGGCCTGAACTGGGGCCAGCAAATCGGCTTGCTGGGCTTTGACGAACTGGAGTGGGCTGAGCTGGCAGGCGACGGCATCACCACATTGAAACAGCCAACCTGGCAGATCGGCTATGCGGCGCTGGAGCGGGTGATCCAGCGTATTGAAGGCGAAGCCACAACTATTGAAGAGAAGACATTCAGCGGCGAGTTAGTGATTCGCGGCTCCAGCCGTGCTTTAGGTTAATTCATTTTTTACCCCCGCCAGCACAGCTTGTTGCGTCGGGAGCCCCCTTCTGTGACAAATCAGATGATTCGTGGAACAAAATAGCTTACATCGTGAGCGCGATCATAATTCCATACTTTCCAACTTTGCTTTGGAACCGGTTCCAATTAGCTTTTCTTTAGGCGGGTTCACATGCTGTAGCCCCGGAGGAAAAGATGAAACCAGAAATTATTGTCGTGACCGCTGCGTACGGTCATCAAAAAGTTACCGCGCTGGGTGGACAACTGGCGTTATTATCCATCATCGCTGAAGCGGGTGCTGACGGCGTAGAGATCCGGCGTGAACTTTTGGCGGAATCTGAGCTGCAAAGCCTGCCACAGCTGGCTGAAGCCGTTGCTGAACATCGGCTGAAAGCCTCTTATTCTGTTCCCGATGCGCTATTTGTCGAAGGTGGCAAGGTGAATCCACTGCTGGAACGCTATCTGCATGAGGCAGAGCAACTGCGCGCGCAGCGGCTGAAAGTGTCGCTGGGCCCTTATCAGCCGGGCACAGAGATTACGTTGCCTGTCAGCAATGTCAGCCTGGTGGTGGAAAACGATCAGACTGAATACGGTACGCTTGCGGCCATCGCGCCTTTCTTTGAGCAGCCGCATACCCATTTTGAGATGACTTTTGATATGGCCAACTGGCAGTGGACCGGTGATGATGCCATGGCCGCAGCGCGTCGGCTGGCACATTACGTCAGCTATATTCATGTGAAAGCGGCTGTACCTCATAACTGCAGCTGGCGTGCTATTGCACTCGACGATGCCGATAACAGCTGGCGAGAGTTGTTAAACCTGCTGCCCGGTAACGTACCGCGCGGTATCGAGTTTCCGCTCCAGGGTGACGATCTGGTGGCCGTGACGCGCCATTATGTTGACCTGCTGCGTGGGGAGTAAATCATGATTAACCAAAACCAACCGCAGGGCGCGCTGGATGTGGTGACCATCGGTGAAGCGATGGCGATGTTCGTGGCCAGAGAGACAGGCGATCTGGCTGCAGCGGAAACCTTTACCAAACGCATTGCCGGCGCGGAGCTTAACGTCGCTATCGGCCTGGCGCGTCTCGGTCTGAAAGTGGGCTGGGTAAGCCGGGTTGGCGATGATGCCTTTGGCCGCTTTGTTCATCAGCAGCTGGAAAAAGAGGGCATTGACCATCAGCGCGTTACCACGGATAAGCGCTATCCCACCGGCTTTCAACTGAAATCGAAAGTTGAGGATGGCTCCGACCCAATGGTGGAATATTTCCGTAAAGGCTCCGCCGCCAGCCATCTCTCTGTAGACGATTTCGACCGCGACTATTTTGGCGCAGCTCGTCATCTGCATTTAAGCGGCGTGGCGGCAGCCCTTTCCGCCAGCTCGCTGGCGCTGTTAAACCATACGGCGCAGGAGATGCGCGCCATGGGTAAAACCCTTTCTTTCGATCCTAACCTGCGTCCGGTGCTGTGGCCGAGCGAACAGGAGATGGTGAAACAGCTTAATCAGCTGGCCAGCTATGCCGACTGGGTATTGCCGGGCGAAAAAGAGGGCCTGATCCTCACTGGTTACCGCCAGCCAGAGGCGATCGCTGACTTTTATCTCGATAAAGGCGTCAAAGCGGTGATTATTAAAACCGGCGGCGACGGCGCCTGGTATAAAACCGCCTCGGGTGATAAAGCACAGGTTGCAGCCATTCGCGTCGAGAAAGTAGTGGATACGGTGGGCGCAGGCGACGGGTTTGCCGTTGGCGTGATCAGCGCGCTGCTGGAAGGCAAGCCGCTGCCGCAGGCTATCCGTCGCGGCAACAAGATTGGCTCGCTGGCTATCCAGGCGATCGGCGATAGCGAAGGTTTACCGACGCGTGCCGAGCTGGGCGACTACTGAGCGACAAACCCTACGACTCGTTATAACGATGCATGTCGATGACGCCGTCATCAGAATATGCGCCTCAACAGAGGATAAGCTCATGACCAAGCATACAATCGCGCCGAAACGCTGGTGGTATATCATCCCCATCATTTTTATCACCTACAGCCTGGCGTACCTCGATCGTGCAAACTTTAGCTTCGCCTCGGCAGCCGGTATTAATGAAGATTTAGGCATTACCAAGGGGATGTCCTCCCTGTTGGGCGCGCTGTTCTTCCTGGGCTACTTTTTCTTCCAGATCCCCGGCGCCGTGTACGCTGAACGTCGCAGCGTGAAAAAGCTGGTGTTCTGGTGCCTGATTCTGTGGGGGCTTTGTGCCTCGCTGACCGGTGTGGTGAGCAATATCCCGATGCTGGCGGCAATCCGCTTTACGCTGGGCGTGGTGGAAGCAGCAGTAATGCCAGCAATGCTGATTTATATCAGCAACTGGTTTACCAAGTCGGAGCGCTCGCGTGCTAACACCTTTTTGATCCTGGGTAATCCGGTGACCGTGCTGTGGATGTCGGTGGTCTCTGGCTATCTGATCAACGCCTTCGGCTGGCGCGAGATGTTTATTATTGAAGGGCTGCCGGCGGTGCTGTGGGCGGTGTGCTGGTGGTTTTTGGTGCAGGATAAACCCTCTCAGGCAAGCTGGCTGAGCGAAGAGGAAAAAGCTGCGCTACAGGAGCAACTGCGTAAAGAGCAGGAAGGGATCAAAGCGGTACGCAACTATCGTGAAGCGTTTAAATCGCGCAATGTGATTATCCTTTGTATGCAATATTTCGCCTGGAGCATCGGCGTGTATGGCTTTGTGCTGTGGCTGCCGTCAATTTTACGCAACGGTACCGAAATGGGCATGGTTGAAGCGGGCTGGCTCTCTGCCGTGCCATACCTGGCGGCGACGATTGCGATGATTGTGGTGTCGTGGGCTTCTGACCGGATGCAAAACCGTAAACTGTTCGTTTGGCCTTTGCTGCTGATCGGCGCGCTGGCATTCCTTGGCTCATGGCTGGTCGGCTCCAGTAACTTCTGGCTCTCTTACAGCCTGCTGGTGATTGCCGGTGCGGCAATGTATGCGCCTTACGGCCCCTTCTTCGCCATTATTCCTGAAATGCTGCCGCGTAACGTGGCGGGCGGCGCGATGGCGCTAATCAACAGCATGGGCGCGCTCGGTTCGTTTTTGGGTTCATGGATCGTCGGCTACCTTAACGGTGCAACCGGTAGCCCGGCGGCATCCTATATCTTCATGGGCGTGGCGCTGCTGGTGGCGGTATTCCTGACGTTGATCGTTAAACCGGCGGAGAACAAACGCTCCCCCTCGCCCGGGCGCACGGCCAGGCACGCCTGATTAGCCCGTGCGTAAAGGCCGGGCTCGCCCGGCCTCAAACCACCAATCAATCCTTTTCGTTTTACCGCCTGACCGGCGGATGGAGTCTGATATGAAGCCTGAAGTGGTGTTGTACAAAACGTTGCCTGATGATTTACGTGCCCGTCTTGATGCGCACTTTACCGTAACCACCATTAAAGGCCTGACGCCGGAAATCGTAGATGAACATGCGGATCTGTTTGCCCGTGCGGAGGGCATTATCGGTTCCAGTTGTAATGTGGATGACGCGCTGCTGCAGAAAATGCCGAAGCTGCGCGCCGCCTCGACGATTTCCGTAGGCTATGACAATTTCGACGTTGATGCGTTGAACCAGCGCGGCATTGTGCTGATGCATACGCCAACCGTGCTGACGGAGACCGTCGCCGACACCATAATGGCATTAGTGTTAAGCAGCGCCCGTCGTGTGGTGGAAGTCGCCGGGCGGGTTAAGGCCGGTGAGTGGCAACGCAGCATCGGGCCGGACTGGTTTGGCATCGATGTGCACCACAAAAAGATGGGTATTCTGGGCATGGGCCGCATTGGCCTGGCGCTGGCGCAGCGCGCGCATCATGGCTTCGGCATGCCGATTCTGTATAACGCCCGCAGACATCATGAAGACGCTGAAACGCGCTTTAACGCGCAATATTGCGATCTTGATACACTGCTGCAGGAGTGCGATTTTCTGTGTATTAGCCTGCCGTTGACCGAACAAACGCACCATATGATTGGCCGGGAACAGTTGGCAAAAATGAAGCCGAGCGCCATTTTAATTAATGCGGGCCGTGGACCGGTAGTGGATGAGCAGGCGTTGATTGCGGCCCTGAAAGATAAAACCATTCATGCTGCCGGACTGGATGTGTTTGAACAGGAACCGCTGCCAGCCGATTCAGAACTGCTGAAACTGCCCAACGTCGTGGCGCTACCACATATTGGCTCTGCAACGCATGAAACCCGCTACGGCATGGCACGTGATGCGGTAGAAAACCTGATCGCCGCGCTGGCGGGCAAGGTGGAAAAGAACTGCGTTAATCCGCAGGTGCTGCGCTAAGCGAGCCGCTCCAGTAAAAGCGATCGCCCCATGCGATCGCTTGCAACATATTTATTCCACTGCCAGCGGTTTCTCTTCCAGCTGCGGTGCGTTATCGCCCTGTAACGTTTTAACCCGCTGCTCTACTTTTTGCACCGCCTGCGCATCTTTCAGCAGCGTATAGGTCAGGGTGAAGGCCTGAGTTTGCCCCGGCTGAAGCTGTTTTACCCGTCCCTGCTCTTTCTCAATGGTGACCGGATAGGCATAGTTGGTGCCGGGTTCAATACCGGTAACGTAACCCTGTTTCAGGGTATCGGTGTTTTTCCACAACGTCAGCAACGGCAGTTGATGGGTATCAAACTCAATGGCCGCGCCCTTATCGCCTTTACTGTTGATAACCGCCGCCACCGTTTTGCCTTGCGCATCTGCCAGCGGCATCAGGTTGAATACCATCTCATCAAATCCCCTGGTCGGCGCGTCGTAGGTGTTCCAGTTTTTCAGCCCCTGCTTCGCATAATCATTAAAGGGAGAGACACTTTTCACTGGCGCAATAAAGCGGGCATCTTTTTCCAGAATTGGCGTGCCGAAGTTGCTGTGATAGATGATTTGGTAATCCTGCGGATAGTCGCTTTGATTGGTCAACTCATCATGAATGGTAAAGCTGTCGCTGCCAGGGATATAGCGCAGCTCTGTCCAGGTGCTGAAGTTCGCTTTTTTAAAGGTGTGCTCTTTCAGCAGGCCGCGAATACGGATTGCATGTGGCGCATGATCATCAACAACGATCTCAACTCGTGATGCAGGCGTATTTCCCGCTTTGCCGTGCAGCGTATAGAGCATGCCGTCCTTGCTTACCGGATGACCGGTCCATTCAAAGCCGCAGCGCACCATCATTTCGTTAAAGCCATCAAGCCAGCCCAGGCCATTGCGGCTTTCCAGGTTGATATAAGCGGGATTGACCACCTCATCTACCGGCGAATCCCAGCCCATACGCACGCCGTGTCCGTTAACATGCAGCAGATTCATCCCGCGGCTGGGGCTAAGGGTGATAGTCAGCCCATTATCGCTGCGCAGGGTAATCACTTTTGTACCCTCCTGCTTGCCGCCATGCAGAACTTTTTGCTCAATGCTGAAGGGTTGCCCTTCCAGCTTCAGCTGTTGACTGCTGATAGACCAGTTGCCTTTATCCATGCCGCTTTCAGCATCCGTCAGCAACCATGACTGGGCCAGAACAGGTGTGGAAAACAGCATCGATACCGTCATTGCCGCCAGAGTTTTTTTCATTTTTTCATCCTTTAGCTGAATTGATTTAGCCAAACAGCCAGCAGGTTACAAACGGAAGATATGAAAAACAGTGATGACAGTCACCGACAGCGTTTTATCCGCTGTATCAGTCAAAAAATGAGATTGTTAACACATGTTTAGTGATTTTGTTGCAGTTAAGAGAATAAAAAATGTGATCTGTGCATGAAGCAACCTGATACGTTTCAGCTAACACCATCGGCTTCGTTGCTGTATCGGTCAGGTAAGCCGTTTGCATCGGCATTCACCTGACGGTAAGGTAGACCCACACTGCCTATCACAATTGATTTACAGCTATGAGCTTCTCTCTCTTCGGTGACAAATTTACCCGCCATACCGGCATTGCACGTTTAATGGAAGACATGGATGAAGGGTTGCGCACGCCTGGCGCGGTAATGCTTGGCGGCGGTAATCCGGCGCAGATCCCGGCAATGGATGATTATTTTCATCAGCTGCTGCTGCAGATGCACCAGGAGGGAAAACTCACCGAGGCGCTATGCAATTATGATGGCCCGCGCGGCAAAACGCTGCTGCTGGAGGCGCTGGCAGCGTTGCTGCGCGAAGAGCTGGGCTGGCAAATTTCACCCAAAAATATCGCCCTGACTAACGGCAGCCAGAGCGCCTTCTTCTATCTGTTTAATCTGTACGCCGGACGCCGTGCTGACGGCATCAAAAAGCGCGTTCTGTTTCCGCTGACGCCAGAATACCTGGGTTATGCCGACGCGGGACTGGATGAAGATCTGTTTATGGCCGCCCGGCCTAATATTGAACTGCTTCCGGAAGGCCAGTTTAAATATCACGTCGATTTCGACCATTTGTCAATTACCGATGAAGTGGGTCTGATTTGCGTTTCGCGCCCTACCAACCCTACCGGCAATGTCATTACCGATGAGGAGTTGCTGCATCTGGATATGCTGGCGCAGCAGCATGATATTCCCCTGTTGATTGATAACGCCTACGGTCTGCCTTTTCCCGGCATTATTTTCAGCGAGGCGCGTCCGCTGTGGAACCCCAATATTATTCTCTGCATGAGCCTGTCGAAACTGGGCCTGCCGGGCGCACGCTGCGGGATTATCGTGGCGGATGAAAAGGTAATTGACGCCATCAGTAATATGAACGGCATTATCAGCCTGGCACCGGGCAGCGTTGGCCCCGCCATCGCCACAGAAATGATCCAGCGCGGCGATCTGCTGCGGCTGTCGGAAACGGTTATCAAACCCTTCTACCAGCAACGGGTGCGGGAAACCATCAGCATCATTCGTCGCTATCTGCCGGAAGATCGCTGCCTGATCCATAAGCCGGAAGGCGCTATCTTCCTCTGGCTGTGGTTTAAGGACCTGCCCATCACCACCGAGCTGCTCTATCAGCGCCTGAAACAGCGGGGCGTGCTAATGGTGCCCGGCCACTTCTTTTTCCCTGGCCTGGCGCATGACTGGCCGCATATGCACCAGTGTATGCGCATGAACTATGTTCCGGATGGTGAGAAAATTGAGCGGGCCGTAAAAATTCTTGCTGAAGAGATGGATCGCGCCTGGAGTGAGCGGGCGCTGTAATAGCGGCCACCGCGCTCTACCTTATCAGCCATACCTCTCCCTTATGGCTACAAACTCTGTATAGCAAACAGTCAGCTATACGAGTAAGTTAATTAACAATTCATTAACTATGGATAGTGGGAGAGGCAATGTCCGTAAAAGATCTGTTGCTGGCACTTTGTGTTGTTGTCGCCTGGGGCGTTAACTTTGTAGTCATCAAAGTCGGGCTGCATGATATGCCGCCGTTTCTGCTGGCAGCCCTGCGCTTCGCGCTGGTCGCGCTGCCCGCTATCTTTTTTGTGCGTCCCCCTAAAGTTCCGCTGCGCTGGCTGGCACTCTACGGAATTACCATCAGCTTCGGACAGTTCGCCTTTCTGTTTTTAGCTATCAAGCTTGGCATGCCTGCCGGACTGGCTTCACTGGTGCTTCAGGCTCAGGCCTTTTTCACTCTACTGCTTGGCGCGCTGCTGCTGGCGGATAAACTGCGCTGGCATCATATTGCCGGCATGGTTATCGCTTCAGGCGGCATATTTTTGTTAGCCACGACCGCGCATGGCGTTCAGGCCGCCACCGGCGTGACGGTAACCACGATGTTACTGACGCTGGCCGCCGCGCTCTGTTGGGGCATGGGCAATATCACCAATAAGGTCATTATGCGTAACGGTAACGTACCCATTATGTCACTGGTGGTCTGGAGCGCCCTGATCCCCGTGGGGCCTTTTCTGCTTTGCTCATGGCTGTTCGAAGGTCAGGCTGCGATTATGCACAGCCTGGTGCATATCCAGCTACAAACGGTGCTGGCGTTGGTTTATCTGGCATTTATCGCCACTATTATAGGCTACGGCATTTGGGGCACGCTGCTGAGCCGTTATGAAACCTGGCGCGTAGCGCCGCTCTCGCTACTGGTGCCGGTGGTAGGCATTCTTAGCGCGGCGCTGCTGCTGGGAGAGACGCTCTCTATGCGTCAGATTGCTGGAGCCATGATCATTGTGGTCGGTCTGGTGGTTAATATTTTCGGCGGGCGCTTAACGCCGCTGCGTACGGTGCATGCGCAGCGTGATTAATGTTTTGCAGTGTGCAAATACAACAACGCCGCGTTTCCGCGGCGTCAGGTTTGCTTATTAGCTCAGGATTTCGATACGGCGTGGTTTCATCTCTTCCGGCACGATGCGTTCCAGATCGATGTACAACAAGCCGTTTTCCAGGCGGGCGTCGCGTACCACAATGTGATCAGCCAGCTGGAATTTACGTTCGAAATTACGTTCAGCAATCCCCTGATAGAGATATTTACGCTCGTTTTGATCTTCAGGATGTGCGCCACGCACAATCAACATATTGTCATGTGCGGTAATATCCAGTTCGTTCTGTGCGAAACCCGCTACGGCAATCGTGATGCGGTAATGGTTTTCCGCCACCAGCTCTACGTTGTACGGAGGGTAACCGCCGTTGCTTTGGTTCTGGTTAGACTCCAGCAGATTGAACAGGCGATCAAAACCAATAGATGAACGATAGAGCGGAGAAAGGTCAAAGTTACGCATAATACAAAGCTCCTGATTTTCAGCGAGTAGGTTAAACGTAGCCTTCCACGATGGACAGGCTATCTGGTCACGCTGGCAAACCCATTCGGCGAATGCCGCGCTGACCGTAATAAAAAAATGGGGATAGCTAACTATCTTTCAAGGGGGGTTTTGCGATTTTTTTAAGCAAACACCAGAGAATGTCATACACTCAGGGGAAAATGTCGTCATACATCCAGACGAGAGTCACCACAGAGTGACCGGGATTTTCCTCGTCGCAGATAATGAAACTCAGTCAGGCAATCTGCTATGGCTGAAGGGATAAAAAGATGAAAGCGATAATGAAATACCGTTTAGCAGGGCTTCTGGCCTGTAGCCTATTGGTCGGCACCTCCGGCTGCTCCAGCATGATGTCACACACCGGCGCCAGTCAGGGCTATTATCCCGGCACCCGCGCCAGCGCGGAAATGTTGACCGACGATCAAAGCAGCTGGGCGCTGAAGCCGCTGGCACTGGTGGATCTCCCTTTCTCAGCCGTGCTGGATACCCTCCTGCTGCCCTGGGACTATATGCACGCTGACGATAGTCCATCCATCGATTCACCGCGCGCGCGCGTTATAGAAGCAGAGAAGCTGGCGCATACCCAGGAACATCTGGCAGCAGCCGCGCCGTTGGCAATTAACTCAACGCAACCGTAAAAATTTGCCGGTAGCCGTCCAGGTCACGCATAAAGGCGACCTGGCGGCCATCGGGCGAAAACACCACCGCATCGCCTGAAGGCGGCGTTTCACTTCGTGGCGTCAGACGCCGCATCTTTCCGCTGTTGCGCTCGCACACCATTACGCTGTTATCGCAGATAAAAGCCAGCCGATCGCCATCGGGATGCCAGCTAAACGCTGACTGAATATCATGCTCACCGTGCGTGATCTGGCGCGGTTCGCCGTGGCTGGTCGGGATGCCCCATAGCTGTACCACGCCCTGGTCATCACGCATTAAACAGGCAATTTCACTGCCATCCGGCGCGCTACGTAGCCAGTGACGCGGGGTTATCGCCAGCCCAGGGAAACGGCGCTGATGCGTAAAGGTTAAGCGGCGTTGAACGACACCGCGTGGCGGCGCGGGCAAGCTGGTTTCGGTGCCTTCCAGCGGTGCATCGCCCGGCTGAGCGTAATCATTCAGCTTCTCCGGCAGATCGACAATAAATACTTCCGGCACCGTGCTGCCATCGATGGCCCGCGTATCGCCAATAAAAGCAAGCGCCCAGCGCTGACGACAGCCATCCGCCCGCAGATAGCCCTGCTGGCCGATCCAGCCTTCTTCATAAGCGCGATTGATCTCATCGCTGCCGGGCTTTGGCGTGGAGGTGGTTTTGCTGACCAGCACGCAAAAGTGGCTGCCATCATACTCACGCGGATGCTGTTTCACAGGACAAACCGCATGCAGCGGTACGGCAATCCCGACGTTACGCAAATCCTCTTTGCTGTCCCATTCGTGCATCACATGATCGTTATAGGTAAAGCTGATCCGGCTGCCGTCCGGGCTAAAAACGTGAACATGCGAGCCGCCGCGCAGCGCGCCGGGCGTGAAGGGCGGCGTAATATCACAGGCGTCCAGATTTTCCGCCTTGCCGTTTTGAATAATCACGCCACGGCGGTGATGAAAATCATAGCGCCAGCCTGCGTCCGGATGCTCCGGCCCATGAATGCAGGCATAGCGCGGCGGCATATCGGGGCTAACGGTAACCACGCCAACGTGAGCGCCGTCCCGAGCCTGATAGAGGATTTCCGTCGCCCCGCTGGCTACATTCACGCGCTCAATGGTTAAGCCGGTAAAAGAGGCACCGGAAGGGCGCACATCATAAGCCAGCCATTGACTGTCGGCGGTCCAGACGTTGGTATTGGTCAACTGATGATTGCGCGCCGCATGAGTTATCTGTTTTTCCATGGCTTACAGCACAAATTTTTCGATAGCGTGCGCCACGCCATCTTCCGCATTGGTTTTAGTGACAAACTGGCTAATAGCGATCACCGAGTCGATCGCATTGCCCATCGCCACGCCGGTACCTGCATATTCAATCATTGCCAGGTCGTTTTCCTGATCGCCGATAGCCATTACTTCATGCTGCGCCAGATGTAGCTGCTGCGCCAGCGCATGCACGCCGGTGCCTTTATTGACCTTCGGATGGAGGATTTCAAGATAATAAGGCGCGCTTTTCATGATGGTGTAATTCTGCTGCGCTTCTTGCGGCAGGCGGGCAATCGCCGCATCCAACAGTTCGGGATGATCGATCATCATCAGTTTCGGGAAGGTGAGCGAACGCGCCATCTCCTCTACCGCGCGATAGCGCACCGGAATGCCGGTTAAATACGCTTCATGAATGGTGTATTCGCTGATGTCTTTGTTCGGGGTATACAGCGAGGATTTATCCAGCGCCTGAAAATGCACGCCCAGCTCACGCGCCAGCTGTTCAAACTTCAGATAATCGTCAAACGAGAGGGTGGTTTCTGCGACGCAATCGCCATTTACCGCCCGCTGGACCAGCGCGCCGTTATTGGTGATGCAATACTGGCCTTCCTGCTGCAAATCCAGCTCCATCAGGTAGCGTTCCACGCCGATATAAGGACGTCCGGTGGTCAGCACGATATGCACGCCTTTATCACGCGCCTGCCCGATAGCCTGCTTAACGCGCGGCGTAATCTGGTGTTGGGGATTAAGCAGCGTGCCGTCCATATCAATTGCAATCAGTTTTATCGCCATAACGTCCTCGTTCGTTTTTCGGTTTGGTTTAATGCTAGCGCGATCCAGTTCACAATGACCAGTATGACGCAAACTTAGGACGCGCCAGATAAAAAAAACGCCAGTCACAAGGACTGGCGTCAGGCTGCTGAAAACGCTGAACCGGTTAAATGTCGATATTGGCCGCTTTCAAGGCGTTTTCTTCAATAAAGGCGCGGCGCGGCTCAACCGCATCGCCCATCAGCGTGGTAAACAGCTGATCGGCGGCAATCGCGTCTTTAATGGTTACGCGCAGCATGCGACGGCTATCCGGATCCATAGTGGTTTCCCACAGCTGCTCCGGGTTCATCTCGCCCAGACCTTTATAACGCTGTACTGACAGGCCGCGACGCGACTCTTTTACCAGCCACTCCAGCGCCTGTTCGAAGCTCTCTACCGGCTGACGACGTTCGCCGCGTTCGATATAGGCATCTTCTTCCAACAGACCGCGCAGTTTCATGCCCAGCGTACAGATTTTGCGATATTCCGGGCCCTGAATAAATTCGCTATCCAGCGGATAGTCAGTATCCACGCCGTGCGTACGCACACGCAGTACCGGCTCAAAAATATTCAGTTCGCGGTTTTCGCGTACGCTGGCAACATAGGTGCTGCCGTGCGTCTCTGTTTCATTCAGCCGGGCAACCAGCGTATCGATCCACTCGGTGACCGTCTGTTGGTTATCCAGGCTTTCCAGCGTCGGATGGTAAACCAGCGATTTAAGCAGCGCCATCGGGAAACGACGCTCCATACGCTTGATCATGCGCTGCGTGCTGTTGTACTCGGAAACCAGACTTTCCAGCGGCTCGCCGCCCAGCGCAGGGGCACTGGCGTTGGTATGGAGCGTTGCGCCATCCAGCGCAATGGCGATCTGATACTGATCCATCGCCTCATCATCTTTGATGTACTGCTCCTGCTTGCCTTTTTTCACCTTGTACAGCGGCGGTTGCGCAATATAAACGTGGCCGCGCTCGATGATTTCCGGCATCTGACGATAGAAGAAGGTCAACAGCAGCGTACGAATGTGCGAGCCGTCGACGTCCGCATCGGTCATGATAATGATGCTGTGATAACGCAGCTTGTCCGGGTTATATTCGTCACGGCCAATGCCGCAGCCCAGCGCAGTGATCAGCGTTGCCACTTCCTGCGAAGCGAGCATCTTATCGAAGCGCGCTTTCTCTACGTTCAGGATTTTACCCTTCAGCGGCAGAATCGCCTGGTTCTTACGGTTACGACCCTGCTTGGCTGAACCGCCTGCGGAGTCACCCTCCACCAGGTAAATTTCTGAGTGCGCCGGATCACGCTCCTGACAGTCGGCCAGTTTGCCCGGCAGACCGGCCAGATCAAGCGCGCCTTTACGACGGGTCATTTCACGTGCACGACGTGCCGCTTCGCGCGCGCGCGCCGCATCGATAATTTTGCCAACGACGATTTTCGCATCGGAGGGGTTTTCCAGCAGGTATTCCGCCAGCAGCTCGTTCATCTGCGATTCAACTGCCGATTTCACCTCGGAAGAGACCAGTTTATCTTTGGTCTGAGAGGAGAATTTCGGATCCGGCACCTTCACGGAGACTACCGCAATCAGGCCTTCACGTGCGTCGTCGCCGGTGGCGCTGACTTTCGCTTTCTTGCTGTAGCCTTCTTTATCCATATAGGCATTCAGCGTACGCGTCATCGCCGCACGAAAGCCCGCCAGGTGCGTACCGCCGTCGCGCTGCGGAATGTTGTTGGTGAAGCAGTAGATGTTTTCCTGGAAACCGTCGTTCCACTGCAGCGCCACTTCCACGCCGATGCCATCCTTCTCGGTAGAGAAGTAGAACACGTTGGGATGGATAGGCGTTTTGTTTTTGTTCAGGTATTCAACAAAGGCCTTGATACCGCCTTCGTAATGATAGTGATCGCTTTTATCCGTGCGTTTGTCTTCCAGACGGATAGACACGCCGGAGTTCAGGAACGACAGCTCGCGCAGACGCTTGGCCAGGATTTCATATTCGAATTCCACAACGTTGGTAAAGGTCTGATGGCTTGGCCAGAAACGCACGCGCGTACCGGTCAAATCGGTTTCGCCTGTGACCGCCAGCGGTGCCTGCGGCACGCCGTGCACATAGGTCTGCTGATGCACTTTACCTTCGCGACGAATGGTCAGTTCCAGCTTTTCAGAAAGCGCGTTAACTACCGAAACGCCCACGCCATGCAGGCCGCCGGAGACTTTGTAGGAGTTGTCATCAAACTTACCGCCCGCGTGCAGGACGGTCATGATCACTTCCGCTGCCGAAACGCCTTCCTCCGGGTGGATCCCGGTAGGAATGCCACGGCCATCATCCTGCACCGAAACGGAATTATCAGCATGGATGGTAACGGTGATCTCTTTACAGTGGCCTGCGAGCGCTTCGTCGATGGCGTTATCCACGACCTCGAATACCATGTGATGCAGACCGGTGCCGTCATCCGTATCGCCGATATACATTCCCGGGCGTTTGCGTACCGCATCAAGTCCTTTCAGGACTTTGATACTTGAGGAGTCATAAGAATTCGACATCAACGTTTCTCGCTCATTTAATCTTCAGGTTGAACCGCTATTTTACCCTGTTCTACGCGGAACATCTTGCCCTTTTCGTCAGTCATATCGATGACATGATCGGCACCAATAGCACTAACAAAAACCTGGGCATGCGTGGCTTTAAGCCGGTCCGCCAGCAGGCGGCGACGGCTCTCATCCAGCTCGGAGGCAAAATCATCGATCAGGTAGAGGCAGCGGCGTCCGTTTTGCCGGGTAAGAAACTCACCCTGGGCCAAACGCAGCGCGCACATCAGTAATTTCAGCTGTCCGCGAGACAGTAAATCTTCAACCGGCGTCCCCTCGGCGCGAATACGAAAATCGGCCTTATGGGGACCGCTGGCGGTATAGGTCAGCGCCCGGTCGCGCTCAAACTGCCGCTCCAGCAGTTCGGCGTAGTCGCTCTCTTTGTCCCAGCCGCGCTGAAAAGAGAAATCCAGCGCAAACTCCGGTAAAAACTGGCTGCAGGTGGCAGTAATATCCGCCGCTATCGCCGTGCTGTACTCCGCGCGCCAGCGGCTGATCTGTTCCGCCAGCGGCGCCAGTTCACGATCCCAGGGTTCAATTTGCTGGTAGCGCGACACCTGACGCAGCGCGGCATTACGCTGCTTGAGCAAGCGCTTCAGATTGCTCCACGCCAGAAAAAAGCCGGGCGTGTTGTGAAAACAGCCCCAGTCAACGTAGGCGCGACGGTATTTCGGCCCGCCGTTCAGCAGCGTAAAGCCCTCCGGCGTAATCAACTGCATCGGCAGCAGCTGCGCCAGCTCGGCAACTTTATGACCATCGCTGCCGTCAATACGCACCTTGCTGTCGCCGGCACGGTTTTTTGTCAGGCCCACCGCCGTTTCCCGCTCGGTGCCGTCAATCCGACCATGCAGGACAAACGCGTCCTGCTCATGGCGAATAATGCGGCCCGCCTGCAGACTGCGAAACGCGCGCCCGTGCCCCAGCGTGTAGATGGCCTCCAGCACGCTGGTTTTACCGCTGCCGTTTGCGCCAATCAAAAAATTGAAGCCCGGCGCCAGCGCCAGGTCGGCTTGCTCGATATTACGGAAGTCTTTAATCAGCAGGCGGGTTAAAGCCATGAAATAATCCAAAGAGATGGAGTGACAGCAGGCAGCCTTATCTCAAGGCTGACTTTGCTTAGCGCACAGGCAATAAGCAAAGGCTTACTTATCTACAGAATATGGGGATGATCCGGCATTTTACAAGGGCTGGAGCCGCTTTGGCAGCGGGAAAAACACGCTCTGAGCGAATTATTCCAGCCTCTGTTTCCTTGTGCCTGAACGGTTAATCTGGCCGCTGGATAACCTGCTCCAGCGCGCCGGGTTAACTAGAGACGCATCGGCATCACAACATACGCAGCGCTCTGGCTGGCCTCATCCTCAATCTGTACGCTGGAGACGGAGTCTGTCAGCAGCAGACGCACATTTTCGCATTTCAACGCGTTAAGCACGTCCAGCACATAGCTAACGTTAAAACCGATTTCCAGATCGCTGCCGCCGTAGGTAACGTCCAGAATCTCTTCCGCTTCTTCCTGCTCCGGATTGTTCGCCGTAATTTTCAGCTGGTTCTGGCTGATATAGAGTCGCACACCGCGGAATTTTTCATTGGATAAGATAGCGGCGCGCGCAAACGCCTGCTTCAGCAGATCGCAGCCCGCTTCCAGCGTTTTATCCGGGTTTTTCGGCAACACGCGACGATAGTCCGGGAAACGGCCATCAACCAGCTTGGAGGTAAAGATAAAATCGCCGACGTGCGCGCGAATATTGCTGCTGCCGATCTGGATTTGCAGCGGCGTATCGCCACCGTCCAGCAGGCGTACCAGCTCGGAAACCCCTTTACGCGGCACAATCACCGAATGATTCGGCAGCGACTGGCCGACCGGCATAGAGCAGACCGCCAGGCGATGGCCATCAGTCGCCACGGTGCGCAGCTCTTCCCCTTCGGTTTCAAACAGCATGCCGTTAAGGTAATAACGCACATCCTGATGCGCCATGGAGAACTGCGTCGCCTCAATCAGACGTTTCAGCGTCGCCTGCGGCAGGGTAAATTCAACATCGCTCTGCCAGTCATCAAGATTCGGGAAGTCGCTGGCAGGCAGCGTAGAGAGCGAAAAGCGGCTGCGCCCGGAGCGCACCAGCATTCTGTCGCCTTCCAGCACTACGCTGATCTCCGCGCCTTCCGGCAGGCCACGGCAAATATCTAAAAATTTACGCGCCGGTACGGTAGTAGCGCCCGGTTCGTGCGGCTGCGTTAATGCTACGCGCGCCACCATTTCCATTTCTAAATCAGTACCGGTCAGCAACAGACTGCCATCATTCACCTGCAGCAGCAGGTTGCCAAGGATGGGCAGCGTCGGACGGCCACCTAACGGACCGCTCACCTGCTGTAGCGGTTTAAGTAATTGCTCGCGTTCTACAATAAATTTCATAGCGTCAGGAAGATAATGTTCTGATTAAATTTGAAAAATCTTCTTTAATGTCGTGACTTTCTTCACGTAGCTGCTCGATTTTACGGCAGGCATGCAGCACGGTAGTATGGTCGCGACCCCCGAAAGCATCACCGATTTCCGGCAGGCTGTGGTTGGTAAGCTCTTTTGCCATCGCCATCGCCATCTGACGCGGACGCGCAACCGAGCGCGAACGACGTTTAGAGAGCAGATCGGCCACTTTGATTTTGTAATATTCCGCCACCGTTTTTTGGATATTGTCGATGGTGACCAGCTTTTCCTGCAGCGCCAGCAGATCGCGCAGCGCTTCGCGCACAAAATCAATGGTAATGGCGCGGCCGGTAAAGTTGGCGTTGGCAATCACACGGTTCAGCGCCCCTTCCAGCTCACGCACGTTAGAGCGCAGGCGCTTGGCAATAAAGAAGGCGACCTCGCCCGGCAGACGAATATCGTTTTCATCCGCCTTTTTCATCAGGATCGCGACGCGCGTTTCCAGTTCCGGCGGTTCGATGGCAACCGTCAGGCCCCAGCCAAAGCGTGATTTCAGGCGATCTTCCACACCATTGATCTCTTTGGGATAGCGGTCTGAGGTTAAAATAATTTGCTGATTCCCTTCCAGCAGCGCATTGAAGGTATGAAAAAACTCTTCCTGCGAACGCTCTTTATTGGCAAAGAACTGAATATCATCGATAAGCAGCGCATCCACCGAACGGTAATAGCGTTTGAACTCTTCGATCGCGTTATTCTGCAACGCTTTTACCATGTCCTGCACAAAACGCTCTGAATGCATGTAAACCACTTTTGCATTGGGTTTACGGGCAATGATGCCGTTGCCGACCGCATGTAACAGGTGGGTTTTACCAAGGCCGGTGCCGCCATACAGAAAGAGCGGGTTATAGGCGCCGCCGGGGTTATCGGCAACCTGACGCGCCGCCGCGCGCGCCAACTGGTTCGACTTACCTTCGACGAAGTTATCAAAGTTATGTTTGGCGTTAACGTTTGAGCGCCAGGAGCGCTCAGCGGGCGCAGGCACGCTGTCCCAACTGGGACGTGCCGCTGGCGCCGTTGGCGGTATGCTTGCCATCAATGGCGCCGCCACGCTGGCGCTGGTCATGCTCGCCTGCGGCATCGTCTGTACCACCGGCTTGCTGCCCACCTCAAAACGCAGCTGCGGCGCTTCGGTGCCACAGAAGTCATTAAGCAGAGCATTGATATTATGGAGATATTTATCTCTTACCCAGTCGAGTACGAACCGATTCGGGGCATATAAGGCCAGCGTATTGTCGTTCAGTTCAGCCTGTAGCGGACGGATCCACATGCTGAATTCAGTGGCAGGTAGCTCATCCTGCAAACGGGCAAGACACTGTTGCCAAAGCGAAAGTGACACGGCGGACTCCACTCGAACAAAATCGATAAGAAAATAGGCGCTGAAACAGATCAATCATCATTGTTGACGTATGCCAGTGACAGACATACGAACCGCTGTCCGCGGTTGCTCCGATCCCGATCGCAGAGAGGATCGTTAGCGGAAGGGCGGATCATAGCGCAAAGCGAGACAGAGATCTTCACTTTCTACACAGTTTTGATCCATTTTATCCACAGGCATTAAACGAGGCTAAGTTTACTCCAGGCTGAGTGAAACACATGCCGGGATCGCGCTCCTTAATGCAAATTTCTGGCAACCGTCACGTTATTATCGCAACGTTACTGCAAACGATCGGCAGAAGATCCCGTGCGATCCTTGCGCTTTATTATGGACTCCGTATAATTCTCGTCCCGGCGTGATGCGCCTTGTCGATTTCGACAGGATTTGCAGGTCGATTCGGGCAGCAGGCGCGCGCAATAAGCGAAGTAAATTGACTCGGGACTGTACAATTATTACAATCCCGCCTCTTTATTAAAGATACACTGAGGCGTCGGTCGTTTTACTGAAACGGGTACGCGTCACCACGTGAAATTTTTCAAGTTTAGGTAGAAATCGCCATGAAACGCACTTTTCAACCGTCCGTACTGAAGCGCAACCGTTCTCACGGCTTCCGTGCTCGTATGGCAACTAAAAATGGTCGTCAGGTTCTGGCACGTCGTCGTGCTAAAGGCCGTTCTCGTCTGACCGTTTCCAAGTAATAAAGCTAACCCATAAGTGGTTAAGCTCGCATTTCCCAGGGAGTTACGTTTGCTAACTCCCACTCATTTCACTTTCGTCTTCCAGCAGCCACAACGGGCTGGCACGCCGCAAATTACCATACTCGGCCGCCTTAATTCGCTGGGGCATCCCCGTATCGGTCTTACCGTCGCGAAAAAAAATGTTAAGCGTGCGCATGAGCGTAACCGGATCAAGCGATTGACCCGCGAAAGCTTTCGCCTACGCCAACACGAACTCCCTGCAATGGATTTTGTGGTCGTGGCCAAGAAAGGGGTCGCTGACCTCGATAACCGTGCGCTAATGGAAGCGTTGGAGAAATTATGGCGTCGTCACTGTCGCCTGGCGCGCGGCTCCTGATTGGGCTGATCCGCGTTTATCAACGCGTCATTAGCCCTCTTTTGGGACCACACTGCCGTTTTAACCCGACCTGCTCGCAATATGGAGTTGAAGCATTGCGCAGGTTCGGAATGATAAAAGGCAGTTGGTTGACGGTTAAACGCGTATTAAAATGCCACCCTTTAAACCCGGGTGGTGACGATCCGGTGCCGCCAAAAACCGACGATAACAGAGAACATTAACGATGGATTCGCAACGCAATCTTTTTCTCATCGCTTTTCTGTTCGTGTCTTTCATGATCTGGCAAGCCTGGCAAACGGACCACGCTCCGCAGCCGCAGCAGACTCAGACCACGCAAAACACGACAGTAGCCGGTGATGCCGCTAACCAGGGTGTGCCTGCCAGCGGTCAGGGCAAAACGATCACCGTTAAGACTGATGTCCTGTCTTTGCACATCAACACCCGTGGTGGCGATGTGGAACAGGCGCAGCTGCTGACTTACCCGGATAAACTGGGCTCTTCTCAGCCTTTCCAACTGCTGGAAACCACTCCTGCCTTCCTGTACCAGGCGCAGAGTGGCCTGACCGGCAGAAACGGGCCGGATAATCCAAATAACGGCGCGCGTCCGCTGTATAACACCACTCAGGATAGCTTCCAGCTCACTGACGGTCAGAGCGAACTGCGTATCCCGATGACCTTCACCGCAGAGAACGGCGTTGTTTATACCAAGACGTTTGTGCTGAAGCGCGGCGAGTATGCCATCAACGTTGAGTATCAGATCAACAACACCTCACAGCAGCCGCTGGAAGTGGCGATGTTTGGTCAGCTGAAGCAGACGATTGAACTGCCGAAGCATCGTGATACCGGCAGCAATAACTTTGCTTTGCATACTTTCCGTGGCGCGGCGTACTCCACCAGCGACAGTAAATATGAGAAGTACAATTTCGACACTATCGCGGACAACGAAAACCTGAGCGCTACTACCACCAACGGCTGGGTTGCCATGCTGCAGCAATATTTTGCGACCGCATGGGTACCGCGTACCGCCGGTGCGAATACGCTCTATACCAGCAACCTGGGCAATGGCCTGGCGGCAGTAGGCTATAAATCCGCGCCAGTAGCGGTTGCGCCAGGCAGCCAGCAGACGCTGGCCGCTACGCTGTGGGTTGGCCCGGAAATTCAGGACAAAATGGCGGCGATTGCTCCCCATCTTGACCTGACCGTTGACTACGGCTGGCTGTGGTTTATCTCTCAGCCGCTGTTTAAGCTGCTGAAGTTCCTGCACAGCTTTATCGGTAACTGGGGCTTCTCGATTATCGTTATCACCTTTATCGTACGCGGCATCATGTACCCGCTGACCAAAGCGCAGTACACCTCGATGGCGAAGATGCGCATGCTGCAGCCGAAAATTCAGGCGATGCGTGAGCGTTTAGGTGACGACAAGCAGCGTATGAGTCAGGAAATGATGGCGCTGTATAAGTCAGAGAAGGTTAACCCGCTGGGCGGCTGTCTGCCTCTGGTTATCCAGATGCCGATCTTCCTTGCGCTTTATTACATGCTGATGGGCTCGGTAGAGCTGCGTCATGCGCCGTTCGCATTGTGGATCCATGACCTCTCTGCACAGGACCCGTACTATATTCTGCCGATCCTGATGGGCGTAACGATGTTCTTCATTCAGAAGATGTCGCCAACCACCGTCACCGATCCGATGCAGCAGAAGATCATGACCTTTATGCCGGTCATCTTTACGGTGTTCTTCCTGTGGTTCCCGTCAGGTCTGGTGCTGTACTACATCGTCAGCAACCTGGTAACCATTATCCAGCAGCAGGTGATTTACCGCGGGCTGGAAAAACGTGGTCTGCACAGCCGCGACAAGACGAAAGCGTAACGGCCTGAATTAATTCAGTTTCAGGCAGTACCTAACAGGGGCGGATTTTACCGCCCCTGTTTATTTGTTGCCGTCCGGTCATCATAATGAATGTTATTACCGTATTGAGAGAGTTTCCATGAGCCACAGCGATACCATTGTCGCCCAGGCCACACCGCCAGGACGTGGCGGCGTGGGTATTCTGCGTATTTCCGGCAGCAAAGCGGCAGAGGTTGCCCAACAGCTGTTGGGTAAACTGCCGAAACCGCGCTACGCTGATTATCTGCCGTTTAAGGCCGCAGATGGCAGCACGCTCGATCAGGGCATTGCGCTCTGGTTCCCCGGCCCCCACTCCTTTACCGGTGAAGATGTACTGGAGCTACAGGGGCATGGCGGCCCGGTTATCCTCGATCTGCTGTTAAAACGCATTGCTGCGTTGCCCGGCGTGCGCATCGCCAATCCTGGCGAATTCTCTGAACGCGCGTTTCTGAACGACAAGCTGGACCTGGCGCAGGCCGAGGCAATAGCCGACCTGATTGATGCCAGTTCAGAACAGGCTGCCCGCTCGGCGTTGAATTCCTTACAGGGCGCTTTTTCCACGCGTGTTAATCATCTTGTGGAAGCACTTACTCACCTGCGAATCTATGTAGAAGCGGCTATCGACTTCCCGGACGAAGAGATTGATTTCCTTTCCGATGGAAAAATTGAAGCGCAGCTAAACGCCGTGATGCAGGACCTGAACGCGGTACGTGCGGAAGCGCGCCAGGGCAGCCTGCTGCGTGAAGGGATGAAGGTGGTGATTGCCGGGCGTCCTAATGCCGGTAAATCGAGCCTGTTAAATGCGCTGGCCGGACGCGAAGCCGCTATCGTGACCGATATTGCCGGCACCACGCGTGACGTGCTGCGCGAACATATCCATATCGATGGGATGCCGCTGCACATCATTGATACCGCCGGTTTACGCGATGCCAGCGATGAAGTGGAACGTATCGGTATTGAGCGGGCATGGCAGGAGATTGAACAGGCGGATCGCGTTTTGTTTATGGTAGATGGCACAACCACCGAGGCTACCGAGCCTGCGGCGATCTGGCCCGATTTTATTGCCCGTCTGCCATCGTCGCTACCGATTACCATAGTACGCAATAAGGCTGATGTAACCGGCGAAATCCTGGGCCTGACAGAAGTAAATGGTCACTCACTTATTCGCCTTTCCGCCCGTACTGGTGAAGGGGTTGATGTGCTGCGCGATCACCTGAAACAGAGCATGGGCTTTAACGATAATATGGAAGGTGGTTTCCTGGCACGCCGCCGTCATCTCCAGGCTCTGGAGATAGCGGATACTCACTTACAGCAGGGCAAAGCACAGCTGCTGGGTGCCTGGGCGGGCGAGCTGCTGGCGGAGGAGCTGCGTCTGGCACAACAGGCGCTGAGTGAAATCACCGGCGAGTTTACCTCTGACGATCTGCTGGGCCGCATCTTCTCCAGCTTCTGTATAGGTAAATAAGCGCGCCGCTGAAGGTAGCCAGAACTCAGTAACCAAAAAGAGGCCGACGCAGTAACCTGCCCGGCCTCTTGTTATGGCAACATCATCAGAAGCTATACTTTGCGCCCAGCATCAGGCTGGCGTCCTGATAGTGATAACGCCCCTGCTGCAAGGCAATGCTGCCGTTAAGCTGTAAGTTATCACTCACTTTCCCTTCTACGCCGGTTTTAAGCTCCGCCACATTGCGCCCGCTGTTTTGCTGTACCTTGAGCTGATTCAGCCTCACCTGATAAGGATCGCTGTTACGCAGCCAGTTAAGCTCAACATAGGGCCTCAGATCGCTTTCGCCGGGCTGTTTTGATTCCGTTATCCAGCCACGCATCCCAATGCGGCTGATAAAATTATTATTTTTATTGGTGATGCGGGTACCGTTCTGCTCCGTTAAACGTACGGATTTCAGGCCGTTGAAAATAAGCTGCGCATGCGGTTGCAAGTAAAAAGCGTAGCGACGTTGGTTATCGCCCTGCCGCTCCAGCGCCTTCCATGCATACCCACCTTCCAGCGAAGCGCTAATACCCTGCATATGGTAGTTTTCAGTTCGCAGCCCTTCTCCCGCCACATTGCCGGTAAACCAGTTATATTGCAGCCAGCTATCCAGCCACAGTCCGCTATCGCTGTTCTGGTCAGCAAACCAGGTGGCATATGCGCCCAGACTGTAGCCGGAAATAGCGCTATTCGCGGTGTAGCCGCTCAGGGTTGAACGGATATTGGTCGCCTGACGGCCATAGCCCAGCATCGGCCCAATATGCAGTCGTCCCGTATCTGCCGTCATCTGCCAGAGATCGCCGCCTAACTGTACGCTATAGCGATTGCCCTGCGCTTCCAGCGTATCCGCGCTGTAAGCACGATTGTGGCCTGCGGTCTGACGTAGCCACAGGCTGCTGCCGCGTTGCTGGTCGCTCTCGCTCAGGCTGCGGTTACCCAGACGATCGTAAAGACTAAGATTAAATAAGGTGGCGGCGGCTGCGCTGTTAGCGATATAACCGCCTACTTCAGGGCGAAACACCGGCGCTTTATCAGCAGCATGGTTCATGAGATACCAGTTACCGGCACTGGCACCTGTGCCCCGCCCCAGCTGATACTCGTAAGCACCGGCAACAACTCTTCCCTGTTGTACAAACTCACCGGCAGACAAACCGTTAACCTCAATCAGCTTAATTCCATGAAGTGTTTTAGCGCCGACGCCGCCCGCGTTAAGCACCCTGACCTGGGTTGATCCCGAGGTATTACCCTGGACGATCAGCCTGTTGGTCGCTGAGCTATCGTTCCCCAGACGCGTATTAAAAATCAGCGCGCCGTTATTACCAGCATAGTTACCGGCGACAACCAGATCATGGTTAACAACGCCCTGTTTAAAGGCCACGGTGCCCTGATTGATAATATTCTGTACTGAAGAGGCGCGCGGTATGCGCCAGAGGCTCTGAGAATAAACGGCGATATCCGCATTATTAACCGCGCCGGTAAGCTGTGATTGATCCCGTAATATCAGCGAGGCGGTGCTGCCGGGATCGACCTTTACATCACCATTCAGCAGGGTTCTGTTGCTTGCTTCCAGTTCAACATGGGAAGCGGTAACGGTGCCTTTTTTGGCGTCGTTAACCGTAACCACCTTTAACAACTGTTGGTTGCCGCCCTGCAAATAAGCGCCATTGCTGGCCTGCATGTGAAGACGGGCCGCCTTGACGTTGATCGCTTCCTGCTTCACGCCGATCAGCCTGACGTTATCCAGCCGAACCTGACTAAGCTGCGTTGAAGAACCACTGCTGGCGGTAGCCTCGCTTTTCACTGTCAGCACTGGCGCATTTCCTGCGCTGATTAGGGTACTATTATCAATGTTAAGGCTGGCTGCCTGCGTGAACAAAGCGCTGGCATCCTTGCCGTGCGTCATCACCTTTATTCTGCTGCCCTGTACCCTCGCCTGGCTAAAAGCCCCAATACCGGAAGCGGAAGCGCCCTGAGTAGTAATTGTACTGTTGGCGATATCAAGCTGACCGCCCCTGGCGCTGATAGCGCCCCAGCCACGTTCGCCGCTGGTTTTAATAGAGAGATTTTTACCGGCCACCTGGTTTGTTGTATAGATAGCGTAGCTTCCGACGCCGGAGGTGGTTAACGTCACGTTCTTCGCCTTCGCTGTTCCCGCCAGCGCATTCAACGCAATAGAGGCATCGCCAGAAGTTTTCAGCGAAGCATTACTGATCGTTAACTGCGTGTCCTGATTCGGTAGCCAGACGGCATCAGCGTATTTACCAAAAGTGGTATAGCTGCCGCCGTCAGCAATCACGCTGGCGTTCTGATTAATATCTAATGCCCGAACATTATCGCCGGTGGCAATCACATCAACGTTATTCAGCGTCGACAGAGAATTACGAATCAGCAGAGCGTACTCATTTTCAACCTGGATATAACTGTTTGCCAGTGTTGTGCGGGTCAAAGGCCCCCAGTCGCCAATACGTACGCCGCCGCTTTGGCCTTTGGCGATGATGGTTACCCCGTCGGCAATCAATTCGCCAAGATTTTGTTGGATGCCGTAGCTCACCGAACCACCGTCAAGATTAAACTGACTATTGGTAATTCTGGCCGTCGCGTCCGCGCCGTTTAACGTCACGCCTGCCGAAACGGACTTGCCCTTCACATTGACATTTAATCCATCGGCGATCAGAGAGGAGTTATCACGTACCTCGACGCCGTAACCGTTGGTTCCGGACAGCGTAATATCGGTATTCCTGATATTCACTACCGAGCGACCATTGGCAACCACACCATGGGAGCCGCTTTGCCAGGTGCGAATACTGCTGTTAGCCATATCAAGATAACCTGATGAGACATTAAGCGCGGGATAAGCTGCGGCGTTATTTTCAAAGCTGGCCCCGTTGATGGTCAGCGTGCCCTTGTTTTCCACCAGAGCCGCTGAGGTGGCTTCGCTATAAAAGCGCAAAGCAGGGTTAACGACCAGTTCGCTGCCGGCACCAGAGACATGCAGCGGATATGTTCCCGGCTCATACGTGGCGTAACCTGAGGTGACATCTGTGCGGTGCCCGCTGTTTTCATGCCAGGGTGAAACGCTGCTGGCTGAAAAAGGCAGTAGTGTGAGCAGCAGGCAAACATTGCCAGTGCCATCACCGATAAAAGGAAAGCAACGCAAATAATTTCTGCTCATAGTCATTCCTTTGTGTTTTTCCATATATTAAAAAGCCATTAAAAATGCGTCTTTTTCAAACGATAGCGATCTTCGCGCCTGGCAATAATAAAAGTCAAGCCACTATTTCTTACCATTACATATAATTAATAGTGTAAGTTACCGTTCCTGTTAATTCTCCCGGCGTCACTTTTTCCTTTGTTCGGTAATAGGCAGCTCTTAAAGGAACTGTTAATACATGAGAGCTTGATGAAAAGCTGCCTATTTTAAACCACGCATTATTTTCACTTTCAACAAAAGCGCCTGTACTATCCTGATGCAGGATCTGAAATCCAATACCTTCCGCCATGTTTCCGGCACGATTAAAAAAGGGGTAAACGCCATTTCTTTCTAACCCTGCCACCGGCGTACCGCTGAAAGCCATATTAATGGAAAGCGTACTCCATATATTTCCGTTACATTGCAGTGAAACTGAAAAATCGGTGACATGATTATCTGCCCGGCCACTTTGCGGTAGCTCAGCAACATTCAGACCCGGCAATGTTTGATAGATATTTGGTGTGGTTGTATTGCAGGTATATTCAGAGAAAGAGAGCTTTCTGACATTGGTGGCCCAATAATGTATATAACCATAACCCGCATCGCCAATAGAAAACAGGCTTACATCATTGCGAAACGGAGAGATAGCCATGCTCTCACCTGTTTTTACCAGCTCAACACGCACCGGAACGCTGATTTTTGTATAGTTTGAGGTGGAAATGCCCGGCACAAAAACTTTATCGGTAGAGTAGCCACTGTCATAACTTTTACTGACGGCATCCCTTTCGCCATTAATCGTGACAAAGAATGTTAATCCGCTTTTGTTTCCTAACGCATTTGTGGTATTTCCCCGATTGATATATATTTTTGCTTTTTCTGGCCCTGCGATTATGGTGCCCGTATTAAGCTCTTTGGCACACCACAAATCCAGGTTCATAGTGACATCATAAATCGTTGTCCCTATGGGCACCTTGTTAGGTATCTGGTTGGGGAGCTTATTAAAATCAAAGGCGAAAACATTATTAGAGGTATTAGAGTCAGGCGCGCATCGCACGGTTGTGGCATAGCTTGTATGGCAAATAAAACCGGAGGCCGCCAGTAAAATTACATATCCAGTATTGCGCGAGCCTTTTTTTATCAGGTCATTCATGATTTTCTCCCAATTTCAGCGCCAGATTTATCGTACCGCTTTGGCTAACGTTTCTTGTCTGGCAACCGGTGTAGGGTAACGACATGTTGTATTGAACCGCTGGAATTGACGTTGTCTTTTATCTGTTTTTTCCGGCAGGTTAACATCGAATAAACAGGTATAGCGGCTGTGCGGCCCCCAGCTAACCTGTAAACGATTCATGGTCTCCTCAAGGCGGATATACATTTGGCCCCCCTGGGCCACGACACCCACATCGCGTCCATCTTCGGTTTTTACGCTGGCACCAAAAGGCAGGGCTTCGCCGTTTGGCAACTGCGCCTGGATCAATACTGCATTGCCCTGTTTGGTTGGATAATTAACTTTTACTATCGCCCCGGCGCGCGGCACCACCTGCTTAACAGTGGATTCGAGTTCAACATCCAGCGGCATGCCAGTGGGATTAATAGCGATTTTATTGATGCGATAAGGGGTGAGCCAGGGAACCAGCGCATAGCCGGCATCGTTAACGATGACGCCCGGATAACCTTCAATTGATGCGCCCGCCGCGCCTTTGGCCTGAACCACAGCCTGCGTATCACCGGTGTAAGGGCTGGCGACCAGCGCATCCGGTAACAGCACGAAACTGCCATTCATTCCGGCCGTATAAGAGCGATAGCTTTTGCCTTTCGCGTAGCTGGCTTTCAGCTGTGTATTTCTGAAACGATAAGAACCCGATATATTTCCTGAGCTGTCGCCATTATTTTCACGCGCTACGCCAACATTATAATCTAACTGATCTTTTTCACCCAGGACGCCGCTTAACGCCAGCTGCGTAGTGATACCGTCATCACTACGCGTGGTATAGCTGTTAACATATGGTATATGGGATCCCCGCCCCAGCGGCAGCGAGAAAGAGAGAAGATATTGCGTTTCGCTGTAGGAAGCGTTTCTGGCGCGATTAAGGCTGATGCCATAATTAACTAACTTAAAACGATTGGTATAACCCAGCTGGTACTGCACATCGCTGCCCTGCCTGCCCCAGTAATTTTCTACATAACCGCTGGTGTAAATATTGCCGCCGTTCTCGCCCAATTGCTGATTTAACGTAAGAGATAAACGATTCTGAGGACGGTTTAATTGCAGCCCTTGCGCCTGATTCTCTTTCTGGTGGAAATCCACAAGCTGCGTAGCGTTATTCAAGTCCAGATAACCTGAAGAAGAAAACCGGTAGGCAGCCACGGAAATCGTGCTGTTAGTGGTCGAAATGAACTTGCTATAGCTGGCACGAACGCTAATGCCGTTTTGCGCGCTGGTGCCATCATCAAAGCTGGCCCCGGTAGCATCCAGAGCAAAAGCGCCCGCAGGCGTGCTGATGGCTCCGCCGACCAAACCGGCAAGGTAGTCACCGGAGCCCAACAGGCCGCTGTAACCAGTAAGCCAGTTGTTTATCCCGTACTGAAAGGTTGCCTGAAATACTTTAGGCGTATAGCTGAGATTTTGATTGCGCAGGGTTCCCATCAGCAGGCTGTAACGATAGCTGCCAGGGCGGATCATTTCCGAAACGGCCGCATAAGGCACGACAAACTCCGCTTCCCGGCCATCAGATTCCGTTACCGTCACGCGAAGATCGCCGCCATAGCCAGAGGGATAGATATCAATGATAGCAAACTCGCCCGGCGGCACCGTAGTTTCATAAATCAGGGCATTATTTTGCCGAATCTGTACGCGTGCGTTGGTTTGAGCAATACCGCGTACCACGGGAGCATAGCCACGTTGTGAGTCAGGCAACATCTGTTCAGAGGTTGCAAGCCTGACTCCCCGGAACATAAAAGAGTTAAACAGGGCGCCCGAGCTGTTTGCATCGCCGATTAAAATCCGCGCACGTAGTGATGTAATATCCCGCTGCAGGTTATTGCTCAGAACAGAGTAGCTGTTGCCGTTATTTTTACTCCACCTCCACGCGCCAGAATGCCGAAACATCCAGCCATGAATATTAAGGCTACCACCCAACTTGCTGTAAAAAGATTCCGAGCCGAACCTGCCCGAATCCTGTTTAAAGTAGCTGTTATCATAACTGGCATAGAGCGCATTGCTGCCCTCTTCCCATAGCTCAGGATCAACATAGCCGCGTGCGGTTCGGTTAAGCCATGCCTGTGGGATTTGAAGATTAAGGCGCATATCGGCAAGCACCATCTGCGCTTTAGAGGAAGGCTGGAGCGATTCCAGCGCCGTACAGTTACTTTCCTGACGCAGGGCATTCTGCAGCTCTGATGAGAGCTGGCCTGTGCGAAAACCGGTCAGGTTAGCCAGCGCCGGGCTAAAGCAAATCACAGACTCCCCCCTTTTCTCACGGACGGTCACGTTTTCGCGTCCCAACAGTTGATCATTTAAATAGATATCGCTGGCATAGATGCCTGGCGGGATCCTGAACTTGCCGTTAAACCGGGAAATATCGATATAATCCCCGGCAGTCTGATCAAGAAAGATAGGATCAAAAGAAACCTCCGCGCGGGTTGATGTCGAAAGCATACAGAAAATAAGCGCGGTAAAATGCCATGAAATGACGTAATTTCTTTGGTGATGGCAATAATGGTGAAAGAAAGAAAAAAATGACATAAACATACCCTTCATTATGTGAGTTATTTAAGTTAATAAATCTCTCTTTCTATCGTAACGCTGGCCCCGTAATCGTTAATATAAATGTATTTAAACTTACTCAAAGCAAACTTATTACCTTTGAAGGCATAAGTCACTCTGGAGAAAGGGGCGATCATCTTCCCCTCAGCATTAAACGTTTTATTCCCTGAGTTAGCCTCAACTGAAGTAATTGAAACATGGAAAGGGGAACGATTTTCTGCCTCAAGTATGGCTTTTTTATTATCCTTCACTACTCGCCAGATAACCTTTTCTGCAGCCTCAGCCGGAGAGATATCCTGAAGCGATTTCGGCCTGAAAAACAGTTTAATACGAGTACGGATTGCCATTTGCAATAAATTTTCCATCTTACCCGACGGTTTAGGTGGAATATCCAGCACGTTTAACCAAAAAACAGATTCTCTGTCTGCAGGCACATCAAAACCTTCGCCAAGATAATTAATTCGCAGCGTTCGCCCCTGGTGTGGCTCGATGCGAGTTACAGGAGGAAGAAGAATAAAGGGCACCTTAATGTTTTTTATCGCTTGATTCTTATCCCCGCTATCAATCCATGACTGAATCAAAGAAGAATAATCGTTCTGACTCTCCAGACGTACGGTAACCTCACTTTTTTCTTCAGGGTAAATGACGCGCGTACTATTAATTACAATACCGGCCAAAGCAGAGGTTATATTTAACAACAGACCGCAAAAAAGCAGTAAGAGAGATTTTATATTCATTCCTGATGCTATTCCTGAGGGTAAATATCCAAAATGAATAAATGCAAGAGCATAACTCCTGCATTTTTATCAAAGGGCAGGAATAGGCGTTACTGGTAGTCGATAGAATAGGTCACTGACGTTGCCAGTTCACCAGCGGTCGCCTTGCCGGTCGCATAGTAGTAAGCGCTGTAAAGCAGATTGGCTGTACCGGCTGCCGACAACGCAGTCGCGGGATTATTACGCTGGCTGGTGTTACCGACATACACATCATTTTCATCGTTGTCTCGCAGCTGAACCTGAACCTGCTGAGCACCAGAACTGATGGTGTTATTCAGACGTCCTGTTGCAGCATCAACCGTTGGGCCGTGTTCAAAATAGGCACGTACGCTGCCGGTGGCGGGCGTACAACCGGTCAGGTTCATGGTAAAAGCCGTGCGACCTGCCATCTTGCCAGCTTCATTCAGAGCAGAAGTGGAGAGTGAAGGCAGGTTAATAACGGCGTCAGCAGCGCCGCCATTAACTTTTACAGTACAGGTCTGCTGTGTCAGTTTGCCATTGATAGTGATTGTTCCATCCGCCGCACCGGCCGGAAGCACCATGACAGAAACTGTTAACGCAATCGCTGTACCTAATATTGTTTTTTGCATCTTAAACTCCATTTTATTTTTTAATGAAAAATGAATGCCGAGTAAAAAACCGTACAAGTTACTCGCGTGATCAATTAAGCCGAAAAAATAAAATCCATCCCATGAAATTTTATTTAATGACTTATAAATATTTATATCTTTACTGCAGAGGGCATTAACAACTAATGAATAATCGCATTAAGAATGCCCAGTACAGCAACGACGATTAAACATTAAATGAAAACGTTCATTTTCACATTAAAATTTATTTCACTAACTTTTTTCCATGCTAACGTGTGAGGTAAACCAGCATCCGAACCATTAACGCATTTATTATTTCACTTTCAGAAAGAGTATAAATAAACAATTAACACCCCGAGAGGATAGTTTCATGTTATTTTGGAAGCGGCAAAATAAGATTAAACCATTGCTCTGCGGTGGCGTTAAACCATTCGCACGTTTTATCCCAGCCATTTACCATACCGTACATGGTACCGAGCATACTGCCAGCGACGCTGCCGACAATCACGCCGCCAAGATTGCCTATGATTCCTATGCCCAAAATGCCTCCACTATTACCGCCCACCGTAGCCGCTTTTAACAGGCCGGAAGACGCGCCGGTAAAACTGCCAATCACCATAGAGCCTATCGTTTCGAAGAATTCACCGCCTGACACCTGGCTAATTTCATTTAATTCTAAATATCGCACAATCGCTCCTTATTAGCTGTTTCAATTACTGAATTATAAAATCTCAATGACAACGCATTAATAGCATTTATATGCTATTTACTGTAAGGGCATGCAACAATAGTAAACAATCTATTATTGACAGCGCCCTATATTGATGATTTTTACGCGGGCAAACCTATTATTTCCATGAACGATAAATAATTAAATCATTTCCACCACTTATCTACTGACTATTGTTTTTATGTAACAGCGCATACTGGCTTTTATCAACTTCGACTACGCTACCCTGATTTAAAAGAATAATTCTATCCGCGCTACAGATAGTTTCAGGCCGGTGGGCGATGATAATTCGGGTAACAGGCATATTTTTTATTGCCTCATTAATGCTGCGTTCACGATCAACATCAAGATGACTGGAGGCTTCATCAAGAATAAGCAGAGAAGGTTGACGATAAAGCGCCCTTGCCAATAACACGCGTTGAATCTGACCACCGGACAGGGAGGAGCCCATATCCCCTACCAGACTATGATAGCCCATCGGCATGGCCGCGATATCTTCATGTATT
Organism: Pantoea sp. FN0307; assembly: GCF_050113815.1. Taxonomy (NCBI): domain Bacteria; kingdom Pseudomonadati; phylum Pseudomonadota; class Gammaproteobacteria; order Enterobacterales; family Erwiniaceae; genus Pantoea; species Pantoea sp. FN0307. The sequence goes on along the minus strand of NZ_JBNJSO010000003.1, from coordinate 55,897 downwards.
TGTGCCAGTTTTGCGGCAGCCTCTATGTTTTCCTGTGCGGGAGAAGCATCAAAAAAGCTGATATTGTCGGCAATGGAACCGGCGAACAGGATATCGTCCTGCATGACGCAGCCAAGACGATCGCGGTAGTTACGCATACCCAGTTTTTTAATGTCGATGCCATTTATTTCTATGCTGCCTGACTCCGGTTTCAACAGTCCCATAATCAGCTTGGCCAGAGTGGTTTTGCCCTGTCCGGATGGGCCGATAATCGCTACTGATTCGCCAGCCGCTACGGAAATAGAGCAATGATGGATAACGTACGGCTCTGTTATCGCATAACGAAAACAGAGATCGTTAATGGTTAACGAAGGTGGCGCACCATCCGCTTTAGTGATGGCTGGTAACCGTGTTTCCATATCAGCCTCCGGCTCGGTTAACACGATATCTGCCAGACGTTCGCCATGCAGACGCAACATAGTGAAATCGATAACAGCATCAACCAGCCCTGAAGCACGCCCAATAAACTGGTCGGAAAAGCTGATAAAAGCGACCAGCATCCCGCTGGTAAAATTGCCTTCCAGTACCTGTAAAGCCGCCATCCATATCAGGACAATCCGCCCGACGCCTGAAATCAAGCTTTGCAAGGTACTAAAACCGATCGACAAGCGCTGTATCGCCACGCCTTTATTCGTGCTTTCAACCAGCGCATTAGCATACGCCGCGACGCGAATTTCCTGTTTGTTATTAAGCTTAACCGCCTTTACGCCGCGAATAGATTCAAGCAGCTGGGATTGTGCCCGCGCCGAAGCGGTAATTTGATCTTCATTGGCCTGACGGAAAGGACGAAATGAAACCCAGCGAATAAGCGTATACGCCACTAACAGCGCGATAACCAGCCACGCCAGCTTGATATTGTAAATAAACAGCATGCCTAACGTGACAATCGCCATTACGCCATCAAGGATCGAACTGATAAAACGTCCGGTTAGCGTGCTTTGTATGGTGCCAATAGAGCCGAATCGTGACAGCACATCGCCCACATGCCGTGATTCAAAATAGGTCATCGGCAGGCCGAGCAAATGCGCACAAACGTTCGCGGTCCATTGCACGCTAAGCAGGCTTGAAAACCAGGTAGTGACCCAGGATCGCAGCGCAGAAACAGAGACGCTTAACAGCGTAACGGCAATAAAGCCGCAGCCCAACAGGGTAAGCAGATCATAGTCCGCCGAGACTAAAACCTGATCCATGACCCATTGCATATAAAAAGGCATCAGAATGCCAAAGAGTTCCAGCGCTACCGACAGAATCAAAATCTGCGCAAAAGCCGAGCGAATACCGGTTACATCACCGATCAGCTTTAGCATGGAGATGGATTGTTTTTCCTGCACGCGGGTAAAGGTGGCACCCGGCAACAGCTCCAGCGCAATGCCGGTGAAGCAGCGGGAAACGTCTTCCATTGGGACATCCCGTCGGCCGATGGCGGGATCGTGAATGGTTATTTTATCTTTCGAGACGCTTTTCAACACCACGAAATGGTTCATTTCCCAGTGCAGGATGCAGGGACGCCGCAGCTTCACCAGCTCATCCAGCTCAAGCCTTAATGCCCGGCCAGCCATTCCCAGCTGATGCGCAATCAACATGACATCGGCCAGCGTTGCGCCCTTAAGCGAAGTGGGAAACCGCTTACGTAACGTGACCATATCAATGCCGTGACCAAAATAGTTGGCAATCATCCCAACACAGGTCAGGCCGCATTCCGTTGCCTGTGTTTGCTGCATAACCGGTAATTTACGGCGCCAGCCAAAGTTAAGTGCTTCTAAAAACTTCATGAATAATACAACTCCCTGTTGTAGTCCCACGGCGGGTTAAATTAATTTCCTGAACGACGACCAAGCGCAAAAAGCGGCTCCAGCACCCATTCATAGAGGCGTCGTTTATCAATCAGGAAATCCGCCTCAAGCGCACTGCCAGGGCGAAGCTTTTCCTTGCGTCCATAAACATTGATGTCTTGCTTATCCAGCTGTACCACCACACGATAATGTTGTTCCTGCACATTGTTATGGCCGGTAAGCGTGGCAACCTCCTGAGGCGACAGCGCAACGCGGGAAACATCAATCACTTTGCCGTACTGCTGACCAAATTTCTGGAAAGGAAACGCCTGATAACGCAGCACCACTTTCTGACCGGGTTGAATGAAACCGATCGCCCGGCTGCTGACCATAATGCGCGCCTGAAGCTCACCCTCGTCCGGCAGCAGTGCAAACAGTGTTTGACCGGCATTCACCATTTGGCCGGTTTTAACCATGACCGATCCCACAATGCCCTGCGCTGGCGCACGTAGCACCACCGATCGCCGGGATTCATTTTCCGCTAACGACTGATCGATTTCTGACAGGCGTCGTTCAATCTCGTTTTGTTTATTACGCACATTCATCGGCAGCTCGCGCAGCTGCTGGCGCGTTTGGGCAAGCTGCTGCTGAATATCAAGCTGCTGACGAGCAATATCCTGTAAGCGCGTTTCGGCATCGATCACCACAGCTTCCTGCTGTTCAACCTGGCTGTTTGAGGCGTAACCCTGTTTGCGCATCAGATTGATTTTTTCCTGTTGCCTGCGCGCCAGCCTGACCTGACGGGAACGCTGACGTTGCTGAACGCTAAGCTGCTCCATCTGGGCGCTTAACAGCCGCTCGCGCTCTTTAAGCCCTTTCATCTCTTCAGCGGCCAGCTTTTCCTGATTGTCTAAATCTGCTTTCAAACGGGTCCGCTGAATATTCAGCTGCTGCGCGACTTTTTCACGTGTAAGACCCAGCGCGGTGTAGACTTCTGAAGAAATGGTGGCGATGGCGTCGCCCTTTTTTACCCGCTGACCTTCTTCTACGGTAATATCGACCACGGTGCCGGTGGTAATTGCCGCAATATTCATAATTCCTTTGGCGGGCAGTAGCTGCCCCGATGCGGTTTCCCGCTTGGTATAACTGCCAAAAACAAACAGCACGGCTATCGCCAGAGTTATCGCTCCTACTAAAGAAACAATTAGCCAGCGATATGGCGGACAATATAAAGCCACGGTGCCGATCATGGTGGTTTTATTCGCCTCTAATGCTTCCTGACGAAATAACGATTCACTCATTCAATTAACGTCCTTGTTTAATTAACGGAGGTTTTTTTATTATCCGCAGCGCAACGGTATTGATCCAACGTTGAATAATCCAGCTCGCCTAACTCCACAGATAGTTTCAGTCTGGCGTTTAAATATTCATATCGCAGTTTTGCCAGTGCCTGTAGTGATTTATAATATTCCTGCTCTGCGTTTAACTCGTCGATGATAGTTCGCAAACCTACTTTTCTGCCATATGCCGTAGAGTTCACTTTGTTTTTTGCCGAAGCTAACGCTTTCTTTTCCGCCAGATACTGATTTTGTCCATTTTTTAATTTAAGCCAGGCGGATTGCGTTTCCTGACGCGCCTTACGACGCGCATTCTCCAGGAGATCCTTTCCCTGTTCGCGACGTCTGACCGCTTCTACAGACTGAGAAATTTGTGACCCGCCAGCAAATAAAGGAATAGAAACATTGATGCCGATGTTACTGGAATGTGTTTTTGACGTGGTGCCGAAAACATAATCAAAAAAATTAAAATCCTCCGCCTTACTCTTACTCCAGTTGGTGCCATAGCCCGCCTGTAATGTCACTACCGGCAGATGCGCGCCATGCGCGGCGATCAGATCGGCTTTGGTTTGTTCCAGTTGAAAAAGCGCGGCGCGGACCTGAAGATTATTTTGTCCGGCCTGCTGCTCCAGGGCTTTAAAATCATCAGAAACCGGAAAGCGCATCACGCATGACAGAACAACCGGCTGAATTTCATCAGGATTACGCCCGGTCAGGCGGGAAAAAATTATTCCGGCCTCCTGCAGATCGTTTTTAGCAGCGATCTCATCCGCTATCGCCCGGTCATAGTTGGCCTGCGCCTCGTCTCGTTCAAGACGTGTGCCTTCACCCACCTTTAACGCAACCTCAGTTTGACTCAGCTGTTTACCATAGGCAGCTTTTGCATTAATGGCGCTCTTTAGTACATCCCTCTGATAAATAACCCGAAAGTAAGCCTCTGCAACGCCGGTAATAAGTTTTTGCTCTGCCAGCATCAGCACAACATCGGCATAGTTAGCTATGGCGTCGCCGCGTTTCCATGCCGCATATTTTGCGATATCAAACAGCGGCTGCGTAAGGCTAAAGCTGTAACTATGACGTGTGACGCCTGCAGCATAGGTGGCTTTAGGCTGATCCTGTTTGGCATAAGAGCCATTCAAACTGATGACCGGCAACAGACTGGCAAAACCCTGCAGCCTTTTTTGGCTATCCGCCCGCTGTGCGTTGCGCGCCGCACTGATTTCACTGTCATAAATGCTGGCTGACAACACGGCTTCCTGCAGTGTCAGGCTATGCCCGCTCCCAGGCAGGATAATCAACGCCGAAAAAAACAAAGCTATTAAGACGTTAACTCTTCTGATGTGCATTATCAAAATCCTTTTCAATAAACAGAAAAAACAAAAGGCTAAATAATATTATTTATGCAGGCGTATTGAATAAGCTCGCTATTAGTATGCACATTAAGTTTTTTCATGGCGTTATACTTTTGCGTAGCAACGGTGCTTACCGCACGGTTTTGTTTTTTAGCGATATTGGATAATGACAGCCCCATAGAATAAAGCTGAATGATCTCCCATTCTTTTGCCGTTAACCGGCTCGATTTTTCAATATCGCTTTCAATAATCGATTTTATATTTTTCGAAACCCAGGCTGTGCTGTGTTTTTTGGTAAACACCTCGCATAGCGCTTTTTTTATTTCGCTAACCGCATCATATTTACTGACAATTGCATCAACACCATAGTTAAGCGTTTTTTTCAGAATTGATAGGTTATTAAACTCCGTATAGAGAATAATTTTAGCCGCTGGAAAACGTTTTTTTATCGCTCTGATTTTTGAAACACCATAGAACTGGCGGCCATCGCTATCGTAAGAGAGGTCGGTGATAATAGCATCTACTCTATGCTGTTCTGTATGTTTAATCGCATGATCTTCGTTTAAAGAGATGCCCGGCAATATATTACAACCTAATTCTTGCTTAAGGTAATTACAAAGAAAATACTGAACAGCAGGGTACTTATCTGATATAGCCAAGTTAATTTTCAACATAGTGATATATCCCGTATCTGTTTACCCGGCAACAGCGGGCTCCATGCGTTTACTCTAATACATAGTGTAAGCACTGGCACCATATGGATTTATTAATGTCTTTTTGCTTAATTATTTGAGGGATTCTAATAACTTTCCTGGTTATTCACAAGGCGCACTTAAGGTAAAGATAAAAGTGAAAATAAGTAAATGGCATATTCAGAATCGATTGATGATGATTGATATTATAAAATATTTAGAAAAATCAATATTCGGACAAATATAATCCGGCTTATTACTGTTGCAGCCTTGTTTAATCTTTAACAATGAAAACAGATTAAATGCGATTACAAGACAATTCTCAATTATCTTTAAAGACCATTCTCAATCAATGCATTTTAATTCGCTTTTTGCGACGCTTACTTATTTACAGGCGTAACTCCCGAAGGCGGTTCTATCTTCCTGGTTGCGCTCGGGGCTAACGCCGTAACATGAGGGTGCATTTCTGCCATACAAAAATCATCTTGGTCAATGAGTGAGCCAGTCGCTAACGTTTTCTGTACCGTTAACTCACAGTAAGGAAGCCAGCATGGCCGTTTCTCTTGATCTTCAGGCGTTAAGCACCCTGTTTACCGAGGCCAGAACCCATAGCCACTGGCAGGATAAAGCGGTCGATTCAGCATTATTGCATCGGCTTTATGAGCTGGTTAGTCTGGCCCCTACCTCAGCTAATGCTTCTCCGGGACGCTTTGTTTTTATTACCAGCGCATCGGGTAAGGAGAAACTGAAGCCTACGCTCTCGAGCGGCAATGTGGAGAAAACGCTGTCAGCGCCAGTCACAGTAATTGTGGCTTCCGACGGTAAATTTTATGATCGGTTGCCAGAACTCTTTCCCTGGGCTGATGCCCGCAGCTGGTTTACCAGCAGCCCGGAGCTGGCTACTGAGACCGCTTTTCGCAACAGCAGTCTACAGGCAGGCTATTTGATTTTGGCGGCTCGCGCGCTGGGCCTGGATGCCGGTCCCATGTCGGGATTCGATGCGGAGAAGGTTAACGCATTGTTTTTTGCACAGACCCACTGGAAAGCCAATATGCTAATCAATCTGGGTTATGGCGAAGCGAGTAAGCTGCACCCGCGTCTGCCTCGTCTGCCGTTTACTGAAGCCTGCCGTTTCGCCTGAAGCCTTATCCGGCACGTTTTAACGCGTCTCCGTGCTTTTTTACCGCACTTATTTAAACCTATTCCGAAAAGCACCCTGTACAAAGTAAAGCCGGGTGCAAAAGCATCGGAAAATTCTTACAATGCAATTGATGATTATCCGACCATTTTCACGGAGCGACAGATGGCAAGTCATTTTGTACGCTGGACGCTTGCCCAAAATCGGGCAGACGTACAGCGTATCCCGGCAGATATAGTGGAACAAGCGCGATTTCTGAACGATAAACGCCGCAGCCGTTATCTTGCAGCGCGTATGCTGCTGGCCGAACTTATGTTGCGTATTTATGGTATGTCCCAGCTTCCCGCCCTTACCACCACCAGCAGCGGCCGTCCTTGTTTTACCGATCCCGACCTGCCCGATTTTAGCATTGCCTACGCTGGTAATATGGTTGGTGTGCTGCTGGCGGAAGAACAGAGTCGTGCCGGACTGGATATGGAAATTGTGCGGGCACATAGCCGTCAGACGCTGGAACATCATCTGCAGTATCTCTCTTCCGGTGAAAAAGCCTGGATTAATGCCCAGCAGGATCCGCTGGAAGCCATTACGCAAATCTGGACGCTGCGACAAAGCGTGCTCAAGCTAACCGGGGAGAACAACGCCTGTGATAGTACTTTGCGTCTGCATCCCGCTTCAGGCCGTTTGCGCTCGCATACTTTTCCCGACATACAGGCGGTATGTGATGTCGAGCCGCTGCTTATTTGGTCCTGCGCCCTGTCTCCTGCAACCAGCCGTTTACGATTGTGGGAAATTGATGAACAGCAGAACTGGAACGCGTTAAGGGATATTGAGATGAATAAAGCGAATATGGGACCGCAGACTTTAAGACTGACCAGTATGCCAACAGAAAGGCAGCTGCAGCCTTAAGCCGCAGCGCCATCTGATTAATGTGAATCAATAAAAGCGATTTTCAGCACGAACAACAGCGCGACTACCACAACACAGGGATTGATTTCACGCCAGCGTCCGGTTCCTGCTTTCATCACACACCAGGAAATGAAACCCAGCGCGATGCCTTCGGTGATTGAAAAGCTGAACGGCATCATGGCTGCAGTTACAAAAGCCGGGACCGCCTCGGTCAGGTCGTCCCACTTTACGCGCGCCAGGCTTGAGGTCATTAATACCCCAACGTAAATCAACGCACCTGCGGCAGCGTAGCCCGGCACCATTGATGCCAGCGGCGACAAGAACATTACCAGTAGAAATAAAATGCCGGTAACCACCGCCATCAGCCCGGTACGCCCACCAACGGAGACGCCTGACGAGCTTTCAATATAGGCCGTTACGGAAGAGGTGCCGATTGCCGCACCGGCAACTGAGCTAACGCTATCCACCAGCAGCGCCTGCTTCATGCGCGGGAATTTACCATCTTTATCGGCCAGCCCCGCTTTATCCGTTACGCCAATCAGAGTGCCGGATGAATCAAATAGGTTAACCAGCATAAAAGAAAAAATCACGCCGGCCATATTGAGCGTAAAGGCACCGCTCAGATCCACCTGTCCGATAACTGAGCTAATCGCTGGGGGTGCAGAAAAAATCCCGTTGTATTTAACGTCGCCCAGCAGCAGGCCAGCCAGCGTGGTAATAACAATGGAAATAAGCACCGCTGCGTGGATATTACGTGATGCCAGCACGGCGATAATAAAGAAGCCCAGCGCGCCCAGCAGAACACTGTGCGAGGATAAGTCGCCTACCGTTACCAGCGTGGCTTCATTCCCCACGATAATACCGGCGTTTTTCAGCCCCATCATGGCAATAAACAGACCGATACCTGCGGTAATGCCGGTGCGCAAAGCAAGGGGAATATTGGCAATCATCCAGTACCGCACGCGGAAGAGCGTCAGCAGCAGCAGACCCGTCGCGCCCCAGAAGATCGCGCCCATGCCTACCTGCCACGAATAACCCATTGCGCCCACTACCACAAAAGCAAAAAAGGCGTTCAGACCCATCGCTGGCGCCAGCGCGACGGGCAGGTTAGCAATAATCCCCATGAGTATGCTGCCCAGCGCGGCGATCAAACAGGTAGTGACGAATACCGCCTGGGTATCCATGCCTGCCGTGCCGAGAATTTGCGGGTTTACAAAGACGATATAGACCATCGTCAGAAAAGTTGTAAAACCGGCAATCAACTCGGTACGCACCGTAGTGCCATGTTCCTGCAGCCGGAACAGACGCTGTAGTAAGCCTTGTTTAGTCATTTGTTACATCCGAACGGGAAAAGAGGTCGCCGCGTATGCTAGCGATTTTGACGCAACAGTACACTGATTTTTCGCAAACGGTTGCGGTTTCCGGCGGGCGGCTGGGTCGCATTTTACGCTCAGTCGGGTAAAGTGGTCTTTTCCCCTGGTAAGGATGAGGCAGAATGACGATTGAATGTCTGTTTTTCGACTGTGACGGAACGCTGGTGGACAGCGAATTGCTCTGTACCCAGGCGTATGTTTCCACCTTTTCCCGCTACGGCGTGCATCTGCCATTACAGCAGATGTTTGAAAAATATAAGGGCGTCAAACTCTACGATATTATCGCTGACGTTAACCAGCAGCATCCGCTTGATGTTGCAGTAGAAACCTTTGAACAAGAATATCGTGCGGAGGTGGCTCGCCTTTTCGACGCACAGCTGCAGCCGATCCCTGGCGCCAGAGCTTTAATGGAGCAGATTAACGTACCGGCGTGCGTGGTCTCTAACGGCACGGTAAAAAAGATGCAGCACTCTCTTGGGCTGACCGGCCTGCTTCCTTTTTTTGGCGATCGCCTGTACAGCGGCTACGATATCGGCCACTGGAAGCCGGATCCACAGCTGATGTTTCATGCTGCTGAGCAAATGCAGGTGCCGATTGAACGCTGCCTGCTGATTGATGATTCAGAGGCAGGGACGCGTGCCGGTATCGCGGCGGGCATCCCGGTTTTCTATTATTGCGCCGATGCGCATAACGCACCGCTCGATCACCCACTGGTTACCCCGTTTGACGATCTGACGCGGCTGCCAGCGCTGTGGAACGCGCGGGGCTGGCATCTTACGCGTTGATTTCTCCGTCCATAAAAAAAGCCTCAACCCTATACCCAGGGCTGAGGCTTTATTTATCAGCCGTGGCCTTTGTATTAATTGCCGTTGCTAACGCCTTTGACCAGCGGTTTTTATCGGTAAGCTCGTCAGTAATGGTCAGCGTGGTGGCAAAAGCATCGTTAATAGATTTTCAATACAAGGCTGGGAAGTAATTACCAGAAGAAGAGATGGCAGCGTTTGAGGCGTGATTTTTTTATTTACACTCTTAAGTCTGCGCTTTATATCTTAAATATCGCCGAACGGTTTTACACGCTGGTATGAAGAAAAGTTTACCCGCATGCCAGACGCGCACTGCGGGTAATCTCAATCAGGCGGGGCTGCTGCCGTTATCATCTCCAGCTAACAGCTTGTCGAGACGGTCGCCGCCGACGTGGCGGAAATCCTGTCCCTTCACAAAATAGAAAATAATTTCGCAAATATTCTGACAGCGATCGCCAATGCGCTCGATCGCGCGGGCGCAGAACAGAGCGGTCAGTACGCTGGGGATCGTACGTGGGTCTTCCATCATGTAGGTCATCAGCTGACGCACAATGCCTTCATATTCCTGGTCGACTTTTTTATCTTCACGATAGATTTCCACCGCCGCACTCAGATCCATACGCGCGAAAGCATCCAGCACATCGTGCAGCATCTGAATAGTATGCCGTCCCAGTGACTCCAGGCTGACCAGTAACGGCTGATGCTGCTGGCTAAACTTTTCCAGCGCCGTGCGGCTGATTTTTTCCGCTACGTCACCAATACGCTCCAGCTCAGAAATGGTTTTGATTATCGCCATTACCAGACGCAAATCGCTGGCCGTAGGCTGCCGCTTGGCAATAATCCGCACGCAGGCCTCATCAATATCCACTTCCATCATGTTGACCTTCTGGTCACCATCAATAACCTGCTTCGCCAGCTCTGCGTCCTGGTTATGCATCGCGGTGATTGCATCGGTGAGCTGCTGCTCAACCATGCCGCCCATTATCATGACCTGGGTGCGGATATGCTCAAGCTCAGCGTTAAACTGGCCGGAGATATGCTTGTTCAGGTTTAAATTGTCCACATCGATCTCCAGTTAACCATAACGGCCAGTAATGTAGTCTTCAGTTTGTTTCTGATGCGGTTTGGTAAACAGCGTGTCGGTATCGCTGAACTCAATCAATTCGCCCAGATACATAAATGCGGTGTGGTCGGAACAGCGTGCTGCCTGCTGCATATTATGCGTAACGATCACCACGGTGTAATCCTGCTTCAGCTCAGTAATCAGCTCTTCGATACGACCCGTTGAGATAGGATCCAACGCCGAGCAAGGCTCATCCAGCAATAGCACTTCCGGACGAATAGCGATACCGCGCGCAATGCACAGACGCTGCTGTTGACCACCGGAGAGGCTATAGCCACTCTGATGCAGCTTGTCTTTGGTTTCATTCCACAGCGCCGCTTTACTCAGCGCCCACTGAACACGTTCATCCATATCGGCACGCGGCAGCTTTTCAAACAGGCGGACGCCAAAGGCGATGTTGTCATAAATCGACATCGGGAAGGGCGTTGGCTTTTGAAACACCATACCAACCCGTGCGCGCAACAGCGCGATATCCTGCGCGTCGGCCAGAATGTTTTCACCGTCCAGCAGAATTTCGCCTTCGGCGCGCTGCTCGGGATAAAGCGCAAACATTTTATTAAAGGTGCGCAACAGAGTCGATTTGCCGCAGCCGGAAGGACCGATAAACGCGGTGACCTGATTACGGGCAATATCCAGATTGATGTTTTTCAATGCATGGAATTTTCCATAATAGAAGTTCAGATCGCGAACCTGAATTTTGCCGGATGTCTGATTAACCATAGTCTTCTCTTTCTCTTAACGCCGCGCCGTTGTCACAACGCGGTAATTAATGTTTTGATTTGGCAAAAATCACGCGCGCCAGGATATTCAGCAGCAGAACGCACAGCGTGATCAGCAGAACGCCAGCCCAGGCCAGGCTTTGCCACTCGGCAAACGGACTCATGGCGAACTTAAAGATGGTAACCGGCAAGTTGGCCAGCGGCTGCATCATGTCGGTGCTCCAGAACTGGTTCGACAATGAAGTAAACAGCAACGGAGCGGTCTCCCCGGCAATACGTGCAATGGCCAGCAGCACACCGGTAATGATGCCGGAAACTGAAGCCTTCAGCGTAATGGAGGAGATCATCTTCCATTTTGGCGTACCCAGCGCATATGCCGCTTCACGCAGGCTATCGGGCACCAGTTTCATCATGTTTTCCGTGGTGCGGATAACAATCGGAATTTGCAGCAGCGCCAGCGCTATCACCCCAGCCCAGCCGGAGAAATGCTGCATCTGCGCCACCACGATGGTGTAAACAAACAGGCCAACTACGATAGATGGGGCGGACAGCAAAATATCATTAATAAAGCGGATCACTTCCGCCAGCCAGGATTTACGACCATATTCCGCCAGATAAATCCCCGCCAGAATGCCCAAAGGCGTGCCAAACAGGGTCGCCCACAGGATCAGCAGGCCACTACCGGCGATGGCGTTAGCCAGCCCGCCGCCAGCCGTATTGGGCGGCGGCGTCATTTCAGTAAACAGCGCCAGCGAAAAGCCATCGAAGCCGCGCGTAATGGTGGTGAAGAGGATCCACACCAGCCAGAACAAGCCAAACGCCATGGTTAATAATGACAGCGTCAGAGCAACTTTATTCCGCAGGCTACGGCGCGCCTGCATTTTACGGCGTGAAGCCGCCAGCTCTGTTCGGGCGTGCATATCCATTGTCGTCATGAACGCGCCCCTTCATTTTTCGTCAGCCGTAAAATCATCAATTTTGAAATAGCCAGTACGATAAAGGTAATCACAAACAGGATCAGGCCCAGTTCCATCAGAGCCGCGACGTGCACACCTGACTCCGCTTCTGCGAACTCATTAGCCAGCGCTGACGTGATACTGTTGCCCGGCATATAAAGGGATACGCTGTCGAGCTGGTAGGTATTACCGATGATAAAGGTTACCGCCATGGTTTCCCCCAGTGCACGTCCCAGCCCCAGCATAATCCCGCCAATCACCCCGTTTTTGGTAAACGGCAGCACGATACGCCAGATCACTTCCCAGGTTGTACACCCAATGCCGTAAGCTGACTCTTTCATCAAAACCGGCGTCTGCTCAAAGACATCACGCATTACTGAAGCGATATAAGGAATGATCATGATGGCAAGGATCACGCCAGCGGCCAGAATACCGATGCCAAAGGCTGGCCCTTCGAACAGCGCGCCAACAAACGGAATGGTGGAGAGGACATTACCAACTGGCGTCTGGAAGTATTCAGCAAACAGCGGCGCGAATACAAACAATCCCCACATGCCGTAAACGATACTGGGGATTGCAGCCAGCAGTTCAATGGCCACGCCCAGCGGACGACGCAGCCAGCCGGGCGCCAGCTCGGTCAAAAACAGCGCAATACCGAAACTCACCGGCACCGCGATCAGCAGCGCAATCAGCGAGGTGACAACCGTGCCATAAATCGGCACCAGTGCGCCAAAATTCTCTGCAGGGGCATCCCACTCTTTATTCCACAGGAAAGAGAAACCAAATTTCTCAATGCTGGGCCAGGAAGAGATAATCAGGGAGATAATGATGCCGCCCAATAACAAAAGCACAACCAGCGCTGCCAGCTTTACCAGCGCGCCGAACAGAATGTCGCCTTGTTTTCCTGGGGCCTTGAATGACGGCCTGGATTCAGCCATAGATTTCTCGACAGATAAAATTCACAGGGGCGGCATTCAGCCGCCCGGATACTGCAGGTCGGCTTTCAGCCGACCCCTGCGACAGTGCAGAGCACTGTTGGAACATGTTACTGGTACAGCGCTTTGCCAGAACTATCTTTGATTTCTGCTTTCCAGGCGGCGCGGATCTGCTCGACCACCGAGTCAGGCAGCGTTGCGTAATCCAGGCTGTTTGCTGTTTTATCGCCGTCTTTATAAGCCCAGTCGAAGAATTTCAGCACTTCAGCGCCTTTTTCTGCATTAGCCTGATTTTTATACATCAGAATGAATGTTGTGGAAGTAATAGGCCAGGCGTCTTTACCTTTCTGGAAAGTCAGATCCTGAGCGAAGGTTTTACTCCAGTCTGCCCCTTTAGCGGCATTACTGAAACTCTCTTCGGTCGGGCTAACGGGCTGACCATCGGCATCTACCAGCTTAGTGTAGGCCAGCTTGTTCTGTTTGGCATAGGCGTACTCAACGTAGCCAATAGAGCCAGGCAGACGCTGAACAAATGCCGCGATGCCATCGTTGCCCTTACCGCCAAGACCTGTTGGCCAGTTAACGGTGTTGCCTTTACCTACCTTCTCACTCCACTCCTGATTTACTTTAGCGAGGTAGCTGGTGAATACGAAGGTTGTACCGGAGCCGTCAGCGCGACGTACCACGGCGATATTGGTTTCAGGCAGTTTCACGCCCGGGTTCAGCTTAGCGATAGCCGGGTCGTTCCATTTTTTGATTTTGCCGAGGTAAATATCACCCACGGTCTGACCATCCAGCGTCAGCTGACCAGACTGGATACCCGGCAGGTTTACCGCCAGTACCACGCCGCCAATCACGGTAGGAAACTGGAACAGGCCATGTTTTTGCAGATCTTCATCTTTCATTGGCGCATCGGACGCACCAAAATCAACTGTTTTCGCGATTATCTGTTTAACGCCGCCAGAGGAGCCAATGCCCTGGTAGTTAATTTTACTGCCGGTCGCTTGTTGATAATCCGCTGCCCACTTGGCATAAACCGGAGCCGGGAAGGTACCGCCTGCGCCAGTAAGATCGGTCGCTGCAAAAGCAGAAACCGCGCTCAGCGAGAGGGTGGCGGCAACAAGTTTGGCTACGGTGCTACGCATCAGTGTCATATTCCCTCCAGGGGAGTAAAGGTCAGGGTGTATGCCGTTGTAGTAAGGATTAGTATTGCTGCAGGAGGGAAAATAGGACAGTTTAGTGACAGCGAGATGTACTTAATATGACAGTTTTGTGACGAAGGCAAAACGTACAGCGTGGATTCGTTCACAACTTTGCTCAGGGCTGCGAAAGAAAACAGGCAGGCAAGCAAAATAACGAAGCGGATGCCGATCGGATGGATGAAAGTCGCTCAGATAAAAAAGCGAGCTTTAACAATCACTGAAAAATGTACGGCAGGAAATAGTTGCTATTCATTTATCAATCACTGGAAACAAAAAAACCCGCTCAGGGCGGGTTTTTATCACTAACGCTTAACTGCTCAGGCTGTTGCCGTCATCGCTATCGTAAGGGTTAGCGAGGTCATCAACGCTTACAGCGCGACAACGTTGGTCGCTGAAGGGCCTTTAGCGCCGTTCTCGATAGAGAACTCTACTTTCTGGCCTTCATCTAAGGTTTTGAAATCATTGCTCTGGATAGCAGAGAAGTGTACGAATACATCTTTGCTGCCGTCCTGAGGAGTGATAAAGCCAAAACCTTTCTCAGCGTTGAACCATTTTACTAAACCAGTCATTTTATTAGACATTGATATTTCCTTACTTGTTTTTTGAGCCACTCTTGGTGACGAATATGGTCTGCTTTGCAGATTTTTACTTATGGGGCACTTAGGAGGAGCTCACGAGGAAGGATATCAATAGATAACGCTTGAACTGAGGACTGCTTTACTAAAACTGCTTACATAAGGTCTGTGTTTCAAACCGATGACGCTATACTAGCCTGGGTCCGATCCACATTGCAAGCTTTAACTTCACTAATATTAAACAGGCACAGAGTAACGGCCTTATCAGCCTGTCATCGCTCAAAAGTAAAAGAGTGGCTTAACAAAAGTAACAACGTTTAACCGCAGCCGTGATTGATGTTGCGCCTGTAAAACCATGCGCGCTGAACGCGGCGGCACTGGCTGGCTCATCCGCCAGGCAACCTGATTCTTTAAAGGCATGGTTCCTTTCATAAACGCCGATCGTCGCGCGTCGGTACATCCAGGAAATTAGAAATGATCTCAGAACCAGGTACCCCCACGCTGGATCAGCTGCGGGTTTTTCTTACGGTAGTCGAAACGGGCAGTTTTGCTGGCGCGGCCCGCAAGCTGTATCGCGCCACATCCGTAGTGAGTTATTCAATCGCTAATCTGGAAATGCAGCTGGGGGTTACTCTGTTCGATCGCAAAAGTACCCGTAAACCACAGCTAACTGAGGCGGGTCATGCGGTACTGGCTGAAGCCAGAACGATTTATAACGGTGTCGACGGGCTACGCGCCAAAGTTCGCGGCCTGTTGCAAGGTTTGGAAGCTGAGGTTCATCTGGTATTAGATGTAATGTTGCCTGGCGAACGAGTGGTGGATGCGCTTAAGGCTTTCCGCGAGCGCTTCCCAACCGTCTCTTTGCATTTGCAAATTGAAGCGCTGGGCGGGGTAATGCAGCGGGTTCTTGAACGCAGCGCAACGCTGGGGGTTAGCGGCCAGCTCGCTAAGCGCGTCGATGGTCTTGAGCGTATTAGCGCCGGAAAGGTGACGTTGATCCCGGTGGCGGCGCCTACTCATCCGTTGGCAGCAAAACATCCGCAGAGGCCTGGCGCAGGTCGGGAGCATGTGCAACTGGTCCTGACGGATCGATCCACGCTCACGCAGGGCCAGGAGTTCGCAGTAGTAGGTACACATACCTGGCGGCTGGCGGATTTAGGTGCCAAACATATTCTTCTGCGTGAAGGTATCGGCTGGGGCAATATGCCTGAACCTATGGTGCGTGACGATCTGGCCAATGGCCGCCTGGTTCCTCTAACGCTTCCTGACTGCCCGGGCGGCGATTACGGATTTGATGTCATTTACCGTAACGACTCGCCGCCAGGCCCGGCGGCAACCTGGCTGGTCTCCCGCTTCTGCGAACAGGTCGCAGAATGACCATGCTATTCACAGGCTGGCATCAAGCACCCGTTTGCCGCGAGTATGACCATCCATAACCCGACTCAATGCAACCTTAGCCTGGCTTAAAGGCACAACCTCAACATCAATGGTCAATGCGCCGTTAGCAAACAGGGCAGCAATCTGCGCCAGTTGGCTTCCGTCCGAACGCGTGGCGAAGTGTTTGCCCACTACGCCCGCCGCTTCCGCTATCGCCTGATCCGGTGGTGTGACGGTTGAGACCAGCACGCCGCCCGCTTTAATTAATGACCATGAGCGAGTCTGCGTCTCGTCCCCCACCAGATCCAGTACAACATCGACCTTCTCACTCACTTTTTCGAAAGAGGCCTGGGTATAGTCAATCACTTGTTCAACCCCAAGCGTTTTAAGGTAGTTTTCATTATGTGCCGATGCGGTAGCGATCACCCTGACACCAGCAATGCGTGCCATCTGCACTGCCATGCTTCCGAGGCCACCAGCGGCACCATGGATAAGTAATGTCTGACCAGGCTTAATCTTTGCGTGCTCATGCAGCGCCTGCCAGGCCGTCAGGGCTGCGGCCGGTACACCGCTGGCCTGTAGCGCAGACAAACGTACCGGGCGATGCGCTAATCGATCGGCCATCGCGAGAGCCTGAGTGGCATAGCCGCCTGTGATACCGATAAACCCAAAGACCTCATCGCCTGCCTTAAATTGCTGCACCGCTTCACCGGTTGCAATAACGCGTCCGGCAACTTCTACGCCAGGCGTGTAGGGCGGCTCAAGCGGAACAAAGGCTTTCATGGCGCCAGAGAGAAGCTTCCCGTCAATGGGATTAACGCCGCTGCCCGCTACCTCCATCAGAACCTCGTTCTGGCCAGGAACCAGCGCCGGAAGCTCCTGTAAAAAAAGCTCATCGGTTTTACCGTAATGCATTGCGCGTATCGCTTTCATGATGTTCTGCCTTGTCGTTAGTCATAGACTTACCCCTTTGGTAAGCCGCGGTAAGATCATCATGCGCGCAATCTGCTTAACTAAAAACCCACCTAATTTCGATGTTTAGGTTCTACAAAATAGAACAATGAAAGATCAGAGCGTAGCGAAATGCAGTAGGTTATCCGGGTATAGTGAGCCGTTACTTGCTGGTCAGAGAAGAACACAGGTTCTTTTACGGAGAAGCATTATGTTTCCTGAGCGCTACCTTAAACAAACAGTGATGCATGCCCGGCAAGGCGACGTTCTTCTGCGCCAGGGAGAGCAGCAGGGAAATATTTTTTTCCTGCTGCAAGGGATCGTTCGCGCGGTGCATGTCTTGCCAGATGGCACCGAACGGGTAAAAGAGTTTTATTTTGCCGGAGAATACTGTTTTCTCTACCTTAGCTGGCTGGCCAGAGTGCCGTCCCGCTACAGCTTACAGGCGATCGCGCCCTGCTCGTACCAGCGACTGCCGCTGGCTTACCTTGATACCTCGGAAGGCGCAGAGCTGGCTGATGCTCTGTTACGCCAGCAGCTTATTTATAAAGAGCGTAAAGAAGAAATGATGCTTTTGCATGCGCCGGAAAAACGCTACGCCTATGTGCTTGAGCATTTCCCTGAATGGAGTAAGCGCCTGACTCAGCGTGAACTGGCCAACTATATTGGTATTACGCCTGTCAGCCTTTCGCGCATACGACAACGCATTAACAAAGGTTAATGCGCCTTCCTGGCGCTTCTTTCATCCTCTTCTTTTGAATGAAGAAGAGGAAAAACCGTGTCTGTCTTTATGCTTTCGCAGCTTATCGCTGGCGGCTCATTTGTTTGCGACTTGGTGGCTTTTTTTCTGCCCGGACGCGTGGCGGTGCTGCGCCTGTTGGCGCTTTCTACCGCTCTGCTTGCAGCGCATTTTGCTTTGCTGGAGCAGAAAAGCGCAGCCGCGATGATGCTGTTAGCCAGTTTCAGATATGTTATTGCGAGCAGGACAACAAACCCAGCCATCGCCGGGTCCTTCTGCCTGACCGCGATAATCTGCACGATTCTGACATGGCGTGATGCCATCGATCTGCTTCCGCTAGCGGGCAGCCTGTTAATGACGCTGGCCGCCTTTAAACAGGATCGGGTAAAGCTCAGGCTTTATACTCTGGCGGGCAGTCTGTTCTGGCTGACCAATAATCTGCTATGCCATTCTCCGGTAGCCGCAATGATGGAACTCACTTTTATCAGCAGTACGCTGGTTTCGCTTTACCGCATTTATCGTACGCGGCTCAGCATTCAGCAGCGGTA
This sequence comes from Pantoea sp. FN0307, assembly GCF_050113815.1. Classification (NCBI taxonomy): domain Bacteria; kingdom Pseudomonadati; phylum Pseudomonadota; class Gammaproteobacteria; order Enterobacterales; family Erwiniaceae; genus Pantoea; species Pantoea sp. FN0307. The sequence continues at coordinate 37,360 of NZ_JBNJSO010000003.1, read as the reverse complement.
AGATTGATATCACCGGGAAGGGCGGTTTTGACTGGCGTCAGGGACGTGGAATAAGAGTCAATGCGGAAAAGGCCGCCAGCGGCGGCCTAACAGGATTATCTGGCAATAATAAAACGTGCGTTATCATCCATATAAGTTTTCTCACCAGCTGGCGCGTTGATGGAACCAAAGTTCATATGCCCTCGCAGCAGCCAGCTCTCCGGGATATTCCAGGTGCGCTGCACATCAGCATCAACCAGGGGGTTATAGTGCTGTAGATTAGCGCCAATTCCTTTTTCCGTCAGCGCCAGCCAGACCGCATACTGGGCGATACCGGTGCTGTGTTCAGACCAGACTGGAAAGTTATCCGCATAGGAAGCAAACTGTTCCTGCAGGCCTTTTATAACTTGCTGATCCTCAAAGAACAGCACCGAGCCAGCCGCCGCCGCAAAGCCATCTATTTTATCTGAAGTGCCCTGAAAATTTTCTGGCGGAACAATTTTTCTTAATTGTTCGCGGGTTAATTCCCAGAACCGATGGTGTTCCTGCCCCAGCAGGATCAATATCCGGGAGCTTTGGGAATTAAATGCCGAAGGCGCCTGCCTTACTGCTTCTTTAATCGTCTCGATAATCTCATCTTCTGCCAGCGTCAATCTGTTACCGAGGGCGTAAACTGTCCGGCGGTTTTTAGCCAGCGCTAAAAAGCCCTCAGCATGCTCTTGCACACTCCCGGTCATCGGATTAGAACGCGCCTGCGGAGCTGAATGTTTCGTTTCGGTAAAAAAAGATGAAAAAGCACTCTTGATGATGTTCATGTTTACACCTGCTTTTTTATGCTCTTTTCGGCCGTGCTGACAATTCAGTAAATGGCGGCAGAAGAGAGAAAGACCGTCCGGCGCTGAAAAGGGTGCCCTTACAAGGCACTCTCTCTCCAGCTCATTTTTATTTGCTGAGTACTGCCGTTACGTAAGCGCCATTGTTAACGCGCGCGCCGGTAATTTTATAGGAGGCACCAGCCTGAACTGCCTGAGCGGCGATCTTTGCTTCAGCACTATCCAGGGTAGCGGCGGTGGCGCTAATACTTTGAGCAAAACCGCCAAAGGAGATAAGAGACAAAACTGAAACAGCAACGGCGTTTTTAACCAGTGATACCGCTGAATCTGCAACGAAATTCTTGATGGATTTCATGATAATTTCCTCAACATGTTTTATACGCTATGAGGCAATCAGCCTCGATAAGAGAAAGGATACTCATGTACAGAGGCGATTAAAAGCTGAGCTATTTGCTAAAATCAATCAAAAATTATGAAAGAGATCGCAGGGTATTTTATCTCCCGAACGCGGTCGCAGCTGGCGCTGCGTTTACGTAACGCATAAAAAAATCCGGCATGCTGTTAACAGCATTACCGGATTTTTCATTTTACCGTTTCAGGTCAACGTAACGTTAAAGCGGCCTCGTCCGTGGCTGCTTTATATAAGATACGCCTTATTCCACGGTAACCGATTTCGCCAGGTTACGCGGCTGGTCAACGTCGGTGCCTTTGATCAGCGCAACGTGATAGGAGAGCAGCTGTAGTGGCACGGTATAGAAGATCGGTGCGATAACCTCTTCTACATGCGGCAGGGAGATAATTTTCATGCCTTCACTGTCGTTAAAGCCCGCATCCCGATCGGCAAACACATACAGCAGGCCGCCGCGTGCGCGTACTTCTTCAATGTTGGACTTCAGCTTCTCCAGCAGTTCGTTGTTCGGCGCAACGACAATCACCGGCATATCGGCATCAATCAGCGCCAGCGGGCCATGTTTCAGCTCGCCAGCGGCGTAGGCTTCCGCATGAATATAAGAGATCTCTTTTAGCTTCAGTGCCCCTTCCATGGCGATGGGATACTGATCGCCACGGCCAAGGAACAGCGCATGATGTTTATCAGAGAAATCTTCCGCCAGCGCTTCAATCAGCTTATCCTGCGCCAGCATCTGCTCGATACGGCTCGGCAGCGCCTGCAAAGCATGGACAATATCATGCTCTACCTGTGCATCGACGCCTTTCAGGCGACCAATTTTCGCCACCAGCATCAGCAATACCGTCAACTGAGTGGTAAATGCCTTGGTAGAGGCCACGCCGATCTCCGTTCCGGCTTTGGTCATCAGCGCCAGGTCAGATTCACGTACCAGTGAAGAGCCGGCAACGTTGCAGATAGCCAGCGAGCCCAGATAACCCAGCTCTTTCGACAAACGCAGCGCCGCCAGCGTATCCGCCGTTTCGCCCGATTGCGACAGCGTAATCAACAGGCTGTTTTTACGAACGGCGGATTTGCGATAGCGAAACTCAGAGGCGATCTCCACATCGCAGGGCAGGCTAGCCAGTGACTCGAACCAGTAACGCGCCACCATGCCCGAGTTATAGGAGGTACCGCAGGCGATAATCTGGATATGCTCTACCTGACTCAATAGATCGTTGGCGTTGGCACCCAGCTCAGAAAGATCAACCTCGCCATGACTAAAGCGCCCACTCAGGGTGTTTTTGATCGCGTTAGGCTGTTCGTAAATTTCTTTCTGCATGTAATGACGGTAGCCGCCTTTGTCGCCAGCGTCATACTGCACGGTGGATTCAATCTCGCTACGCTTGACCGGCGCGCCTGCACGGTCGATGACGGTGATTTCACGACGCGTAACTTCGGCAATATCGCCCTCTTCAAGGTAGATAAAGCGACGGGTTACCGGCAGTAGCGCCAGCTGATCGGAGGCAATAAAGTTTTCGCCAACGCCGCAGCCGATGACCAGCGGGCTACCTGAACGAGCCGCTACCAGCAGTGAAGGATCGCGGCTGTCCATAATCACCATGCCATACGCACCGCGCAGTTGAGGAATAACGCGCTGTACTACTTCGCGCAGGCTGCCGCCCTGTTTCTGCTCCCAGTGCACTAAATGCGCCACCACTTCCGTATCAGTTTCCGAAGCGAAGTGATAGCCGCGTTCGATCATCAGCTCACGCAGCGGCTCATGGTTTTCGATGATGCCGTTATGCACAATCACGATATGTTCAGAAACGTGCGGGTGCGCATTTACCTCAGACGGCTCGCCGTGGGTTGCCCAACGGGTATGCGCGATCCCGGTGCCGCCAATCAGCGGATGCTGCTCAGCCGCCTCAGCCAGTTTCTGTACCTTACCAACGCGACGCAGGCGCGTAACGTGCCCTTGTCGATCCACCACCGCTAAACCTGCGGAGTCATAGCCGCGATACTCCAGGCGGCGCAAGCCTTCCAGCAGTATCTCTGCGATATCACGTTGCGCAACCGCGCCAACAATTCCACACATAGTTGTATTCCTGACTCATGGCGCTCATGCGCCCAGCGTTGTCATCTGACCTGATATACCAGCTTTGCTGGTTCCCCGAGCCTTGTAGAGAGTGGGGGTTATTGTTTTATATTTTCTTTTTAACCGGGCGTTGCCAGCCCGATTTCTGAATCTGTTCTTTGCGGTTGTAAACCAGCCCACCGGCGGTTACATCCTGCATAATGGTCGTGCCCGCTGCGATGGTAGCGCCGCTGGCGACCGTTACCGGTGCCACCAGCTGCGTATCTGACCCTACAAACACATCGTCGCCGATAAGGGTTTTTGATTTATTAGCGCCGTCGTAGTTGCAGGTAATGGTGCCGGCGCCAATGTTCACGCCAGATCCGATTTCAGCATCGCCCAGGTAGCTAAGATGGCCAGCCTTCGAGCCTTTACCCAGCCTCGCTTTTTTCATTTCAACAAAGTTGCCGACGTGTGCGGCTTCACCCAGTTGGCTGCCCGGCCGCAGGCGCGCAAACGGCCCAACGGTACAGGAGACATCCAGTACAGCATCTTCAATAACGCTGTACGGGCTGATTTCACAACCGTCGCCGATCACGCTGTTTTTGATCACGCAGCCAGCACCGATTTTCACGTTGTTGCCCAGCGTGACTTTACCTTCAAGGATAACGTTCGTGTCGATTTCCACATCGCGGCCATGCTGCAGCTCGCCGCGCAGATCAAAGCGCGCCGGATCACGCAGCATCACGCCTGCCAGCAGCAGTTTTTCCGCCTGCTCAGCCTGATAAATCCGCTCCAGCGTCGCCAGCTGCAGACGATTATTAACGCCTTCGGTTTCGCTAATGCGAGACGGCTGAACGGTTGCGATATGACGTCCTTCCGCCGAAGCCAGCGCAATAATATCGGTAATGTAGTATTCGCCCTGAGCGTTGTCATTGGTGAGCTGGCTTAGCCAACGTTTCAGATCGCCGCCGTTAGCAACCAGAATGCCGGTGTTGATCTCAGAAATCGTCAGCTGCTCCGGCGAGGCATCTTTCTGCTCAACGATGCCGGTTACCTCACCGTTTTCACGCACAATGCGTCCATAGCCGGTGGGGTTATCCAGCGTCACGGTTAACAGGCCGATTCCGCCCGCAGGCTTTGCTGCACACAGACGCGCCAGCGTATCCACGGTGATTAACGGTACGTCGCCGTACAGCATCAGGATATCTTCGTCATCGGCAAAGAAAGGGGCGGCCTGCTGCATCGCATGCCCGGTTCCTAATTGCTCAGCCTGCAGCACCCAATTCAGCGCATCATCACCCAGCGTGGCTTTCAGCCGATCGCCGCCATGACCGTAAACCAGATTAATTGCGCGCGCACCGACACCTTTTGCCGCATCGATAACGTGTTGAACCATGGGTTTTCCTGCCAGAGTATGCAGGACTTTAGGAAGATCGGAATACATGCGTGTTCCCTTGCCGGCAGCAAGGATCACCACACTCATTGCGCTGTTAGACATAGCCATCCTGATAGAATTTTTACAGAGGAAAGTTAAACGGTTTCGCCCTGAGATTACTACATTTTTCTCCTGGCGAAATTAACCGGCTTTCCGATTATTACCACGGCAAAGAATGCACCGCCGTTGATGATAAATACAACGAAAAAAGGCGATTTTTAGCCGCTTAATTTTAGCTGTGTAGCAAGAGAGGAAAGGGGCAGGGGGATGATAAAAAAATGCCAGCCCGTTTGGGCTGGCATGATTAGCTGCTGTTAAGCCTGATTACATCGCTTTTTTAGTGAGTTCGATGACGCGCAGCTTGGCAATGGCTTTCGCCAGCTCTGCCGAAGCCTGAGCATAATCCACGTCGCCATGTGCTTTGTGAATATGCTCTTCCGCTTTGCGTTTTGCTTCCAACGCACGCGCTTCATCAAGATCGGTGCCGCGAATCGCCGTATCAGCCAGCACGGTAACCGTACCTGCCTGTACTTCCAGCACGCCGCCGGAGAGATAGATATACTCTTCTTCACCGTGCTGTTTAACGATGCGCACCATGCCAGGCTTAATGGCGGTCAGCAGCGGCGTATGGCCAGGGAAAATACCCAACTCACCTTCGCTACCTGACACCTGAATTTTCTGTACCAGTCCGCTGAACATCTGCTGTTCTGCGCTGACAACATCCAGGTGATAAGTCATAGCCATTTTCAACCTCCCGGAAAACGACCCCGCGCCGTTTCAGGCTGAGCGGCTTTGCTTGATCCGGATCGCCGTCTTAAGCCAGCGATCCGGGATATCTGCTTGCCACCCTGCGCCTTAATCAGGCTGGGGAAGTTATTACAGTTTCTTCGCTTTTTCCACGGCTTCTTCGATGGCACCAACCATGTAGAAGGCCTGCTCTGGCAGGTGATCGAACTCACCGTCCATAATGCCTTTAAAGCCACGGATAGTGTCTTTCAGCGAAACGTATTTGCCCGGAGAACCGGTGAATACTTCTGCCACGAAGAACGGCTGAGACAGGAAGCGCTGAATTTTACGTGCGCGAGCCACCAGCAGTTTGTCTTCTTCAGACAGTTCGTCCATACCAAGGATGGCGATGATGTCTTTCAGTTCCTGGTAACGCTGCAGAATAGACTGCACGCCACGCGCCGTATCGTAGTGCTCCTGACCTACAACCAGCGGATCCAGCTGACGGCTGGTGGAATCCAGCGGGTCAACGGCCGGGTAGATACCCAGAGACGCGATCTGACGGCTCAGAGTAACGGTAGAGTCAAGGTGGGCGAAGGTGGTCGCCGGAGACGGGTCAGTCAAGTCATCCGCAGGTACGTAAACGGCCTGTACAGAGGTGATTGAACCCGTCTTGGTGGAGGTAATACGCTCCTGCAACACACCCATCTCTTCCGCCAGCGTCGGCTGATAACCTACTGCAGACGGCATACGACCCAGCAGCGCGGATACTTCAGTACCGGCCAGGGTGTAACGGTAGATGTTATCGATAAACAGCAGAACGTCACGGCCTTCATCACGGAATTTCTCCGCCATGGTCAGACCGGTCAGTGCTACGCGCAGACGGTTGCCCGGCGGCTCGTTCATCTGGCCATAAACCAGCGCAACTTTATCGATAACGTTAGAGTCGGTCATTTCGTGGTAGAAGTCGTTACCCTCACGAGTACGCTCACCCACACCGGCAAATACCGAGTAACCTGAGTGCTCAGCCGCGATGTTACGGATCAGCTCCATCATGTTTACGGTTTTACCTACGCCCGCACCACCGAACAGACCCACTTTACCGCCCTTAGCGAACGGACACATCAGGTCGATAACCTTGATGCCGGTTTCCAGCAGTTCCTGCGAGTTTGACTGATCTTCGTATGAAGGCGCTGCGCGGTGAATAGAGGCGATCTCTACGGCACCACCGTCTTCATCTTTCAGCTCGCCTTTCATATCGATCGGCTCGCCAAGCACGTTCATGATACGGCCCAGGGTAGCTTTACCCACCGGTACCTGAATCGGCTTTTTAAGATCAGTGACTTCCAGGCCACGTTTCAGGCCGTCAGAAGTACCCATAGCGATGGTACGAACCACGCCGCCGCCCAGCTGCTGTTGAACTTCCAGCACCAGACGCGCATCACCATTTTTAACCTCAAGGGCGTTGTACACCTGCGGTACAGCGTCCTGAGGGAACTCGACGTCAACTACGGCGCCGATGATCTGGACAATCTTTCCAGTTGCCATCTTGAATCCTCTACCTAATTCGTTTCTACCCATCGTCATGGTCGTCGCAGCGTCGATCGCGCGTTACGCTCAGCTGATCGGTCAACCTGTCGACAGCCGCGCCAGTGACGGGGTATACCTGGTTAAACCGCGGAGGCCCCCGAGACGATCTCGGTAAGTTCCTGGGTGATGCTGGCCTGACGAGCCTTGTTGTATACCAACTGCAGCTCTTTGATCAGGTTGCCGCCGTTGTCGGTCGCCGCTTTCATCGCCACCATACGTGCGGCCTGTTCGCTGGCCAGGTTTTCCACAACGCCCTGATAAACCTGAGATTCGACATAACGACGCAGCAGGGTGTCCAGCAGCGATTTCGGATCCGGTTCGTACAGGTAATCCCAGGTTTTTTTCTCTAACTCTTCTTCCCCTTCCGCTGGCGGTAACGGCAGCAGCTGGGTAACGGTTGGAGTCTGGGACATGGTGTTGTTAAATTTGTTGCTGACCACATACAGCTTGTCGAGACGACCTTCGTCATAGGCCTGCAGCATGACTTTTACCGGGCCAATCAGTTCTGACAGGGAAGGGTTGTCACCCATGCCGGTCACCTGCGCCACGACATTGCCACCTACGGAACCAAAGAAAGCCAGCCCCTTAGAACCGATAATCGCCAGATCGCTCTGAACGCCTTTATCAGACCAGGCTTTCATCTCTGCCAGCAATTTTTTGAACAGGTTAATGTTCAAACCACCACAAAGCCCGCGGTCGGTAGAAACGACCAAATAGCCGACGCGCTTAACGTCGCGCTCTTCCAGGTAAGGGTGCTTGTATTCCAGATTACCTAACGCAATGTGACCAATCACTTTGCGCATGGTTTCTGCATACGGACGGCTGGCCGCCATGCGTTCCTGCGTTTTACGCATTTTGGAGGCGGCGACCATTTCCATCGCTTTGGTGATCTTCTGCGTGTTTTTCACGCTTCCGATCTTGGTACGTATCTCTTTTGCGCCGGCCATTAGCTTCTCCTCAAAGCCTTGCGGCCTGCCTTTTCAGACAAGCCGCCAGACATTACCAGGACTGGGTTGCTTTAAACGTTTCGAGGAGGCCTTTCAGCTTCTCTTCGATTTCGTTGTTGTAGTTACCAGTTTGGTTGATTTCCTGCATCAGCTCGGCGTGTTCGCGATCGGCATACGCCAGCAGCGCAGCTTCAAAGCTACCGATTTTCGCCAGTTCGACGTCATTCAGGTAACCACGCTCAGCGGCGAACAGCACCAGACCCTGTTGGGCAACGGACATCGGCGCATACTGTTTCTGCTTCAGCAGCTCGGTCACTTTCTGACCGTGGCTCAGCTGTTTACGCGTCGCATCGTCCAGATCGGAAGCGAACTGGGAGAAGGCTGCCAGTTCACGATACTGTGCCAGCGCGGTACGAATACCACCGGACAGTTTCTTCACGATCTTGGTCTGTGCAGCACCACCAACACGGGATACGGAGATACCCGGGTTAACAGCCGGACGAATACCGGAGTTGAACAGGTTAGATTCCAGGAAGATCTGACCATCGGTAATAGAGATTACGTTGGTCGGAACGAACGCGGAAACGTCACCCGCCTGCGTTTCGATAATCGGCAGAGCGGTCAGTGAACCGGTTTTACCTTTAACTTCACCTTTGGTAAACGCTTCAACATATTCGGCGTTTACGCGGGAGGCACGCTCCAGCAGGCGAGAGTGGAGATAGAACACGTCACCAGGGAACGCTTCACGACCCGGCGGACGACGCAGCAGCAGAGAAATCTGACGGTAAGCAACGGCCTGTTTAGACAGGTCATCGTAAACGATCAGTGCATCTTCGCCACGGTCACGGAAGTATTCACCCATTGCGCAGCCTGCATACGGAGACAGGTATTGCAGCGCAGCGGATTCAGAAGCGGAGGCAACCACTACGATAGTGTTAGCCAGCGCACCGTGCTGTTCCAGTTTACGCACCACGTTAGCAATGGTGGACGCTTTCTGGCCGATAGCCACGTACACGCATTTGATGCCGGAGTCGCGCTGGTTGATGATGGCGTCGATAGCCAGAGCGGTTTTACCGGTCTGACGGTCGCCGATGATCAGCTCACGCTGGCCACGGCCGATTGGAATCATCGCATCCACAGATTTGTAGCCAGTCTGAACCGGCTGATCAACGGATTGACGATCGATAACGCCCGGCGCGATAACTTCAACCGGAGAGAAACCATCGTTTTCAATCGGGCCTTTGCCGTCGATAGGTTCGCCCAGGGTGTTAACCACGCGGCCCAGCAGGCCACGGCCAACCGGAACTTCCAGGATACGGCCGGTGCATTTAACTTTCATGCCTTCGGCGAGGTCAGCATACGGACCCATAACCACTGCACCTACGGAGTCGCGCTCCAGGTTCAGGGCGATAGCGTAGCGGTTGCCCGGCAGCGCGATCATTTCACCCTGCATCACATCGGCCAGGCCGTGTACGCGGATGATGCCGTCGCTGACGGAAACAATAGTACCTTCGTTGTGAGCTTCACTCACGACATTGAACTGAGCAATGCGCTGCTTGATCAGTTCGCTGATTTCGGTGGAATTCAGTTGCATATGCTCCAGTCCCCTTAAGACTGCAAGACGTCTGCCAGACGCTCAAGACGGCCGCGTACGCTACCGTCAATGACCATATCACCCGCCTGGATGATAACGCCTGCCATTACAGACTTATCGATTTTGCAATTCAGCTTAACTTTGCGTGACAGACGCTTTTCCATTGCGGCGCTGATTTTAGTCAGCTGCTCGTCGCTCAGCGCACTGGCAGAGATGACATCCACTTCCGCGGTCGCCTCCCAGGCGTCACGCAGGTGGATGTACTGCTCCAGTACTGCTGGCAGCGCGGACAAACGTCCGTTCTCTGCCATAACCTTGATAAGGTTCTGACCTGCTTCGTCGAGTTGGTCACCACAGACTGCGATGAACGAGGCAGATAAGGTTTCCGGTGCCAAAGCACCGGAAAGCAATTCGGCCATCTGTTCGTTGCGAGCGACTTCTGCAGTGAACGTCAGCATTTGCTGCCAACGTTCAATGCTTTGATGCTCAACGGCAAAGTCAAAAGCTGCTTTGGCGTAGGGGCGAGCTACAGTAATTAGTTCAGACATCAGCCCCTCCCTCCTTACAGTTCAGCGACCAGTTTATCTACGATGTCGCTGTTAGCAGCTTCATCCACGGAACGTTCGATGATTTTCTCGGCGCCGGCCACAGCCAGCATCGCGACTTGCTTACGCAACTCTTCACGAGCACGTTTACGCTCGGCGTCAATTTCCGCCTGCGCCTGTGCCACGATCCTGTTACGTTCCTGCTCAGCTTCAGCTTTCACTTCGTCCAGGATCTGAGCGCGGCGTTTGTTCGCCTGCTCGATGATAACCTGAGCTTCTTCTTTGGCTTTTTTCAGCTGGTCGGTCGCAGTTGCCTGTGCGAGATCCAAATCTTTTTTGGCGCGTTCTGCAGAAGCAAGGCCTTCAGCGACTTCTTTCTGGCGCTTTTCGATGGCAGCCATAATCGGCGGCCATACGTACTTCATGCAGAACAGGACAAACAGGACGAACGCGATGGCCTGGCCGAGGATTGTTGCGTTAAGGTTCACAGCACAATGCCTCTTGTTAAGTTAACTTACTCTGCCGTTATCAAAGACAACCTGCAGAATCTGCTCATCGTCTGAGGCTTATCGCTCCAGGCCGATGAACTCTCGTTTGGCCCTGTCGCTTAACCCGCGACAGCAAACATCACGTACAGACCCAGACCTACAGCGATCATCGGGATTGCATCCACCAGACCCATAACAACAAAGAACTGCGTACGCAGCAGAGGGATCAGATCCGGTTGACGCGCAGCGCCTTCCAGGAATTTACCTCCGAGGATGCCGATACCGATCGCAGCACCGATTGCCGCCAGGCCCATCATCACAGCGGCAGCCATGTACAGCAGATCCATATTCAGGTTTTCCATGACAGTCTCCAGTTTGTTTCAGTTAAAACGCAGTAGTGTTAATAAAAAATCAATGTTCTTCGGATGCCATCGACAGATAGACAATCGTCAAGACCATGAAAATGAAAGCCTGCAGCGAAATGATCAGGATGTGGAAAATGGCCCAAGGCACACTCAGAACCCACTGTGACCACCACGGCAACAGACCCGCAATCAGGATAAAGATCAGTTCACCCGCATACATGTTGCCGAACAGTCGCAGACCGAGAGAGACCGGTTTAGACAGCAGGCTTACCCCTTCCAGAATCAGGTTGATGGGAATGAAAAGCGGATGATTAAAGGGTTGCAAGGTCAGCTCTTTAGCAAAACCACCAACACCTTTCATTTTGACGCTGTAGAACAGGATCAAAATAAAGACGCCCAGTGCCATAGAGAGCGTGACGTTTACGTCAGCGGACGGCACCACGCGTAGCGCAGGCAGACCAAATACATGCTCACCAATATATGGCAGGAAATCGATGGGTAGCAGATCCATAAAGTTCATCAGGAAAACCCAGACGAAAATGGTCAGCGCCAGCGGGGCGATAAGTTTGCTTTTACCGTGGTACATATCGCGGACGTTACCGTCAACGAAACCCACCACCAGCTCAATAGCCGCCTGTAATTTCCCCGGAACGCCGCTGGTGACACTATTGGCCACTTTGCGGAACAGTACCAGGAAAATCAGACCCAGCACCACGGAGAAAAACATGGAATCAATATTTAATACCCAAAACGTCGCCGGAGCGTCGTGCGGATTCACCAGCTCGAAAGTACGCAGGTCCAACTGAAGGTTATTCAGATGGTGACCTATGTATTCTTGCGGAGTAGAGATTTCTCCTGCAGCCATGATGCCTCTTACCCTTTGTTGTTAATTACAGCCGGTGCCACAATCTGAACCACCAGCACCGATAACCAGGTTAACCCAACCGGCACAAATACCGCGTCAAGCACGCCCAGCGCCAGAATGAGCAATAAAATGGTGACAAACACTTTCACCGCTTCACCGAGCGCGAAGCTCCAGGCTATACGCCCTTTTGCAGGGGCTTGCGCGCCCAGGCGCCAGGCCAAAATCACAAACAACACGTTTGGCAGCCAGGCTGCCAGTCCACCTGCGATGGCAGATGCGCCCCACGTGAAATCTTTAAGGGCAAAACAGAGCGCGCCGATAACGAGCAAAGTCGCCAGCTGCCATAGCAGCACGGTCCGGGCTAATTTCACACTGTAAAGAGACACTGACATGACGCTGAAATTCTCCTGCCCCGATCGGGGTATGTCGCGTGTCGTATAAAACTGCCTTTGCTCTTTTGAGTCAAGCAGCAAAAAACGAGCAAATTATACGGGCCGCACCTGCGATTTCAATCGATAAGTAGCGAAAAGGTGAACAATTATTTAAATTTCTTTCCACAGCCCTATTTTTGAAAAGTCGCTTTCTGCGAAAACCAACTGTGTATTACAACAATTCCGTCAAATTTCCGCTCACAAAGCGTGCGTTAGATCACAATTCATTAATATATTGCTGACGAAATATGCAGGATTAATCTTAGAAAACCTGCATAACTAAATATTAAAAACGTTATCATTCAACAACATAATAAAAGCAAAATGATATTATGCCCTGAAGAACAATAAAACGCCTAATTTGACATCGCGATTAAAAATTTCGACAACAATATATCGTTACTTTGGTTGAGTGATAAAGTCGATATATTTTCAACAGTGACTATTTATCGCGGTTTTGCTCAAAGATAAGGTGATCACCTTGATAAACATTTGTAAATTTAACGTTAAATATTACAAAAAGTTTCAGATAATGACTACTGGGTCATTTAACGTGAATGCAACAAAAGTGGCCGGGGAATCGTAAAAATAAACAGAATCAAACGGCCATTTTTTAATCAGGGCAACCGCGATAAAAGCGCCATCAGGTGACCACCGGATGGCACGAAGAGCTAAAGCGTCTCAATAATGACCAGATGACGCTCACCTTCCAGCTGTGGAACCTTCAGCGCCACCACATCCATAACCTTAAACTGAGGCGGCAAAGCTGCGATTTCTTCCGCTGGATGCTGCCCTTTTAGCGCATAGAAGCGCCCTTCCCTGCCAGGGAGGTGGTGACACCAGTTCACCATGTCGCTCAGTGAAGCAAATGCCCGGCTGATGACGCCGTCAAAAGCGGGCTCGCCGCTGAAGTCTTCCACACGACTCTGTACTGGCTCGATGTTCTGTAAGCCGAGCGAGAATTGAACCTGGCGCAAAAACCTTATGCGCTTGCCAAGGCTATCCAGCAGCGTGAAATGAGCATCGGGACGTACAATCGCCAGGGGAACGCCGGGTAATCCCGGACCGGTGCCAACATCGATAAAGCGGTTCCCGATAAGAGAAGGGTTAACCACAATGCTGTCGAGAATATGGCGCACCAGCATCTCTTGCGGATCGCGAACCGAAGTGAGGTTATAGGCCTTATTCCACTTATGCAGCAGTTCAACATAGCCAATCAGCTGCTGTTTTTGCTGATCGGACAGAGAAATGTTGGCTGCGCTGAGCAGCTGAGTCAGTTTATTAATCACAAGATATTCCAGTTGCTAAAAGCGGGCAGGCGGAGAAGTCACCGCGATCTTGCTCTGCCAGCCGCGAGCGGTCGCCGATGAAAAAATAAGGCGGTTTCCCGCCTTATTATCAGGCGCTTTTACGCAGCAAGCCCTGTTTTTTCAGATAAATAAGCAAAATAGAGATGGCTGCCGGGGTGATACCGGAGATACGTGACGCCTGTCCAATCGAGCCGGGTTTATGATCGTTTAGTTTGGCGATCACTTCATTCGACAGTCCGTTGACGTTGCGATAATCCAGATCCACCGGCAACAGCGTGTTTTCATTGCGCTGCTGGCGATCTATCTCTTCCTGCTGGCGGGCAATATAACCTTCATACTTAACCTGGATCTCAACCTGTTCGGCCGCCTGCGGATCGGCCAGCGCCGGGCCAAAGCCTTCCAGCTCCATCAGGCGCTGATAGGTCATCTCAGGGCGACGCAGCAGATCTTCTCCGCTCGCCTCTTTGGTCAGCGGCGTATTCAGTGCTGCATTTACCTGCTCAACATCAGCAGATTTAGGATGAACATGAATATCACGCAGACGCTGGCGTTCCAGTTCAATGCTTTCCAGCTTTTGATTGAAGCGTGCCCAGCGGGCGTCATCAACCAGTCCCAATTCACGAGCGGTTTCCGTGAGACGCAGATCGGCGTTGTCTTCGCGCAGCATCAAACGATACTCGGCACGTGACGTAAACATACGGTACGGCTCTTTGGTGCCCAGGGTGCACAGATCGTCAACCAGTACGCCAAGGTAGGCCTGATCGCGACGCGGAGCCCAGGTCTCTTTCTCGGCAGAAAGGCGACCGGCGTTCAAACCTGCCAGCATGCCCTGTGCAGCAGCTTCTTCGTAACCGGTGGTGCCGTTGATCTGACCGGCAAAAAACAGGCCCTGAATGAATTTGCTTTCCAGCGTCGGTTTTAAGTCGCGCGGATCGAAGAAGTCGTACTCAATCGCATAGCCCGGACGCACAATCTTCGCATTTTCCATGCCCTTCATTGAGCGCACGATTTGCATCTGTACGTCAAACGGCAGGCTGGTGGAAATTCCGTTCGGATAAATTTCGTTGCTGGTCAATCCTTCCGGCTCAAGGAAGATCTGATGAGCGTTGCGATCGGCAAAGCGCATCACTTTATCTTCGATCGACGGGCAGTATCGCGGACCGATCCCTTCGATTACGCCAGCATACATTGGGCTACGATCGAGGTTATTGCGGATCACCTCATGCGTTTGCTCATTGGTATGGGTGATGTAGCAGGGAACCTGCTGCGGATGCTGCGAAGCATCGCCCATAAACGAGAAAACCGGCATTGGATCGTCGCCATACTGCGGAGCCAGTACGCTGAAATCGATAGTGCGGGCATCAATGCGCGGCGGCGTACCGGTTTTCAGACGACTGACGCGTAGCGGCAATTCACGCAGGCGTCGCGCCAGCGGAATAGACGGTGGATCGCCTGCACGACCGCCGCTGTAGTTATCAAGGCCGATATGAATTTTTCCGTCGAGAAAAGTTCCGACCGTCAATACAACGGCACGAGCGCGGAATTTAAGTCCCATCTGGGTAACGGCGCCAACCACCCGATCGTTTTCTACGATCAGATCCTCTACCGCCTGCTGGAAGATCATCAGATTGGGCTGATTCTCCAGCGCAGTGCGTACTGCCTGACGATAAAGTACCCGGTCAGCCTGAGCGCGAGTGGCGCGGACAGCGGGTCCTTTGCTGGCGTTTAGTATCCTAAACTGGATGCCGGCACGATCGATCGCGCTGGCCATCAGGCCGCCCATCGCATCCACTTCTTTCACCAGATGTCCCTTTCCGATGCCGCCGATCGCCGGATTACAGGACATTTGCCCCAGCGTATCGATGTTATGGGTTAACAGCAGCGTTTGTTGACCCATCCGGGCCGCAGCCATAGCGGCTTCAGTGCCTGCATGACCACCGCCAATGACGATGACGTCAAAAGGATCGGGATAAAACATGGGAAATACCTCGTTAGTGTTCGATCAGGGATCATTGCCCTGGGCCGTGGATTCTACTCAAATTCATAGCGTGACGAAAGCGTCGGGATCGCAGGGTATTTAATAGAAGATCTTTATTCTTTAAAGGATCTCTTTGTTAGATCTCTTATTAGGATCGCCGTTTTCTGTGGATAAGGTCTGCTTTGAGAGTCAGATCAATCAGTTGATAAGGATCGTTTGCTGTGAATGATCGGTGATCCTGATCCGTATAAGCTGGGATCTAAATGGCGAGTTATGCACAGAGCAAAAAAGCAACACTGGTTATACCTTGGATAACTACCGGTTATCAGACCCTTTCAAGCCTAGTTATCCACAGTTTACTGAAGGATCCTGGGATAAAAAGAGTGGAAAAAACTGGGGATCGACCGAAAAAAGGGCGGAGATCCCAGCTTTGATCGTGCCTTTTACAGGAGTGAGCGCCAGTTCTCTAACCAAACCTCTGCCGGATCTTCCGGGATCTCATGTTCCAGGACATTAATTTCCAGTCGTTCGCCGATGCGTTTTGCTCCCAGGCTAACGATCAACTGCTCAAACTGCTTGATCGCACCGCAAAAAAGATCGTATTCGCGGTTGCCAATGCCCACTGCGCCAAAGCGCAAGCCGGAGAGATCCGGGCGCTGCTGTTCCAGCGCTTCATATAAAGGCTGCAAATTATCGGGTAATTCGCCTGCGCCATGAGTGGAACTGACAATCAGCCACAGCCCCTGCAATGAAAGTTCGTCCAGCGCCGGGCCGTGCAGCGTCTCGGTTGAAAAGCCCGCTTCTTCCAGCTTGTCAGCCAGATGTTCAGCAACATATTCCGCACTGCCAAGAGTGCTGCCGCTAATAAGAGTGATATCTGCCATGGTGCGATCCTGCAACGCGCTGTCATCGAGAGCGAGCATTGTACGCTGTGATCAGGTTGGGATCTACCTGTGGAAAACAGGAAGATTAATGTGGGTTAATGCGTGGATCCGCCTGTCCGGCGCGGTTCCACGATCGGGATAAGTTTATGCACAGATCAGGGCTTGATGGTGCGCATGATCGGGTTCTGTAAGGAGATCAGCGTCTCGGTAGACTGGATTTCGTCAATGGTCTGGATCTTGTTGATAAGCACTAACTGCAGGGCATCGATAGATCGGCACATCACTTTAATAAAGATGCTGTAGTGACCCGTGGTATACCAGGCCTCCACCACTTCATCCAGCGCTTCCAGTTTGGCCAGCGCCGCCGGATAATCGCGGGCGCTTTTTAAAATGATGCCGATAAAGCAGCAGACGTCATAGCCCAGCCGTTTGGGGTCGATCTCTACCCGTGTGCCTTTGATAATGCCGGCCTGACGCATTTTCTCCACCCGTACATGAATCGTGCCGGGACTGACATTGAACTGTTTGGCCAGTTCGGCATAAGCGGTACGGGCATTGTCCAGCAGCGCATTAAGGATACCGCGATCCAAATTGTCGAGTTGTAGCGTTTCTGCCACGGTTAGGCTCCACGGTTGGTTAAGTATTAAAGAGAAGAATAATTCGCTGAGCCGAACAAAAAGTTGCCCGACTGACATGAGGCATCCTACCGTTGCCGACGAGGAAAGCAAAGGCAATCTACCGGTGACGCTAACGCTTCCAGCGACGCAGCAGGCGCTGCTTCAGACCGGTATCGAAGCGCCAGATATAATCGAAAATACGCAGAATGCCTGGCTTACCATGTGCCGACAGGGCGACGGCATGAAAGCGCTGCTGATGCTGCTGTTGGTGATGTTTGATCGTTTTGATCAGCCCATCCGGCAGCCGCTGGGCAATAAAATCAGACAGGATCACCGCATCCGCTTCCCGCCACGCTTCTCCCTGCAAACGTTGCAGCACCGCCTCCAGACAGGCGGCGAGATCGGTACCGCCGCGAAAGCGCTGGTTAAGGAAGCGAATCGCCTGAGCGATACCATCTTCCGCCGTTAGTTCATAGCCCACCACCTCATGCGCAAACAGCATGATATAGCAGCGACGTTTGTCAGCCAGCGCCACTTTGAGCAGGGCCAGACAGAACGCTTTTGCGCAGCGTTCATTAAAGCCGCCCATTGAGCCGGAGGTATCTACGCAGACAATAAAGGGACCGCGCGGACATATTTCCTGTTGCTGATGTTTAACCGGGCGCTGGGTTACTTTTTCATGCCAGCTTTCACCCTGCAGGCGATAGGTCAGCAGACGTTTCTCAACCAGGCGCCGGTAAAATTCCAGCTCCAGCTCGCTGATCCCCAGCGTTGCCAGTTCGGCAGGCAGCAGCCGCAGCACATCTTCGCTCTGATGCAGCCCGTTAACCTCCTCCGGCACGCTGGCAGGCTCGCGCATCTGCTGACGCAGCGCTTCCGGCGGTGCCTCTTGTGCCGGAACCGCTTTTGCGGCGCGACTGCGGCCCAGTTGCTGCGCCAGCTTCATCAGCTCTGGCTGCCCGGCCAGGAACTCGCCATATTCCACCAGCCGCTGATAATCGTGGTGCTGTAACGGCGCGGCGCTCATATCCCACAGACGGCCTGCGCAGGACTCCTGGTTTTCTGACAGTAACGGCGCCAGCTGCCCGCTAAGGGCCATACGTTGCTGCAGTTCAGCCAGCAGCGCTTCCCGCTGTTCCTCTAACAGCTGCTCATTCAGCGTCATGGTTTGCAGCGTCAGACTGAGTCGCCAGCGCTGAAGAAACAGCATGTGCTGCGCCGGGCTTAACCGCTGGCGATCGCTGTTGTCCGCCAGCATTCGGGCCTGTTCCGCAAAAGGCGAAGCCAGTTTTTCGAGGTCGTTGAGCAAAGTAGGCAATGCGGCAGTAAAATGCGGTGGGTCAAGTGTTTGATAGTGCTGAAACAGTTTAAACTCCTGATTCAGTGTAGCAGGCACCGGCGCTGCCTTTAAATGCGCGATGATTTCCGCTCTGCGGCCTGGCATTTCACGCATCAGCGCCTGCTTCATGCCGGGAAAGCTTTCAAAAAACAGTACCAGCTGCGGCGAAGCCATTAGCACAATCACCAGATCTTCGATCAGGTCTCCTTCGCTAATCGACAGCAGCGCGTTGAGCGTATCCAGAGAGATCATCGTCTGGCTTGTTTTAGCTGTTCAGCCACATCCTGCAGGCTATTTTCAATACGGGCCAGCCAGTCGTCGCTGATAAACAGACAGCGCTGATGCTGAGTAAAGAGAGCGCGTTGGTTACGCAGCTGCTCTTCCAGCGCGTCCAGCGCCTCGCTGATTTCCGCCGGTAGCGCCGCATGATCGAGGTCTCCGGGCAACGCCAGCCGGGACGATTGCAGGCTGACGTCGCGCAGCACCAGGCAATCGCTGCTGTCTACCTGCAAATCCAGCGTCTGGGCGAAACCGATGCCGTTCAGTTTACCGCGCACCTCGCCCCCTTTTTGCAGCCACTGTTGCAGGGCATCGTGGGCAATGGTCACATGAGTAACCTGCATCTCATGCAGGACCAGCGGCTGCTGCAGCATTAACGTCAGTATCTCTGCGGTAAGCGAAGCAGGGAGTTCATAGTGCGCTTTGCGGCTAAATCTCCCGCCATGCTTCTTGAGTTGAATTGCCCGATCAAGGCTTTGCTGCTGCGCCAGCGTCAGATGACGCGCTTTAATGCGCTGTAGCTGAATAAGCATCGACTGCTGCTGCCAGGCCTGCTGCGTCATTAACGTGTCGATTTCGCGATCCAATAGCGTCATTGAGGAGAGATCGTGCCACAGGCAATCTTTTAACAGGATCAGATCCACCGGCGCGATAGCCTGGCGGCCGCTGAAAAAGGCGCTGGCCTGCAGCAAATGGATCGCTTTTTTCCAGCGTCTGTCAGAGATATAAGGCGCATCCGGTAACGCTTCCAGCCGCTGACGCAGTTGATAAATCAGTTCGAATACCGGCTCCGGCAGTGCCATCTGCATGATACTGGCCTGCCACTGCTGATACTCTTCATCACTAATGCACAGCGTGCTGTCTACAGGATTCGCGTTTTCATCCTGCTGGTGGATTAACATATTCCGGAAATTTTGCTTTTCATGGACGTTATCCAGCCACAGACGTATCAGCATTCGGTCATAGAGCGCTTCCAGCCCGCTGTTTGCTTCAGGCAGTTCGTTGGAGGCGGTGACCAACAGCCGCATGGGTATCGTTTCTTCGCCATCGCCGTTACGGAAGCGTCGTTCATTGATAGCGGTCAGCAGCGTGTTAAGGATTGCAGGGCCCGCTTTCCAAATCTCATCCAGAAAAACGATTTCCGCATCGGGAAGGTAACCTTTGGTAAGCCGTTGATAACGGCCTTCATCTTTCAGCGCCTGAATGGAAAGCGGGCCGAACACCTCTTCCGGCGTGGAGAAACGCGTCATCAAATATTCAAACGCGCGCGCATGTTGGAAAGCGAATTTCAGGCGGCGGGCAATCAAACTTTTGGCAATGCCAGGCGGACCAAGTAAAAAAACGCTTTCTCCGCTAAGTGCCGCCAGCAAACAAAGGCGAATAGCATGATGACGTTCATATAAGCCTTTTTCTAACGCATTGCTGAGACGAGAAATTCTTTCGGCCAGTAAATGTGGTTGAGCCATAATCAGTCAATTATCCTGTTACTACTGCACACGCAATACCCGATTAGCGAGCGCAAACACTACTGACTATCATGCTTGAATGCGTTGATAGTCGTCAGCTTTTTTATCGTGAAACGGTGAAGCGGCGCTTTTAGTGCTTAAAGATGTCAAAAGCTGCCCAGACTCAGGGGTGGGTTTTTGCAGAAAATTAGGCATACTGTGCGCTTTTTGATGGCTTGAGCCGTGCGCAGAGATGCGTTACTTCGCTCCAACAAAAGATGACATTATGAGCTCTGATAAGAAGCAGCCTCTCGCCGCAGTAACGCTGGCGGCAATAGGTGTGGTTTACGGGGATATTGGCACCAGTCCGCTTTACACCCTACGCGAGTGCCTGTCCGGGCAGTTTGGCTTTGGCGTAGAGCGAGGAGCCGTATTTGGCTTTTTATCGCTGATTTTCTGGTTGCTGATTCTGGTGGTGTCGCTGAAATATATTAGCTATGTCATGCGTGCCGACAATGCCGGAGAGGGGGGAATACTCACGCTGATGTCGCTGGCAGGCCGCAATACCGGCGGACGCGCGACCGCCGTGCTGGTCATTATGGGGCTGATTGGCGGCAGTTTTTTTTATGGCGAAGTCGTAATTACGCCTGCTATTTCAGTGATGTCGGCCATTGAGGGTCTTGAAATCGCAGCGCCTTCGCTGGATGCCTATATTGTGCCGCTGTCGATTACCGTGCTGACGCTGCTGTTTATTATTCAGAAGCATGGCACCGGCATGGTCGGCAAGCTGTTTGCTCCGGTAATGCTGCTGTGGTTTGGCGTACTGGCGGTGCTGGGCGCGCGCAGCATTTTTCATAACCCGGAAGTGCTGCAGGCGCTGAACCCCAGCTGGGCGGTGCATTTCTTTCTTGAATATAAACAGGTCTCTTTCTTTGCGCTGGGCGCGGTGGTGCTGTCGATAACCGGCGTGGAAGCTCTGTATGCGGATATGGGACACTTCGGTAAAATACCGATTCGTCTGGCCTGGTTTAGCGTTGTTCTTCCGTCACTGGTGCTGAACTATTTTGGTCAGGGCGCGCTGCTGCTGGAGCATCCGGAAGCGATTAAAAACCCCTTTTTCCTGCTGGCGCCGGACTGGGCGCTGATTCCCATGTTGATTCTCGCTACATTAGCCACGGTTATCGCCTCACAGGCGGTGATCTCTGGCGTGTTTTCTCTGACGCGTCAGGCGGTACGTCTGGGTTATCTGCCGCCGATGCGCATTATTCATACTTCAGAAGAGGAGTCCGGCCAGATCTATATCCCGGTGATTAACTGGCTGCTCTACTATGCGGTGCTGATTGTGATTATCAGCTTCGAACACTCCAGCAATCTGGCGGCGGCTTACGGTATCGCCGTGACCGGAACCATGATCCTGACGTCGATTCTGGTCTGTACGGTGGCGGTTAAAAACTGGCACTGGAACCGTCTGTTGGTGGGAGCAATCCTGTTAGGGCTGTTGTGTATTGATATTCCGCTTTTCTCGGCCAACCTGATTAAAGTTTTTTCCGGCGGCTGGCTGCCGCTCTGTCTGGGGCTGGCGATGTTTGTCATCATGACCACCTGGAAAAGCGAACGTTTCCGGTTGCTGCGCCGCATGCATGAGCACGGCAACTCCCTTGAAGCGATGATTGCCTCGCTGGAGAAATCGCCGCCAGTGCGTGTGCCGGGCACTGCGGTTTATATGTCGCGCGCGCTGAATGTTATTCCCTTTGCACTGCTGCATAACCTGAAACATAACAAGGTGCTGCATGAACGCGTGGTGCTGCTGACGCTGCGTACCGAAGATGCGCCTTACGTACATAATATTCGCCGTGTGACCATTGAGCAGCTTTCGCCGACCTTCTGGCGCGTCGTAGGCAGCTATGGCTGGCGGGAAACGCCCAATATGGAAGAGATTTTCCATCGCTGTGGTCTGGAAGGACTTAACTGTCGTATGACAGAAACCTCCTTCTTTATGTCACACGAATCGCTGATCATCGGCAAACGTCCCTGGTATCTGCATCTGCGCGGCAAGCTGTTCCTGGCGCTGCAGCGTAACGCGCTGCGCGCGCCCGATCAGTTTGAGATCCCGCCGAATCGGGTGATTGAGCTGGGCACGCAGGTAGAAATCTAGCGCGATAATCTGAGGGCGGTTACGACGGCTTTTGGGTAAATAAATAGGTGAAAAACGTGCCTGCGCGAAGGATTTCAGGCCGATCGTAAAGACGCAAAAAGCGTCATCCCTGACAGCTCGGCCCGCGCCGTCCATGGCGCGGGACGCTTTACTCTTCTGCCTGAACTCCCCGCGCTTTGCATTTCCGCGTGGTCTGAAAATGTGGTACATCGATTTTTTATGGCTATTTAATATCATCCATAAAGACATCCATATTTTTCTTACGGCAGATCGAACGTCACGCTGAAGCCGCCTTGTGGTCGATTCGCCAGCCGCATCTGCATGCCATGTATCGCGGCGATATGCTGCACGATCGATAACCCCAGCCCGCTGCCTGATTTCTCCTGCCCTGACGGACGGTAAAAACGTTCGCCGATGCGCTGTAGCGCCTCTTCACTGACGCCAGGCCCGTCGTCGCTAATCTCCAGCTGTTGTTGACGCAGCGTCAGCGTCACCGTGCCGCCGCGACGTCCGTAACGGATGGCATTATCCAGTAGATTACGCAGCAGCAGCGAGAGCAGCAGCGCATGACCCTGACAATGGATCGCGTCGCCCGCCTGGTTTTCCAGCCGCAGGGTAATGCCGGCTCGCTGCGCGACGGCATCCTGCTCTACAATCGCTCGCTGCATTAGCTGCGCCAGATCAACGATTTCACTTTCCACCAGCGACCGCTGCGCATCCAGGCGAGAGAGCGTTAGCAGCTGATCCACCAGCCGCGTTGCGCGATCGATCCCGGCATCCAGATTAATCAGCGCATGTTGACGCATTTCAGCATCGTCATGCGCCAGCTGTACCACTTCGCTTTGTACCTTCAGCGCCGCCAGCGGGCTGCGTAGCTCATGGGCAGCATCAGAGGTAAAACGCCGTTCGCGTTGCAGCATCTGATGAATCCGTGAAAACAGATCGTTCAGCGCATCGACCATGGGCTTCACTTCAGACGGCAGCCTGGTTGCGCTAAGGGCGGCGGCATCATCCGGTGAGCGGCGCTGAAGCTGGTGGGCAATCTGTTTTAACGGTGCCAGCTCGCGTTGCAGCAGCCATAGCAGCAGGATAAGCATCAGCGGCAACGCAAACAGCCATGGCAGCAGCGTGCTGCGTACCACCGCGCCGGCCATTTCATCACGATATTCCCACTCCTGACCCACCACCACCACATACTGCCCATCGGGCGTATTCAGCCACACCATGCGCCAGAGGTCGTTATCGTCGCGCAGCTTACCGTCGCGAAAACCGCGATAATTGGGCTCAAAAAGAAAATATTTACCCTTGTCGCCGTCGTCAAACACCCGCTTTCCCACACGATTAAAAATGGCGAAAGCCAATGCATCGTCCTCCTGTTGGCCACGATGATCGGACAAGACCTTTTTTGTATCCGGCAGGGCGGAACGGCTCAGATCTGTGGGATGAAGCGTAATTAGCCGCTTAGCAAACAGCATCTGTTGCGTATCAAACAGCTCGTTAATGGTATGACGTGCCTGGAACCAGGCGCTGACGCTCGCCGCTCCCCAGCAGATCGCTGTTAGCAGCAAAAAGCCGCTCATCAGCCGGGCACGCAGGCTCATCTGTTTCATGGCGTTGCCCCCAGCGTATAGCCCACGCCATGCACCGTACGAATAGCAGCGCTGCCCAGCTTTTTACGCAGATGGTGAATATGTACTTCTACCGCGTTACTGGAAACATCCTGATCCCAACTGTAAAGCTTCTCCTCCAGCTGCGCCCGCGTCAGCACCCGTCCCGCATTGAGCATAAACAGCTCCAGCAGCGCCAGCTCGCGCGGTTTCAGTTCGATCAGCACATTATCCAGCGTGACGGTACGCGCAGCGGGATCCAGCGTCAGCGCGCCGTGGGTTAAGGTAGGCTGTAGCTGGCCGTGGCGTCGACGGATCAGCGCCTGCAGGCGTGCCGCCACCTCACTCAGCGCAAAAGGCTTGCAGAGATAATCATCCGCGCCCTGCTGCAATCCTTCTACTCGCTGCGCCACCGCATCGCGCGCGGTTAAAATCAGTACCGGAATATCTTCGCCGCGGCTACGCCAGCTGCGCAAAATATCCATACCGTCGCGCTGTGGCAGGCTGAGATCCAGCACAACGGCATCATAGGTGGCTGACTTCAGCGCCGCCATTCCCTGCTCGCCATCTATTATCCAGTCAACGCTAAAACCCAGCTTGCCCAGCCCGGCTTTGATGCCATCACCAATTAAACGATCGTCTTCAATTAACAGAATACGCATGGGGTTTCCCCGATCTCTCTCACTGTCGCCGTTATACGGAAAAAACGCTTCGCTTGTACAGAAGAAGGGGGCAAATGTTGCGACCAGATAACAAACGCATAAAAAAATGGTGCCACTTAAGATCCTGTTAAGAACCCTGTGCTGTACTTAGAAGCATCTATCCGAGCCATTAACAAACGAGGGAAATTCAATGAAGCAGCATGTTGCAATGGTTGCGATTGTCGCTCTGTTCACAATGCCGGCACTGGCGGCGCAGACCGGTGGTTTTGTCGATCCGAACGCACCGAAAACTCAGACTCAGACTCAGAAAGGCGGCTTTAAAGGTCCACAAAATGTGGTCACGGTAAAAGAAGCCAAAGAGATGAAGGATGACAGCTGGATTACCGTACGCGGCAATATTGTTAAGCGCCTCAGCGACGATGACTATCTGTTCCAGGATACAACCGGCACACTTTCAGTGGAGATCGATGAAGCAGACTGGAAAGGCCAGAGCGTAAGTCCTGGAGATAAAGTTGAGCTACAGGGCGAACTGGATAAAGCTTTTAACGATGCGCAGCTGGAAGTTAAACAGGTACGTAAAATCCAGGGTTAAGCATTAGCGTTCAGCTGCTGCGTTAGCGTATCCAACAAATGCTGCAACGTTGGCGAACGATCCCAGCGTCGCCAGGCCAGCGCAATATCGGTGGTCAGCGACGCTTCCTGACAGGGATGGAAGCTGATATCAGGCATTGCGACGCAGCTGAGCGATTGCGGCACCAGCGCAAAGCCAAACCCGGCTGAAACCATGCCGATAATCGAGGAGAGCTGCGGCGCATACGGCCCGGTTTGCGGCTGAAAGCCCGCCCGTACACAGGCGCTGATAATCGACTCATACAGACTGGGCGCTATCTCCCGTGGAAACATTACTATTGGCGTATCGCTGAGCTGACTTAGCGAAATTTCCTGCTTTGTGCTGAGCGGATGAGCGTTATGCAGGACAATTTGCATCTTTTCGCTGGCGATCAGCTTGAGGTTAAAGGCCTTGCTGGTTTCACAGGGCAGGCGAACAAAAGCGGCATCCAGTAATCCCTCCTGAAGATCCTGCATCAGTGAAGACATACTGGCCTCACGTGGCAACAGCGTTACCGAGGGAAACTGTTGTTGAAAAGTCTGTAGCAGGCGGAAAATATCCTGATGAAAGGCCACCGAGCTGGCAAAACCCAGCGACAGCTTACCCGTAACGCCCCGCGCAATGCCTTTCGCTTTTTCCAGCGCATGTCCGGTTAAATCAAGGATCTGACAGGCATCCTGATAAAACGCCTCCCCGGCCTCGGTGAGTTCCACGCCTCGCGTCAGCCGCTTTAGCAGCGGCGTCCCTATCTCTCGCTCCAGACGCAATATTTGCTGGCTTAACGGCGGCTGAGAAATCCCCAGCATCTCAGCCGCGCGAGTGAAGTTACGCGTCTGCGCAACGGCGACGAAATAACGAAGATACCGTAGTTCCATATCTAAAACGTCTCAAAGTGAAGGGCTTTCTGTATTGGATTCTCCCACTGAATCGCGCGAACATATAGTTAAACAGTGTTAACCTTTTGTGCGGAGGGGAGAATCATGTCACATTCTGTAACTGATTGTTCGTGCGAGAAACAGCTTGCTGAAACCATCAGTGTGCTGCGCGAAGAACAACCAGAAAGCGTAATCTATCAGACCTCGCTGATGAGCGCTCTGCTGAGCGGCGTTTATGAGGGTTCGAAAACCATTGCCGATCTGCTGAAGAAAGGAGATTTCGGCCTGGGAACCTTTAATCACCTTGATGGTGAGATGATCGCTTTTAACAGCAACGTATATCAACTCCGCGCCGACGGCAGCGCCAATGCGGCCCACCCTGATCAACGTACGCCGTTTGCCGTAATGACCTTTTTCCGTCCGCAGTATCAGCATCGTTTTAGTGGCGTTGCCGATCGCGATGCGGTGCATGAAATCATTAATCAGCAGATCGCATCCGATAACCAGTTCTGTGCGTTGCGCATTGATGGTCGTTTTCACCAGGTTCAGACGCGTACCGTGCCCTGCCAGCATCGTCCTTATAAACCGATGATGGAGGCTATTGAACAACAGCCAACCTTCCATTTTAACCAGCGCGATGGCGTATTGATCGGCTTCCGCACGCCGCAGTATATGCAGGGCATTAACGTAGCAGGCTATCACGAACACTTCATTACTGATGACCGTCAGGGCGGCGGCCATGTGCTCGATTATAGCCTGGAGTCTGGCGTACTGACCTTCGGTGCCATTAGCAAGCTGGTAGTGGATCTGCCGGACGATCGTGATTTCTTACAGGCCAATCTCAACCCGGACGATCTCGACAGCGCCATTCGCGCCGTAGAAAGCTAAATCCCGCCACAGGAGAAAAAATGAAAAGCGATATGCAGAAAGAATGGGCGCACGGCGCCGATTTGGTTGTCGCCCAGCTGGAGGCGCAGAGTGTTAAACAGGTGTTTGGTATTCCCGGCGCTAAGGTTGATAAAGTTTTCGACTCGCTGGTGGACTCCTCTATTCAAACCATTCCGGTTCGCCATGAAGCCAACGCCGCTTTTATGGCCGCAGCGGTAGGGCGTTTAACCGGTAAAGCGGGCGTGGCGCTGGTTACTTCCGGCCCCGGTTGCTCTAACCTGATCACCGGCATGGCGACGGCAACCTCTGAAGGCGATCCGGTGGTGGCGCTGGGCGGCGCGGTAAAACGTGCGGATAGCGCCAAGCTGGTGCATCAAAGCATGGATACCGTTGGTATGTTCCGTCCGATCACCAAATATGCGGTAGAAGTGGGCGCGCCGGATGCGCTGGGTGAAATCCTTGCCAACGCCTTTCGCTATGCAGAGCTGGGTCGCCCTGGCGGCGCGTTTATCAGCCTGCCGCAGGATATCGTGGATGGACCGGTACGCGGTAACGTGCTGACGCCAGCAGGCGAGCTGCTGCTTGGCTCTGCGCCAGACTGCGCCATTAACCACGTCGCTGATAAAATCGCGAAAGCGAAAAACCCAATTATCCTGCTCGGCCTGATGGCCAGCCAGCCGAAAAATGCCAAAGCGCTGCATCGTCTGCTGGAACGCAGCCATATTCCGGTCACCAGCACCTATCAGGCAGCCGGTGCCGTATCGCAATCGCATTTCTCACGCTTTGCCGGTCGTGTGGGACTGTTTAATAACCAGGCGGGCGATCGCCTGCTGCTGCAGGCAGATCTGATTATCACTATCGGCTACAGCCCGGTGGAGTATGAACCTGCGAAATGGAACAGCGGTAACGCCGAGCTAGTGCATATAGATGTACTGCCTGCGGAAACCGACAACTGTTATCAGCCAGATGCCGAACTGATTGGTGATATCGCCGCCACGCTGGATAAGCTGGCCGCACGTATTGAGGCGCCGCTGCATCTTAGCCCTGAATCCGCAGATATCCTGAAAGATCGTCAGCAGCAGCGTGAGCTGCTGGCGATGCGCGGTCACCAGCTGAACCAGTTTGCCCTGCATCCGCTGCGTATAGTGCGCGCGATGCAGGACATCATTAACAGCGACGTGACGTTGACTGTGGATATGGGCAGCTTCCATATCTGGATTGCCCGTTACCTTTACAGCTTCCGTGCCCGCCAGATCATGATCTCCAACGGTCAGCAGACCATGGGCGTTGCGCTGCCGTGGGCGATTGGCGCGTGGCTGGTGGATCCGAGCCGTAAAGTGGTATCGGTCTCCGGCGATGGCGGTTTTATGCAGTCGAGCATGGAACTGGAAACGGCGGTGCGCCTTGGCGCCAACGTGTTGCACATCATCTGGGTCGATAACGGTTACAACATGGTGGCGATTCAGGAAGAGCAAAAATACCAGCGTCTTTCCGGCGTGACGTTCGGCCCGATCGATTTCAAAACCTACGCAGAAGCCTTTGGCGCAGCAGGATTCGCGGTGGAAAGCGCCGATCAGCTGGAGCCAATATTGCGCCAGGCGATGGATGTACAGGGACCTGCTGTGGTTGCGGTGCCGGTAGATTATGCCGACAACCCCAAACTGATGGGGCAGCTGCATCTGAGCCAGATCCTGTAATACCCCTTTATCAACTCAGCAAGGAGCAGTTATGGAAAGCAAAGTTGCATTAGTGACCGGTTCCGGTCAGGGCATCGGTAAAGCCATTGCCCTGCGGCTGGCGAAAGATGGATTTGCCGTCGCGGTAGTGGATTACAATGCGGAAACCGCACGTCAGGCTGCCGAGGAGATTACGCGGCAGGGCGGTAAAGCCATTGCGCTGCAGGCGGATGTCTCCGATCGCGATCAGGTATTTGCGGCAGTTGAGCAGGCCCGGCAGCAGCTGGGTGGATTTGATGTAATCGTCAATAACGCGGGCGTTGCGCCTACCACGCTGATTGAAGATATTACGCCGGAAATCGTCGATAAGGTTTACAACATCAACGTGAAAGGGGTTATTTGGGGCATTCAGGCGGCGGTCAAAGCCTTTAAAGCGCTGGGGCACGGCGGCAAAATTATCAATGCTTCTTCGCAGGCGGGCCACGTAGGGAACCCGGAGCTGGCCGTTTACAGCTCCAGCAAGTTTGCCGTACGCGGTCTGACCCAGACAGCCGCACGCGATCTTGCGCCGCTGGGCATTACCGTAAACGCCTATTGTCCCGGCATTGTAAAAACGCCGATGTGGGATGAAATCGACCGTCAGGTTTCAGCTGCTGCAGGCCAGGCTCCGGGATACGGCACCGCTGAGTTTGCTAAACGCATCACGCTGGGCCGTCTTTCCGAACCGGAAGATGTTGCTGCCTGCGTCGCGTTCCTGGCAGGCCCGGATTCCGATTATATGACCGGCCAGGCGTTGCTTATTGATGGCGGTATGGTCTTCAGTTAATCCGCTGATACGGGCCTTAACCGGCCCGTTTCTTTACCTAAATCAAATTTCCTCACCCGCCAGCGAAACGTTTCGATAGCGATCACAATTCTGTTACCTTTCTGTTGTCAACACCCCCGATTTTTCTGAAACTCCGGTTTGGCGAAACGTTTCGCTCAGGAGCGCATCATGAAAAAAGGCACCTTACTTAACGCGGAAATTTCTACGGTTATCGCTCGTCTTGGGCACACCGACAGCCTGACAATTGGCGATGCCGGACTGCCCATTCCCGCTGGCCCGCAACGGATCGATCTCGCGGTAACGCATGGCATACCCAGCTTTTTACAGGTCGCGCAGGCTGTTACGCACGAAATGCAGGTGGAAAGCGCCATTATTGCTGAAGAGATCCGTACGCATAACGCCAGGCTGCACGACGAACTGATCGCGCTGCTGGAAGTGCTGCAACGTCAGCAGGGCAATGACATCACTATCGCCTATGTTCCTCATGAACAATTCAAAACTTTAACGCAACGGAGCCAGGCGGTCATTCGCAGTGGGGAATGTACGCCCTACGCGAATATTATCCTGACCGCCGGCGTGACCTTCTGAGGCTGCTATGCAACCGCTACTGCAACTAAAAGGCATCGAAAAATCATTCCCGGGCGTAAAGGCGTTAAATGGCGCTGCGCTTTCCGTTTATCCAGGCCGGGTGATGGCGCTGGTAGGCGAAAACGGCGCGGGCAAATCCACCATGATGAAAGTGCTGACCGGTATCTATAAACGTGATGCCGGATCGTTGCAGTGGCTGGGTGAAGAGACGCACTTCAGCGGGCCGAAAGCGTCACAGGAAGCAGGCATCGGCATTATCCATCAGGAGCTGAACCTGATCCCACAGCTCTCTATCGCCGAGAACATTTTCCTGGGCCGCGAGTTTGTTAATGGTTTTGGCCGTATCGACTGGAAAAAGATGCACGCCGAAGCGGATGCGTTGCTTAAACGCCTTAATCTGCGCTTTAACAGTCATCGCCTGGTGGGCGACCTCTCTATCGGCGACCAGCAAATGGTTGAGATTGCTAAAGTTCTCAGCTTCGAGTCAAAAGTGATCGTGATGGATGAACCCACCGATGCGCTAACCGATACCGAAACAGTATCGCTGTTTCGGGTGATCAACGAACTCAAAGCGCAGGGCTGTGGCATTGTTTATATCTCTCATCGCATGAAAGAAATTTTTGAAATTTGCGATGACGTCACGGTTTTCCGCGACGGTCAGTTTATTGCCGAGCGCAGCGTCGATACGCTAACAGAAGCCTCGCTGATTGAAATGATGGTGGGACGCAAGCTGGAAGATCAATATCCACGGCTGGATAAAGCGCCAGGTGAAATTCGCCTGCAGGTAGAAAACCTCAGCGGGCCGGGTATTGATAATGTCAGCTTTACGCTGCGCAAAGGCGAAATCTTAGGGGTGTCCGGACTCATGGGCGCTGGCCGTACCGAGCTGATGAAAATGCTGTACGGCGCGCTGCCGCGTAGCGCCGGCAAAGTGGTATTAAACGGGCGCGAAATTAACGTTCGTACACCGCAGGACGGCCTGGCTAACGGCATCGTTTATATTTCGGAAGATCGTAAACGCGACGGCCTGGTGCTGGGTATGTCGGTGAAAGAGAACATGTCACTAACCGCGCTGAGCTATTTCAGTAACGGCGCCGGCGCGCTAAAGCACAGCGCCGAACAGCTGGCAGTCAGCGATTTTATTCGTCTGTTTAATATCAAAACGCCGGGTATGGAGCAGACCATCGGCCTGCTTTCCGGCGGTAATCAGCAGAAAGTCGCCATTGCCCGCGGTTTGATGACGCGACCCAACGTACTGATCCTTGATGAGCCCACGCGCGGCGTGGATGTCGGCGCCAAGAAAGAGATTTATCAGCTGATCAACCAGTTTAAAGAGGAAGGGCTGAGCATCATTCTCATCTCTTCTGAAATGCCGGAAGTGCTGGGAATGAGCGATCGCATTCTGGTTATGCATGAA
Source organism: Pantoea sp. FN0307 (assembly GCF_050113815.1). Taxonomy (NCBI): domain Bacteria; kingdom Pseudomonadati; phylum Pseudomonadota; class Gammaproteobacteria; order Enterobacterales; family Erwiniaceae; genus Pantoea; species Pantoea sp. FN0307. The sequence continues at coordinate 5,941 of NZ_JBNJSO010000003.1, read as the reverse complement.
GGCCGCCTGAGCGGCGAGTTTTCCACTGAACAGGCCACGCAGGAAGTCCTGATGGCTGCCGCCGTAGGCAAGCAACACAGCGAGGAGTTAGCACATTTATGAGTACCCAAACCTTACCAGCCCGCCGCCGCTGGTTCAGCAAGGCCTGGCTGCTGGAACAAAAGTCGCTAATTGCTCTGATTGTGCTGATTGCCGTCGTTGCCAGCCAGAGCCCGAACTTTTTTACCGTTAATAACCTGTTCAATATTCTGCAGCAGACCTCGGTAAACGCCATTATGGCGGTAGGTATGACGCTGGTTATTCTGACCTCCGGCATCGACCTTTCCGTTGGCTCGCTGCTGGCGCTAACCGGCGCGGTAGCGGCATCACTTGTCGGGCTGGAAGTTAATGCGCTGCTGGCCGTGGCCGCTGCACTGGGGCTGGGGGCAGCGATTGGCGCGGTTACCGGCACCATAGTGGCGAAGGGCAAAGTGCAGGCCTTTATCGCCACGCTGGTAATGATGTTGCTGCTGCGCGGCGTGACCATGGTTTATACCGACGGAAGCCCGGTGAATACCGGCTTTAATGAGAATGCCGATCTGTTTGGCTGGTTCGGTATTGGTCGTCCGCTGGGGATCCCGACGCCGGTATGGCTGATGGCGGTGGTGTTTTTGGCAGCCTGGTACATGCTGCACCATACGCGTCTGGGGCGTTACATCTATGCATTGGGCGGCAATGAAGCGGCAACCCGTCTCTCCGGGATCAATGTTAATCGCGTAAAAGTGATCGTCTATGCGCTAAGCGGCATGCTGGCAGCGCTGGCGGGCACCATTGAAGTGGCTCGCCTCTCCTCGGCGCAGCCAACCGCAGGCACCGGCTATGAGCTGGACGCCATCGCAGCGGTTGTGCTGGGTGGAACCAGTCTGGCTGGCGGCAAAGGACGCATTATGGGCACGCTGATCGGTGCGCTGATCCTTGGCTTCCTGAATAATGGTCTTAACCTGTTGGGCGTTTCTTCCTACTATCAGATGATCGTCAAAGCGGCGGTGATTTTGCTGGCGGTGCTGGTGGATAACAAAAGCAGTAAATAGCGCTTACCTCTAAGGATATAAAGATGAAAATGAAAAAACTCACGGCAATTGCAGTACTGCTTGGCGCTACGCTTAGCGCCAATGCACTGGCTAAAGATACCATCGCGCTGGTGGTTTCAACCCTGAATAACCCCTTCTTTGTCTCGCTGAAAGATGGCGCGCAGAAAGAAGCCGATAAGCTGGGTTACAATCTGGTGGTTCTGGATTCACAAAATAACCCGGCGAAAGAGCTGGCAAACGTTCAGGATCTGACCGTTCGCGGCACCAGGTTGCTGCTGATCAACCCAACCGACTCAGATGCGGTGGGAAATGCAGTTAAAATGGCAAACCAGGCCAATATTCCGGTGATTACCCTGGACCGCGTAGCGGCGCAGGGCAAAGTGATTAGTCACGTGGCGTCAGATAACCGCTTCGGTGGGAAAATGGCCGGTGACTTTATCGCGAAGAAACTGGGTGAGGGCGCAAAAATTATCGAGCTGCAGGGTATTGCCGGGACTTCCGCCGCGCGTGAACGTGGTGAAGGTTTCAAACAGGCTGCCGATGCGCATAAATTCCAGATCCTGGCCAGCCAGCCTGCCGACTTCGATCGTACCAAGGGCCTGAACGTTATGCAGAACCTGCTGACGGCGCATCCGCAAGTGCAGGCAGTGTTCGCGCAAAACGATGAAATGGCGCTGGGTGCGTTACGAGCATTGCAAACTGCCGGTAAATCTGATGTGGTGGTCGTGGGCTTCGACGGTACCGATGATGGGGTTAAAGCCGTAGAAGGCGGCAAACTGGCCGCGACCGTGGCGCAGATGCCGGAGAAAATTGGTCAGGTAGGCGTACAGATCGCTGATAAAGCGTTAAAAGGCGAGAAAGTACAGGCTATCAATCCGGTCGATCTGAAGCTGGTCACCAAATAACAAAGAAAAGCATGGCAACGCGCCACCGTTCAGGTGGCGCACTTTTCTGGATGAACCCCGAATGACGCAATCCGCTAAACTCGCTGTACTTGGCAGTATTAATGCCGATCATATTCTTAATTTGTCACAGTTCCCGCGGCCCGGCGAAACGGTGATCGGGAAACAGTACCAGGTGGCTTTTGGCGGTAAAGGCGCAAATCAGGCGGTGGCCGCTGGCCGCAGCGGCGCAGATATCGCTTTTATCGCCTGCGTGGGTGCTGATGATATTGGCGAACGTATTCGTCAACAGTTAGCTGCTGACCGCATCGATACCTCTCCTGTTTCTGTGATTGACGCCGCCACGACTGGCGTAGCGCTTATCTTTGTTAACAGCGAGGGCGAAAACAGCATTGCTATTCATGCCGGGGCGAACGCTGCGTTGACGCCAGAGGTTGTGGCGCAACATCAACAGGTCATTGCCGATGCTGCCGCATTACTGATGCAGCTGGAGTCACCGTTGGAAAGCGTGCTGGCGGCGGCGAAAATTGCCCGGCAGCATGGGACGCGCGTGATCCTTAATCCCGCGCCGGCGACTGTTTTGCCGGATGAGCTGTTGGGGCTGGTGGATATGATCACCCCAAATGAAACCGAAGCGGAAATGCTGACCGGCATTGCGATAAAAAGCGATGAGGATGCGGCCCGCGCCGCCGCCGTGCTGCATGAAAAAGGCATCGCACAAGTGCTGATCACGCTCGGTAGTCGTGGCGTCTGGCTTAGCGAAGAAGGTGCAGGGCAGCGCATTCCTGGCTTTCGCGTTCAGGCTGTGGATACCATTGCCGCCGGAGATACCTTTAACGGCGCGTTGATTACCGCACTGCTGGAACAGCAGCCGATGCCGCAAGCGGTGCGCTTTGCCCATGCGGCGGCAGCGATTGCCGTAACGCGTTCCGGCGCGCAGCCATCCGTGCCCTGGCGCGAAGAGATTGACCGCTTTTTACAGCAGCAGGGGTAAGCGGATTGGCTACCATGAAAGATGTCGCCCGTTTAGCGGGCGTCTCGACCTCAACGGTCTCGCACGTTATTAATAACAGCCGCTTTGTAAGTGAAGCGATCAAAGAAAAAATTGAAGCGGCCATTCTCGAGCTAAACTATGCGCCCTCGGCCCTGGCGCGCAGCCTGAAGATCAACCAAACCCACACCATTGGTATGCTGCTTACCGCCAGCAGTAACCCTTTTTATGCTGAAGTGGTGCGTGGCGTGGAAAACAGCTGCTATGAACGCGGCTACAGTTTGGTGTTATGTAATACCGAAGGTGATGAAGAACGCATGAATCGCAGCCTTGAAACGTTGCTGCAAAAGCGTGTTGATGGTTTGCTCATCATGTGTACCGAAAGTCATCTGCCTTCTGCCGATATCCTGACGCGTTACCCTGGCATTCCTTCGGTAATGATGGACTGGGCGCCCTTCGACGGCGGCAGCGATATTATTCAGGATAATTCACTGCTCGGCGGTGAGCTGGCGGCCAACTATCTTATTGCGCGCGGCTATACGCGTATCGCCTGTATTGCCGGGCCGCTGGATAAAACCCCGGCGCGGCTGCGGCTGGAAGGGTTTAAACAGGCGATGACAGCAGCCGGCCTGCCTTTACCGCCAGAGTATGTCATTAATGGTGATTTTGAATTCCAGGGCGGTTTCAACGGCATGAACGCATTGCTGGCCTGTAAATCACGCCCGCAGGCGGTATTCACCAGCAATGATGCGATGGCCGTTGGCGCGTATCATGCGCTCTATCAGGCGGGGTTACGCGTCCCTGAAGATATGGCGGTGATGGGATATGACGATATTGAACTGGCGCGCTATATGACGCCGCCGTTAACCACAATTCATCAGCCAAAGGATGAACTGGGCGAGCTGGCCATCGATACGTTAATTCATCGGCTCAAATCGCCCGGCGGCAGTCAGCAAAGGCTGGTGCTGACGCCGGAGTTGATTGAACGTCAGTCAGTCGCGCAACGTTAAGCCTTTTTACGGCGCTTTTCACGATCGCTAATCAGGTGACGGCCATCACCTGGTTTTAACAGCATAAATACCAGCGCCGACAGAACGGTGACCACGCCCATGGTCAGGAACGTCGAGTGGAACTGTTCAACCGTAGTGCCGCCAAAGTTCTCATAGAAGCGCAGTACCGCAGCGCTCACCGCGACGCCGAAACCGATCGCCAGCTGCTGCGTTACCGCTAACATACTGTTGCCGCTGCTGGCATTTTCATCGGTAAGATCGGCCAGCGTAATGGTGTTCATGGCGGTAAACTGCGTTGACATCGCCATCCCCAACAGAAACAGCGGCAACAGCAACACGTAAATCTGTTCGCCCGGTGACTGCAATGCAAAGCTGGCAATAAACAGGCCGATAATTGCGGTAATGGCAACCAGCGTAGTGCGATAGCCCAGCCTGCGTAACACGCTGGTTACCGTCGATTTCGCCAGCATAGAGCCAATCGCCGTCGGTGCCATCATACAGCCTGCGATAATCGCTGAGTAACCAAAGCCCACCTGCAGCATTAGCGGCATAAGAAAAGGAACGCATCCGGTGCCCAGTCGGGAAGCGACATTTCCCAGGATGCCGATTGAAAACGTGCGGGTCTTAAACATTGGCAGGCTAATTAGCGGGGTGGGATGACGTCGCGCGTGCGCTATATAAAGCAGCAGTAAAAGGATACCACTCAGCAGAACGGCAACAGCAATGGTACTGGCGACAATTTTCTCTCCGAATAACTCAATGCCGCATGAAAGCAGCACCAGGCCGAAACCGAACAGGATAAAGCCCAGCGAATCGAAGCGACGACGCGGCGTTGTAAAGTCCGGCATATATTTGCGTGCGTAGACAATACCAAGAATGCCGATAGGGATGTTTATCAGGAAGATCCAGTGCCAGGAGGCATAGGTAACTAAAATGCCGCCAAGCATAGGGCCGACCACGGGACCGACCAGACCGGGCAAGGTAACAAAGTTCAGCACCGGCAATAGCTCGCTGCGCGGATAGGCCCGTAATAAAGCAAGGCGTGCCACTGGCATCATCATTGCTCCGCCAACGCCCTGGATAATACGCGAGATGACCAGCACCATGAGCGAGCCGGAAAGCGCGCAGATCAAAGAGCCAAAGGTAAAAAGAGAGACAGCAACGATAAAAACCTTACGGGTACCGTAGCGATCGGCCAGCCAGCCGCTGACTGGAATCAACATCGCCACCGTCAGGGTATAGCTGATAACCGCAGACTGCATAGCAAGTGGAGAACGCTGGAGACTGTTGGCGATAGCCGGGAGAGCGGTATTCAATATTGTTGCGTCCAGTGACTGCATGAAAAAAGCCATCGCAGCAATCCAGGGAAGCCCGGCCATACTGCGCGCAGATTTGATCATTAAGCATCCTTCTTCTTTATTGTTTAGGTGGCCAACAACAAAATCGGCAGAGAAATAGAGAATAGCATCAGCCGAAGCCGGGCACTTCGCCAAAAACGGGCAAAACAACGCGGAGTTCTGGTTGCGAGATATACAATTAGCGGTGTTTATTCAGGCTATTGGCGAAAAAAGAAACGCTTGGCTATTTTTTTTTAAATTAGCACTTGCGAGCTTCAGAGAACTCCCTATAATGCGCCTCCACTGACACGGCACAGCGGCTTACGCAGCGTCGAGTCAGGCGATTCAGCAAGATGAATCGCCGGAGAAAAACTTCTGAAAAAGAAGTTGACTCTGAAAGAGGAAAGCGTAATATACGCCACCTCGCGACAACGGTATCAGGTACCGGTCGCACCGCTCTTTAACAATTTATCAGACAATCTGTGTGGGCACTCACGGACGGGATATCGCAAAAACTATTGCAGTATCAAGTCTCAGAGTGAACACGTAATTCATTACGACGTTTTTCTTTGAGCATCAGACTTTTAAATTGAAGAGTTTGATCATGGCTCAGATTGAACGCTGGCGGCAG